>NZ_KV834040.1:73969-453895 GCF_001837775.1 Corynebacterium sp. HMSC073H12 | reverse complement strand
GTGGTGATGCATTCACCGCATGAACCTACCAGCCATTTTTCGGCTCATTTTTGACATAAACGCAGTCACTAACTCGCGTTGGCACGCGGTCGCCAGCCATAAACGCAGGCAGTAACTCACGCAGGCAGTAACTTACATTGGGCCGGTACCGCCAACCTGCTGAAGACAAACAGTAGCCCCGAAGGTGGATTACCTTCGGGGCTACTGTGATGAGCTGGCTAGCTCGAAAGCCTTAGATCAGGCCCTGCAGCTTCGACAGGTCGAACGGAATGGCTGCGACCAGTTCCTGCGGAAGCTCAATCTGGCCGGTCAGTGCACGGAACTCAGCGATGAGTGCCTGAGCGTCGGACAGGCTGTCGACGTTGGAGAGGCGGTCAGCGAACTGCTGGATCAGGTCGGTCTTGGAGTCGGAAGCAGCAGCTGCCGGAGCGGCCTGTGCGCGAACAGGAGCGGCGCCCTGGCTCGGGTGCGGGCGATCGGTCGGGCCGGAGGAGAGACCCAGGCTTGCGGAGCAAGCCGGCCATGCGCCCCAACCCTGCTGAGCCAGAACCTTCTCAGCAACGTAGATTTGCTCCTCGCGGGAAGCCTGATCAGCGGTCGAAGCGAACTCGTTACCACCGAAAGCGTTCCAGGTGCTTGCGGAGAACTGCAGGCCGCCGTAGTAGCCGTTTCCGGTGTTGATGTGCCAGTTGCCACCGGACTCACACTGTGCCAGGCGATCCCAGTCGGAGTCCGGAGCTGCAGAAGCGGTCGGTGCGAAGATAGCGGCACCGGCACCGAGGATTGCGCCGGTCAGTGCAACCTTTGCCGAAGTGGAAGCGAAGGTGTTGGTCTTAGCTGCGTGGCGAGCCATATGAAAATTTCCTTTTCGTCGATTTTCTTTGTGGCGCCAGTGGGGCTAATGCAACCCCATCTCACTCTTATGGAAAGTTCTTCACGTTGTTGGTAACGGGCCGATGTCATCGCACTGGAGTGAGATGAAGGCGATCTATGCGACTTCGTCCGTTAAACGCGTCGATTGCACACCGTAGCGGTTGGTAACGAAATAGTCACGCGAATCGCCGGATTCTTAATTTTGAGCGCAGGTGCGAGATATGCATAAAAGTAGGTGAAACCGCAGGTAGTGGACGCGACTGTTATTGGTGGTGTGTAAGTTAAGACTCTATAATGTGATAAAGCTCACGTTATCGTCTTGTTATTTTTCTTGTTTTTGCGCGTCTCCGGCACTTGAAAAGAGGTCATAAGAGATAGCCATAAAGAACGAACGCTGGCAGTTAGTTGCGGGATCTGTGCGTCAATCCGCGAGCGTGCTCACTTCACGCAAATCCATCTTCCCTTTATGTCCCCATCTATGGGTATAATTGAGTTCTTTAGGTAATCGGAGGTGGCGTGCTCATGCACGCCGCTACCGCTGCCGCCACTTCGCACTAGTAAGCAGTAATAAATTATGTGTTCCCGGTTGGAGTGCGTCCTGTTTTGGTCGCACCTTAATTAAAGGAACAGCATTAAGACAGCGCCCGGCCCGGCATATCCTCGCGGTCCTGTCTGGCTAAGCTCGCCTCGAGCGAGCCTCTAACTCTGGCTGTCTGTGCGTGCGAGGACAGTGGCAAGTGCGGAAGAATTGCATCTCCGATCCGAAGACCCCCGAAGGGCAGTCACCACTGCGCAAGGGGAACGAGGTTGAGTGCCCCCAGTCGTAGGGCACGGGAAGGTTAGGTGGAAAGTGCCCATCGGTAAGGTCAGGTGGTACGACAAGGACCGCGGTTTTGGCTTCGTGTCGAATCCGGACGGTGAAGATGTCTACATCGGCAAGAACGTGCTGCCGAAAGGCGTGGAAGAGCTTGTAACTGGTCAGCGCCTGGAGTACGACTACGCTGACGGCCGCCCAGGCCCGCAGGCCCTGCGAATCAAGGTGCTCGACGAGGGACCGCGCGGTGCCCGTCACCGCCGTGGCGGGGCAGGCGGGGGCGCAGGTGTCCGTCGTCAAGCGAAGAAGTACAGCCCCAGCGATCTCAACGGCATGATTTCGGACATGATTTCCATGCTGGAGTCGACGGTGCAGCGTGACCTGCGCGCCGGGCGTTACCCGGAGCGTAAGGACGGCCACCAGATGGCTGAAGTCCTGCGTGCAGTCGCGCGCGAGCTGGACTCGTAAGTCGTTAGAAGATGTGAAAACGCCCGCTCACGCAGGTGGAAACCTCAGTGAGCGGGCGTTTTGCTGTGCTTTACGACGATTCGTTGACGATCGACCAAGTAATGCCGTAGGTCGTCTCTTCGCCCTCGGAGTTCTTTCCGATGAGCGCGGTGGAAACCTCCACGACCCCGAGCGGGGTGCGTTTGCCGGCAACAGCTGCGGAGCCGGCGATGGTCTCGGTCGTGGCTTCGCCCGGATCCTTGCGAGAGGTGGAGTTGACCGCATCGTCGGAGAAGAAGCGCTGCAGCGTCCAAGAGTTAGAGCCAACAGTGGAGCCGACGTTAACCTCAGCTGTCTCCTGCTCGCCCAGGGAAATCTTGGCGGCGTTGGCCTCAGTCGTGGTGCAGGCATTCTTCTCAAAGAGGTCGCAGACGCGGTAGGGAAGAACTTCTGTGGTTTCGCCGTCCTGGTTGACCTCGATGGACAGCGCGTGTGGGTCGTCGATTGCCTGGTTGGCCCACTTATTGACAGCAAGGACGATGCCGGTGACGACAAGACCCACCACGACAATAGCGCCGACAACCACGAACGCCTTACTATTCTGTTGCCAGCGGCGCCTACTCGATCCCATCAACTCTCACTTCCCGACATTCGTAACGGAATTGAAGCTACGTTCAGTCACACTAGCCGTTCTCGGGCCAGATACTGCTATTCACTCACGGTAACACGGTAGGCTGTGGGCCATTTCTTCCCTGTAAGCAGGAACTGACGGGTTCCATCGGGCGAGGTAGAGGAAGAATCCGGCATCAGCGCAATGCCGTTGAGCACATCAATACTGTTTTGCTCTGCCGGGGAGAGATGCGCGTACAGGTCGCGGAAGAGCTCGGTGGCATCGACGATGCCTGTGACCTTTCCGTCTTCCGGGTTGATGCGGTAGATGAAGGGACTCTGCCAGACGTTGGCCCAAATCTCGCGGTGCGATTGCGGGGAGGTTGGTCCGTCTGTGTTGCTCTGGCTGTTTGAATCGCTTGTGTCCGCCGGTGCTTCGTCTGGTGCTTCGTCCGGTGCTTCGTCCGGAGCTGCGTCCGGATCTACGTCGGTGTCGACAGTGACGCACTCGAGTTCGTTGAGCCACGTTGTCTCCGTGCCTGCCGCAGTGACGGGCAGTTGACGCAGGGATGAAAGGGCATCAGGGGAGCGGAAAGTGAGGGTGCCACTGCCATCGGAGGTCACGATGGTGTCATCGAAGGAGCACGCGCCCCAGCCCTCGGCGTCAAAGGGAACCTCGCGACGCTGCTTGAGAGTAGCCGCGTCGCGTTCTATGGCGCGTCCTTCCTTCCACGTCAGCTGCCACACGGTATCTCCATGACGCGTGATTCCCTCGCCGAAGAGTTCAGGCTGCAAATCTTCCACGTTGGTCGGCTCGGCTGCAGAGTTGTCGAGCCACTGCGGCAATCGGTAAATCTGGGACTCACCGTAGAGGCCGGTTCCCATCAACAAAGAGCCATCCGGTTCGAACTCAAGGCCCTGGACAAAAGGCGCAGAGGCATTCTTCTCAGCGGGAAGTGGTGGAGCGGAGATGGGATAGGACTGCTCGATGGTCAGTTTCAGTGTCGGAACGTCACCGAGCCCCGGCACCTTATCGGCACCGACCAGCTCGGAGGGGTTAACCGAAGCTGAAGTCGACCTTGGGGCGGTGCCGGAGTTCGAACCCGCACTAGCTCCACTAGCTGGGGCCTCGCCTGAGGAATTGCTATCTGAACCTGTTTCAGTCGCACAACCGGCCAATAGGGCGGCAGTTGCCACGGAGAGGATGGCAGCTCGGGCCGTCGTAAAGCGTGATGAGTGGAAGGGGCGGGCGGGTTTTGCGTCGCCCGACGGGAATCTGTCCATAGCTTCACTCTAGGATAGGAAACGTGACTGAAAATCGACGACGTTCCCGAAACAGCCGCCGACGGGGGAAGGTGATGAATCACCAGGCGGTCGACACTGCCCGCACCGCGATTGAAGAGCTGGGGGAGGGGCCTGCCGGCGCGCACACCGGCGTAAGCGTCGTAGGCGAGGGCGTTGCGGTGCATCGTTTTGCAGCTGACCTGCCCGGATACAGGGGCTGGGAGTGGCATGTGGTAGTCGCGTGCGCGCCGGGCACTCAACAGGCGACGGTCAGTGAAGTGGCTCTTGTCCCTGGCGAAACCGCGCTGCAGGCGCCTGAATGGGTGCCCTACGAGGAGCGGTTGCGCCCCGGTGACCTCGGTCCGCGTGATCTGTTGCCGGCTGCGGTGGGAGATGAGCGACTCGACGGCGATGACTTGCAGACCCGCACGCTGTCGGTCCGTGGTGTAGAAGATACCGAGCAGCGCTGGGAAGAGGGCGATACCGGCCCAGAGAGCGACTTTGCTCGGGAAGCACTGCACCGCTGCCGAACCTGCGCCTTTATGGTCCCGTTGACCGGGCCGCTCGGTAAGAACTGGGGCGTGTGCGTCAACGAATGGACATTCGATGCCACGGCCGTAAGCTTTGACCACGGCTGCGGTGCTCACTCTGCGATCCCGGAAGTTACAGGGCAGGGCGCTCCGGTGGCGGAACCCTACCAGGATTCGCACCTGTAGCTTCCCGCCCAGGCAAACGCGATGACGAAGACGGCGCAGTTTCAACACCGCTGTGGTCCCAGAGACTGCACTGTGGCGGCTTTCAGCACAAAAATTCCGCTCTGACACGGATAAACACGTGACACGGATAAAAAGAGACTCTAGAGAGGCATAAAAAATGGACAAAGGTACGTCCACCTCTGCAACATCCTCAGATGAGGCGAAGGACTCCAAGCCTGCACGGTCGGGGAACCATCTTTCGGCAGTGGACCGCTATTTTCACATCACGGAGCGCGGTTCGACGACCGTAACCGAGATTCGCGGTGGCGTAGTGACCTTCTTCGCGATGGCCTACATCATTCTGCTCAACCCGCTGATCCTCGGCAATATCGAGGATGTCAACGGCAATAGCCTGGGAATACCGCAGGTCGCCGCTGTCACCGCGCTCGCCGCGGGCGTCATGACCATTACTTTTGGTCTCTTTGCCAAGTACCCCTTCGGCATTGCGACGGGCCTGGGCATCAACACCTTGGTTGCCGTGACATTCGTTGCTAACGAGGGGCTGGCCTGGGAAGAAGCGATGGGTCTGGTCGTGCTCGACGGCGTGATTATCGTGCTGCTGGCGCTGACCGGATTCCGAACAGCTGTCTTCCACGCGATTCCGTCCGATATGAAGGCCGCGATGAGTGTGGGCATCGGCCTATTCATCGCCATGATTGGTCTGGTCGACGGTGGCCTGGTTCGCCGTATTCCCGATGCCGCGGGCACGACTGTTCCGGTACAGCTCGGCATCAATGGTCAGATCGCCTCGTGGCCGACCGCCGTGTTCGTCCTCGGGCTGATTATCTGCGGCATCATGGTTGTCCGCAATATTCCAGGCGGCCTGTTTATCGGCATCGTGCTGAATACCATCATTGCGCTCGCAGTCGAGGCCTTGACGGATGCGGGCCCCTCCTTTGCTGATGGCAAGCCAGTGCCGACCGGTTGGAATCTCGCGGTGCCGACTCTGCCGGACCGTGTAGGCGGCATGCCGGACTTGTCCCTCGTTGGAGCTGTTGATCTTTTCGGCTCCTTTGCCCGCGTCGGTGCCCTCAGCGCCACCATGCTGCTGTTCACTTTGGTCCTGGCTAACTTCTTCGATGCCATGGGCACGATGACTGGTCTGGGCAAGCAGGCCGCACTTGTCGATGAAGACGGTGTGCTGCCGGACATGAAGCGCGCACTGGTTGTCGAAGGCACCGGTGCCATCGTCGGCGGTGCAGTCAGCTCCTCATCGAACACTGTCTTTGTGGACTCCGCAGCGGGCATCGCCGATGGTGCACGCACTGGTCTTGCCAACATTGTCACCGGCATCCTCTTTCTGGCGGCGATGTTCTTCACCCCGCTCTATGAAATCGTGCCCATCGAGGCCGCCGCGCCTGTGCTGGTCATCGTCGGTGCCATGATGATCGGGCAGATCACCGAGATTGATTTCACCCGTTTCGACATCGCACTGCCAGCATTTTTGACTATTGTCACCATGCCGTTTACCTACTCGATTGCAAATGGCATCGGCATCGGTTTCATCACCTTTGCTGCGATGGCTATCTTCTCGGGTCGTGCCAAGTCCGTACACCTGCTGATGTGGATTGTCTCCGGCCTGTTCGTTATCTACTTCGCTGCCGATCCGTTCACCGCTCTGCTGGGCGGCTAAAGAGCTTCCATGAGTACCACCACATCCCTCGAACGCTTTGCGCCCATCGTCGTCGACGATCCCGCCGACAGCCGTCTCGATGACATCCGCAACCTCAACAAGTCCGATTCCCGCCCCGATCTGCCCGGTGGGAAGGGCCTCGTCATCGCCGAAGGCACGCTCATTGTGCCGCGGTTAGTGCGCTCACGCTTTCCGCTCCGCGCAGTCTTTGGTACTCGCCAGAAGCTCGCATTGCTTGCCGACGGACTGACCGCGAGCGAGGCCGATATTGCGGAAACTGTGCCCTGGTTTGAACTCGACCGCGAAGTTCTGGCCGCAGCGGCCGGATTTGATCTTCACCGTGGCCTGCTGGCCACCGCTGACCGCGCGCCGGAGCTATCGGTGGACCAAGTTCTGAGTGGAGCCACCACCTTGGCTGTGATGGAGGGTGTTGGGGACCACGAGAACATCGGGGCTCTGTTCCGTAACGCGGCGGGTATGGGCGTGGATGGGGTTGTCTTCGGAGCGGCCTGCGCCGATCCGCTGTATCGCCGCAGCGTGCGTGTTTCCATGGGGCATGTGCTGACAGTCCCATTTGCGACTCTGCCCGGTACTACGACCACCTGGCAGCGAAGCCTGGACCAACTCAAAGAGCAGGGCTTCCGCGTGGTGTCGATGACCCCTGCGGGCACGGTGGACCTGTGGGATGCCATGGACACGGACAAGGTCGCGATTCTCGTTGGCGCTGAGGGGCAGGGACTTACCGAGCACGCGATGGCAGCCACCGATGTGCGTGCCCGCATTCCCATGTCACCGGGAACTGACAGCCTGAATGTGGCTACCTCCGCAGCAATTGCGTTCTACGAGCGACTGCGCGTTCAGTCGCAGCGTGCAGGGCAGTAGAAACTATTTCCCGAACTTGCCTCGCGCCCGCTGCCAGGTGCGGCCAGCGAAGTTCTTGGCCTTAGCCCCAAAGCGACTGAGCTCCTCCAGAAAGTCCCGGTTCGGCTCTGCATTATGAACCTCGTAGTCGTCGTAGGCGCGGTCAAGCTCTGCGCCAGACTCGGAGGAACCCGGCTCACCCATTAGCCCGCGCGGACTACGAGACGTCGAATACGAAGTTCCGGGAGCCGCACGACGGCCATCGACCGCAAAACCACTAACAGGGATATCTGTAGCGGGCGAATGCGGGTCGAATCCGAGCCAGTCGGTGATGACGGCGTCGGCAAGCTCTGCCGGAATGAACGGCAAACCGACCCCTTCGCGTGGACGTGAAGCCGTACCTTCGGAAGCGTCGGGCATTGGGCGGTGCTTGCCCGCCCAGAAGCTGCCCTCTGCGGGGCAGGGAAGACCGATGTCTTCCAGTGTGCGGTAGCGAGTAGCGGAGAAAGCGCGCTTGAGCTCACCATCGTGCCAATGCGCAAAGGCACCGAAGCCCGTGGATTTATTCGACACACTCGCGTAGACGTCCGTGGCGGCAATCTCCTGGCGCAGACGAGGCGACAGCTTGGACAGCTGCGAGACATCATCGAGAACCGTCTGCAGTACGGCAACGCCCTCAAAGCCACCGATGTAGTATTCGCCGTCACCGGTTTCCGCCGAGCGGTTGAGCGGGAAATCACCAATTGGTGTTACCGGCAGCGTCGAATCATAGAGAGCTAGGAAACGTCGCCCGAAACCGCGGTCATGCTGAACACCTGTCTCCAAGGTCGCAGCAGGGTCATTGGTGCTGATAAACCAAATCGTGACTACACCGCGGCGAATCGCGGAGAATTCGAAATCAGAAGCGTTGCCACTGGTCATGGAGCTCATTGTCGAGGCAAACTCCTACTTCTTCGGGCCGTTCGGACGTACGCCGAGAAGCACATCCTCCCACGACGGCATGACAGTCTTCTTCTTGCGCTTCGGCTGCTCCGCGTCCGGGTGCTGCAAGAACTCCGCCTCGTCAATATCGTCGTCGGCGGCGTCGCTTTGCGACGGAACGTCCTGCTCCCCGCGGCCTCGCTGCGGCTCCGCCGAAGACTGCCATGCGGCTGGCATCTCAGAGGTATCCGCGGTATCAGCAGCCCGATTGGCCTGCGGAGCCAAGTCTCGGTTGCGGCGGGCAAAGTCGGGGTCAATCAGCTCTGCTGCCAGCTCATTGCGAGCAATGGTGAGCGCGGAAAGTCCCTCCGCCTGGTAACTCCACTCGGCCACGTTGGTGGTGTGGCCGACATTCCAAGTAACCGTCACAATCCACTGTCCGCTCGGGTCGCGGTAGGCATCCCACGAGGCATCGGCGAGTTCTTGACCACGGGCGGCAAAAGCGGTGGCGAGAATCTCCCACAAGGACAATTTGGCCGGGCCATCAATACGACGTGGCTTCGACTGCTTGCCGAGCTCCGCAATACGTGCGCGCTCCGCAAGCACCGGGTAGGCGAAGGACTCAATCTTGCGCGGCTGCATGCCGCTGTACTCAATGAGCTCCTCGACCGTCTGGCCGCTGCGAATGCGATCCTGAATCTCGCGCGGCGACAAAACGACGCGAGGCTCTTCCAGAACTGGCTTCGGCGCCGTTGGAGTCTTTTTCGGTGCCCCGCCTGACGCACCGGAGTTGTCGGCCGCCTCGCTGCCTTCGGCCGAGTCTCCGCTTGCAGTGGTGGCGTCCGCTGTGCTGCCACCAGTGGAATTTCCGTCGGTGGAACCGCTCTGTGCGGTAGCACTCTCCCCAGAGCTACCGCTGGCAGTGGCGGTGGTGGTGCTTGATCCGTCGGCAAGCGATGCGGAATCAGCTGCAGCAGGGGAACCGGTGGCATCGGCGAGCTCGAAGTGCTCGACCAGGAAAGTGCGTAGGTTCTCGTCGAGAGGCAGCGTGAAGCGAAGTCCCTCCTGTCGTTCCTGCTCGGTGATATCAGCGGGAACGAGAATCAGTGAATCGGTCACATCGCCGTCCAGAACTGGCTTCAGCTCCCTCATGCGAGAACCTCCTTGTTGGTCGACGTTATAAGTAATGCTCACTAATCATGGTAAACGACAAAACTCCCGCGTCACGGACAATTGGGGCAATGCCCTTGCGCGTGGCGCGGGAGTTAAGCGGCTGAGGCCGGTAAACGGAGACTGCTTTGCGGCCAATTTGCCGTTACTTTGCAGTGGCCATGCCGCTACTTGGCAGCTGTCATGCTGGTAGCTGCCGTGCTATTACTTGGCAGCGTAGCCGTTGTCCAGAACCCAGTCGATAGCGCCAGTCAGACGACGGATGTCCTCCGGGTCGATGGCCGGGAACATACCGATGCGCAGCTGGTTGCGGCCCAGCTTGCGGTACGGCTCGATGTCGAGGATGCCGTTGGCGCGCAGAACCTTGGCGATCTGTGCGGCGTCGATGTTGTCCTCGAAGTCGATGGTGCCGACGACCAGCGAGCGCTTCGCAGCATCGGTGACGAACGGAGTTGCCTCCGCGCGGTTCTCAGCCCAGTTGTAGAGGTGGGAGGAGGACTCGGTGGTGCGAGCGACCATGCCGTCGAGGCCCCCGTTGGCGTTCATCCACTTGACCTGATCAGCCAGCATCAGCAAAGTACCGACGGCCGGGGTGTTGTAGGTCTGGTTCTTGCGGGAGTTATCAACGGCAGTCTGCAGGTTCAGGAAAGCCGGGATGAAACGGTCGGAAGAATTGATCTTCTCAATACGCTCGATGGCAGCCGGAGACATTGCAGCCAACCAGATGCCGCCGTCAGAAGCGAAGCACTTCTGCGGGGAGAAGTAGTAGACGTCAGCCTGGGACATGTCGACCGGGAGGCCGCCGGCGCCGGAGGTGGCGTCGATAGCCACGAGCTGGCCCTCGGAGCCTGCCGGGCGGGTGACCGGAACCATGGTGCCGGTCGAGGTCTCGTTGTGAGCCCAACCAATAAGGTCAACGCCCTCTTCGCCAGCGACAACCTCAGGTGCGGAACCCGGCTCTGCTTCGATGATCTGCGGAGCGTCGAGCCACGGAGCCATCTTGGAGGCCTTGGCGAACTTGGAGGAGAACTCACCGTAAGTCAGGTGAGCGGACTTCTTCTCGATGAGCCCAAAGGTGGCAGCATCCCAGAAAGCGGTTGCGCCGCCGAGGGACAGGACAATCTCGTAGCCTTCCGGAAGCTGGAAGAGCTCAGCCAGCCCCTCGCGAACCTCACCAACAACGTTCTTCACTGCCGGCTGACGGTGGGAGGTACCCATGATAGAGGTACCGCCGTCAACGATTGCCTGAATCTGCGCCGGGCGAACCTTCGATGGACCGCAGCCAAAGCGGCCGTCGCCGGGCTGGAACTCTTCAGGGAGGACTGGGAATTGATCGCTCATATGAGGTGCAACCTTTCAAAGTGCATTCAAAGTGAAGCTTGATATACAGCCGTTGTCTTCAAACTCTAGCGGTAATCGGGGGTAGTTATAGCAAAAGGGTGGGGTTCAATTGCCCCCGCTTCCGTACTTTGCATAACAAAACAGGGTGGATTGGCGTATTTGCGAAGTTTGCGAAGAATTTTTTCCAGTTTTGTTGGCGCTGAAAACTTAGCGATGTGGGGCCTCTGGTGGACGGGGAGGGGTGGATTATTGTGGATTGAACTGATGTGGTTTTGGATATTGGTTCGATGACTTTCGAACTTTTAAAGACGATGACTGTTGAATGTGCTCCTGGCCCCCTGGCTAGTAAATGAGCAGTGACAACACAATAAACCCGTTTTTTCCATTTGCATTTCGGGGTGAAGAGGGGTCAAGATTGGGTAAGCCCAGGCTGCCCGAATGGGGTAGAGGGTGTTGCACTGCTCACACTCTTTGATATTGTGTGTTCTAATCCACTGCGGGTGTCGGATCTTTATGATTACGACACGGTCGATGTGAACTAAGCAAACTTTTTCACTGGACAAGATGCAATGGAACGCAAATGTCGCGCATAATTGAATCATTGGAAACAATGCGACCCCGAAGGGGTGGCGTGGAGTTGGGAGGCAGCATGCTGTTTTCCGCTGTGCCTGCTTCCCCCGCACTCTGGAGTCGTTAAGAAGAATTTTTCTGTGAAAGGGAAGTTGTGGCTACTAAAGACGGCAAGGCTGTACTCCACTACCCGGGCGGCGAGTTCGAGATGGACATCGTCAAGGCAACCGAGGGTAACGACGGTATTGCGCTGGGCAAGATGCTCCAGGAAACTGGACTGACCACCTTTGACCCGGGCTACACCGCCACCGGTTCTACCGAGTCCAAGATCACTTACATCGACGGCGGTAACGGCATCCTGCGCTACCGCGGTTACCCGATTGAGCAGCTGGCTGA
This sequence comes from Corynebacterium sp. HMSC073H12, assembly GCF_001837775.1. Classification (NCBI taxonomy): domain Bacteria; kingdom Bacillati; phylum Actinomycetota; class Actinomycetes; order Mycobacteriales; family Corynebacteriaceae; genus Corynebacterium; species Corynebacterium sp. HMSC073H12. The sequence continues at coordinate 442,221 of NZ_KV834040.1, read as the reverse complement.
GAAGGCTACCTTCAACGAGGTTTCCTACCTGCTGATTCACGGCCACCTTCCTTCTGAGGAAGAGCTTGCGCAGTTCAACCACGACATTCGTCACCACACCCTGCTGGACGAGGACTTCCGTCGCGCATTCAGCATCTTCCCGCGTGGCGCACACCCGATGCAGACCCTGGCTTCTTCGGTCAACATTCTGGCTTCCTACTACCAGGACGAGCTGGATCCGCTGAACGAAGAGCAGCGCAACCTGGCTGCGGTTCGCCTGATGGCTAAGGTCCCGATGCTGGCTGCGTACGCTTACCGCGCATCCAAGGGCGAGCCGTACATGTACCCGGACAACAACCTGAACGCTCGCGAGAACTTCCTGCGCATGATGTTCGGTTACCCGACCGCTGACTACGAGGTTGACCCGGTAGTGGTTGACGCTCTGGACAAGCTGCTCATCCTGCACGCTGACCACGAGCAGAACTGCTCCACCTCCACTGTCCGCATGGTCGCTTCCTCCGGCGCTTCCATGTTCGTCTCCATCGCTGCTGGTATCAACGCTCTGTCTGGCCCGCTGCACGGTGGTGCTAACCAGGCTGTTCTGGAGATGCTCGAGGACATCCAGCAGAACCACGGTGGCGACGCTACCGAGTTCATGAACCGCGTAAAGAACAAGGAGCCGGGCGTCCGCCTGATGGGCTTCGGTCACCGCGTCTACAAGTCCTACGACCCGCGTGCAGCTATCGCTAAGAAGACCGCTCACGAGGTGCTCGAGCACCTCGGCGGCGACGAGCTGCTGGATCTGGCCATGAAGCTGGAAGAGATTGCACTGGCTGATGACTACTTCGTCTCCCGCAAGCTCTACCCGAACGTTGACTTCTACACCGGTCTGATTTACCGCGCCATGGGCTTCCCGACGGACTTCTTCACCGTCCTGTTTGCCATCGGCCGTCTCCCGGGCTGGATTGCTCAGTTCAACGAGCAGGTCACTGACCCGGCATCGAAGATCAACCGTCCTCGCCAGATTTACACCGGCGAGACCGAGCGTGACTTCGTTCCGCGCGACCAGCGCTAAGGTTTTTAGCGATGGCTGCGTAGAGTTTCCTCGCAAGTAATTCAAGGTAGAGGAACTCCGCGCAGAACAAATCCGTGTAGAAAACGCGAAAAGGCGCGTACTAGCCTTCGAAAGGTTGGTACGCGCCTTTTATTTTTCCTAGAATTTTAAGAAACCCCATTTAAGTTGGGCCCATTTACGCTGGGGCCAATCAAGTTGGGCTGAAAGCCAACTTTGATCAATGCCAACTGTGATAGGAGATTGTCTTGTCCAAGCCAGAACTCACTGCTAAGTCCGGTCCGGCTCCGACGGAACTCGTCATCAACGACCTCACTGTCGGTGACGGCAAGGAGGCCACCCCGGGTGCTCGCGTCGAGGTCCACTACGTGGGTGTTGACTACGAAACCGGTGAGGAGTTCGACTCTTCCTGGAACCGCGGCCAGTCCATCGAGTTCCCGCTGAACGGTCTGATTGCCGGTTGGCAGGAAGGCATTCCGGGCATGAAGGTCGGCGGTCGCCGCGAGCTGATTTGCCCGCCGGAGAAGGCTTACGGCCCGGCTGGTGCAGGGCACTTCCTGTCTGGTAAGACCCTGGTCTTCGTCATCGACCTGTTGGACGTTAAGTAAAACTTCTCCCCAATAGGTAAGGCCCCCGGATTTCCAGCGAAGAAAGTGACTGCGTTTATGACGCTTCAGGCGTGAAAATTTGCCCAAAAGTGTCATAAACCCAGTCACTTTCTTGCTTTTTGAGGTTGGGGTGGGGCTGAAGGCCCAAACCAGGCCCAAACCAGCCCCCGGCCCCCTACTCACCCAGCGCGAAGCGACGGTAGTGGTCGAAACGTTGCTCACGGCCAACGCGAGCCGGGTTCTTCTCGAGTTCCCAGAGGGCGTGCTCGATAGCGCTCAGAGCACGGCGGGGCAGTTCGGCCGGATCCTCAGGTTCGGCCACGATCTCGTCGATGACCCCGGTCTTCAGCATGGCCTCGGCGCCAACGCCCTGTTCCTCCATCATTTCTGGAGCATGCTCGGTGTCTCGGTAGATAATCGCCGAAGCACCCTCCGGCGGCAACGGAGACATCCAGGCATCGTGCATTGCCAGCACGCGGTCAGAGGGCAGCATGGCCAGCGCGCCACCACCGCAGCCCTGGCCGAGAATGAGAGACACGGTCGGGACCTTCAAGTTCACCAGCGTGGTCAAGGTGCGGGCAATTTCGCCGGCCATGGCATTTTCCTCGGCATCTTTGGTCAACTCAGCGCCGGGGGTATCAATGACCGTGACCAGCGGAATGTTCAGGCTCTCCGCGATGCGCATCGCGCGGCGGGCAAAACGCAGTGAACCCGGCCCCATTGGGTGTGTGCCCAGCGGCGGCTGGTTATGGCGATCCTGGGCGACCAAAATCACCGGCCGCTCACCAATCCGCGCTAGGCGAGCCCGGACCGACAGCGATTTGTGGCCATCGCCAGTGCCGGAGATTGGCACGGAGCAGTCGACAAGGGCATCGATAATATCGCCGCCACCTGGACGAGAAGTATCGCGGGTGCGCAGGATAGCATCCCAGGTATCGCGACCATCAATGGCTGCTGCTGGCGGTGGGGTGGGTTCGCTGGGGTCTCCGTCGGCAAGCACGTCGATGGTGCGGCGGACAGCGCCGCGCAGACCTTCGAGCGGAATGATGCCGTCGATAATGCCCTGCTTGAACAGGTTCTCGGAGGTCTGAACGCCTTCGGGCATGGGTTCGCCGGTAGCGAGCTCGACGACGCGCGGGCCGAGGAAGCCGAGAAGCGCGCCGGGCTCTGCGAAGGTGAAGTGACCTGCCGACCCCCACGACGCCATGACACCGCCGGTGGTGGGGTTGCGCAGGTACACCAGGAATGGCAAGTGAGAATCCTTGTGGCGCGCCACTGCGGTGGTAATAGAGATCATGAGCGCGAACGCCGCGGTGCCCTCCTGCATGCGAGTGCCGCCCGAAGTTGGTGAGAGCAACAGCGGCAGCTGCTCCGCGGTCGCGCGCTCGATGCTGCGGATAATCCGGCGAGCGGTAGCGGTGCCGATAGAACCGCCGAGGAAGCCGAACTCAGAACAGATGACGGCGACGCGCTTACCGCCGACGGTGCCTTCGCCGGTGATAACGGCCTCATCGAGACCGGTTTTCTCAGAGGCGCGGGACAGTGTGCCGCGGTAGGCCTCGTCGATGTTGCCGTGTTCGGGCGTGCCGTCCCAGGATGTGAAACTTCCGTGGTCGAGGACGGTATCTATTACTTGTTGGGCGCTGATTCTAGCCATACCTCCACGGTAGTAAACAAGGGGTAAACCGGCTTAGTTGATGGTGGGCGGAAAGGGGTAGCGCTATTGTCGGAAAAAACATGTCCGCACTACCGAGGAGTCGAACCAATGCCGATTACTGAGCGCCTCACCGAGCTGGCTGAACAGAGGCCAAACGTATGTGTCGTCGGTTCCATCAACGCAGACCTGACTGTCACTGTGAAGCGCCTTCCGCATGGCGGTGAGACAATCCAGGGCAGTCCTTTGCGCATTCTGCCGGGTGGTAAGTCGGCGAATCAGGCGGCGACGGCTGGCAGGCTGGGCGCGGCCGTGGAACTCGTCGGCGCGGTCGGTTCGGATCCCAACGCACAATTGCTGCGCGACGCGCTTACCGACGCTCACGTGGACATCTCCGCAGTTGAGACCGTCGACTCTGCCACTGGTACAGCCATGATTGTTGTTGATGATGCGGCGGAGAATTTCATTGTCATCTCCGCTGGCGCCAATGGTGAAGTCGATGCTGAGACGGTGCGCGGTCATGCGGACAAGATTCAGCGGGCGGGGTGCCTCGGTCTGTGTCTGGAGATTTGTGAGGAGGCGGTCCTGGCCGCCGCGCAGATTGCCCACGATGCGGGTGTGCCGGTGGTGTTCAACCTGTCGCCGATTCGGGCGGTCAGCGAGGACCTGCTCGCGCTGGTCGATGTCCTCATTGTCAATGAGCACGAACTCGCAGCCATCATCGGCTCCGAGCGTGCGGTCGCCGGTTGCGAGCACGGTCAGTGGGATGCGGTTGGGCGCGCGCTTGCCGACGAACACGGGATTTCCACGGCCATTGTCACACTTGGCGGGGAGGGGTCTGCGGTCCTGAAGACGTCGGAAAGCGAGGTGTCAGTCACACGCATTTCGGCGCTGCCCATCGAGGTCGTGGATACCACGGGCTGCGGTGACGCGTACATGGGCACGGTCCTCACCGCGTTGGCCGCGGGCGATGATGTGGTGACGGCAGCTCGTCTTGCGGGGGTGGTCTCGGCTCATGCGGCGACGGGCGTGGGGGCGCAGACCTCCTATGGCGAGACAGGAAAAATCGCGCAGTTTGCGGCGGACCATGGGCTATAAGGTGCGCTGAGCAAACTACGCGATTGACGAATATTCGGTTTTAGGTGACTGTGGCCGAAGGGGCCCCGCTCCTTTTTTGGCAGGGCTGGGGCTAGCTCTTGGCCGTTAGGGCCTTCTTCCAGCTGACCGCGGCACCGGTGCGCAGGACATTGCGCGGGTAGATCCAGGCTGCGAGTGCGATGACCGCGGCTACCGCCACAACCATGATTAGCAGTGAGGCAACCAACTGGAGTGCGGAGAAGTTGCCAACGGCATACTGCAACGGAGCGGTGGTGATGGAAACTGGCGGAATCCACGAGGCAATCTGCATGACGGTGGAGTCCAGCTTGCTCCAGCCAAACAGCGGAACATACATCGTAATCAGCGAGAACACCAGTACCGGCATCTGTGCGCCCTGGAAATCTTCCATACGGCTGACCAGTGATGCGGAGGCTGCATACAGCGCGGCGAAGAAGAAGTAACCGAGGATGAAGCACGGGACCAGCAGCCAGACTGCGGACCACGGGACATCGAAGCTCTCCGCCAATCCGGTAATCATGAGGGCAACTGCGGCGCTGGCGGTCAGTACGCTCATCATGATGATGCCGGCCAGACCGGCTCCGAGGATCTTGCCGGCCAGCAGGTGCGCCGGGCGGACTGTCGAGAGAATGATTTCGATGACGCGGGAGGACTTCTCCTCGATGACGCTGGTGGCCACTGCGCCGCCGAAGACGAGGATGGCGGTCATCATGACCATCACACCGATTAGAGTGATGAGCATCGCAGGCATCTTCTCGTCTTTTGCTTCATCCAGGGATTCCACCGACACGGCTGCGCTTTGAGTCTTGGAGAAAAACTCGCCGGGGTTGATTCCGTTTTCGCTGAGCAGCATGGCTTCGTTCTGTTTCTGCAGCGACTCCTGCAGCATTGGGGCCAGCCAGGATGGGGCGTCGTCGGCAAGCAGCTTCCACGAGCCCTCCTTGCCTTCTGCGGTGTCGGGGACGAGAGCGGCGTCGGCATCACCGTCGGTGACGGCAGCGCGAGCGGCCTTGTCGTCTGCCGCGGACGTAATCTCCAACGGTGACAGCGATGCCGTGGCAAATGCGCCGGCTGCGGCATCCGCACCTTCAGCACCCTTCATTTCGGCGGTGGCGTCGGCGAGAGAGTCCGCGAACGGCGCTTCTCCGACGACCGCGATCTTGACAGCGTCATTATCGGACTTGGAAGTCATGTAGTCGGCAACGAAGATGCCGCCGACAGCCGCCACCGCCATGATGATGAGCGTGATTAGCGAGCTCTTCTTCAGCAGATGCTCGCGGAGTTCGCGGGCGAAAACAGTCTTGATGGCTGTTGAGGCGTTGTAGGTGTTGGTGCTCATTGCTGTACGGCCTCCTGGTAGAGCTCGGTAAGTGGAATTTGCAGAGGTCCAAACGAACGGACCGTTCCCGCTGCCATTGCGCTGTGCAGTAGCTTCTGGTCGGTGTCGACTGGGGCGTTGGAATCGAGGTGAACGACGGTGGAGCCGTGGGCATCGCGTTCCACGCTTGTCACGCCCTCGACGGAGGTCGCCCAATCCTGGGACGCACCATCGAGCTTGACGACGAAAGCCCGTGGGCCACGTGCTCGCAGCTCATCAACGGTGCCTTCCACGAGCATGCGGCCGTCGCGGATGATGCCGACGCGGTCACACATGCGCTCGACGAGGTCGAGCTGGTGAGAGGAAAAGACAATCGGAGTGCCGCGGTCGGCGTACTCCTTGAGCACGGAGCTCATCACCTTGACCGCCACTGGGTCGAGGCCGGAGAAGGGCTCGTCGAGGACGAGTATCTCTGGGTCGTGGACGAGGGAGGCTGCCAGCTGCACGCGCTGCTGATTGCCGAGCGAGAGCGTGTCGACCTTGTCGTTGGCGCGTTCGGTGAGACCGAGGCGCGCCAACAAGTTATCGGCGTTGGACTCCGCGCGCTTGGTGGGCACACCGTGTAAGCGAGCAAAGTAAATCAGCTGCTTGCGGACCTCAGTCTTGGGGTACAGACCGCGTTCTTCTGGCATGTAGCCAATCGTGCGGCGTAGCGAGTCATTCATCGGGGTATCGCCGATGCGCACTTCGCCTTTATCGGTGGCCAGCACGCCGAGGGCAATGCGCATGGTGGTGGTCTTGCCGGCACCGTTGGAGCCGACGAAGCCGTAGATTTCTCCAGGGTGAACTTGGAAGCTCATGCCACGGAGAACCTGCAGGTCTCCGTAGGACTTCTCAAGCCCGTCAATAATGAGGCTGTTCATAGTGATCCTTAGATTGAGGAGTAAAGGGCAGGGGAGGGATGTGAGTTTTTGAACCCGTACTAGTCGTCCCGTAGGTTCCAGGCATAGACGACGGTGGGAAGCGAGGAAATGTAAAGGAAAGCGATAATTCCGAAGATCCCAAAGCTGTACGGAATGTAGTGTCCCCAGTCAGGCTGTGCGTTCAGAACATAGGTGCCCACAAGAACTAGAGCGAGGAAGGACACTAGGCCGAAGTAGAGGAAGCAGCGGTAAGTGAGTCCGCGCAGGTTCAAAATTTGTTCTTGCTGGTACTCGTCCAGCAGTGAGATGGGCGCACTGTCAACCATGTCGACTGTGATGTTGAGGCTGGTCCAGACGGCAATCGTAATGAGGGAAATCACTGGCCAGAGCAGAGAAAGCCAGCCCGGGAAAATATCGGTCAGAGTGCCGAGAAGCGCGATGCCGCTCAGCAGCATCAGCACAAGGCATACCTCGAATGCGATGACCAGCTTCCGCCGCGCCGCCTGGTTGCGCCACTTAGTCAGCCAGCCCGACATCTGCTCGACACGCTTTGTGTACTTCGCCTCGCGCCGGGCTTCTAGCTTCTCGAAAAAGTTCGGTGTTGCGTTTTCAGTCCGAATAGTTGGCATCGTTAGCTTTCCTTTCGGTATAGGGCAGAGGACATGGGCTTGAATTCCTCGCGAGAGAACACCGCCTCAACGGGGAGATCGAACACCGCGCAGATACGAAATGCCAGATCCAGGCTGGGGTAGTGGTCACCTCGCTCCAACGCGCCAATCGTTTGAGGATTGACCTCTACTTGTTTGGCTAGTTCTGCTCGGCTGAGTCCGTGTTCTGCCCGCAGTACTGAGATTCTGTTGAATATCGGTTCTTTGGGTTTAATCTTTGGGGACACACCCCAAAGTGTTGTATAAGCACAACGCTCCGTCAACTGTTTGCAATAAAATGAATGGCAATCACTTTTTTAAATCGCAGGTCAGCGGGGCAGAAAAAATCTAAAAAATTTTCAGTCCGTACACTCGGTTGGCATGACCACACTCGAGTCGAAGTACGATGCAGCGACAACCGGAATTGCCAACGTGGAAATGGTCGATGGCAACGCCATCCCCATCCTGGGGTTTGGTACCTACAAGCTTGACGATGAGCAGGCGCGCGAATCCGTGCGCTACGCCCTGGAGCTCGGCTACCGCCACATCGACACCGCATCGCTCTATGGCAATGAGCGAGGGGTTGGGCAGGGTATTGCTGATGTGGTCGCTGCGAATGTCGTAAAGCGTGAAGATATTTTCGTGACCACGAAGGTTTGGAACGATGCGCAGGAGCCGGCGGCGACGCGCGAGTCCGTGCGAGCATCGCTGGAGCGGCTTGGCCTTGACTATGTTGACCTGGTGCTTGTGCACTGGCCGGTGGAGAAGCAGGGAACGTTTGGGCAGTGCTTCGACACGCTGCTAGAGCTCAAGCGAGAGGGGCTGATTCGCTCGGTTGGTGTGGCGAACTTCTATCCAGAGGTGCTCGACCAGCTCTCGGAGACTCCGGTGGTTAACCAAATTGAGCTGCATCCGCAGTTCCCGCAGGACGAGCAGATTGCAGACGATCGCCGTCGCGGCATCGTTACGCAGGCGTGGTCGCCACTGGGGCGCGCGAAGTACTTTGAGGGCTCGCCGATTGCTGAAATCGCAGACCGCCTGGGTAAAACTCCCGCCCAAGTTGCTATCCGCTGGCACCTCCAGCGTGGCATCGTTGCTATCCCGAAGTCGGGCACGCCGTCGCGCATCAAGGAGAACTTTCAGGTCACCGACTTTGAGCTCACCGACGAGGATATGGAAACGATTGCGTCGATGGCGCGTGCCGACGGGCGCCTGAGTGGTGATCCGCGGGTATTCGGCAACGAATGAGCGAAGTTAGATTTGCTTATAGCTCCATCGCTATTGGTGTTTCGCGGGTAGCCTAAATGCTATGACGAACCCAGCATCTGAAATCCGCGTCGAAGCTGACGGCGCGATTGTCACTATCACCATTGATCGAGATCATAAGCGCAACTCCCTGACTGCCGACGTGTGCCGTGAGATTGCCGATGCGGTGGAAGCTGCCGCTGAGGTTCCAGAGCAGCGCGTTATCCTGCTGCGCGGCGAAGGCCGCGCTTTCTGCGCTGGTGCCGATTTGAGCGGTCAGCACCACGAAAATTCCTTCCATGAGCAGCTACGTCGGATGCTGCGCACAATTGAGGCCAGCCGTCTGGTGGTTATTGCGGATGTGCAGGGGCCAGCTGTCGGAGCCGGCATGCAGCTGGCGATGGCAGCTGACCTGCGCGTCGTCGGCGAGCGCGGTTGGTTTATGATTCCGCCGGTCAAGCTCGGTATCGCTGTCGATGCCTGGACGATTCGCCGCGTACGCGTACTCGTCGGCGGTGCTCGTGCCCGCACTATTTTGCTGGCGGCCGAGCGCATGGATCAGGAAGCCGCCCGCGGTTGCGGTCTGGCTTCCTACCTCGGTGGTCCGGACAAGGCGGAGGAGGTAGCGCTCCGTGTCGCCACCTACGCACCACTGTCGCTGGCCTACCACAAGGCGGTACTCAACGACGATGAGACACATAGCCCGTTGAAGGACGACCAGCAGGAGCTCTACGACACAGTTTGGGCTTCCGAGGATGCTGCGGAGGCATCGAAGGCGCGAGCTGAAAAGCGCGAACCGAATTTCATTGGCAAATAGGTCGAATAGGTTCAGCAATTAGGCGAATAGGGTAGGCAGTCATGGGTTCGTGGAAAACTCCCGACAGCGGTCTTACTCAACAGCAGGTCCAGCAACGCATTGAGTTGGGGCACGTTAACGAGCTGCCTCCAACATCCGGGCGCAGTGTGTGGGACATCATCCGTGCCAATGTGTTTACCCGGATTAACGGTATTCTCGCTGTGTTATTTGCAGTCGTGCTCTATACCGGCTCAATCGTCAACGGTGCCTTTGGTCTGCTGATTATCGCCAACTCTATCGTCGGCATAGTCCAGGAGCTGCGCGCCAAATACACGCTGGACAAGCTCTCCATTGTCGGCCGCGCGAAGCCCCTGGTCATCCGAGATGGGGAGCCGGCTCGCGAGATCGACCGCGAGTCCGTCGTCCTCGACGATCTCATTGAGGTCGGCCCCGGCGACCAAATCGTCGTTGACGGTATTCTCCGCTACGCCTCTGACGTGGCCGTCGATGAATCCTCTCTCACCGGTGAATCCGATGCTGTCGATAAAAGCGTTGGGGACATGGTCTACTCGGGTTCCTCGGTCGTGGTGGGGTCGGCGCGATATCAGGCCACCAAAGTGGGCAAGGAGGCTTACGCCGCCAAGCTCGCAGCTGAGGCCAACAAGTTCACGCTTACTGATTCCCAGCTCTTCCGCGGTATCAACAAGATCCTGACCTATATTTCCTGGATTCTCATTCCCGTCGGTGCCCTAGCAATCTATACTCAACTCTTTGTCGCTGGCGATGATCTCAACGATGCGCTGCTGGCGATGGTCGCCACGCTGGTGCCCATGGTCCCTGAGGGGCTTGTCCTCATGACCACCATCGCGTTTGCCCTTGGTGTGGTGCGTTTGGGGCGGCGTCGCGTGCTGGTTAACGAGTTGCCCGCCATCGAAGGTCTCGCGCGTGTCGACACCGTGTGCGTCGACAAAACCGGCACACTCACCGAAAACGCGATGCAGCTTGTGGAAGTCGATATCGTATCGGGTGACGGTACTACCCGCGATGAGGTCGACTCCGCGCTCATCAATCTTTGCAAGCTTGACGATCGCCCCAACGCAACGGCTCGCGCACTACTCGATGGGCTTGCGGACGCAGGGGACGTCGTAAAGCATGAGCGGACCGAAACCCGCCCCTTCGCTTCAGCGAATAAGTGGTCGGCGCTGACGTATCACGGCGGTGTGACGTGGGTTTTCGGCGCGCCCGATGTGCTTGTCGACGACTCCGCGGTCGGCATGCAGAAAGCTCGGCAGCTTATGGAGGAAGGGCTCCGTGTACTCCTGCTCGCGCGGACATCAGTTGGCGCCGATGACCTGCCCGGAGGTGCGCTGCGGAAGAGCGAGGCGGTGGAGTTGGAACCGGTCGCGCTTGCGGTGCTGGGGCAGAAGGTGCGCTCAGATGCAGCGGAGACGGTGGCCTACTTCTATGAAGAAGGTGTTGAGGTCAAGGTCATTTCTGGTGACAATGACCGCTCTGTGGGGGCTGTTGCACGTGAGCTGAAAATGGAGGGCGCTAACAATCCTGTCGATGCCTCTGAGCTTCCGGCGAGCCGCGATGATGGTAGCGAAGCTAAGAGCGCCGAGATTCGCGACGAGTTTTCGGACATTGTGGAGTCGCGGCAGATCTTTGGTCGTGTTACGGCGGAGAACAAGCGCGATATGGTCCATGCGCTGCAGTCGCGCGGCCATCATGTGGCGATGACCGGTGATGGTGTCAATGATGTGCTGGCACTGAAAGCGGCAAATCTGGGCGTGGCCATGGGCGATGGGGCGCCGGCAACACGTTCGGTCGCGCAGTTGGTGCTGTTGGATAATCGCTTCGCCGTAATGCCGATGATTGTGGCGGAGGGCCGTCGCGTCATTGGCAATATCGAGCGCGTGGCCAACCTCTTTTTGACGAAGACCATCTACTCGGTGGTGTTGGCGCTGGCTGTGGGGCTGTGGGGGATGGATTACCCCTTCGAGCCAATCCACGTAACAATTACAGGCTGGTTCACGATTGGAATCCCGGCCTTCGTGCTGTCGTTGGCTCCTAACTGGGAGCGTGCGCGCGATGGTTTTGTGCGGCGCGTGTTGCGTCTAGCGATACCGGCCGGCATTACGGTAGGCCTGTTGACCTTTATGTTTTGGCTGTGGGCAAACCCGGGAGTCGGCGCCAGCGATGTGGCACGAGGGGAGGCATCGACTGCGACACTCATCGTGCTGATCGTTTCAGCATTTTGGGTTTTGGTGGTCGTGGCTAGGCCATACACCTGGTGGAAGGTGTTGTTGCTGGCGGTGTCGGCGGGAGCCTACCTGTTCATCTTCTCGGTTCGATCAGTGGCTTCGGTGCTTAATCTGTACTGGGTGGGGCAGGAGCTGTTGATTCCCGCGCTGATTGTGGGCGCCATCGGTGCGGCCATTATTGAGGCGCTGTGGTGGTGGCGTCAGAGTAGGCCATTGCCGGAAGAAGTGGAGAATACGAGCACAACAGCGTAAATGGGGGTAGTAAAAGGTCTCCTCAAGTATGCAGGTAATGGCGTTTTTGGGGGTGCCTTAAGGCTCGCTGAGAAGTAGTTAGTCGCATTTAACTTCTTTGCTAACTGTGTTCCAGGTAACTTTGTTTCAACACATAATGAAAAGTGTGGTGCATGGCACACCCCAGGGGTGGCTGTGCTGAACCTCATTACGAACACCTGCATAACTTCCTGGAAAGGATTAGCCCGTGTCCGCAACTCCTTTGCCGACAGACCGGCATAAGCCACAGGCGGCCGAGTACCGCTACGTGCAAAACTCAGCGCAGTTCCAAGAGCTCCGCTCTACATTCCGTTCATTCGCCATCCCGATGACCGTTGCAGGTCTGGTGTGGTACATCGCATTCGTCCTGTTTGCGACGTTTGCGCCGGACCTCATGGCAACTCCCGTACTGGGCAACATCAACCTGGGTATCGTCCTTGGTCTGCTCCAGTTCGTGACCACCTTCGCCATCACCTGGGTTTACATTAGCTTCGCCAACAAGAAGCTCGAGCCGATGCAGGCAGAGCTGCGCGAGGCAATGGAAAGTGGCGAAATCGCTGAAATTGTTGCAAAGAAGGAGGCATAAGACATGCTGACCAGTTTCTTTGCTGCAGATGACACTGCAGCAGCAGGTAACCCGATTCTCAACATCGCGGTCTTCGTCGCCTTCATTGTTGCGACCATGTTCATCGTTACTCGGGTGGGTAAGGGCGGAAATAAGGGAGCATCTGACTTCTACACCGGTGGTGCACAGTTCTCCGGTACCCAAAACGGTCTCGCCATTGCAGGTGACTACCTCTCGGCTGCGTCCTTCCTGGGTATCGTCGGCGCCATCGCGCTGACTGGTTACGACGGATTCCTATACTCCATCGGCTTCTTCGTCGCTTGGCTCGTCGCGCTGCTGCTGGTTGCAGAGCCGCTGCGAAACGTCGGTAAGTTCACCATGGCCGACGTGCTGTCATTCCGTCTTAAGCAGCGTCCGGTCCGTACCGCAGCTGCTATCTCCACTCTCGCAGTGACCCTGTTCTACCTCATTGCGCAGATGGCCGGTGCAGGTTCCCTGGTTGCCGTGCTGCTCAACATTCACGACTCCACTCAGCAGTCCATCGTTGTCGCTGTCGTCGGCATCATCATGGTCGCCTACGTTCTCATCGGTGGCATGAAGGGCACGACTTACGTGCAGATGATTAAGGCCGTCCTGCTGGTCGGTGCGGTCATCATCATGACCCTGATCATCCTGGTGGGTGTTAAGGGCAACTTCTCCCAGCTCCTGCAGGACGCAGTGGACATGCACGCGAGCTCCGACGCCATCGCCGAAAAGGGCTACGAAGCCTCCGCCATTCTTGAGCCGGGTCTGAAGTACGGTGGCTCCTTCGTTCAGCAGCTCGACTTCATCTCTCTGGGCCTGGCACTGGTGCTCGGTGTCGCTGGTCTGCCACACGTGCTCATGCGCTTTTACACGGTGCCGACCGCAAAGGAAGCTCGTAAGTCCGTGACTTGGGCAATCATCCTCATCGGTGGTTTCTACCTGCTGACCCTGGTGCTCGGCTACGGTGCAGCTGCACTCGTCGGTCCGGATCGCATCAACGCCGCCCCGGGCGGAGCCAACGCTGCAGCTCCGTTGCTGGCCTTCGAAATCGGTGGCTCCATCTTCATGGCAGTGGTCTCCGCAGTGGCGTTCGCTACCGTGCTGGCAGTGGTCGCCGGTCTGGCAATTACCGCCTCCGCCTCCGTTGGTCAGGATCTCTACCAGGCCGTGATCCGCAAGGGACAGGCAACGGAAGCCGAGCAGGTTCGCGTCTCCCGCATCACCGTTATCGTGCTGGGTGTTGTCTCCATTATCCTCGGTATCCTGGCCATGGGGCAGAACGTCGCCTTCCTGGTGTCACTGGCCTTCGCAGTGGCCGCATCCGCAAACGTTCCGACCATCCTGATGTCCCTGTTCTGGAAGCGCTTCAACACCGCAGGTGCAGTTGCCTCCATGTACACCGGTGTCATCGCCTCGCTGGTTCTGATTATCTTCTCCCCGGCAGTCTCCGGCGCTGAGTCCTCGATGATCCCGTCTGTTGACTTCTCCTGGTTCCCGCTGACCTCGCCGGGTCTGCTCGCAATCCCGCTTGCGTTCTTGGCTGGCATTATCGCCACCTACATGGGTAAGCCGGATAACTTCGATGACCTGGCAGCTGAGATGGAAGTTCGCTCCCTGACCGGTGTTGGCACCGAGGCTGCGGTTGATCACTAATAACCACTGAGCCCTTGGCTGACAACACTGCCCGAACAGCTCAGCCAAGCTCACTTAACCGAATAGACAAAGCAGAGGCCCCGTTATCGTCACTGGTAGCGGGGCCTTTGTCGTGGGCGCGGGGCCGTCGTCAAGCATATGCGAATCAGTGCATGATAATTAATGGACGGGCCGGTTGCGCTAGCTCCGCAGGGACTCGCGGAAGCGAGCGCGGAGTCTTAGATATAAGGTGGGAAGGTAACAATCTGGTTTGCCCCACCGCAATAATTGGAGTGTGTATGACTGACAATTCTGGCGCTTCTGAGAACAACAATTCTTTCCGTAGCGCCCTGCATGATGAGCACGTAAGCCTTGGCGCAGAGATGCGCAATGTTGGTGGCTACGAAGTGCCGTTCCGCTACTCTTCGGAAATTGCAGAGCACAACGCAGTGCGTGAGGCCGTTGGTGTTTTCGACCTGTCGCTGATGGGTATCATCCGCGTCACTGGTGAGGATGCGGCGGCGTTCCTTGCACACTCCCTGATTTCGGCAATCAAGCCGCTGGCGTTGGGCCGTGCCAAGTACACCATGATTGTGCAGGAAGACGGCGGCATTATTGATGACCTCATCATTTACCGTCTCGGTAGTCACGAATTCATGCTGGTGCAGAATGCCGCAGCCGCTGAAGATGTGTACTCGACGCTGCGCGAGCGCGTTGGTGGCTACAACGTCGAGGTTGAGCGCATGAATGATAAGAATGTGCTCCTGGCCATCCAGGGGCCGAAGGCTGCGAAGCTTCTGCGCCGTCTGCTGCCGCAGGATCTGCACGCGACTCTCGATGGCATGAACTACTACTCTTGCACCCTGCTCGAGGTCGCAGGTGTGGAAATGATTGTTGCCCGAACCGGCTACACCGGTGAGGACGGCTTCGAGATCTTCCCGCCGGCTGACCGCGCCGTCGAGGTCTGGCGTGCAATCATTGCAGCAGGTGGCAAGGTGGAAAATCCGGAGGATCCGGCTGACAACGGCGCTGACCTCGGCCTGCTGCCGTGTGGTCTGGCCTGTCGCGACACCCTGCGTCTTGAGGCCGGTATGCCGCTCTATGGCTACGAGCTGACTCGAGACCGCACTCCGTTGGAGACCGGCCTGAAGTCCATCATGGGGCCGACCAAGGGGCAGTTTATTGGGCGAAATGCCCTGATTAACCGTCCGCAGTCGAAGGAGCTGCTGGTTGGTCTGCGTTTCTCCGGTGATGAAGCTCCGAAGCGTGGCACCAAGCTCATTGATGCGGAAGGTAACGAGGTTGGTGTGCTGACTTCCGCCAAGGTGTCGCCGACTTTGGGCCACCCCATCGGTTTTGCATACGTTCAGCGTTGGCAGTCCTCCACTGGCACTGAGTTCACCGTTGAAGGCGCCGACATTACCGCTACCGTCGTGCCGACGCCGTTCTACAACCGCCGTCACCGCAAGTAGGGGAGTCCGCTTGTTCGGCCGCGTTGTGGCGAGCCGAAGTTTCGTTCAGGCTTGCCACAGCCTGAGCGATTCTGTAATAACAAAAATCCGCTGCAGTATTGTTGCAGCGGATTTTGGTGTTTTAGGGCGAGCTAGCGCACCTTACCCAACGGAGCCCCGAGTCGACGAACCTCGCCGTCCGAGCTAAACGTTCCCGAGCCAAAGCTAGCGGAACAGACCGGACAGTCCCTGATTATCCTCGCTTGGCTGCTCTGCTTGCTCCGATTCCGATTCTGTCGGTTCGCCGGAGGTTGTCGGAGTCGTTGAAGTAGTGGGCGGCGTGGAAGCATCAGAGCTCGTCGAGCTCTCCGCCTCACTTGTCTCCGTTGTGCTCTCGCTCGGAGTCGTCGGCTCAGGTTCCTGAGGCTGTGGCTCAGAGGTCGTCGAAGTAGTGGAGATCCACATTTGCTGCGATGTCGGGTTTGCGGGGGTTTGCTGCAGCACCGTCCACACCTCCTGCTCGCCGACTTGTGCGCATTCAAGATTCTGGCCGTTGGCGCTCATTCGTATTTCGCCGGTCTGGTTCGGGCACAGCTGCCCGATGCGCGGCGTACCGCCTTCTCGAACCTTTGGTCCCGTCGTCGTCGGCGAGCTCGTCGTCGACACCGTAGTAAGCAAGTTTGACGACGAAGCTTGCGTCACCGTGACCTCTTCGTTTTCACTGTTGGCGCAGCTGGTGGCCGTGGCTGCGAAGGTGAGGAAGCAGCAGGCCAGCGCCAGGTCCCGGCGGTGCTTGCGCCGACGGGCAGTGAGTTGAGGGTGCTGTACGGTTGACAGCTGAGTTCGTGTATTCACATCCATCTCACTTTCTGGGCTTCTCGGGCCTGCGTCGCGTGGTTTAATTCTCGGCTTTCTGGGTCGGCGTCTCCTGAAAAACCACTGGGGGCGCCAGCTATAGGGGAACTTGCCGAGTTACTGGCATGGAAGGAGCTGGCATCCAATAGATAGGTTGATTCAACCGGAAACTATACAGTCGACTTTTCGATTTTCCTACTGGAAGCTTCTAATCGTGGCAGAACGGATGCGGCAAGAATAGAGAATTCGTCTGCGAAGCTATAAGTGATTTTTGATAGCGTGTGCCCCATGAAACAGCGCATCTCGAATCGATTCTCCGTAAAGAGTAATGCGGATTTGTTCGCTCGGCGCAGTGGTGCGTGGATACTGGATTCGTTCCTTGTCGGAATCTTTGTTGCCATCATTGTGGCACTTGGCAAACTTGCGTGGGAAGCAGCCACGGCGAGCTGGGCGCTGCCGAGCCCGCCAGAGTTCAGAATTTTGTATGGTGCCATTTTCCCAGTTGTCTTTTTCTTTGTGCGCGTGGTTGCAGAGGCACGCGGTGAACAGACGTTTGGGAAAAGCACATTTTTGCTACACGTTGCGCCAGCGTGGAAAGTAGACTCTGGGGCGACTCCGTTCGAAGTCGCCCAGCCAGAGGGAACATCGGAGCTCGAGTCAGGAGACGATTCTTGGCGCGGAGGTTGGCAGGCGGCGGTACGTAATTGCTACCTATTGTTGATGATTTTCTTTCTTACGGATTTGGAGCCAATCGTTGAACTGTTTTTTGGTGTCCTGATGATTTGGGTTGCTGTTTGCCGCTGGCACCCATTCGACTGGTTGGCAGGAAAACGCGTCGTTGTTGAAAAAGGGCGTAGCGAGCGCTAGCGTTCGAGCAAGCGTTAGGCCCTGGCTTTTTCCTCTTCGGCCTCAACCTCAGCGTTGAATTCTCGTTTAGAGGACTGCCACTGGTCTTCAGTCATGCCGATACGCCAATAGCCAGAGATTGAAACGTCCTTCTTCGGGACCTCAGATTCAACGAAGAGGAAGCGACGCAGTTCCTTAATCATCTCGGCGACACCGTGGATGAACCAGCTAGTTTTCTTACCCTCTGGAATACCCGCCTCGCGCACCGTGCGGGATAGCTCTGTGCCGTGGGTTGCGCCGTTGCGGAGAACCCAATGGATTTCCACGCCTTCTCGGGTTGGGAGCTCAAACTTGCGATCTTCGGCTTCGACTTCGATGTATGCGGTTGCAGTCGTGCCTTCTGGGAGGTGCTTCAGTCCGGCGCTGATAGCTGGTGCTGCGGACTCATCGCCGGCGAGTACAAAGTGTTCATATTCTGCTGCAGGCCCCCACGCGCCACCTGGTCCTAAGAAGCCAAGCTTGTCTCCGACTTCAGCTACGCGTGCCCAAGGCCCAGCCAGGCCGGAATCGCCGTGGACGACGAAGTCGACATCGAAGTCGCCCGTTTCGGAGTCTAGATTAATCAGAGTGTAGGTGCGGGTGATTGGCAGTTTATCTCGCGGTTGTTCGTCGCGAATTTGCGCAATATCGAACGGCCAGGAGTAATCAGCTTCCTCTGGCACAAACAGTAACTTGATGTAATGGTCGGTAAACTCCAGCTCCTTGCCCACAAATGCAGGTGAGCTCATGCTCAAACGAACAAGGTCTGGAGAGAGCTGGCGACGTCCAGTAACTGTTGCCTCGTGTGCCTTACGGGGCTTACGCTTCGGTGCTGCTTTAGCTAGGTCAGCCATAGTTGTCACTGTCCTTCAACAAGTTTTTGGGCTGTTATGTACTGGCGGAAGCCTACATGCCATTCGATTAGGTAAGCCTAATGCAAGTGTTGCTGAAGGGCGTTGGGCGATGTGTTCTCAGGAGGGGGCGTAGTGGCCGGTCATCAGAAAACAAAGAAGCCTCGAGACATAACTGGAACGATGTCTCGAGACTTCACATTGTGCCCCAGAGAGGAATCGAACCTCTGGCACGACCGTATATATGCAGGATATGGAAGTTTAGTCGGCTTTTTGGCTCACTTTTGGCTCACCCTTGTTCTTTCTTCGGGACCCAGCAGCACGCTGCGCACGACCAACAGCATCAATCACTGAATCAAGATCTTCGTCAAAAAGACCAGAGTAAATATCCAGTGTTTCCTTTGCGCTCGCATGCCCAAGCTGAGCCTGAACGACCTTTACAGAAGCCCCATTAGAGATAAGCAACGACGCCGCAGTATGCCTCAAATCATGGGGAGTAAGCAAAGAAGGAAAACTACTGTCCTCAGCAACACACGCATCCACAGCAGAATGCCACCACGACCGCTTCGACGGCGTAGTCAAATGCCCACCACCACGCTTCTCCCACAACAGGCAATCAGGACTCTTCCCAGCCATCAGCGGAACCAAAAGCTCAAAAACAGCCGGCGTCGCAGCAATCACACGATCACGACGCCCCTTAGTCGCTCCAACCACAACCCGGCCACCGACAGTCGACGCAGACTTAGTCACCGAAATACGGCCCCGCAAAGGATTCACATCACCAACCGTCAAACCCACAGCCTCGCCCCAACGACAACCAGACGTGCCCAACAACCAAACCAACGCCTTCTTATCGTCCGAGCACTTCGACGCCAGCGCCTCCAACTGCTCCAAAGACAAGAACACCTGCTTCGGCCGCTTCCGCGCCGGGCAGTGCACGGCAGTAGCCGGATTTGTGGTGAGGCGTTTGTTGGTGATGGCGAGGTCGAGCAACCCGCGGATAATGCCTAGGCAGCGTTCGACGATAGTGACGGATTTATTCTCAGACAGGTCTACTATCCAGGTCTGTAGCTGCTCGGTGGTGATTTGGTTAATAGGCGTTAATCCCCAGTGGGGTTTGACGTGGGTGCGCCAGGCAGAGTCTAATGGCTTCCATGTTGAGGTGCCGTGGCGCATTTTCTTGATTGCTATCCATGGATCCCATAGCTCGGATAGGGGGATGTTGGACAGAGCGGGATCTACCCACGTGCCTTTTCTTTGTGCGACGCCTTGGTCTTCTATCCAGGCTTGGGCTTCCGCTTTGGTGGAGAAACCTCGTTTGCGGGTGCGTGAACCATCTGGTTTCGTGTATTGCACTTGCCAGCGTCGGCCGCTTTTCGTTTTGTAGTAGGAGACGGTAGCCATGACAAACGCCTTCCTGCGGCGAGATTACTCCTGCGGTGAGGAGCCTTTGTCTTTATTACTCCAGCTAGTCATCGCGCGCGGTGCTAGTAGGACTCCTAAGCCGCTTAATGCGGCTAGGAATGCGAATGCGGTTGTGCCGCTGGTGCCACTGACGGAAGTTAGTACGGCACCCACAATCAAGGCTGCGGTGAGCGCGGCAAAAATCCATTGAGCGCGGCGATGCGAGTTTGCATCTTCGCGGATTGAGTAGGCGATTGCGTTATTCACTTCAGCTTCGGATAGTGTGGCGGCATTCGCAGCAGAGATACTTCCTTCGGACATGCATACAATTCGTTCTGCAATTCCAGGGAAGGCTTGCTCGTATCGGGCTAGTTCCTCGGCTGGAGGAAGCGGACCTTGCCGAATTTGAAGCATTCGGGCGAATGCTTCTGAGTTTTCGGATACTACTTCGGCTGTTATCGCGTCATCGCTCCGTAATGGTCCATTGCTTTGCGTAGAGCCGTGCCTGTCTGTTCCCAGCCCTTCCGAAAGTTTTCCGATGGGTCGTGAATCGGAGTCGCTCGAATCACTCGACCGTCCGTCGAGCGGGCGATTACTGGAGTCTTGCGACGGCTCATGATGTACTCCAGGTTGGTCATCGGTCATCACTCCTCGCCTTCTGGTTAAACTGTTGGGGACGTGACAAAGCCTACTATACGGAAACGTTGAGGAACATAGGGGTCTACGATATGCGTCTACGTAGTTACCCACTCTGCTGTTCGGCCTCTGGTGAGCTGTACGTCTGGTACGTGGAGCGAGTCTGAATAGATGACAGCTTCTGTTCCGATGTGTTGCTTATGTGCTGTGTGGGCGATGGGGAAACGTGCGCACCGCACGTTTCGATAGAGGATGTCCGTAATTCGGGGATCATCGTCGTAGGTGAGCATCCATGGTGCGTGTGTATCTGCGAGTTTGCTTGCCAGGTCTACGTGCGCTGCTTCGTCGAAGGCATGCAGGTATAGGCCGTCACCTTGGACAACGTAGGGAGGGTCTGCGTAGATGAATACTTTGGAGCCTAGATCTGAGATGGAGTCGAGGAAATCTAGGCCTTCCATCTGCGTGACGTGTATTTGGTGTCGGTATTGTGCGAGATGCTGTACACGCGTGATTAAACCGCTCTTGTTGTAGCGTGCGTCTATTTTCCATGTGCCTTTTTGGTCGTGGCCACCGATGGGGCCGGCGTGGAGGATTCCCGAGCGGTTGGTTCGGTTAAGGAAGAAAGTTGCGAATCCTAGTGCGAGATCGTTTCCTGTCTCTCCTGCGAGGTAGGTGACACGTTGTTTGTGCCATTCGTCCAGGTTCACTTCGGTTTCGGAAATCAATTCGCAGAATTCCTCTGGGGCGGTGGTGATGCTGCGCCAGAAGGCTGCGATGCCGGGGTTAAGGTCGTTGAGGTGTATTTCTTCGACGATGCCATCGGTGAGAAGTTTCAATGCTGCGCCTGCTCCGCCCGCGAATGGTTCTGCGTAGTGCGTGGGTCGGGGTGTTTGGGCGGTGATGAGTCGCTGAAGGTAGGGGGCTAGGCGTGCTTTGCCTCCTGGATAGCGCAGCGGTGAAAGATACCTCATGAATCAGTATTATTGCGTAGTTTCTCGTTCATGGCCACCAGCAGCGGCTCGATGCGGTCGAACCAAATTTTTGCTTCAGAAGTTGTATTCGGCATTTGTGAGGAATGGACACCGAGTTGAATCACTTTCATGCTTTCCTCGTTGCAGCGGTTGTACAGTTCCTTCATCTCAGGCCAACTTTGAACTTTGTTTGCATAACTTGCGCACTCTGGATCGAGGAATTCGATTACAGCGCGAGTTTTTCCCCACACAGACTTATCGTTAGTTTCTGCATTGGGAAAGACTGATAAGAAGTGGGTGAGAGACAAATCAAGGAGGACTCTCAGTGTTGCTGCTCCAAGTTCGGGAAACTTCGCAAGGTCGAGTTGCGCTACTTCATTAGCGAGGAGATCTAGTCTCTCGGGGAAACTGTTTAAGCTGAGGCCTTGAAGAACTTTCACTGCCTCACGTCTATTACGGCGCTTTATTTTTGGCTTTTCTGTTTTGGGAGGGCTGGATGACTCCTTTGAGGGTGGTTCGTCTAGTGAATCTTTCTTTGCGGTAGGCGATCCTATACTCGTACTTGAAGCGCTATTGCTGGGAGCACTTGTGTAACCGGGTTCATTTGAATCGGATAGGTGTTTAGCGATTCGTTCTGCAAATTCTTTTCGCTGAGCAGCTTCGTCGAGTTTTCGGCTTCCCTTTTTCATGATGGAAAGCTCTAAGACGAGTTGTCGTATAGCGGGGAATGTTGCTTCTTTCCCCTTCTCCAAATCAACTTCAAGGCCACGGAAATCGATACCAAATATTGATCGAAAATCGCCGTCGCCAAAAACTCGGTCTAAAATGGTGAAATTCTTCTCGACTAGTTTGTGCAATGCTGCTTGAAGCTGTACGTCGTCGGCAAAGTCACGTGTAACGAACGATACGAAGGCATAGCCCCTTGAAGCCTTAGACGGATTCTGCTGCGCCTCGCGCCTAGCCTTTTGATAGGCTCCCCATTCTACCGCGCCTGTTCCATCACTGTTAAGCCCGTGGCGGCGATTAATCCAGGTGTCGGCTTCTTTCCGATTGGATGCGACTACGACCCGAATACTCGGGGGCGCATTGAAGTCAGATTCGCGAATGTACTTATCGACACGCCGTTTGTATTGAGTACCGACGCTCCCTAGCGAATCCAGGAGTTTTGGCCGTTTCCATAGTCGAAGGCAGAGGAGGCGACGATTACCCTCAAGCATGACGAATCTATTATCGACAGGCATGACAATTGGCAAGTCTGCACTACTAAGTTGACCAACCCGTGTGATGTCGCGAAGAAGCTGCATACATTTTTCGCCTGTTGTTTCAAGCATTTGCCGCATGGCATCTGTTTGGTCGGTAGCATCAGAGAATAGTCGCGGGTTCTGTAAGTCCATGTCCAGTTTGCTGATTGGCACGGTCTTCTGAGGCATTGCACGGCCTATGAATGGCTTCCTAGCCCTAGCTTCATTGCTCATGGATATTATTCTTTCCTCTCACCTGAGTTTCCATATGAGTCTCACAGTTCGTCGACGTTGCCGCCGTTGACTTCGGTGAACTGTCGACTTCATTGTTTCTGTCTTTCGTATGTGTCTCGCCAGACAGCGAGTAGGTGGGTAGTGACGCCGAGCTCACGGGCAATAGCGCCATCGTGAGCGCCGTAGATCGCTTCCGCTGTGGCGTATTCGGCATGAGAAATGAGAAGTTCGGCTGCTAATTGGTCGGCTGCGCGTTCCGCTCTGGCATCGAAGTGCGGGTTGCCGGTTGGAGTATCGCCTCTGATGGCGTGTGCTAACTCGTGGGCTAGGGTGCACCGCCTGTTTATAGAGCCCAGTGTGGGGTCGAGCAGGATTGTCTGGCGGTGGTGGATGTATCCGCCGAGGTCGCCAGGACGAAGTGACTTGCGGTAGTCGTATTCCACGGTGATTCCCATGGATTCGGCGAGTTGTTCAAGCTCCGTCTCCGTAATCGTCATCGCCCTCCTCTGGTTCTGGGGTGCCGCGCTTGGCAACGTAGTCCAGATGTGTATCAGCCGGGGCGGATTCAGGCCCGGGGAATTCGAACACCGTAGCGTCGAGCGCATCATCATGTGCCTTGCCGTCGTGCATGGTGCGCAAGTCACCAACGTCTGTCTCGCGTGTGGGGTTCTTGGTGCTGTCGTGGAACGTGCTCAGAATCTCGGCTGAGCCAATCCGACGGCCGACAGACTCCTGCTCGATTTGCGCCACAACTTCAAGCGGCAGCTCCTGCAGCACGCCAAAGCGCTCTTCAATCATCGTGCTAGGCATCGGCCCGCCAGCCCGGTCAGGAAACGGAGCATGCCCCGGCTCTGCATACAGGCTTCGAATCATCACCCAGCGCCCATCACCACAGAATTCCCACACGCGCGTACCGTCACCGAGCGTTACCGCCAAACGCAGAGCAGAAGACGCCATACCACCCATCTCGTCCCATAGCGCGAACGTGTACCGCACCAGCCGCCCCCGCCGCTCATCATCCAACGCAGCAATCGCCCGCGGCAGCTCATCCACGGCCTGATCCAACACCACCCGCTGCACATAACCCGGCAGCGAGTCCAGATCCCGAATCGCCTGCCGCAGCTCACCTACACCATCGGTCGCGCCGGGCTGGGGTAGTGGTTGCTTAACGACGGGTGGCGTCTCAGGTGGCTGTTGTAACTCCGTTGGCCCGCCGCCGTTTTTAATCGCGTCGAGGCTTCCTGGCTCCCATTGCAGAGCGCGTTCGATCCCGGCCGCAGTCAAGGCTTTGACTTTGGTTGCTTCCGAGCGCTCAAGCTTGCCGACTGTTCGAACCGTTACCCCGGCGAGCTCTGCCACGTCTGACTGCGTCAGGTTGAGTGCCAGACGTCGCTGTTTCATTGCATTGCCGAGGAGTTTCATACCCCCATTGTGGCAGGAACTT
This sequence comes from Corynebacterium sp. HMSC073H12, assembly GCF_001837775.1. Classification (NCBI taxonomy): domain Bacteria; kingdom Bacillati; phylum Actinomycetota; class Actinomycetes; order Mycobacteriales; family Corynebacteriaceae; genus Corynebacterium; species Corynebacterium sp. HMSC073H12. Next base: position 418,136 of record NZ_KV834040.1, on the reverse strand, counting down.
TGAGGAATCAAAACCTGGAATATGGCGACTGTTTCCCCTGGGTGGCAGGAAAATCAAACTGGTAATTCCAGTAGTGTTGTTCCGATTTGAAGTGCATATTCATCAAGATTCCCCCCGATTCCTGGTTTGTTCATTGTTAAATTCCTACAGATTCCTGTACGGTAAGAATCGAGGATAGGAACCAAGAGGAATTAGGAGGTGAGCAAATTGGGAAATGCAAATGCACCAGTAGCACAGCGGGACTGGGTACAGGTTGGCGCTGCTTTAGCGAGCTTCCGTGAACTCCGAGGATTGCGCCAGGCGGATTTTTCGAGGGAACTAGGCGTGTCAACACCGTACTTGCGCAACATCGAAGCGGGGCGGAAGAAGCTCACAAACGTGCTTCTAGCGCGTGCCGCGGAAATCCTCGCAGTCCCACAAATCGCAATTATGCGACCCCGGCCAGACCAAACCGTCTACCCGGACATCGACTACAAGGACCCGACCCACCGCCGACGCATCACCTACAGCACCGAGTATCAAGCCGCTTAACCAGCAAGGCAGTAAGTCGCCACGGCGCGCCGGGCACTGGGGAAGGTGCCGGGCAACAAACGTCGACAAACGAAAAAGGAGATTGCAGTTATGAGCGCAAAAGTAGCGAAGCTCAATATCGAGGACACCGATACAGGAATCAACATCGATGTAGACGGTGCCAGCGAGGGAATCCACATCGAATACGAAATTCTGGCGAATGTGATGGCAGTAATCGTGCAGGAGGCCCTGGACGCAACGAAGCACGACCAGGGCAACTAACTACTTCTTACCCCTAGACCGAGTCTCGGAAGCCTTGGTCTTCGGGTGGCGAGCAGCGGTAGAGGCCTTCACGAAGCGTCCTGTAATAGCGCTGCGGTGAACCTTGCCAGAACTCTTGCCAGCAGATTTAGCCAAGACAATCACCTCCTTTCCAACGCAAAAGCGTTATCGAGGAGGTTACTAAACCAGCGTGACACGACCGCCGGGCACAGGGGAAGGTGCCAGGCAACAACCGTCGAAAAGCGAATGAAAGGAAACACAAAGATGGCATGGATATTTCGAGACCAAACCACAACGGATCTCGCAATGCTGGGGCTACTCAACGCGCTTGGCACAAACTTGGCTGACGGCGGCACCGTCGCGAATTCTCTTAGCCGACTAGACGCGCGCGGAAAACTACTGGCGCTTTCCCTCGCGCAACGCCTAGCCGGCGCATTCGGAGTAGCGCTTGCAATCGAAGATGAACGACTCCAACGAGCACTACTTGAACTCAACAGTGAACGGGACGTGTTCGGACAGGTTCACATAGAGCCTTCTTCCTTCGAAAAAGACAGCAATCAGACCGGGGAATCTATTGCTCTTGATTAGATTCGCCAGTTCTTCGTTGTCGTTCTCATCAAGCAGGATGTTTTGGCCTTCGTAGTACAGGTTCATCATCTTAATCACCTCCCTTCCGGGGAAGCGTCCCCTGACCGGGAATTTTAACCAACCGAATACCGCCGGGCACTGGGGAAGGTGCCAGGCAACAACCGTCGAAAAGCGAAAGGAGGAAATAGAGATGTGTGAGAACAAAAAGGAATGTCCCACCGCGCAAATGCTGCGAGTGCCACAGTCGACGCGATGGGACAGTGACCTAGTCGACAGGATGTTCGCCGACCTGCCGTTCAAGCCGTGCGATACGTCGCTCCAGCCCAGTGATCGTGTGGACGACTTGTCGAACAAGGGAGGCGAGTGCCAATACGGATGCAGATTTAATCCTGGCTGGATTGGTGTTTCCGGAGAAGCGAATCGACGAAGGGAGTTGGCTCGAATTCGGAAGCAACACGGAATCTCGCAGATCTGCGCTCAGTGCGGCGACGAATTGGTGCCGGAGTCCACTGCACGAAGACGACTGCATTGCAAACGTCCTCGAAGCGCAATGATGTTTCGAATTCCAGGGAGTCTCCTGGACGCAGCAAAGGAGAAGTTGCGATTTTTTGCTCGCGGTACTCGGCATCTCGGTGAATCCACACGCTCACACGGTGAGCATTGCCGTCGCCGAAGTTTCCGCAAGACCCGTAAATAATGAGCCGTTTCTCGTCTCTCGATGGATTGGAGAGTTCCCCGGTAAATGACCAGTCAACCAAGGGCCGATTCCACCAAGACCAAAGAGCAGCACCGCCTACGGAAGCGAAAGAGATGCCGGCTGCTACCCATGACGAGACTGTTCCGAAATCCATACATCAACACTAGTTGAGCTCTCAGAAACTGCTGGGCAGGGCAACCGTCGACAAGCGAAAGGAAGGAATCTAAATGAATGCGCAAGCAGATGCCCAAATGAAGAGTCCAATCAGCGGAGTGAGGATTTACCGCTACGCCACCCGCGATGATCTACGACTAGCGATGCACCTACCTCATGGAGCGAACGTAATCGATATCTCTATCGAGGAGGCGCAACGCTTCGCCGAAGACCTAACGCAACTCGTGCGCTAGCTGGCTGGCTAACGATTCAACCCGCCGGGCGCTGGGGAAGGTGCCGGGCAGCAACTGTCAACAAGCAAAAAGGAGGGAGGACGAGAGTGAACGACCTAGGAAACCTGAGAAAAGACAATGGCTCCGAGCTTGTCCTCGCGACAGCTCAGGCGGCGCTTAATAGTGCCACCGCGCTCGCCACCACCGGGCGTTTTCCACGACATGACAGCAATGACATCAAAGGTGATGGGATTGCGGCCGTTGTATACGACGCTGTCTCCGAACATTGCGACGATGTGGCGCTTCTGGGCTCGCGCCTTGGGAATCAACTGAGGGTAAATGCTCTCAAGCTTGAAGAACAGTTGCGCACCGTAGGACACGTTATCAACGTGCCGATAGTGGGCATCAGCGGGAGCTATGGATTTGCCCGCGTGTTGAACCTCAACAAACAAGGTGAAGTCAACAGCATCGTGGGAGCTTTCGCTGGAGATGCAGATAACCCCATCGTTTTCGATCCGGAATCCCCAGTTGTACTCGAAGTCCTCGCTAGAGACTCGGAGCGCTCTTTCACTGACCGAGTTCGCATCCTCAGCCAGCTTGTTTGCCTGTATTGCGATGCGATTCGATTCGGCGGCTTCTTGAAGTGCCCGCTTAGCGATGCTGTTGGACTTCTTCGCCTTGCAATTAGCGATATGCGCGTACACGAGACCAGCGACACCGATGGGTACTCCGAGGATATCGATTCCGACTGACAGCCAATCCATACCAATAAATCTATGGAACCAAATACATAGGTGGCGAAAAATGCCAGTCAAACAGCAGCCAGCAAACGAAAGGAGGAAGTAGCGGTGAAGTACATGGATTTAGCCAACGCTAGGGGTGAATTGCGTCAACGAATGTTGACCAGGCTCCATGACAGTGGCTTAAGCCAGTATCTCGTCATCAATGATGAAGAGTTGCTCGAAGATCTCGATGGTCTTACTGAGATACATTTCTGCGTTGGCCATTCGGTCATCGAGGCTCCAATCGCCGTAGCTGCGGGGAATTCGTTGGACCCAGTCGGCTACATCGAATTGGAGACGCCAAGTGATGTCTACTCCGTCATTCGAGTTGAGTTCGATGCTGTGGCGGAGCGCGATCCATGCGGCTTCCAACTCCTCATCACCCCGGATGAAAGCCTCGAACTGATTGCATACACCACAGCGCGAGGTGTCGATGGCTGGGCTGTTGGAATTGACCTGCAGGTCGATGATGCGCCACACGAGGGAATGCCCACGTCGATGGCGGTCAATTCGAGCGAGCTCATGAATCCACCACAGCGCACTTCCGCTGAATCCTCCGGTGGCGTGATAGGGCTGCGTGCGTTCAATAGCTCGGCGAATCCTATCGGAAACCCCATAGGTATTGCACGAGGCGAAAGCGTCAGCAGATCTGCACAACGGGTAGGAAATCCGGCCGGCATTTGGCGGAGGGTCCAACTTGGTTTCTCGGACAACGATTTCGTACATCAGCCCATCGAGAGCAGCGCGAAGTTGGTACAGCCACTCTCCGAAGATGAGGGACAGCTCGGTTGGCACAGGTGCGGTCGCATGGAGGCGAAAGGAACGGATATCGCCGTCGCCTACAACCCGGCGCTCAATCGGGTTCGCCTTCAGATGTTCGGCACCAAGACTCCACAGCTCGCGGCGGTGCGAAGCCGCTCGCTCTACTCGAGCTACGAGGCGCCTGAATTCGTTTTCACTCATGGACAAATCGTAACGGCTGACACTAATCCAACTGCGGTAACAAACCAGGGCGGTAAAGGGGAGCACACGTGGAATTAAAAGCAGCAATCGGAAACACGAGAATCGACGCCACCGAAAGTGAAATCACAATCACCAATACGGACAACGACACGTCAGTGTCGATTCCTTACCGGGCAGTCGGCACCGTTGTCGAAGTGTTGGAGCTCGCAGATAGGTGTCGCACTCCTCTTACACATTCATATACAGCCAGAGCAGTCCCTTGGTCGGACTACAGCAAATTGGCGAAATAAGAACAGCCCGAATGGTTACTCAGGGGTTCGATTCCTCTGCCGGGCACTGGCGCGTAGGCGATATGAGAATCGGTCGCCGCAAGCCAGCCACAATGCCGTGGGCCTTTCGCACGGCGGTTTGGCTGCGCGCCTCACAAACCAAATAAAAAGGGCCCGCCCCCGCTAGCACCAGGGACAGGCCGAAAGTGTTGAAAGGAACACTGCCATGAAGCATACACAGTCTACGGAGGTAACCATGATCGCCAGACGGAGAACTCTGACGCCGCGCGAGTTCGCCGACGAATTCGGCATAGATGTTCAACGCGTCTATCGCTGGTGCCAGGCGGGACGCCTTCGCACGATGCCGAAGACTCCTGGGAGTCGCCAGCACTGGCGCATCTTCAGCTGCGAAGTTGATCGCGTTATGACCGTTGGGTTCCCGAGCGATCCACGGGAGGCAGCATAAATGAGTAATCCAAACGTTAAGTTCAGCCGCTCAATGTGGCGCGACGCCTACGATTTGCTGGACCACGTCAACACCAGGAACAAACTGCAATGGGCAATGTCGCTGATTCTTGCCGCATCCTCTTTTGCAATGGTCATCATTACCGGCTACGACAATTTCAATTTTGTGCCAATCATTTGGACAATCACAACAATTTTTTGGTTGTGCACGGCGGTCTTTATTTCAAAGTCCGTCAAAAGCATTGAGCGTGTTCTCCAGATGAAAAAGAAGAACAGTGGCGTCTCTGCGACCCGGTATTGGCCGGAGGCATGACATGAAACAGCTTCGTCGAGTTCGCTCACCGAAGAATCGGTGGGTGCTCGTAGTAGTCCCCGTGCCCCGAGGAAACAGGAAATCGGCCACGACCGATTTCGAGGTGTCGTTCGGTGATCTGATGTCAGAGATGCCTCGTAGTCTGAGGTTTCCGCCAACACTGCCTCGTCGGCTAGGCCGGCATGGGGATGGGCAGCAGTTCATCACCAGAGGGGCCTTGGAAAACCTGGTCACTTTCAATAAGGATGACAAGCGCGTTATGCGCCAGCTTGAGGAGTTCATCGAGCACATCGCAAGTGAGGTGCAAGGTGAACCAGAAAGATAAGCCACGGTGCGCCCGCCGAATCTCAGACGGTCGCTGGCAGGTAGCAATGGCAGGGATTCCGCCGGCCGTGATCTGTAATTCGCTGCAAGACGCTTTGAAGACCGCGGTGGGTATTGAGGAAGTTCCGCCCGGCGATTATGAGGTGTGCCGGCTTGATGCTCGGGGCCATGTTCTCGAGCTCATCGAACTGGGCATGTCAGTAGAACATATCGCTGAGTCAGCCCAGGTGGGCTGTCAAACAGTGGAAGGAATCATCTCCGGTACTGCATCCGTCTCTATGGCTGACGTCAATGCGATGGCGCAGGTTGAGTTTGAGCTGTCAGATACGGAAGCCACGGCGCTAGATCTCCTGCACTTCACGTCATTAGGGGCCACCCTTCGGGAAGCGATTGCATGGTGCCGAAAAAGGGATGGCCTGTCTGCGCAGAAAGCGTGGGCTGCAGTTCCCGTCGTCAAGCAGCGTATGGAGGGGCTGAAATCAGCATGATGCGCAGAAGATGGCTGATTTTCCAGATGAAGGTCGAAGCCCACGTGTTGCGGATTGTCCACCGCGGCGAAAAGCACTAAGCAGCCGATAGTAGTCAAACATGAGGAGGAAAAATGCCACGCCAAAGGGTTTGTAGGCACTGCGGTTTCCCTATCCGGTGGGCGTGCACACCATTGGGGCATCGACTTGCCCTTGATGCATCGTCTGATCCAGATGGGAACGTGCAGATCGTACATGGTGCTGCTGTGTTCCTCAGTGCGGAAGAAGCTCTGCGGAAGCGGTCTCAGGGGTATTTGCTGTTCCAGCGGCATGTGTGCGCTGGTGCTCATGGTAAACGGCGAGCGGGCATGCCTGAGCGGGAGAAACAGCGCATGCAACAGCGACGTGTTGCGCGTGAGCGCAGACGGCTTAATGAGATGACGAAGAACTATAAAGCGACAGCTAGATGACATCAGATGAATCAGCTGCGCAGCGTTGGTGGGAGCAGCAGCAAACGCGACGCCAAATTCAGATTTACCGATTCCTTGGCCCTCGTAAGCGCCCCGCCCGCACTGAGATTCCAGGGCAATTAACCATTGATGGACAGGAGATAAGCGATGACCACCAAGAAGATTGACAGTGACGCAGAAGACCAGAACCAAGACCACAGGGAGCCAGAGACGCCCGAGTTGCAGGAGGATGCCCCGGCCAAGTGCATTGTCGTCAACGCTCGTCCGCTGGGAGGAGTGGCGTAGCCATGACGCTCCAGGTGAAGAAGACGGGAAGCAGTTTGTTGCCGTGGGTTGTTGAGGACGATACCGGTGGCATCGCGTGGTGTGGCTCGTGGGAAGACGCTGTCAGTACTGCGAACGAGTACGCCCGCGAGGTGGAGGTCCAGCTCGTGCGGCCGGACAAGCTGTTCATTGAGCATTGCTACTCATGGGATGTTGGGCCCTACGACCGTGATATCGCACAGTTCGGCGATGTTGAAGCATCTCGGAGTATGGCCGCCTGTGGTAGCCCCCAGGTTCGCCTGGGGGACATTGAGTTCGCCTCAGTCGACGAGGCTCGTCGGACGGCAGCGCAGTTGCTGTCTGCATGTCAGTGGGCACAACGGCCGGCAGTAAAGGGGAAGGTTTCTTGATGGGTGACAGCGGCGTAAGCAATAACAAGGCCGTCAGGCAGTTCTGTGTAGTGGCGTCAACAGATGGCGGATACACATGGAATTCATTGCGCGTCGCTGGGGTGACATGGATGAGCGCAGAACAGGCACAAGATGTGCACCAGGCGTGCAGTCTGCGGGCCCGCACATATGGCTTGCCTGCGCGGTACCGGGTGCTGTCCCGCACTGTTTCTACGAACACCATGTGGCCTTATCCGTCTGATGAAGGTGATGACCGAACCGGTTATCACGAGGAAAGCGAGGATTAGCCGTGGCGCTACCAGTGCCTTGTTGTAGAGATCCGTAAGCAATTGTGTTGGTTCATTTTGTTACCGCGCCTGTTTTTGATTTGGAGTTCGAAGAATGATTGGTACCGCTTCCCATATTTCTGCTGGGCAGCCCCGGTCCGGGAGTGATGCACCATGGCATGGGTAAGGGTCAGCGATACTTTCAACGAGGCCCCGGAGTGGATGCGAGCCTACGAGCTGGCAGCCGAACGTGGCGATGACCGTCTGGTCAGTGAACTCAAAGGCGCGGCGTCAGCGTTGTTTACGCATTCTGCGCAGCAGTGGACGGATTACAAAATCACCTATGGTGCAGCCGTCCGGCATATCGGCATTAGCCGGGTGGAGCCTGTACTTCAGGATCTGATCACTATCGGGATTATCACCGAGGTGGAGTCTGAAGGTGAGCGGCAATTCGTGCTCGTTGAGCGTGAATCGTTTGTTCATGTCATCCGCTCAGATGCGAAGTCGAAGGCAACGAAACGCCGCAACGATCAAAACCGTGCTGGGTTGCAGGTGCCGGTCATGCTCCGTGATGGAGACCAGTGCCGGTACTGCGGTGATGAAGTGGTCTGGGGCGATAAGAAGTCCGATCGTGGCCGTGAGTACGACCACCGTGACATCGATGCGCCGACGACCCCAGACAATTATGTGACGGCATGCCGTGGCTGTAATCAGCTGCGGCATGAATTAGGCGAACGCGCCGAGGAGGAACTTCCGCTCCTCGACCCACCAGAGTCTCCAATATATGGCCCGGAGCTGCGCAAGAAACTCTCCCGCTGGGAGGGATTCGTTGCGCGCTGGTGCAAGAAGGAGGGACTCCCGAATCCGCTTATCGCGGACGAGGTTGAGGCCCAGGACAACCCGGCAGCCAGTCGGGCAGTGACCCCTTCTCAGGAAGAAAAAACGGTACGCGCTACGTCCCCGGCCGCGGGCCCAAGCCAGGAGCCCGGCAAGCCGCAGTTCCCCAATACTGATTCCCATGGCCAGGTTGAGTCTGAGGGTAGAGCCGCCAAAGGGAGTTCTCGGCAGCCAGCCGAGACTATTCAAGTCAATGTTGTCCAGTCGCTTCCGGCACTCCCCGCACACCATGCGGGCGGTGCGCCGCAGGGCCGTAAGGCATCGCACGTGCGCGATGCCGGTCCCGCCAAAGGAGCGGAGCCTTTCGCACGTCGCCGTCGCCGACGCCGCCGCAACTAGTTTTCGAGTACACGCCCCGCGATAGGAGGGGCGAAAAACAAACGAGCTTGCGGTGCGTCCAAGAGAGCCTACGCGCTTTTGACGACGCGGCCTTTGTCGTACCCAAAAACTTTCCCGTCGACGAAAAAACCGTTCGACAAGGGGAGTAGTTGTCGGGCTGGCACCGGGTCGGGTCGGGTCGGGACGGGTCGGGTCGGGAGGGCTTTTAAATATCCCTCCCCCTCTTTCTTTCCACCCCCCTTACCTTTGTTGGTTCTCTAGTTCTTTTTGTTGTGGCTTGTTGATTGGAGCCTTATGCCACCGTTGTCGCCGGACCAGGTTGAGCAGCTTGGTCGTGCATTGTCCGCGATTGAATCTATGGCCCCCGCTCTCGCTGAGATGATGGTCCCCTCTCCGCCTGCCTCCGGGGTCAATGGGGGACGGCCCCCGAGTACCCGGGAGTCCCGCCCGCCACTACCGGTGTATCTGCTGGATGTGGAGCACGCGGCGGAGTTGTGCCTGTGGGACTGGGCGCAGGCACTGGCCTACGAGGTGCAGTGCCGGCCCCCAACCAGCCGACGCCTTGAGCACGTGGCTCGTTGGCTTCATGATCGTGTGCATGATGTCGCGGAGCGCTCGTGGGCTGATGGCGTGCTCGTTGAGGTTGAGCATCATCGGCGGGTGATAGGCGATAGAGTGAGTCCACCTGAGCCGGTAGCGCGGCGGGAGATTCCGCAGCAGGGTTCTGCGCGTCAGGTTGCCGACGCGCTCGCAGTGCTGGGTGTGCGGGTCAGTCACACGTCGTTGAGGAAGTGGGCGAAGCAAGGCGAGATTCCAACGACGCTGAACGCCGAAGGCGTGGAACTCTTCGACATCACAGACTGCATGCGCGCAGTCGCAGCACATCAGTGTGGCGACGACACGCGGTCGACAGGGTAGAACTTCGTGACCTGCGGTTTACAGTCCGTGTGCTAAGCTACGCTTGACTGAAGCGCATGCTCTTAAACCATCTCATTTGAGATTATGGTTTGAGAGCGTTTGCTTTATGTCAGCACATTCACGATTGCCTAACACGAGTTCCACTAATGGCAACGGCAGGTTGCGGCAGTAAAACCACAGAGTTTCACCGGGACAGCGGCACTCCTCCAGTAACCCGTAGTGGGTCGGTCGGTAGCCACCCCAGCCGCCACTCGCCCCCAGGAGGTACCAGATATGCCAGGGTGGAGGTCGAACTCCCGGGGTCCCAGATCCCGGGGCGTACCAAAAGCAGTAGCTGACCAGGTCATGGCGCGCGATCACTACGAATGCCAAGCGCGACTGCACGGCTGCACTGTCATCGCCAACGAAGTGGACCATGTGGTCCCGGTCTTCGAAGGTGGTAATGACGAGTTAGAAAACCTTCGGGCTATCTGCTCGTCGTGCCACAGGAAAAAGACCGCCGGGGAAGCCACCCGCGCCAGGCAGCGACGCCGCCAGCCCGTATGGGCAAGGCCTCACCCAGGCCTGCTGTGAGGGGTGGGGGAGGCCCCTCGTTTCTAGGGCCTGGCCAGGGCGGAGGGCATTGCCTTTAAATTTGTGTACGGGTTCCATTATTTGCGCTGGTCAGGTGGGAAAACGGGCTAGATTGAACGCTGGCGCGCTTTGCTGACCTGCGGGTTTAAAACTGGCGCAGCGCTAACTTCGATGCCTTATTTCGTGGTCTGTGTGACCGTCTTTAATTGGAGAACATAAGGCCAGGTCACAGCAGTGAAACGTAACGTTTTCTGATAAAATCGAAGTATGAACAAAGGTTGCGAAGTCTGTGGTGCAACGCTTCCGTTGCAGGCACCCGGCCGCATTCGGACATACTGCTCGAGTGCGTGCCGGCAAAAGGCGTACCGTGCCCGCCAGCGCAACCGTTACCCGCAGGAAATGACCAACGCACGACGCTGGGTTGCCGCCGACGGCAAGCGCCCCATGCAGACCAACGGAAAGCCAGCATCGTCAACCAAGCCAGAAACTTGGACGCAGTTCCGCGACGTCAAAAAGAAGCCGCACGGTTTCATGCTCGGCGGCGGATTCGCATGCATCGACCTGGACAACTGCTTCAGCAACGGGCAACTCCAACAATGGGCACGCCGGATTGTCGACGCTGCGCCGGGCGCATTCATTGAGCGCTCAGTCTCCGGCAAAGGACTCCACATCTTCGGGCTCCTACCGGAAAGCAAAGGTCGCAATTACGGACGAGTAGAGGTCTACTCCGCCGAACGGTTCATACGCACTACCGCCACCGTGTGGTCCGCAGGCGAACTGGTTGCATTAACGAAGACAGTCGCGGACATCGAGGACATGAATCAGACAGGAAAGCTTCCTAGACAAACAACAGGGAGGAGGTAGGCCATGCCGGGCCCAGTACCCAAACGGTCAGACCAGCGCCGACGCCGCAATAAACCGCAAGGCCCAGCAACGCTGAAAGTGGCCGGTGCAGAAACGGTGAAGCCACCAGCGGAAGACCGCAGCTGGCACATCAGCGCCAAACGCTGGTACAGGAGCCTGAAGCATTCCGGCCAATCGGTGTTCTTCGAACCATCCGACTGGGCAGCAGCGCACCTATGCGCCACAATTCTGTCCGACGAGATGCAAAGACCAGAGCCAGTGCGCGCCGCAATCATTGCTCAGATCAACTCCATGATGGACTCCCTTCTAACAACAGAGGGAGCGCGCCGCCGACTGCGCATCGAACTGCAACGCGCCGATGCGACCAAGAACATCGACGACAACACCCAAGCAGCAATCCTGCTGATGGAAAAATACAAAAACGACCTAACCGGATAAAGAAAAGGCGGTGATACCTACATGGTCGCCGCCGCCGACAGGATTATAACCCTCCCAGAAGGAATCCCCACCCGCACCCTCGGATGGAACGCCCTCGCATGGGCAGCCAAATACCTACGCCACCCCAACGGCATCCGCGCCGGGCAACGATGGCAATTCACCCGCGAGCAAGCCCGCTTCATCCTCTGGTTCTACGCGGTCGATGATGAAGGCCGGTTCGTCTACTACCACGCAGCCCGTCGGCTGGCCAAGGGCTCAGGTAAGTCACCATTCGCAGCCGTCATGGCGCTGATTGAGTTGCTTGCGCCAGTCCGGCTGGACCATTTCGACGACAACGTTCTCGGCGGCTGTGTCGGCAAGCAGCAGCCCATGCCGCTTGTGCAGATCGCGGCGGTTTCCCAGGACCAGACCGAGAACACTATGCGTATGGTTCGAGCCATGGTCGCAAAGCGCGCCGCACCCCAGCTCAACCGCGACTACCAAATCGATGCGGGAAAAACACAAATCAATGTCGAACCCGCAGGAAAACTGGAAGTCATCACGTCGTCGGCAGCGTCCGCTGAAGGCGCAGAAGCGACGTTCATCATCGGCGACGAGCTCGAACACTGGACCAACTCCAACGGCGGCAATGAGCTACACCGCACGCTGCTGGATAACCTCGCCAAGTCCGGCTCCCGCATGTTGGAGACCCTCAACGCCTGGAAACCAGGCACCGGCTCAGCCGGAGAAGAAACATTCGAAGCCTGGACGCTACAAGAAGACGGACGCACCAAATCCGACCGCAAAATCCTCTACGACGCACGCCAAGCCCCACCAGACACCGACCTCGCTGATGAAGCCAGCCTGCGCGCCGGGCTGGCTTTTGTGTATGAGGATTGCCCGTGGGCTGACCTGGACGCGATTGTGGCGCGTATTTGGCACCCGAAAGCGCGGCCTGATGATTCGAAGCGGAAGTATTTGAACTGGCCGACTGCATCGCTGGACTCGTGGTGTGATCCGCAGGACTGGGCGCAGATGTCCAGGCCTGACCGTGAACTCGTCGATGGTGAGCAGGTTGTGCTGTTCTTCGATGGTTCCTTGTCGAATGACCACACCGCGCTGATTGGCTGCTGCATGGACGATGGACATGTTTTCACCGCTGGCGTGTGGGCGCCGCCGCCGGACGGCGTCGTTGACGTTGAGGCGGTGGAGGCGGGTGTGCAGCGGGCGTTTGACCGCTTCGAGGTGCTGGCGTTTTTCGCTGATGTCCGTGAGTGGGAGAGCTTTGTCAAGGTGGATTGGCCGGAGCGCTACGGCGACCAGCTGCGCCTGTGGGCAACACCTGGGGCGCGCAACCCCGAGCCGATTGCCTGGGATATGCGCAGCAAGGACTTTCCGTTCACGCAGGCGTGTGAGCTTGCCGCAGCCGAGATTGTGCAGCATGCGTTTACCCATGACGGAAACCCGCTGTTGAGTGAGCATGTGCGCAACGCTCAGCGGCACCTCGGGCGTTATGGCGAGACGGTGCGGAAGGAGTCTCGGGCATCGCAGAAGAAGATTGACGCGGCAGTCTGCATGATTGGCGCTCGCATGGTCTACCGCATGGTCAAATCCGACCCATCACTTAAGGCAGAGCCGGTCGATGACACGGCATTTTTCTACTAGGAGGGCACGTTATGAATGAGTCTCAGGCACGTGACGCAATCCGTGCTCTTTTGCAGGACCACTCGGTGCAACGACACCATTTCGATGAAATTAACCGTGCGGTACAGCCGTGGTCAGACACAGAGGCGGCGCGCCGTATGGATGTGACGCAGGGGAAGAACTACCACCGGCACTTGCAGATCGCGAAGATGTCTCAGACCCCGTTTCTAGGGCTTGTGCTGGACACCTATGGGCAGTCACTCAAGGTAGAGAACTATTTCTCCGAAGGCTCAGTGCAAGCCAGGTCGTGGCACCACTGGCAGACCAACCGAATGGATGCGCGCCAAACCGGTCTGCACCGCGCGGCGCTGCAATACGGCACCGCGTATGCGTCGGTGCTGCCGTCAACGCTCAACGGGGCGCGTATCGGCGTGCATTCACCCCGCCGGCTGGTTGCCCGCTACGGGGAGGACATGACGTGGCCGGATACCGGGGCGGCAACGCAGACGGAATTCCCGATAATCGCCATGGTCATCGACAACGGCCACCTGTGCCTCTACGACGAAGAGCGTGTTTACTTCTTCGGAGTCGAAAATGCCCCGGATGAGCCGTTGGCGTGGCAGCAGCGCTATTACATGTCGCCGGAGAACTTGCCGTTCATCGAATATCGGGAGCACAACGTTGGTGTGACGCCCATTGTCCGGTATCAGGACCGCATGATGGCTGCCGGCGAAGAAACCAACGGCATCATTGAGCACCTGCTCGCGTTGTCGGCCAGGATTGACCGCACTAACTATGAGCAGGGAGTCGCGCAGTACTGGGCGGCGTTCAAGCAGCGTTATGTCACCGGTTGGGCTCCGAAGTCAGAGTATGAGGCAATGCGGCAGGCCATCAGTGACACGTGGACGTTTGCGAACAAGGACGTGAAGGTCGGCCAGTTCGATGAGACGGACCTGACGCAGTACATCAAGGCGCGTGAATCGAGTGTGCGCGACTTCGCTGCAGTCGCCCAGGTTCCCGCACAGTCACTTGGTGCGAATGCGATTTCCAATATTTCTGCTGACGGCCTGGCGGCGTTGGAGACGTCTAAGGATCGTAAGGCTTCTGAGATTCAAACCTCACTGGGTGAGTCGCATGAGCAGATGCTGCGCCTGTGTGCGCACATCGCTGGCGATGAAGAAGAAGCCGGTGACTTCGCCTCTGAGGTCAAGTGGGCGGAAACATCGGCTCGCTCGTTCGCCCAGACGGTTGATGGGCTCGGCAAACTCGCCACCATGCTTGGTGTACCACCAGACGAGCTGTGGTCGGATATCCCGGGTTGGACGCATGAGCGCGTCAAGCGGGCTAGGGAAGCACAAGCAGGCCGCGGAAGCGGATTGTTCGACGTTGACCAGCCGGACGGTGGTCAGGAACCGCAAACCGAACTGTAACGGCATCACAACAATCGACATGCGAGGAGGTGAAGGCACATGCCAACGCAGGACGCGAAACTCCGTGATATCCAACGCCGACTAGAACGCGACGTTGCAGCGAAGATTGATGAGTTCGGTGTGCCCATGGATACCGACGCGGTTTATGACATCGCCGTCGAATTGCACCCCATCGTCGTAAAGTATCGGCAGGAGGCTTACCGTGCCTACGTCGAGCAAATGGGGCGCGACATGGCGCAGCTCGGTTTAGAAGTAGCCCCGGCACGAATCCAAGGCTACGGCCCCCACGCCACCTACGACGCATTGGCTAGAGCAGCAGGATTCGGCGAGAAACCATCAAACATCATCCTCGAGCTCGTTGACGATGAGACCAAGGAACTCATCAAGAAATCCGTACCGGCCTTTGCATTCCCTAATCACCCGCGAGTCATCGAGCAGATGAGCGCACGCCTGACCCGCACCCTCATGCGCCACACACTCAACGCCGGCCGAAAAGCAGTCGCAGACACCGCACGGCTCGGCAGAGTCCGCAACGCAACAACCAAACGCCCAATCGGACGCCGAATCGGCTACGCCCGAGTACTCACAGGACAAGAATCCTGCGCCTTCTGCGCAATGCTCGCCTCACGCGGCCCCGTCTACTCAGAAGACACCGCCACGCGCCGGGCTGATGGGCGTCGGTATCACGATGGGTGTGACTGTCGTGCGGTTCTTGTTATTGAGGGGCAGCCGTGGGAGGGGGAGCAGGAGTTTCATCGGTTGCAAGCAGCCTGGCGGGAGGCAACATGGGAGGACGGGCGGCCTGTCGATAATCAGTGGAATCGGTGGCAAAAGGCGGTGCACTCAGGGAAAGTCAAGTTGAGGGCAACCAGTGAAACGCAAAGACAGGGAAAGTTAAGTCTTAACGGAGTTAAGCCTGCTGCTCATGAGACGAAAACATACAATTTTTTGGTATCTCAGGGCCATGTTGTTGAGCTAATTCCGCGAAGTAATACTAGTAAAACTGCAGACTGCATAATCGACGGCATCAAGGTAGAGATAAAAGCTCCACAAGGAAGTGGTAAAGAAACCATCTATCAATTGGTGAGAAACGGCAGTAAACAAAGTGCGACTCTAATTATTGACCTCCATCGGTCTAGCATTCCAGTCGACGAAGCAATTCTCCAGGTAGATAGAGCGATGGCACGGTATACTCGAGTTAAGCAGGTAACTATTATCACTCGTGATCGGAAGGTGGTGAAGAAAACTCGTGGCTGACAGTACTTCTTTTGAATCTGATGCAGGAATTAGAGACGTAATTAATCTCTTCAAGCAAGTCGGAGAGTGCACCGCTCTTTCTGTTGATGAAGATGATGACTTGACATTTCGGTTTGGAACTCCAGGCGGGGCCTACGTCACTGCTTTCTGGGATTTGAAGCCGGATATCGACGAGTATGAAACCGTGGTCGATGTGTATGAGCAGTCAGACAAAGGGGCAGCTTCACGACTTTTTAAATATGTGGCTACAGCTTTTGATGATAAAGCCGTATTACGAGCACCTGATTCGGCAGAAGTTATTGCGAGAGCCAGTGGCGGCCATATCGTATGGGAAAACAATACAAGTAATGGTCTGAATTAAACACTTATGTATTTGAAAATACCGCTAATACGGTGAACTTTAAGTACTGCTAGATAGCCATGGAGTAGCCACATTTGCGGGAGTGCGAGTCCCCGCCATGGCACTACCCCGCACCACAAGAAGTGGTGGCGGGGTTTTCTTATGCCCGAAAACAGATTTACCCAGGAGGTAACTCATGTCGGAGGAAAACACCGCCACCGAAGCCAGCGCCGAGCAGGTGGCGCACACCGGAGCCCAGGAGGAACCGGGCAATACTGATGCGCAGCCCGTGCCCGAGCACTTCCGAAAGGAACTCGAGGAAGCACGACGCGAAGCAGCACGCTACCGCACCGAACGCAACGAACTGCGAGCAGACGCGGAGAGCTGGCGCACCCAGCAGGAAGCGGAAAAGACGGAACTGCAAAAGGCCACCGAGCGCCTAGCCAGCCAAGAAGACGCATTCAAGGCCCTGGAGGCCGAAAACACCCGCCTTCGGCTGGCAGCCCGCTACGGCATCGCCGAGGAAAACCACGACCTTCTAGGCTCAGGCAGCCCAGAAGAAATCGAAGACCGCGCCAAGCGGCTCGCAGCGATGCAGAAGGAACAGACCCGACCACCGTCAAACACCCCGGTGGAGCAGCTCGGTGCCGCAGTCCGCTCGGAGCCGGAAACTCCACCAAACGCATTCCCTGCAGGATGGCCAGTCTAAACCCGGCTGGCCATTTTCCATTTCAACCTGATTGGAGGACGCAATGGCTTCCACGCCGATGCATTTCACCCCAGCAACCAACATCACCGGCAAGGCTCAGGGCGACATCGCCCAGGGCACCTTCGTCGTCATCGCCGCCGACATGGAAGGGCGTAACCCTGTCGTCAAGGCAGCTACCGCCGACGCTGATGCGTTCGGTGTCGCAGCCCACGACGCCAAGGACGGTGAGCACTTCACCATCTACCGCCTCGGTATTTACGAGCTGGTCGCCTCCGGCGCTATCGCCGCAGGAGACAAGATTTCCACAGCCGCTGGCGGCAAGGCGAAGAAGGCAACCGACGGCCCCGTCGCCGGTGTCGCTGTCACCAAGGCCGCTAACGGCACCGTAACGGTCGCCCTGGACTAAGGAGGAAACACAATGGCACGTGACCCAATGTTCCCGCTTTCCGGCCCCAACGTTGAAAACGGGGCTATCACCATCGACATGATGCTCAACGAGCCAACCCGCATCGACAACTATGCGGCACAGCTGGTTGAGCGAGACCTCCTGTCGAAGGTAATTTTCGGCAACGTCACCACTACCGGCGGTGCGCTGCTGTTTGACCAGCTGGTCAAGAACACACCGACCGCAACCGACAAGCCGGGCATTGTCGCGCCGGGCTCTGAGTTCCCGGTGCTGCACACCCCTGATGGTGAGCCGGTTGTCGCGCGTGTCCAGAAGACCGGTGGCAAGTTCGGTGTCACCGATGAGGCACGTATCCGCAATGATGCGATGCTGCTGCAGCGCAAGATTTCCCAGGTCTCCAACACCATGGTGAAGGATCTGGACGAGCGCGGCATTTCGGCGCTGACAGAGGCAATCGACAAGATTGACGGCACCTTGAGCGTCGCATCTGGTGGTTGGGATAAGGCCGCCGAGGTCGCCGCAACCGCGAAGACCGCGAAGACTGGCGAGGGCGAAGTCATCAGTAACCTGCTGGACGCTCAGCTTGCTATCGAGCAGACTGACCTTGGCTACAGTGCTGACACTCTGGTGCTCAACCCGGTTGACGCTAAGAACCTGAAGCTGCTGCTTGGTGTCGCCAACTACCAGGAGATGCTGGGCACCTTCGGCCTGACTCTGCACTCCACCAACGCCATGAAGAAGGGCGAGGGTCTGGTGCTGCAGGCTGGCATGGTCGGCGTCATGGGTGTCGAGTCCCCAATCTCGACTGAGACGTGGCGTGACGCCTCGACTCAGACGACCTGGTCTCAGACCTGGGCGACCGTCGCGTTCGGTGTCACCGATCCGCTGGCCATGGTGAAGCTCAACGGCCTGTCTGCGGGGTAGCGTATGTTTGCCACCTATAGGGATGTTCGCCTGCGGTGGCAGACTGCCCCCGCTTCGGTTACAGATGAGGCCATCGAGGCTGTCCTAGAAGACGCGGAAGCATGGCTGCGGGCAAGCTACCCGCAAATCCCGGCTACCCCGGATGAGAATCTGCGTAAGGTTCTCGCGCTGGTGTCGGTGTCTATGGCGAAGCGAGCTTTGGCCGCCACTGACCGGGGCGGTATCACACAGCAGCAAGCCACTGCGGGGTCGTTCTCGCAGTCCACCTCGTGGCGGAATCCGGACGGAGACTTGTTCCTTTCCGGCCAGGAACGGCAGATGCTGGAATCCGCGTTGCAGGATTTCAGCGCTGACAGGGCAGTGAGTATGGAGGCAACCGGATGGTAGCTGACGTATTTCCCTGCACGATTCCTGTGACGGTGCACCGCCACGAAGACGGGGCAGAAGACCCGTATGGCAACCCTCTTCATCGCTACACCAAGGACAAGGTCATGGTGTTTGCGGTGCAAAAAGGCGGCACACCGGCAGTCACCGCGTCGCACCCTGAGGCCGCGGAGTTTGATGCGGTGGTCTACGCCCCTGTGGAAGCTGGCATTACTGACCGTGACCGTATCGAGGTCGATGGAATGGTCTACGAGTTGACCGCCCCTCCGGGGAACTGGGAATCCAACCCGTGGTTTTCGCCGGGGCTGGTCGAGTGCCGCTGTAAGCGAATGGAGGGCTAGATGAAAATCAAGTACAACATCAAGGCATTTGAGGAGATTCGTCGCCTGCCCGCAGTGGCGGCAGAGGTTGACTCACGTGCCGCGCGTATCGCTGACGCCTGCGGCGACGGGTACGAATCCAGCCCCTATGAGGGCAAGTCTCGTCACCGCGCATCGGTCATCACGACTAACTACAAGGCTGCTCGCGATAACGCGAAGAACAACACGTTATTGAGGAACATCAATGCGGGAAGCTGACCCACAAGCCCAAAAAGCGTTTATCGACCTGCTGCACCGAATCTGCGGCGGTATTCGAGTGAGCACTCGGTACCCGCGGCAGCCGAAGTTCCCGCATGTCGTGGTCACGCGGGTTGGAGGGGCGACACCGAACCGTATCACCGATGCGGCAACGATGTCGGTCCAGGTCTATGCAGAAACGGAATACGAAGCCGAGCAGGTCGCCGGGCTGATTCGCCAGGCACTCCGCGACGAGTCATGGAAGGGCATGCGCCTTTCCGGCCACAGGTTGCGCGGGTGGCGGGAATACGCTGCGCCACAGCGGTTCCTCGACCCTGATCGGGAAAACCTGGTGCGGTTTCAGTATTCCGGCCAGCTCCTCATATCGCTGCTGACTAACCAGTAACCAACGATTCGTTTACTTAAGCCCTGCGCGTCGCGTGGGGCTTTTCTCATGCCCCAAGGAGGCAAAAATGGCAAACGTCAACAACATCACGTCAACCAACCCCGGCAAGAACGGTGTGCTGTTCCGCGCACCGCTGAACACCGCCCTGCCGGAAGACACCATGTCCGAGCTTGACCCGGCATTCGCTGATCTCGGCATCGTCGGCGAGGACGGACTGACCCAGGCCATCACCCGCGATACCGAGGACAAGAAGTCCTACGGCGGCGACATCGCCTACACCCTGCAGACCGACTACGGCCAGGAGCTCACCGCCACGCTCTACGAGTCCGCCAACATCGACGTACTCAAGACCGTCTTCGGCGACGACAACGTCCAGGAGACAAGCGAGGGCTTCAAGGTTCTGCACAACAAGAAGAAGCTGCCGCGCTCCGTCTTTGTTGCTGAGCACCTGACCGACCAGGGCACCAAGCGCCAGGTCATCCCGATTGGCCAGGTCGTCAACCTGGGCGACATTCAGAACACTCACCAGGACATCGTGATGTACGAGGTCACCACCAAGTGCTTCCCAGATGCCGACGGCAACGTGATGTACGAGTACTACTCGAACAGCACCGCCGACGGTGAGGTAGCACAGTTCGGTATCACCACCGCTGTGATTGCCCCGGCAACCCAGGGCAAGGCGTACACCGCCACCCTGCAGGCATCCGGCGGTGACGGTAACTACAAGTTCACCGCAGTCGGCTCCCTGCCGGCAGGCCTGACTCTCGCTGAGAACGGCAAGCTCTCGGGAACCCCGACCGGCTCCGGTGAGGAGTCCTTCACCGTCCGTGTCGCCGACGGTGCCGGCGCTACCGCGCAGCGCACCCTCACCCTCAAGATCAACCCGACGGAGTCCTAACCGTCGCTCTCACCCCAGGCCACTGTGTGTCGTCAGCTTTTCATGAGGGGTTCAGCTGACGACGGCCTGGGGTGACCCCCAACCCCTCATGTAACCCCTCCAAATTTTTTCTAACTCTTATTAAGGAGACCCCTCATGGCTTTCGAATTCGTACCAGCATGGGACGCCCGTACGCAGTTCACGTGCGAAATCCCAACCAAGGACGGCAAGTCGAAAACCTTCTCTGTGCCACGCATGGAGTTCATCGACGATGAGACCTACGCGACATTCGCCAAGTGGTTTAAGGACAACCCAGACGACAAGCTCCTGGAAGACGGCCGCCGACCAGTCAGCGAAGCATTCGACTTCTTCATCACCGAACTGGGCATCGACGACGCACAGTGGTTCGTTGACAACCTCGTTTTCGGTGAAAAAGTCCAGCTCTGGAATGAGTGGAACCGACTCACTGATGTTCCGCTGGGGGAATCCTAGTCCTGGCCGGGCTTCTACACCGACCAGGGTTTAAAACCGCGCTGACCTACGACCTCATTGAGAAAGGACGCTCCATTCACCAGCTCGGAAGCCCAGCATTGTCGTGGGCTGAGCTGAAAGCGTTCCTCGCATGGGCGCCGGAAGGCAGCGCGGTGAGGCGTCTTGATGATCCGCTCGCGGAGTACAAGGCGCCGAAAAACCAGCTGTTGATGAACACCATCGACACGCTGGCATGGGCGAACTGGCAACGAGCGCGTAGGAAGACTGCGCCGAAGCCACGCCCAGTTATCGACCAGCTGAAAGAAGCTGTTGAGCGGCAACGACGCGCCAGGAATGGTCCGAAGAACGCTGCCGAACTGCAAAATACCCGCGCCGAACTCGCACGCCGGAGGAAACTCCAGCGGCAAAACAAGCCCTAGGAGGACGCCATGGCCGTCGAAATCGCAGCCGCCTATATCTCCATCATCCCGGAGACCAGCAAGATCGCCCCGGGTATCAACAAGGCGATGGGTGGGGCAGAAAAGTCCGCGTCGAAGTCGGGCGAATCGATGGGCCAGAAGCTGTCTTCCGGCATGGGCAGCGCCCTGAAGAAGTCCGCTGTCGGTGTCGGTGTGGCAGCTGGTGCCGCTATCGGCGCCGGGCTTACCAAGGGCATTGGCCGGTTGAATGGTATCGAGCAGGCGGAAGCCAAGCTCCGCGGTCTCGGCCATTCTGCGTCGTCTGTGGGGTCCATCATGGACAACGCGCTGGCGTCGGTGAAGGGAACCAGCTTTGGGCTTGAAGAAGCCGCCACCGCTGCCGCAGGCGCTGTCGCAGCTGGTATTAAGCCTGGCCAGGAACTCGAGCGCACCCTGAAGGTCGTTGGCGATACCGCCACCATCGCGGGCGCGTCGATGGGTGAGATGGGCCAGATTTTCAACTCTGTCGCAGCCCGCGGCAAGCTGCAGGGCGACGACATGATGCAGCTGCTTTCCCGCGGCGTTCCTGTCCTGCAACTCCTCGGGGAAGAACTTGGTAAGACCTCTGCAGAGATCAGCGACATGGTCACTAAGGGGCAGATTGATTTCGCGACGTTCCAGAACGCTATGGAACGTGGCATGGGCGGCGCTGCGCTTGAAGCGGGTAATACCGTCGAGGGCGCGTTCCGCAACATGGGCGCTGCGGCCGGCAGGCTCGGCGCCACTATTGCAGGACCATTTTTCAACCAGGCCGCCGGCGGTTTCAAGGGTGTCACCGACGCGCTTGATGCGATGAACGCGCGCGCTAAGCCGGTCATGGAAACGTTCGATGCCTATCTGACGTCGAATGTGGTGCCCGGGCTGCAGAATCTTGCCAGTTCGGCGGTGGATGCGTTTCAGGCGTTCATGCATTCTGCGACTGTTGCTCGCACTACTGAGGTTTTCCGCCAGTTGTGGGAGGCCGGTAAGGGGCTTGCTCCGTCGTTGGTGAGCATTGGTGCGTCTGCGGCACAAGCTGCTGGTGCGCTCGGCGTAGGTACCTGGAACCTGTTCTTGACTGCGCTGCAGACCACTGCTGTCGCGGCTAAGGCGTTGACCCCGCCGCTAGAGGCGATTTCGTCGTTCATGGAGTCGCACCCAGCGACCGTGACTGCAGCGGTGGCGGCCTGGGCGGGCTTTAAGACACTACCGGGGGTTGTCGGCAAGGTCACCGATGCGGTGACGAAGCAGAAGACCGCTATGTCTGAGTCCCGCTCGTCGATGCAGCAAGGCGTTAAGGATATCCAGGCCTACTACCGTGCTAGTGGGCAGGAAATCACCAAGTTTGAGGCGCAGCTACAGTACCTGGGCACGTCGTCGAATGTAGCGATTCAGAGTATGGCGCGCGGCTATGAGCGTGGCTCGGTGTCGCTGCTGAAAATGGCTAAGGCGCATAAAACCGCTGCTGTTGAGGCGCGGATTAACGCTATGTGGTCTAAGGACGCTTTCACCACTATTGACTACATGGCGCAGTCTGTCGGCCATACGGCCGCGGCTAGCCTGCAGCGGTTCGGTTCTGTCGCCGGTGGTATCGCTGGCGCTGGACTGCAGACCATGAAGGCCGGAGCCAAGGGCATCATCAATTTGTTCGGTGGCCCGTGGGGTGCCGCATTAGCTGCTGGTACAGCAGTCGTGACGACGCTTATCGCGGAGACCCAGAAGTACAACCGCTTCCAAGATGAGTCTGCCCGCTCCGCTACTCTCGCGTCCAGTGCGTTCCGCGACATGTTCAGCGCCATGGCCTCTGGCGGCGACGTTGTCGCTGCAATGGGCAGCAGTGTGCAGGATGTGCAGTCGCATCTTGAGCAGCTGGCCAGCAATGGCCCGGGCTGGATGTCCCGTGTCGGCATCGCCGTGAACGAGGCGGGGCACAACATTGGTAAGGCCATGGGAACGATTTCCCAGGAGACGAAGTTCGCTGATGAGCAGTGGCGTGATTCCTCTGATTCGGCTGGCCGTGCAGCGGAGGCTATTAAGCGGCTTGGCCTGTCTAATGAGGAGCTTGCCCAGCAGCTGACGGGTTCGTCTGCTCAGTTTGAGGCTTTCAAGCGGAAGCTGATTGAGTCTGGTGAGGGTGGCGCTGAAGCCGCTGCCCAGATGCAGAAGCTCCGGGATGAGTACAACCGTGCGCAGGGTTCGCTGGATCGTGTGGGGCCTGCTGCTGCGAATGCTGCCGCCACGATTGAGGAACTTGCTGGCAAGACGGGTGACGCAGGCGACCGCGCTAACAAGCTGAATCGTGCGTTCATGGAGCTTGCTGGCGTGGAACTGTCGGCCGCTGATGCGTCGGCGGAGCTGACGAAGGTTGTGGACCAGGTCTCCGGCAAGATGGAAACGTTTGCTGGTGCCACCATGAAGGCAAACGGTCTTCTGGATACGACGACAACAGCGGGCGCTGCGGCTCACAATGAGCTGGAAACCCTTGGTAACACCATGCGAGATAGCGTTGCTGCTGGCAATGACATCAAGGATGTGTGGGCGCAGTCCTCCGGTGCATTGTCGACCCTGCAGGAATCACTGGGGTTGACTAAAGACGAGTTCCAGAAACTCCTCAAGGCCTACGGGATGACGCCGGAGCAGATTCAAACGATTGTGGATCTCAAGGCCGACGGGGCGAAGATGGAGCTCGCGTCGGTAGCTGCGAAGTTCCAGGGCTTGGACGGTAAGTCTCTCGAGACAAAGATGATCGTCAAGGACGAGGGCGCCCGCAAAAAGCTTGACTCATTTGGCTTGAAAGTCTCTGACATCAACGAGCAGACCGGCGAGGTCACCATCACCGCCAAGGACGAGCAGGCAGTTGCCCGCTACGACTGGTGGGTCAACCACGGCATGCCGGACATGGACGGCAAAACCGCCCACATGGACGCGTTTCTCAACACCGACGAGGTCAAGGTGTCCTCGGCTGAGGCTCGGTCGATTCTCGACCAGCTGGACGTGTCAACCACGAATCCGACGGCGCATCTCATCATGGATGAGTTCCGCCGCGACGGCGAAATTGCCCGTGGTGACTTGGAGTGGCTGTCGACCATGTCCGCTAACCCCAAGGTTGACCTCGACACGATTCTGCTAGACGCCAAGACCGGCACGGTTAATACGACCATCGACAACCTGAATGGGAAGACTGCTCGACCGAAGGCAGACTTGGACGCCATGCCGCTGTTTGCAACGAATGAGTTTGCAATCGCGCAGCTGGCTACGCTGGATTTGAAGCGTCCGATGCCGTGGGCCAGCATGAACATCGACGGGCTGAACGCTCAACATATTGATGCGTTGAACAAGGTTGGTCTGCTCGATGGCCAGCGCCCGACCCCGGCTGCAAACCTCAATATCGAGGATTTGACTGCGGAGCAGCAGATTGCGCTTGCCCAGATTTTCGACCTGGACTCCCAACGCCCCACGCCGCTGGCTGACCTGACTAAGGACCAGCTGGATACCAAGGCTGCGGAGGCGAAGCGCAGGCTGCAGGAGCTCCATGATAAGAAGACCGAGCCGAAGGTCACCGCTAAGACCAGTGACGCAATGACGAAGCTCGGTGGCGTGCGTGACCTCCTTGGAAAGCTGGTAAGCAAGACCATCTTCATTGACGTGTTCCGCCGCGACCACAAGTCCGGCAATCGTCATGGTGGGCGCTTCGCTCGAGGTGGGCGTTACCCACGGTTCGCGCACGGCGGCACCTACCGCGATGCGCTGTCCACCAAGGACCGGCCACATGACGGGTACCGACTTCCCACTGCCGGGCCGGGCACCAACGAAGTCGACGGGTTCCTGGCCTACGACTCATACGGCATGCCGGCAGCACGCCTCGACGCCGGTGAGTGGATCATCAACCGCCGCAGTTCCGCCAAGTACGACAAGGAACTGCAGCAAATCAACAACGGGACTTTCCCGAAGTTGCCGGGCTACGCCGACGGCGGAGTTTTCGACGACATTATCCACGCCGAAACACCACCAACCGCGCAAGAATACCGCGCGTTGGTCGACGGCAAGATGGTTCGTGGAGTGCAGGCCGAGCGGCCACTCGACGGCGCGCCGTACGAGAACTTCCCGAATCGTCGTGGCGCGTGGGGCGACTGCTCCTACACGCAGGGAATTCTGGCAGCGTTCGGTCTTGGCATAGACCCGTGGCCGCGCAAATTCTCCACCAGCACGCAGCTCGCGTGGTTGCAGCAGCACGGCGCGAACATCGGTATTGGACCTGCGGGTAGTTTCCGTATGGGCTGGTACGACAATGGTGGCGGCCAGTTTGGCCATACCAGTGGCACCCTGCCGGATGGCACCAACGTTGAGATGGGCGGTGGCCCGGGTGGCGGCAAGGTTGGCCCCGCAGCAGCCGGGTTCAATCATCCGCAGTACACGCACCACGCGTGGATTCCAGCTGGAAGCGGCACAACAGCTGCATCCACGTCACCGGATTCACCAGTCGAAACCGACGCTGCCAGCGACACTGCCCCAGGGGCTGACGGTAGCGATGAACTGGCACCATCGGCTACAGCATCATCGTTTGAGTCCGACCCTGACGTCGCACCACTGTCTCCGGCTGCATCTGCGTCCGCAGACTCTCTGCAGGCCACCCCGCCCGGTGGTGACTCACTGTCCGGCTACGCCGGCAGCGTCGTGGCTGCCTTCGTTTCCGGCCATATCGGTGACGCCTTGCAGATCGCTGGGTTCCCTGACCAGATACCTCCGATTTTCAAGCTTGGCAGTGTCTGGTTCCAGGCAGTCAACGGTGGTGCTGAAAAGCTCCTCAACTACCGTAAAAACGACGACGCTGTTGTCGAAGCCGGGAAAACAGCCGAAGCATTGCCGGAGGGCCAGCAGGCCGCGCCGGGCGCTGACGGTTCGGTAATCGATGAGGGCAGTCTCGAGGAAGCAGTCGATTCTGCGGTCGAATCCCCGGATGTGCAAGGGGAGGAAGCAGAACAACCGGAAGAGAAACTTTCAGGTGTGGATGCGGTGAAGGCCGCAGTCAAGAAGTCCCTGAAGGCGTTTGGTTGGGATACCGGTGAGCAGTTCGACTCGATTGATTTCATTGTCGAGCATGAGTCGAATTGGGACCCGAATGCGGTGAACCCGTCATCGGGTGCGTTCGGTCTTTTCCAGCTGAACCCAGCCTCGGGCACACTGCAGCAGTACCTGCCGGATAGGTCACCTGACCCGGAAAAGCAGGGTGAAGCGGGTGCTCGGTATATCCAGGACCGGTACGGCACACCTGTTGCTGCTGCCGAGTTTTGGCGTGCCAACAATTGGTATGACTCTGGTGGCCGCGCCACCGGTGTTGGCCACATGCTCAAGAACACCATCAAGCCCGAGCGCGTGCTTTCGCCGGAGCAGACGAAGGCGTTTGAGGACCTGGTGTACAACCAGATTCCTGCGATGCAGGATACCCAGCCGCAGGGCCAGCCACCGCAGCCAGCGGAGCAGCCCCAGGACGCGGCGACGGTAACAGGCCAGGAGCCGGAGAAGACGCAACCAGAGAAGGCGACTGGCTCGTTAGAGAACATGGTCAACGAGGCTCTGCCGATGGTCATGGCTCAAAACAGTTGGGCGGACGCGGCGAAGCTCGTTACATCCTCGGCGGTCAGTTTCGCCGGGAACATGGCGACGTCTGCGGCCTCAGGGCTGACAGACTCCGCGTTCTCCGCAGGCATGTCAGCGCTCGGCATGGCGGGCACGCCGACCATCGGCGCGCTGGTGGGTTCTGCCACCGCACCAGTAACCGGGGCGCTTGGCCCAGCAGGTGGCGCGGCAGCCGGTATGGCCGCAGCACCGCTGGGAGCCATGCTGGGGCAAGTCATGCCTATGACCCCCGGTGACGTTGTCGGAGCAGCTGGCGGGGCAATGACCGACCTGGCCGCGTGGTACTCCGGCGAAGTCGCATGGGGCGTTACGAACGCGTTCGAAGAGTACTCGAAGGACATCTTCGGAAGCGTGCTTTTGCCATTCCAGGACATGAAGCAGATCGTGGAAAACCCCGTCGGATACATGGCGCAGCAAACCGGCCTGGAGGCGCCACTGGCTATCGCCCAGGAACATCTGGGGCCAGCGATGTCTGCAGTCAGTCCTGATGGTGCCGCCGTGGTCAACAACTTCATTGCCAATGACACCGACGGCATTTTCGCGAAGTACCGCGTGGAGCAGGCCAAAGCATCGGCCGGAAAGATTGGAGTGCATTAATGGATGACATTCAGGAGTTCGGCCTGACTGTGCTGGGCTGCGACGGCAGTATGTGGCCTATCCATGGCCCTGAGTCATGGGGCAGGAATGTTCGCCTGATGGAGGGCGACATGGGCGAGTTTTACGAGCCGCCAATCAAGACGGTTCATAAAGCCAGGGTTGGGCAGCCAGGCAGCAGCTATGTGGGCTCGAAAACCATGGAGCGCCATGTGGTGTTGAATGTGGACTTTTTCGGCGAGGATTGGGCGCATGACAAGTCACGGTTCATGCGCGCGTTCGCCCCGGATAAGGACACGAAGCTGGCTGTCACAACCCCCATGTCTGGCAAGCGACTCTTGACAGTCCGCCTGGAAGAGGGCCCGAAGTATTTGGATAATCGTGACCCTTTTTCGCTGGCGGCTGCGTCGTACCAACTGGTCGTTATCGCTCATGACCCGTTTTATTACGAGCCGGTGCCGTTTCGGCAGAAGTTCGTATTCAACGGCTCGAACTGGGCGGGCGACGGCATCACCGTCAACAATCATGGCGATGTTGAGTCGTGGCCACAGTGGGTGCTGACATCGCCGGCGAAGTTTGGTCTTCCAGACCAGCCTATCGGTGAGGCTTTTGACACTGACCGCATGATTTTCATGCCCTGGCAACCCGTCGGCCGCACCATGCTGGTCGACACTAACCCAGGCGCGGAAATGATTGTGGCCAACGACAACACCCAGGCGTGGGCTGATTTGAATGGCCAGTTTTTCAAGCACCCAATCCCACCAGGAACCCCGGACACCAGGCTGCCGGTCTATGTTGACCCGTTCCCGCTGCTCGATATTCCGCTGCCGTACCAGTGGCGCATGTGGATTGCCCAAAAGCTCCGCGAGCTAGTGAAGGCAATCGGGCTGGATACGTTCCTGGCAATCACGCCGGAGGAAATCGGGAAGAAGATTTCCGAATGGATGAAGGGAACCATCCCTGACTGGGTGCCGATTCTTTCTGACGATCTCATTGCAGATTTCACCGGCGACATGATTGCCTACGGAATCCGCCAAACGTACGGTTCCTTCGCCAACATCGCCGGTGCGACTGCGGAAATCAGAATCCCAAGGAGGTGGCAATCCCCATGGCTGTGACCGTGAAAGGCGCATCGGATGAGCAGCTCGACGATATCTACGAGCAGGCTATGGCTGCGCGGGAAGAGCGGCGTCGCCGTCGTGATGAGCCGCCGCTTATCCGGATTTGGGAAAACAAAACGGTCGGCATGGTGCTCCGTGGTGTGGTGGCCGCCGAGTATGCTGGCTTTTTCGAGATCGAGGTCAATGAGACCGCCCCGGCGCAGCTCGTTCTGCCTTTTGACCATCATCTGGCGAAGTTTTGCTGGGAACGACGCAAACGTGAAAAACAAAACGTGGTTTTGACCATCGATGCCGCGGGGGAGCGGTGGGGCGGGTTGATGAGCAACTGCACCCTCACTCAGGACGAAGACCTCGCCCGAAGCGTCACCGTCGACTTCGTTCACGACTATGAAATGTTTAAGCACCTGCCGTGCTGGGCGAATCCGCTTTCCCCACCAGCGCTGCAGATCCCTAATGCGTGGTCGCTTTTTGCAAACGCAATCTGGGGGCTAAAGGTTACGCTCTTCGCTAATCTTCTTCGGTTCAACGGGTCACTCTGGCAGCTCCCGGATGACCCTCTCGACCCAGAGTCCTGGGTGGCGACACTGGACTATAAACGCTGGCAAATGGTGGTCAAGCCCTCGCTGCTCACCACGGACACCAGTCCGCTGCGGTACATCCACTCGGAGTTCGAGAATTTCCACGACGTGGCTAAACCAATCTTGGAAGACTGTGGGCTGATGGTTACGTGCCGTCGGTGGCTGATAGGTGACCCGCAGCCGTGGCCAGGCGCTGGGTTGAAACGTAACGGCCAGATCGTCGTCGACATCGTCGACAAATCCGGCTGGTACGGGCAAACCTCCACATTCGGAAAGATTGGTTCCGGTCTCGTCCGCACTGGCCTGGAAATCGCCGATAACCTTGTCGATGAAACCCGCATTATCTTGGATAAGCCACGCCGAGCACCGCAATATAGCGTCTCCGGGTTTCTGGGTGTCGCCCCTGAGCAACCCTGGGTTGTCTACCGCACTAACGGCAAGGCCAGCACGGTCAACAGCGTGTCCGCTAGCTACAAGCCCGCTTCCGTCGCGCAGGTCACGGTCGGCGGTAAATCCGCCCCGGGGGTCAATGAGCTCATTAGCGCGAACATCAAGCTGATTTTCAACATCATGGGCTCATTTATCCTCCAGCCAGCGCTCGGTTCCGTTGTTGAATCAATCATCCGCCCTTGGTTTGAAGACCGGCTCTTGGCGTGGATGAGTATCAAATCTCCGCTCCGGTCGAAGAAGCTCGGTTGGGCGCACTTTCCAGAAAACGTCGTCCATCACTCCGGGCAGGCCTACACACTCTCGGCGCTGTTGGCGATGAGGAAAGAGTTCCGCGACACCAACGAACAGTGGGCTTTCGAGGTCAACATCGGTGACGGCGCACCGTATCTCATCGGCGCGCCGGGCTTTGGTCATTGGACGATTGGTGACCGTATCGGCTGTGAGGAGCCGGGAGCAGATGACGGCTACGTGCAGGTGCTGCAGTGCCGCAAGCTTCGCCTTGAGTGGGATGCGGATACTCCGAAGGAGTGGACGGCAACGTTGGGTGTGCCACCGTTGCGTGACCCGGTCGAGTGGGCGGTTGACCAGATTAATACTGTGACGTCGAGTTTTAAGAAACATGGGTGGCTGTAAATGAGTTTGCCAACACTGGAAACAACTTATGACAAGGATGACCCGACACAGTTCATGCTGTGGGCGTGGGTGAAGCTCACTACCGGTACGGGAGATTTTGGGGTTCCGGAGGAAACGGCCGCGGAGCTTTCGCAGATTTTTTGGCGCCGCGGGTTCCGCCACCACCCGGAGCTGCAGATGGAGTTTTATAAGCCTCCGTTTGATGGGGCTGGGTGGTGGCAGGGCCAGGCCGGTCTGTGGTTGCCGGCTGATGAGCCTGGCGTGCCACCGGAGGATGTGGTGTCGAGGCCTGCAGAAATCGACGTGATTATGGCGGCGTTGACACCTGAGCAGAAAACAGCGCTCCGTAAGAAACTGCATGAGGAGGGGCAATGACGGCGCCAGAACCGAAAGACTATGGAGTACCAGCTGGTGCGATGCGCCCGGGTGACCTGGGGAAGCTGCAGAACATTAACGGCGACTCTATTAATTGGGGGCAGCTGACTGGTATCACGGCAGCAGCAGAGGAAGCCCGTAACGGGTTCCTGCAGGGCCTGAAGAGTTCCATCATCAGCCCTCTCGTGAAGGCGTTTACCGGTTCTGAAGGTGACTTGCCGGATCTCACGACCGCTATCACCGACCAGCAGAGTAAAACGCAGAGCCTGTGGGACGAGCGTGGTCGCGGGCATGTATTTAGCTCACGGAACTTGACGTACCGTGGCGACCAAACTGCAGGGACGCGCATGCAGATTCCCTTCACTGAGCAGGTCGGGCCTCTCATCGGTGTGGAAATTGATACGGATGGTGGGCTGATTCTAAAGACCCCGGGTTCGTGGCTGATTACAGCAAAGTGCGGAGTGTCAGGAACCAGCGCGCTGGGCGGGGATTGGCAGCGTGTTTGGCTGGAAGCCTACCGCGCTGACGGCTCACTGCTCGCTGAGTCGTGGGCTACCGGGTGGGCTGCGAAAGACCAGGCGACAGTGATGGACATTTTGCCGCTGGTGATTAGCCCGTATGAAGCCCAGGACGGTGTGACTGTCAGGGTGTTTCAGGACGCAGGCCGCTGGCGTTACCTGCTTGGAGGGCATGGGTACACGTTCCTCCTTGCCCAGAAACAGTCCAGTACTCGTGTGATGTCCAGTGTGAATCCGGGTGACCCGGGAATCTTTGGCCAAGAAGAAGTAGGTGAATCATGACCATTCTTTATGGGACTTTCATCAATGAAGCCCGCGAGCGTTCGAGCGGCAGTGTCACGGTCTCGTCGGTGGAGTCACGGCCATCGTATGAGGGCACGGAGATTGTCACCCGGGAGCTGCATAGGCAACGTCTCGACGAGGGGGCTTTTGAGACTCCGGAGCTTGACCCCGGGCGTATTCGGGTAGAGCTTGCGGTTTCTGGTGTGTATGAGGTGTGGGAGATTGACCTGCCGTTGTCTGGGCGGGTGAACCTGAAAGACCAGCTGGACGCGAAGGTGGACTACTCACCGGACGTGACTGGCCGTGTTGAATCCGCGCTAACGAAGATTGCTGAGGCGGAGCAGCGCATTGAGGCTACGGTCGCTGATACTGCTGACGCTATCGAAACCAGGCTGCAGGAGTCGATGTCCGCTCAGGTTGCTGCTGCGAAAGACGCTGCAGCGCGTGCTGAGGCTGCAGCCCAAAACACGGTGGTCGGCGCTCCGGAAACTGGGTGGGCACGCAACCAGCTATCTGACGATGTTCAATCTTCGCTGGCTAAGGCTGATGAGTCTGTGTCGGCTGCTGGTGTGGATGAGCGCGTGTCTAAGGCTGTGGAGCCTCTGGCGCAGTCAAGTAGCGTGGACGCACTGTCGAAGCGGGTATCTGCCCTGGAGGGTGCGGATACTCCTGATTTTTCTGGGTACGCAACCCGGGAGTGGGTCACGGAGCAGGTGGATGCGAAGGCCGAACGGTCGGCGGTGACGTCGCTGCAGCAGCTGGTGGAAAACCAGCGTCAGCAGATTCAAGCGCTGCAAGGCCAGGTAGCCGAGCTGGTTGCATCGGAGTCTGTGCGTCGCATTGAGTTGGGTACTGGCTCGGATACGTCGACGCTGTACATCGAGGGGGCGTAGATGCCGCAGTTAAGTGACGCGAAAACGGTTTCATTTGGTGGCAGGCCGGTTAGGGCTTTGTGGCTTGGTGGCCGGAAAGTGTGGCCGACTGCCCCGGAGGTTGGCGACTGGCTGCTAGGGAATCAGGCCGTGCGGTCATGGTTTCGTAGCAATTTGCTGGACTCTGAGCTGGCCGATCCGCCTGCCGCTGGGACGAAGAGCGTGAATCACAGGCCTGCGGATTCGAAGAGTGTGCAGTACATGGTGTGCATAGCGGACGGTGGCCGTATCGAGTGGCGTGACAATGGCCGCGAAGCTTTGAGTATTGCTCGCAGTGGTCGAACCGTGCGTGTCCGGTCGGTAGGTACTCGTGGCAGGTACATCATCGATTTCTCGTACCAATGCGAGGACCGCGACTGGGTATGGGTAGGTATTAACTCAACGACTCACTGGTACAGCTATTGGATTGATTTATACGACGCTGATGGCAACAAGCTTGATGGTCGCGGCAACGGCGGCGGCTTACGTCCAGATGAGGACATTTTCGGAAGTGACCAAGTCCAAGTCATCATTAACCAGGGAGCGTGCTTTCCCCTTGCTGGTCTGCATGGCGGAATCACAATGCGCAGGCTACTTCAGCAGAATCAGATTATCGACACGACCACTATTTCTGGCGTGTGGCGTCGTAGATTTATGGACCCAGGCGGAACTACCGTCGGATACCTCGTCGGCGGTGGCCAAGGCGGGCAGGGTGGCCAAGGCGGACAAGGTGGGCAGGGCGGATGGTACTGGCGGGCTCAAGACGGTCCCCCTTTGGTAGCGAACTCCGGTGCCCGAGGCACTAGTGGCGACCCTGGCGGAGAAGGGCTAGTTATCGAAATTGGTGATCTTCCCGAGGTCGGAAACCTAGTGGTCGGCGGTGGAGGAGCTGGTGGCGACGGAGGCGAAGGCGGCGCCGGAGGACTTAGGGCAGCGGATCCCATGAACAACCTGATTAATGCACGGGGCAAGCAAGGAAAGTATGGCCAACCAGGGAAGATTGGTTCAGCTGGTTCGGCGTCATCTTTCGAAGGGACGTCAAGCTCTTCAGGAACGGCAAGCAGAGACGGAATGCCGGTGGAGGTCGGCAAGCTTGGAAAGAGCGGTGCTGGCGGGGCCGGCGGCGCAGGTGGACTCGGCGGTAGGAGAGGGCCCTCCAGGCACTCCTTTGGCAGCGATGGCTCCCCAGGAAACCCCGGTGAAAGAGGAGCTCCTGGCGGTACCGGCGGCCTCGTCGTGGTCTACGACTGGAACTAAAAACCACCACAAAAAGGGAGGAAACAAGAGATGACAATATTCGGCGTCGACGTCTCAGAACACCAAAACGGCATGAGCCTCACGCAAGCCAAGAGCGAAGGTATCAGCTTCGCAATCCTACGGCTGTGCGACGGCACCTACCGCGACAAAGTTTTCCACTCGCACCTCAAGGACGCAGAACGCGCCGGGCTTCTGATTGCGACCTACTGGTACCTGCGCGCACCGTCCGAGGGTACGACGATTGCCCAGCAGGTTGATGTCATTGACCAGCAGATGGGTGGTCGTCGTGACCTGCCGGTATGGATTGATGTAGAGAGCGTCGCAGGGAACCGGAAACTGCTCACCGAAGCGGACGTGTGGGTGGCTAAACGGGAGCTAGAGAAGCGCGGATATCACGTTTCCGGTATCTACTCGGGCGCGTGGTACTGGGAGAACATGCCCGGTGGCGAACCGTCAATGTCCGGACTCGGTGCTCTGTGGGTATCCAACTACGGACGCAACCGAACGCTGCCATACCGCGCCGCATACGACGGTGACGGCGGCGACAACCACAGAGGGTGGGGCTACCCACTCGGCAACAAGAAGCCAGATATTCTGCAGTACGGCTCAAACGGCCTCGTAGCGGGCTTCAAGGTCGACGTCAACGCGTACAGGGGAACCATCGACCAGCTCAAGAACCTTTTCATAGGCGCCCGTGCGACACCGCCTGCGCCCCAGCCGGAACGAGAAAGGAAACCCATGGAAAAAATGCTCGACTACCGGCGTGACCAGATCTGGCAAGACACCGGCTACAACTGTGGCCCCGCGTCGGCTCAAACCATTATCAGAGCGGCCACCGGTGTTCTTTTGCCGGAGGCAACCCTGGCACGTGAAATGGGCACAACGACTCGTGGCACCGACTGGATTGGGCAGATTAAGCCCGTGCTCGACAAGCACGCGCCTGCGGGGAAGTGGGGCTTGGCGGAAATGCCGAATGACCCGCCAACCACGGCGCAGCGAGACCAGCTGTGGCAACGGGTCACCGCCAGCATTGATGCCGGTTTCGGTTTGTTGGCCAATATTGTGGCCCCACCGTCGAACTACCCGCGCGCAAGCTACAAGAGTCGTCAGAATCTCGCGTACTCGGGAGGCACGGTCTACCACTACCTGTGCGTGATGGGCTATGCCGTCGATGACGCGGGGCAGCGGCATGTGTGGCTCGCCGATAGCGGCTTTAAGCCCTACGGGTCGTGGGTCACGTTCGAGCAGCTCGCAACAATGATCCCACCCAAGGGCTATCTGTATTCCACTGTCGTGAAGAAAAAGGAGGCACCTATGACCGCACCACTTACGCTCAACACTCCGTGCAAGAGCCATGTTCCTGGCTCGAAGCACATCGCACCGCTTGCTGACTACATCATGTACACGGACGCGGGAGTGTTCGCTCTCAGGCAGCAGGTAGGAGAGCTACAGAAGCAAAACGCCGAAGTACTCAAGCAACTCGATGAGCTCAGGCAGCTCGTCGCTAACAACAAGTAAGCACCCCACTGGGGTGCTTTTTTGATGGAGGTGTTTTATGACCACTGTTTTTGTTGATCTGGTGAATTTGGATGGTAGTCGTCCGGAAGGACGGCTGAGGTTTTCTCTGGAACAGCTCCGGGTCGGAGATCCAGACGTTGTTCCGTCTTCGGTGGAGGTAGTTATTCTCGACGGTAAGGCTCGGGTAGAGAATCTTCTTCCTGGAGAGATGAAGGTTTTGGTTAGCACCGGCGGGTGGTCGAAGGAGTGGCCGGTAGTTATTCCAGACGACGGCACTCACGATTTGTTCGACCTTCTTGGCGTCTCGGCACCAGAGTTTGAGCACGCTTTATGGGCGACCCTGTTGGGGCGCGTGGAGAAGCTGGAAAACACCCCGGCTGTTGACCTTGCCCCGGTGGAGCAGCGCCTAGACGCGCTTGAGGGCGCACCGAAGGTTGACCTCGCCCCGCTGGAAGAGACCGCCCGCAACCTCAGCGACCGAGTAGAAAAGACTGAGAAACGTATTGAGTCCGTGAGCGGTTCTCTCGGTTCAACTCAGTTCAGCCTGTTTCAGAGGGAATTACCGAAACTCAAACAGCAGCTTGCGGAGCTGCAAGCGCACTTCACGCCGTCAGAGCCCTATATCGAGGGTATAGAGTACGACCTCGACCCGTTCTACGAACGCGGTTGTCAGGTGGGACTCAAACAAAGCGCAGGCCGCGTAAGCATGCACGTCAGAGCGGCATACGACCTGGAAGGCTTGCTGCGCGCCTTGGACGGGGTGAAATTACCGCACTTCCCGAAAGTGTCAACGCTCTCAAGTGACCTGGTATCCCCGTGTGATGTGGAGCTGTATCAGGGCGCGAAGTTCCTCACGAAAATTGAGCCGTACCAAATTCGGCTGGAGGACATTGGCGGGACTCCACAGTTCCACGTGGCGGTCGATGATGTTTTGGCTGTGGTGCAGGAAACCGGGGCTAACCGCATGATCCTGTCCACGTTCTACTACACGAACGAGCTGCCACCAGAAACCACCGACTAGGCACCCCGCCCGGGGTGCTTTTCCTTTTGCCCGCGTGACCGTCACGTGGGCAATTTTTCATACCCAAAGGAGAAACCAAAATGGAAACCATTCGTAACCTTGTCCCCGCTAGCGCTCGCGCCAGCTGGTACGCGGTAGCATCCGCGCTCGTCGCAGCACTCGTATCCTGGGGTGTCCTGGACGACACCGCAGCGCCAGCCATCACCGGCGTCGCCATCGCAACCGTCACCCTTGTCTTCGCCTTGCTGCACTCTGACACTCCGTGGCGTCAGGCCGTCTACGGCCTCGCAGCAGCGCTCGGTGTCCTTGGCGTGTACCTCGGCTGGGGCAGCGAAGTGCAAATGGACGCGTTACTGGCGGTTATCGCCCCGGTCCTCGGCCTGGGAACCGCCGCAGCGACCACTAACGCCGGCGAGTATGTCGGTGAGCATCGGCTGGGCGAGTAGGAGCTGGCGCGGTGACGGAAAAACTGTTCAACCCGCGCCTGATCGCCACAGTCTGGGCAATCTACGCTGCAGCCACCAGTTACGGCTACTACGGGCACTCGGTGACCGCGCTCACACCAGTTGAGGCAGCGCTGCCGGCCGGTAGCCCGGCGTTGGCATGGGCGGCCGCATCGCTGCTTCTGGCTATTGGTGCGGCCACCTCTCCGAGAGGGAAGTGGGCAGCCCTTGGCAGAGTCAGCAGAACCGCAGGAATTGCAATCTGTGGTGCGTTGCTGACAATGTGGGCGAGCTCGTATGCGATTGACGCGATCCACGACGGGTCACGAATGTGGGTGAGCGCGAAGAATTATCTGCTGTTGGCTATTACTGCGGCTGCGTCTGCCACAGTGATGGGGCGAAACCGCTCCCGTGGGGAGGTTGCTTATGGAAATCAACTGGGGAAGTCTCATTAATTCGATTCCGGGTGCCGTGGTTGGCATTATCGTGGCGTGGATTGGTTGGAAGGGCCGTAAAGAAGAGTCGTCGGTGACGTTCAACGGGACGCTTCTGCAGAGCCAGGACAATCGGATTAAGAAGCTTGAGGACAGGCTCGATAGTGTCGAGAGTCGCCTGCGGGACACGGAAGCAATGCTCCGTGTGGAGGAAGACCGGACGCATCTTCTTCGCCGTGGTCTCACGGACGCGATTGATTGGTTGCGTGAGTTCATTGACTGGGCGCGTTGTGGTGCGGAGGGTGCTGCTCCGGAGCCGGACCTTGCGAGGCTGACTGGGATTGTGGGAGATTCGCAGGTGTTGCCGACGGCGCGGAACCCGCCGACCGAGGAATAAATCAAGGATCTTTGCCCCGCTGGTTTGAGCTGTTCGGAAATTCCGAACGGTTCGCCAGCGGGGCGTTTTTCATGCCTTGAGTCAGGAAAGAGGGAATCGTAAACAGGTTCGAGCTGCCCATGATTGCAAAACCGCAGGACTCAAGCCTTAGTACGTGGCTCACTTTTGGCTCACTTTTGGCTCAAAAAGTCGCAGAATAGGGCGTAATCAGGCGTAAAGATAAACGCCGATAAACAAGTAAAAACCCGCTACCACCTCGTAAAACGAGAGGTGGGAGCGGGTCTTTATGATGTGCCCCAGAGAGGAATCGAACCTCCGACACCGGCTTTAGGAGAGCCGTGCTCTATCCACTGAGCTACTAGGGCAATCATCTTCCGGGTAAACAGTCACGAAAACCTATCCAGGACTACCGGAAAATTACTTCATCACTTTAACGCATCCACAATCTCAAATGGCAATTGGGGCTTCGGCCTAGCGCGCAAACATGCAGGAAGCCCGCTATTACCCCCATGTGTTTTTTGACTCGGCGGCATCGTCGAAAATCCGGCTAACATGGTTTATAACGAGCGACTTTCCAGCGCTTGCTGTCGCAACAGCGCTACTAGTTTTCGGTCGCTGCTTTGGAGGAGGATGACAATATGATTAAGCCAACTTTCACGGACGTCAACGGTGTCAAGATTAAGTGCTCCATGACCACGGACTCGGACAAGCCGCACCTACTGGTTTCGCGCATGGAAGATGATGGCACGTTGACTCCGATCCTGGAGATGAATGTGTACGACTCCAAGTACATGGCCAACGCTTGCGAGATTTACCTGAAGCAGGCAGCTTCGGCCAACCTCCAGGGGTCTATGGCTGGCTTGTCTCCGGATGAGATGGCTGAGCAGTTCGGTTACGAGGGAGACCCGACCAATCACTAGTCACAGCGATGCAGCCCGCCCGCAGGTGGAGAGCCCTGTATACAGCGGGTATGTCGATGTAGACGTCATCGGAATCGGCGCCGGTAGCCCGAGCCACATTACGCTCGAGGCTATCGGCGCTCTTGCTGATGTAGACGTTGTTTTTGCTCTCGACAAGGGCGATGCCAAAGCGGACTTGTTGGCTGCGCGACAGACGATCGTCGATAAGCATGCGCCGCATGTCGAACTCGTTGCCGTTCCCGACCCGCCACGTGACCGCACGCCCGACAACTATGGCGCAGTCGTCCGTGACTGGCATCAGCGTCGCGCAGAGCTGCTTGCCGACGCCTTCGTTGCCCATCTCGGACGAGAAGGAAAGCGCCGTGGTGCATTCTTGGTCTGGGGTGACCCCTCCTTGTATGACTCAACGTTGCGGATTCTGCAGCGCGTCCGCGACCTTGGGCTGGACGTGCGCTCGCGAGTTATTCCCAGTGTGACGGCGATCTCCGCTCTGACTGCAGCACATGGAGAGTGCCTGAACCAGATTGGTAAGCCGGTATTGATTACCACTGGTCGGCGCCTGGGGGAGCGTGCACCTGGCACGGATGCGGTGGTGATGCTCGATGGTGGGGCGGCCTGGCTCGAGCACGCGGACCCGGAGGAAGAGATTCTCTGGGGTGCATTCCTGGGAACGGAGCTGGAGACGCTCCGCCGTGGTCGCGTTGGCGACGTCGGCGAAGAGATTGCGGAGCTGAAAAAGAAGCTACGTGCAGAGCACGGTTGGATTATGGATATCTACCTGCTACGTTCCGGCGCCTAGGACTGAGCAGTCGCAGCCGTGCCAGCTCGGCTAGCTGACTTTCTTACCCAAGAAGCCCTCTGCCCATCGGTGGAGGGCTTTTTCGGCGGCTTCGACGCCGTCGGCGATGGTTACTTTGGTGAGGACCTGATCGTCGTTAGGCAACACGCGTGTGGGGTCGCCTGCGGGGCGGACGGTGATGCTGACATGGTCGGCATCGATGACCTCGACGGTCGCTAATGCGAGCATCTCGACGTTCGTCTGCTCGGCAACTGCAAAGCGGTAGGCGGTGTCATTTTCCCACTCGGTGGTGGAGTTGCGAAGGAACTCGGCGACGGAGTCAGGGGCCAACTCTGTAAGTAATTGGGTTGCGACCGGGGCGTCATCGACGCGGGAATCGTGGCGCAGGGGGCGGCAGTAGAAGCGGCCGGCATTTACTTCCATGGGTTCCATACCGTCCACTCTAGACGTCCTGAACAGTGTTTGAGGAGGTCGGGGAGGGGGCTGAAAAGAATCGAGCGGGGCTGGCTGCGAATCCCATCGCAACCAGCCCCGCTTAGAACTTTAGAACTACTTCAGTTCCATCAGGACATCGCCCTTGCCGACACCCGAGCCAGCCTCAGTAGCCAGACCAGTGACAACGCCGTCCTTGTGAGCCTTGACTGGGTTTTCCATCTTCATGGCCTCAAGAACAACCACGGTGTCGCCCTCGGAGACTTCCTGGCCTTCTTCGACGTTGACCTTGATGACGGTGCCCTGCATCGGAGCAACCACGGCGTCACCGGAAGCAGCCTTCTTGGAGCCGCCAGCGCGCTTCTTCTTGCTCTTCTTCTTGGCACCTGCGTTGCCGCCGCCCAGAGCCAGGTCGCCCGGCAGGGCTACCTCGACGCGGCGGCCGTCAATCTCGACGACAACCTTCTGAGCTGGGACGGTGTCGGTGTCAGCGTCGGAGTCGCCGTCGTACGGAGCGATTGGGTTATCCCACTCCTCCTCAATCCACTTGGTGTAGACGTCGAACTTCTCGCCGTCGCCGACGAAGGCTGGGTTTTCAACAATGTGGCGATGGAATGGAATGACCGTTGCCAAACCCTCAACCTGGTACTCGGACAGAGCGCGAGCGGAGCGGCGCAGAGCCTCTTCACGGTTCTCGCCCCAGACGATCAGCTTGGCCAGCATGGAGTCGAACTGGCCACCAATGACGTCGC
Organism: Corynebacterium sp. HMSC073H12; assembly: GCF_001837775.1. Taxonomy (NCBI): domain Bacteria; kingdom Bacillati; phylum Actinomycetota; class Actinomycetes; order Mycobacteriales; family Corynebacteriaceae; genus Corynebacterium; species Corynebacterium sp. HMSC073H12. The sequence continues at coordinate 377,737 of NZ_KV834040.1, read as the reverse complement.
CCTCCTTGATGCCGGTGTCCATGCGGACGCCCGGGCCGGACGGCTCGACGTACTTGGTGATGGTGCCCGGAGCCGGCATGAAGTTGGTGCCGGCGTCCTCGCCGTTGATGCGGAACTCGAACGCGTGGCCGTGCATCTCGGGGTCTTCCTTGATGGACAGTTCCTTGCCCTCAGCGATGCGGAACTGCTCGCGGACCAGGTCCATGCCGGTGACCTCTTCAGTGACCGGGTGCTCCACCTGCAGGCGGGTGTTGACCTCGAGGAAGTTAATCAGGCCGTCAGCGCCGACCAGGTACTCGACGGTGCCGGCGCCGTAGTAACCAGCCTCACGGCAGATGTCCTTAGCGGACTGGCGCAGACGTTCATCCTGCTCCGGGGTTAGGTACGGAGCAGGTGCTTCCTCGACGAGCTTCTGGAAACGACGCTGCAGGGAGCAGTCACGGGTGGAAGCGACAACAACGTTGCCGTGCTTATCAGCGAGAACCTGGCACTCGACGTGGCGTGCCTTGTCCAGGTAGCGCTCCACGAAGCACTCACCGCGACCGAAGGCGGCAACGGCCTCGCGGGTAGCGGACTCGTAGAGGTCAGCGACCTCTTCCATCGTGTGTGCGACCTTCATGCCGCGGCCGCCGCCGCCGAAAGCGGCCTTAATGGCGATCGGCAGACCGTGCTCCTTAGCGAACGCGACGACCTCGTCTGCATCCTTAACCGGCTCCTTGGTGCCTGGAGCCATCGGAGCGTCAGCCTTCAGCGCGATGTGACGAGCGGTGACCTTGTCGCCCAGGGCGCGGATGGACTCCGGCGACGGGCCGATCCAGATCAGGCCAGCGTTCTCAACAGCCTCAGCGAAGTCGCCGTTCTCCGACAGGAAGCCGTAGCCCGGGTGGATGGCATTAGCGCCGGACTTCTTTGCGGCATCCAGGATCTTGTCGAAGACTAGGTACGACTCAGCGGAAGTGGTGCCACCGAGAGCAAATGCCTCATCCGCCATGGTCACGAAAGGAGCGTCCGCATCCGGCTCGGCGTAAACGGCGACGGAAGGAATGCCAGCGTCCTTCGCAGCGCGAATAACGCGAACGGCAATCTCGCCACGGTTGGCGACGAGAACCTTCGTGATTTTTTCAGTGGTCTGCTCGGACACGAAATCCTCCATTTTTCGTGGGCACCCCGAGAATTGGCCCTCGGGGCAAGGTTGCGACAGTCATTTGTAGGAATCACAAGCAGCACTGCAGTTAACTGAGCGGTGAACCGCAACGCGGTTAACCACGCGGTAGCTAACAGCGTGTGACCCAATGTCTCCATTGTGTCACAGGTGCGGTAAGCAACCTCTTTTTGCACGCTACTTAAGGGGGTAGAGATTGTGGGCTTGAGCGGCGCTCAAGTGGGCGTGGGGGCGCCTGAAGTGGCTATTGGCTGCACAAAAATCTAGGTTTGTGATTAAAATTACCGCTCAAGGGTACAACTGCCACCCCCTTAATCGGGGGCGGCAGAGGGAAGCTAAATCTCCGATGTGGCGCCTGTTGTTGACGTTGGGAAAACGGGGAGGGGAGTGCCCACCGGTTGCGTCAATCGCCTACAGGCTTCCCGGCTCTGAACCGCGGGCGATGGGCATGCCAATCATATTGCCCCACTCAACCCACGAGCCGTCGTAATTGCGAACATTCTCGTGGCCGAGGAGATGGTGCAGTACAAACCAGGTGTGCGCGGAGCGCTCGCCGATGCGGCAGTAGACAATCGCCTCATCTTCAAATTGGACGTGCGCGTAAATCTGCTCAAGCTCTTCGCGGTCGCGGAAACGCGAGTTCGGGTGAACGGACTGATTCCATGGAATGTTTACCGCGGTTGGAATGTGGCCGCCACGCAGGACGCCTTCCTGTGGGTAATCGACCATGTGAGTTCGCGCACCGGCATATTCCTCCGGAGTGCGTACGTCGATAATCGGAGCCTTTCCAATGAGCTCACGTGTATCGCTGAAGTAGGCGCGCAGTGTCCTGTCGTCGCGTTCGACGACAGGGTAGTCAGTGCGTGGGTAATTGGGGACCTCGAAGCTCGTGTCTCGTTCTTCAGTCATCCAGGCATCGCGGCCACCGTTAAGCAGGCGCACGTCGGGATGTCCAAAAAGCTCGAAGACCCAGAGCGTGTAGGCGGCCCACCAATTGGACTTGTCTCCGTAAATCACGACGGTGTCGTCGCGCGAGATACCCTTCTCACGCATGAGCTCGGCAAAACCTTCGGCGTCGATATAGTCGCGGCGCACGGAATCGTTGAGGTCGTGATGCCAGTCGATGCGAACCGCGCCCGGAATATGTCCAATGTCGTAGAGCAGCGAGTCCTCGTCGGATTCAACAACGCGCAGACCGGGAGAGCCCAGGCGGGCAGCAAGCCAGGAGCTAGAGACGAGGCGCTCAGGGTGGGCGTACTGCTGGAACTGGGGGTGCGGGTCGTGCGGAACAGCCATCGGATACTCCCTTGGCGCAAGTTGGGATGGGTGGGACTTTCTGACGTTTATCGTCAATTGCATATCTAGTTTACGGGTCGCGCTGCGAACGGCGGAATAGTCCCCGGTGTGAGCGCTTTCCGACGGCAACAATTACGTCCGCGGCCACCCCTGGGATACGCCTCACAGTTGGGGGTAAAAGGAGTGTTTTCAGCGCGCTTGGAGGCCAGGTAGTGTCCTAAAATTTAGCTGAGAGTTAGCGCAAAAACTGTGTTGATTCGTATCACTGGAAAATGGGCTGAAACGGGTTATCTGCCTGGGTATTCGCTGCGTTGCGGAGACAATTGAGTGCCGGAAGTCCATGTATTTTCTTAAAAGGAGTGCCTGTGCACAAGAACATTGTTGTATTCGAGATCGAGGGCGGCTCGGACAAGTACTTCGACGGACACCGCAAGGACACCATGCCAATCGTCAACGCTATCCGCGAAGCCGGTTGGTCCGCTGAGGTCGTCTACTACCGACCGGAGTGGAAGGACGACCTGTACGATTACGTCTCTCAGAACTTCGACGGCTACATTTCCCGCGTTAACCCGGGCAACATCCCGGGTGGTGAGAAGGGCTACTTCGAGCTTCTGACCAGTCTCTCGGTCGCTGGTTTGGTTGGCATGTCCACCCCGGGCGAGATGATGGCCTACGGCGCAAAGGACGCACTGGTCAAGCTCAAGGACACTGACCTGGTTCCGTCTGACACCGCTGCTTACTACGACGTCGAGGCATTCCACAGCACTTTCCCGACCTCCCTGTCCTACGGCGAGCGCGTCCTGAAGCAGAACCGTGGCTCCACCGGATCTGGTATCTGGCGTGTGCGCATCGCTGATGAAGAAGTTGCTAAGAACGTTGAGCCGGGCACCCCGCTGCCGTTGAATACCAAGCTGAAGTGCACCGAGGCCGTGGACAATCACACTGAGACTCGCGAGCTTGGCGAGTTCATGGATTTCTGTGACCAGTACATCATCGGCGATAACGGCATGCTCGTGGACATGCGCTTCATGCCGCGCATCACCGAAGGCGAAATTCGCATTCTGCTGGTCGGTCCGCACCCGGTCTTCGTGGTTCACAAGAAGCCGGCCGAGGGCGGCGACGCTTTCTCCGCAACCTTGTTCTCTGGCGCGAAGTACACCTACAACAAGCCGGAAGAATGGCAGGACCTCATCGATATGTTTGCTGAGGCTCGTCCCGTCATTGCCGAGAACCTCGGTGGTGACAATATCCCGCTGATCTGGACAGCTGATTTCATGCTGGCAGACGGCGAGGACGGCGAGGACACTTACGTTCTCGGCGAGATTAACTGTTCCTGCGTTGGCTTCACCTCCGAGCTGGATATGGGTATCCAGGAGCTCGTTGCTCAGGAGGCCATCAAGCGCGTTGAGGCTGCTAACAAGTAGTCTCCACAGCTAAGAAAGCCGCACCAATTTGGTGCGGTTTTTGCTTTACGACGGCCCTTGCGATGCCTACCGGTTCCAGAACTGTGAGACCGAATAGCCGTAGCGATACAGAGCTCGGCGCACGACAGGTAGCGACAGTCCAATCACACTGGATGAGTCGCCGTTGATGCCATCGACAAACCAGCCGCCTAGAGCCTCCAATGTAAACGCGCCAGCGCACTTCAGCGGCTCGCCCGTCGCAGCATAGGCACGGATGTCCTCTTCTGGGACTTCAGCGAAATCTAGGGAAGTAATCGCCACCTCAAGGTGCTCGCCCTTTGGTGTCACGACACAGTGACCGGTAATCAGCTCAGCCGTCCGGCCACTCTGTTGGTGCCAACGCTCAATGGTCTTTTCTTCCGTGTGGGGCTTGCCCTGCAACTTTCCGTCGAGAAGCAGCATTGAATCCCCGCCAATGACAATGTCATTGGGGTAGGCCGGGGAGACAGCGTGTGCCTTGGCCTGTGCGAGTTCCTCGACGATGCGTACCGGCGATGCGTCCGGAAGGGCTGTAATCACGGCATCCTCGTCGACGTTGGGCGCTACTGTGATGGGCTCGATGCCTGCAGAGCGCAGAATGTGCAGTCGCGAAGGGGAAGTGGAAGCCAAGACGATTCGGGGGCTGCTCATGGCTTTTGATTTTAATGAGGGGAATCATAAAAGCCTAATTTTTATGGCAAACATGCATGGGGTGTGACTGATTGTAAGAATGTGGGCGTTTCGGTGACGGTCCGCCCGCTTTCAGTGACGGTCCGCCCGCAAAGATGTATAGTAAACTTTACATAAGGTTAAAGAAAGTTCACAGATGAGTGGGGAAAGTCGTTCGAACCAGGTCAGGAGATATCGCCGCTGGTTAGAGCTGAGCCAAGCGGACTTAGCTGCTCAGGTAGAGGTCTCGCGGCAAACAATCGCAAATATCGAGCGGGGAAATTACTCGCCCTCGGTGTATTTGGCGTTGAGAATCTGCAGGGTGCTTGGAAAAACAGTCGAAGAAATCTTTGGTGAGGAAGGAAACTGACAATGTCTTACGCAGATGTCGTAATTGAACGCAGTGAGGCCACTGTGGACGATGAATATCAGCAGATGTTGCTGCATAAGTCCTACACGTACGGGTTCACAATGACAATGTGGGCAAACTACGTGCTTGCAACGGTACTGATTTGGCTCATTCCAGAGACCGAGATGGCGGCCGTGACAGTGGCAATTATCTTGATGCCACTGGTCGGACTCGTGTTTTCGCAGCGGTGGTTGCGGCGTCAAGTGCCGATGCCAAAGATCAATGGTCTTACAAAAGGGGAGATTGCAGCAACCATAGCCGTTATTGGACTGTGGCTGATTGGTTTTATCAGAGCGCAAATGCTCTCTGATGCAGGCACTGGCGGAAAGCTATCGGAATTGTGGGGATCCATCGCTGGCGCTGTGGGAGGCGCTGTTGTTGGCCTGGCTTTTGTCTATTTCCTGTTCAAAGTGGTGTGGCCAGCAGCTCGTAACCGCGATCAGCGCCGGCTGGACCGGGAGCTCGATGACGAGTTTGATGGAGATGCTGCAGGTGGTCAGGCCGAGAACTGACCAGTACTAGGTGGACCGGACCAGTACTAGGTGGACTCGCGGCCCTGTACTGGCCGCTGCCACGATGGGCGCTGTGGAATCACAGCCGGAGCGCCCAATTCTGCTACCTGTACGGATGCCCCGTAGACCTCCTCGATTGTGGCTTCTGTCAAAACCTCACCAGGGGTGCCAGAGCACACCAACCGGCCGGCGGACAGCAGCGCAATACGGTCGCTGTACTGGCCCGCCAAAGTCAGATCGTGCACAGCCGCAATAACCGTCAACCCAGATTCGTGGCGGATATCATCGACCAGTTCCATCACCTGTTGTGCCATGCCGATATCCAGGGCGGAAGTGGGTTCATCGAGAAGCAGGACCTCAGGTTCCTGTGCCAGGGCGCGTGCTAGCACTACTCGTTGGAGTTCGCCGCCCGAGACGTCGTTAAGCGTGCGCTGCGCGTAAGCCGCGAGATTCAGACGAGACATCACCGCATCGACGACTCCACCGTCGCGACCGCGATACGGAGTTCGGCCGAGAGCGATGTAGTCGCGGATCCGTAGGCCTTCCGGAATGATGGGGCGCTGCGGCATGAGTGCGATTTTCTGAGCGAGCTTGCGGCGTGGAGTATTTCGTGGGCGAATACCTGCGATTTCGATATCGCCGCGACAGCGGTTGAGTCCGGCGATGCAGCGCAGCAGGGTGGATTTGCCGCAACCGTTCGGGCCAATAAGGCTTAGCCACTCGCCCTTGTGGACCGACAGTGAAATGTCTCGCAGCGATGGGGCGTCGGCACCGGGGTAGCGGAATTCGACGTGCTGGCAGTTTAGAAAAAGCGTCATGAGCGTCCCCTCGACTTGCCATACCGGCGCAGTAAAAAGAGGAAAAACGGTCCACCAATTGCAGCGGTAACTACGCCCACCGGGACCTCCGCGGGTGCCAGTGCAGTTCGGCCGATGATGTCCGCGAACTGTAGGAACATCGCGCCGACAAGAACGACTAGGGGCAGCAACAGGCGGTGCCCGGGGCCGACGAGAAGCCGCAAAGTGTGTGGCACGATGATTCCCACAAACCCAATCAGTCCGGACACGCTCACCGCAGCGGCGGTAATCAGAGTAGCAGCGCAGACCATTACCACGCGCACAAGCTCCACATTCAGCCCGAGCGACGCCGCCTCGGAATCGCCGACGCTCAACACATCAAGGCTGCGTGACGACGCGACGATGACGCACACCCCCAGTGCAATCGGTAGCGCCACCGTAAGTACGGATTTCCACGTCGCGGTACCGAGTTGACCGAGCATCCAGCCGTATACCTGTCGGAGGGAATCTTCGTTGCGCTGCAGTAGAAACTGCTGCATTGCGTTGGCAAAGGCAGCTACCGCCACACCTGCCAAGATGACAGTAACTGGGGAGGAACGGTCACCCAGCGACGTGCCCGCTATGTAAGTGACCGCTACTGCAAGAGCGCCTCCGAGGAAGCCGATTAGCGGGATTGCTGCGGCAGCCACGCCGAAGAGGATTGCAACCGTCACGGCCAGGGAGGCGCCGGAAGAGATGCCGAGAAGGTATGGGTCCGCCAGCGGATTGCGGAACACCGCCTGGTAAGCCGCACCGGCTGTGGCCAGCGCCGCGCCGACTAGGGCAGCCATCACTACGCGGGGAAGTCGCACATTAAAGAGGATTGCCGACTCTCGAGCAGCCAGCGCAGCCTCATCCCCGCCGATGAGGCCACCAGAGAGCGCGTGAAAGACACCCGCTATCGGCAGGGGCGCGGCACCGATGAACACGCCCAGCACAAGTGTTGCCGCTAAGGCAATTGCGGTAAGGGCAATAGGCACGGTGCCTTTGGGAATGAATGACAACAATTCCTCGCTACTGTCTCGCTACTGAGCCGGTACCGGCACCTGCTGGTACGCCTTCAATGCCGCGGCAATGTCCTGAATGAGCTGTGGAAGCCGCGGCCCCCAGCGGCTGGCTAGATTTGGATCTAGCGGAATGATTTGCTTGTTCTTCACCGCAGCAATCTCGTTCCAGCCAGGTCGAGTGGCAACGTCTTTCTCGGTCACGCCACCGGCATCACCATGGTCGGCTAGGAAAATGAAATCCGGATTTGCCTGAATGATTGCCTCATTTGTCAGCTGTGGGTAATCATCACCCGGACCAGCGACGGATTTCAGGCCAAATAACGCGTATGCCTGTCCGATGAAGGTGGCATCACCGGCGCTGTATAGTGTCGAATCCGCTTCGTGGAAGTAACTCAGCCCCGCATCACGAATATCCGAATCAACGCTGTCGACAGTGGCCTCAATCTCTTTTTTCATTCGGCCGACCAGCTTCTCTGCATTATCAGCATGGCCGGTGCGTTCACCAACCTGCTCAATCTGATCGTATGCCTGCTCAAAAGTTGTGGCAGCGGGCAGGAGCAGCAACTCAATGTCGACAGCATCCAGTGCGGCGCCAAGGCCGTTTGCGTCGTCGCTAGCAATTACCAAATCCGGATCCTCTGCAATCACGGCTTCCGGGTTGGGGTTAAAGCCACTGAAGTCGCGGCGTGGTGCGTTCTCCGGGACGTCGGAAAACGAATCGACAGCAACAACTTGGTCGCCGGCGCCAATCTCATAGAGCGTCTCGGTAGCAGTGGGGGATAAAGAGACGATTCGCTTAGCGACGTTGCCCGAACCTCCAGTCGTTTTATCCGTGTGGGTATCGGCGGCATTGTTGGAGTCAGCGCAGCCGACGAGGAACAGCATCAGTGCGCATAGCCCAGCGGTAAGTGATCTAATGTTCATAGCCTTAAATCTTAATGTCAATGATTAAAGCGCCACCACCGGAAAACTCGATGGTGGCGCTTTGCGCTAGCGAATCGACGCAGCTAACGTGCGGTAACGACTACGCGGTAAGCGGTCGCTGTACTAGTAGAAATGGACGTTGCGGAACGTGCCCGGTACGTACTGGTGCGGCTGGTGGAAACCCTCTTCCAGCCGACCCCAGTTGTTACGTGGGCCGCGGTCCTCTGGGGCACCGCCAGCTGCTGCCATACCCGCGAACAAAAGCGCGAGCGTGGCAGTTTCAGCGTCAGACGGGTTGCCCTTGAGGACGGACATGAACGGTGCAGCCGGGGCTGCAGCCTCGTCCTTGCCTTCGGATGCTGGGGTGTTCGTGGAATCGGTCACAGCGGAATGTTCCCATGCTTCTTGGCGGGTACGTTAACAACCTTGCGGTCCAGTAGACGCAGACCCTCAATGATCTGGCCTCGGGTCTCGCTCGGCGGGATAACGGCGTCGATGAAGCCGCGCTCAGCAGCCATGTACGGGTTAACCAGGGTGGCCTCGTACTCTGCCTCGTACTCCTTCTGCAGTGCGACGACATCCTTGCCCTCAGCTGCAGCAGCCTTGAGCTCCTTGCGGTAGATGAAGCCGACAGCGCCGGAAGCACCCATGACCGCAATCTGAGCGGTCGGCCATGCCAGGTTGATGTCAGCGCCCATATCCTTGGAGCCCATCACACAGTAAGCTCCGCCGTAAGCCTTGCGGGTAATGACGGTAATCTTCGGAACCGTGGCCTCAGCGTATGCGTACAGCAGCTTGGCGCCACGGCGGATGATGCCGTCGAACTCCTGGTTGGTGCCCGGCAGGAAGCCTGGGACGTCAACCAGCATGATGATCGGAATGTTGAAGGCATCACAGGTGCGGACGAAGCGAGCCGCCTTCTCGGATGCCTTGATGTCGAGGCAGCCAGCGAACTGAATCGGCTGGTTGGCAACGAAACCGACCGAGCGGCCCTCCACGCGACCGAAGCCGATGACCACGTTCTGTGCGTAGTCTTCCTGAATCTCCAGGAAGTCTTCGTCATCGACCAGGCGGGTAATGACATCCTTGATGTCGTACGGCTGGTTCGGGGAGTCCGGAATCAGCGTATCGAGCTCAAGGTCAGTCTCAGTGATGTTGTCAGCGATGGAGCCCTCGAACGGCTCAGCCTCCATGCGAGGAGCCTCAGCGCGGTTGTTGGACGGCAGGTAGCTGACCAATTCCTGAACGAATGTCAGAGCGTCTTCGTCATCAGCAGCGGTGTAGTGCGAAGTACCGGAGGTGCTCATGTGAGTGCCAGCGCCACCCAGCTCGTCCTGTGTGACCTCTTCGCCAGTGACGGTCTTAATAACGTCCGGGCCGGTGATGAACATCTTGGAAGTGCCATCGACCATGACAATGAAGTCGGTCAGAGCCGGGGAGTAGACGTGGCCACCAGCGCAGGCACCCATGATCAGGGAAATCTGTGGGATAACGCCAGAAGCCTGGGTGTTCCGGAAGAAGATCTGGGAGTAGAGGCCGAGGGAAACAACGCCCTCCTGGATGCGGGCGCCAGCACCCTCGTTGATGCCGATAATCGGGACACCGGTCTTGATTGCCAAATCCATGATCTTGACAATCTTTTCACCGTAGACCTCACCGAGTGCGCCACCGAAGATGGCACCGTCCTGCGAGAAGACACAGACCTGGCGGCCATCGATGGTGCCGTAACCGGTCACAACGCCATCGGTGACAGGGCGCTTGGCATCGAGGCCGAAGTTCTTGGAGCGGTGACGTGCGAGAGCGTCAACCTCCACGAACGAGCCCTCGTCCAAGAGGAACTCGATGCGTTCACGAGCGGTCATCTTGCCCTTGTCGTGGACGCGGTCAATACCGGCCTGGCCCATCGGGGCCTGGGTCTCTGCGAGGCGAGCGCGCAGATCGGCCAGTTTTCCAGCAGTAGTGGTCAAATCCGGGGTTTCACCGGTTTGTGTATTTGCGGCAGTCGTCATGCCAACTAGTTTACGTTTCGAAAACGGGGGGAGGTAGTTGGGGGCAATCGCTGTTAACAAAAGTAGGGGTAATGACTAGCTCGTTGTTCAGCAAAAAGCCTGCTCTTACAGTGGAATATTGCCGTGCTTGCGCGCAGGCCAGGGTACTTTCTTTGAAGTTAGAAGGCGCAGATTTTTTATCACCCGAGTTCGTGTCTCGGAGGGGAGGATGACTTCATCAATTAACCCCCGTTCGGCGGCACGATAAGGCGTGAGCATGTGTTGCTCGTACCCCATTTCCAGTTCAGCAATGAGTTCTTTCACACTCTCGGGAGTGCCAAATCGATCGGCCGCTGGGTCTGCTGCGAGAGCTGCTTCGGTGGCGGTTCGAATCTCGGCGCGGTGGAGGAAGCGTACTGCACCAGAGGCGCCCATCACGGCGATCTGTGCCGTCGGCCAAGCCAGATTTACATCCGCGCCGAGCCCCTTTGATCCCATCACGCAATACGCGCCGCCATAGGCTTTGCGCATGGTGACGGTGATTTTAGGAACGGTTGCTTCTGCATACGCATAGAGCAATTTGGCGCCACGGCGCAGAATTCCCTGGTGTTCTTGATTCGAACCGGGGAGAAAGCCCGGTACGTCTACGAGAAAGACAAGTGGAATGTTGAAACAATCGCAGGTTCGGACGAATCGAGCAGCCTTCTCCGCTGCATCGATATCTAGGCAGCCCGCAAATTCCATGGGCTGATTAGCGACAAACCCAACAGATTGACCGTTGAGACGGCCAAGGCCAATCACGACATTGGCTGCCCGGTTTTCCTGGATTTCCAGGAACTCCGCATCGTCGCAAAGCGCGTAGATAACTTCATGTACGTCGTACGGCGTGGATGGGCTGTCGGGAATGAGGCTGTCAAGGGTGCGGTCGGTGTCAGTGATTTCGTAACTGGCATCGGAATCCCAGCTGGGCGCGGGGGAGGTTGTGTTGTTGGGGAGGTAGTCGAGCAAATCGCAGACCCAGTCGAGTCCATCCTGCTCGCTAGTGGCGGTGTAGTGGGAGTTTCCGGCGATTTCCATATGTGTGTCGGCGCCGCCAAGCTCGTGCTGGCTGATTTTTTCGCCAGTGACCGTTTCAATTACGTCAGGGCCGGTGACAAACATGCGGGAGCTTTCCTCCACCATGACAACGAAGTCCGTCAGTGCTGGAGAGTAGGCATTTCCGCCTGCGCAGGCGCCAAAAATGACTGAAATCTGCGGAATGACGCCGCTGGCACGAACGTTGTGGTGGAACGTCTGGGCAATAAAGTCCAGTGAGACTGCGCCATCTTGGATGCGGGCGCCGGCACCTTCGTACATGCCAATAAGAGGACGGCCGGTAGTGATGGCAAGGTCCTGGATCTTGACCATCTTTTCGCCGTAGACCTCTCCGAGTGCACCACCGAAGATTGTGCCGTCCTGAGAAAAGATGCAGACCTCGCGGCCGTCTATGGTTCCCCAACCGGTGATAATTCCGTCCGTCACGGGGCGTTTGGCTTCCATTCCAAATGCGGTAGTGCGGTGGCGTGCTAGCGCATCGAATTCGACAAAAGACCCTTCGTCCAGCAGGTAGTCAATGCGCTCGCGGGCATTCATGCGTTCAGTCAGTTTGAGCTTGTCGTAGCCTCGCGACCCCATTGGAGTCAGTGCGGCAGTGCGTCGGCGTCGCAGGTCTTCGTTGAGAGAAGCGGTGGTGTGTTGCCCCACCGCCAAACGTGAGGAAATAGTCATGTTATGGAATGTAGTGTTTGAGAAGGAAAATAGTAAAGCGGGCGAGCTGTGATGATTCTCACGCTGTCGTCCCCTTGAGAAAGGCCTCGACGCGCTGAATCCGGCCATAGCGCTAGACTGCTGTGCATGACCGACCCTCGAATTGTTGCTTCCCGCAAGCCTCTTGATGCCGCGCGTGTGCGCGCAGCCGCGCCGGGCTGGAGTTCCATTGAGGTTGTCGAAACCACTGGTTCGACCAATGCCGATCTTCGGAAGCAGGTGGCACTTGGACAGGCGGCAGATCTCTGTGCGCTCATCGCCTCGGAGCAGACCGCAGGTCGCGGTCGACTGAGCCGTAGTTGGACGGCCCCGAAGGGTGCGTCTATTGCGCTCAGCGCGCTGCTGCGTCCGGAAGGGCTCGCACTGGAACAGTTGGGGCTCTTGCCCTTAGTCGCAGGTCTCGCAGTCGTCGATGCTGTCGTAGAGGTCGCGGGTCTGGCGCCTGAACGCGTTGCCCTGAAGTGGCCGAACGATGTCCTCGTTGACGGTCGTAAGCTCTGCGGAATTCTGGTAGAGGCTGCTTCGCTGACGCCACCAGCTCTCATTCCAGGAATCGGCATCAATGTTTCTCTGCAGGAAGACGAGTTGCCCGTGCCACACGCCACTTCGCTATACATGGCGGGTGCAGACAATCTGGACCGCGCCGACATCTCCGCTGGTGTGCTGCGAGCGCTGGGTCGTCGTCAAGCACAGTGGCGAAAGGGTGATACTGAGTTGCTGCGGGACTACGAGGCGGTGTGCGCGACCATCGGCTCGAACGTGCGCGTGGAGTTGCCGGGGGATCGCGTGCTGGTGGGCAAGGCGGTTGGTGTGCGTGCCGACGGCGAATTGATTGTCACCGACGAAGCTGGCACAAGTCACTTTGTTGCGGCCGGTGACGTGTTTCATGTTCGTGCCACTGATGGCGGCTATGCATCCCCACAGACTGACTCGGACCGGAGGTAGTGCTGTATGGCCTTTCCCGATGATGAGTTGGACACGCGCGAGGCAATTCTGCTGGACACCAATCCAACTTTTGGTCGGCTGGTGTGGCCGCTCTTGGAGCTCATGGTTATCACCGGCGTCTGCTGGTTGCTGATTGGCTTTATCGACGGCCCCGCGATTGCTCCGGGAGATTTACAGGGTGTGCGTCAGCTGCTGCTATTTGCGTGGCTGGGGCTTATTCTCTGGCGCGTTGTTCGTCCGGTACTAGCTTGGCTGGGGGAGCGGTTTGTGCTGACTGATAGGCGGATTATTCTGCGCCGCGGCATTGTGCGTCCGCAGGTGGTCTCGATTGATCTGCGTTCGGTGCGTGCGGTCAATCGCAAGGGCGGCGTGTTGTATCTGCAGACACGCAGTTTCGGCCCGCCGCTGGCTGTAGAAGATATTCCCAGCTCTCGTAAGGTGGCTAAGTTGGTCTCCCGGTTGACTTAGAATTTCGGGTCATAACCTACAATCAGGGGTGTGATTGCTTCGGATACCCCTGAAAACTCCACTGATTCCACTTCTGATTCCGCTGCAGCGCTAACTGCTGCACAGCACCCCGCGCATGCTGATGGCGTGCCGGTTGTGGCGGTGATTGGTGACGGTCAGCTGGCTCGCATGATGCAGACTGAGGCCATCGAACTGGGACAGTCCATCCGTTTGCTTGCCGGTTCGCCGGATTCTTCCGCAGCGCAGGTGTGTGCGGACGTTATCATCGGCGACTACCACGTCTGGGAGGACGTTGAACGCACTGCCGCTGGTGCGCAGTCCGTGACTTTCGACCATGAGCACGTTCCCACCGAATTCCTCAACAAGCTGACCGAGATGGGCTACTCGGTTCAGCCTCAGCCTTCAGCGTTGCTGTACGCGCAGGATAAGCTGCTGATGCGCCAGCGCCTGGAGGAACTGGGCGCTCCGGTACCTGCCTACGCTGCTATCGAGTCCGTCCAGGATGCCGAGGCTTTCTTCGACCGCGTTGATGGCGCCGTCTGCCTGAAGGCCCGCCGTGGCGGCTACGACGGTCACGGCGTGTGGTTCCCGAAAGACCGCGAGGATCTGCGCACGCTTGTCGACGAACTGTTGGGCAAGGACGTGCCGCTGCTGGCCGAGCGGAAGGTCGCGCTGGTTCGCGAGCTGTCGGCCATGTGTGCCCGCACACCGTCGGGTGAGGTCAAGGCCTGGCCAGTCCTCGAGTCTGTGCAGCGTGACGGCATCTGTGTTGAGGCAATCTGCCCGGCGCCGGGGCTTTCCGACGAGCTTGCGAGCGCGGCCGAAAAACTCAGTGTGACCATCGCTTCCGAGTTGGGAGTAACCGGTGCGCTGGCAGTTGAGCTGTTCGAGACCGTCGATGCCAATGGCAATCCGGAGATCTACGTCAACGAGTTGGCGATGCGCCCGCACAACACTGGCCACTGGTCGCAGGACGGCTGTGAGACGAGCCAGTTTGAGCAGCACCTGCGTGCAGTTGCTGACATGCCACTGGGTTCCACTCGCCCGACTGCACCGGTGACGGTGATGGTCAATACGCTCGGTGGCGAAGAGGCCTCGGACGTGCCAATTGCGCAGCGCTTTGCTGAGGTATGGCGCCGCTTCCCATCGGTGAAAATTCACTGGTACGGCAAGGATTGGCGCCCAGGACGTAAGCTTGGCCACGTCAACCTGTGCGGTTACGACGCGAGCCCGGAAGGTATCGCGGAGACTCGTCGAATTGCCAACTTGGCTGCCGACTACATCGTCGATGGCGCGTGGGCAGACGGCTACACAGCATGAAGCTAGCGTTGCGTAAGTACTAGCGCCGGTTAAAACCAGCGCTGTTAAAAACTAGATTGCTATCTCAAGGAGACAAAATTGGCTGAAGCAAACCAGGTGGCAAGCCCGAAACTGGCAAACGCAACCGGTCCACTGGTCGGTCTGATTATGGGGTCGGACTCGGATTGGCCGACCATGGAGCCGGCCGCTGAGGTACTGGCTGAGTTCGGAATCCCGTTTGAGGTAGGCGTGGTCTCTGCACACCGCACTCCGGAACGCATGATTGATTACGCAAAGTCCGCAGCTGACAAGGGCTTGCGCTGCATCATTGCTGGCGCCGGTGGTGCTGCGCACCTGCCGGGCATGGTTGCCTCAGCCACTCCTTTGCCGGTTATCGGAGTGCCACGTGCACTCGAGAACCTGGAGGGTGTCGACTCGCTGCTGTCGATTGTTCAGATGCCGGGCGGCGTTCCGGTGGCAACCGTCGGCGTAGGCGGCGCTAAGAATGCTGGCCTGCTAGCTGTGCGTATTCTCTCCGCTGGTTACCCGGAGCTCATTGTGGCGATGGAGAACTACCAGGCCAATATGCGTGATGAAGTCCTGGCAAAGGACGAGCGCCTGCGTAAGAAGCTGATGGGTGAGTAGGGCGTCCAGCCAGCGCCCAACCAGCCTCGAACTATCCACGCATATGAGCTGAAGGGTAGTGGAACGTGTCTGGGTCAGCGGTCTCCCAGGCCTCAGCCCAGTTGTGGAAGCGAGTGCCGCTGAGCAGCTCGCCGGGCTGCAGCCAGTTGTAAAGCTCCGCGTAGGACTCACCGACCTGCTCGCTTGTGCGGCGCAGCAGGTGGGTCGGCCCCAGCTCAGAGAAGCTATTCAGTCCCATCGATGCCAACAGGCCGGCTGCCTCCTTGACAGTCGCGTTGTGGTAGTTGGCCACACGCCGACCCTTGTCATCTACGTCTAGGGCTTTCCACAACTTTGGGTCTTGGGTAGCCACGCCCACCGGGCAGGTGTTGGTGTGACACAGCTGAGACTGAATACAACCGGTGGCCATCATCATGCCACGAGCCGAGTTCACAAAGTCAGCGCCTATGCACATGCGCTTCACAATGTCGAAGCCAGTAATTACCTTGCCGGAAGCGCCGAGCTTAATGCGATCACGGAGACCGGCACCGACTAGGGCATTGTGGACCAAAATCAGACCGTCGGTAAGCGGCAGGCCGACGCGGTCGGAGTATTCCAGCGGCGCGGCACCGGTGCCACCTTCAGCGCCGTCGACAATGATGAAGTCCGGTGTGATGTTTTCCTCGAGCATCGCCTTGCACACGGCGAGGAACTCGAGCTGGGAGCCAACACACAGCTTGAAACCGACCGGCTTGCCGCCATTGAGCTCGCGCATGGTGCCCATAAACCGAACAAGTTCACGCGGGGTGGAGTAGACGCGGTGGTACGGCGGGCTCATCACGCCTTTGCCAACTGGTACGTGGCGAGTAGCCGCGATCTCTTCATTGACCTTGTGGCCTGGCAGCATGCCGCCGAGTCCCGGCTTTGCACCCTGGCTAACTTTCAGATAGGTCGCCTTGACCTGCGGAATCTTAGCCTTTTCGCGGAAGAGCTCCGAATCGAAGTCGCCATCCTCAGTACGCGCACCGAAGTAGCCGGAACCCAGCTGCCAATAAATGTCCGCACCGTACTTCAAGTGGTACGGGCTGATGGCGCCCTCGCCAGTGTCCTGCACGAAATTGCCCAGCTTTGCACCCTTATTCATTGCCATGACGGCGTTAGGGGACAGCGAGCCGAAACTCATGGCGGAAATATTGAAGATAGATGCTGAGTACGGCTGAGTGCAGTCCGGACCGCCAATATCTACGCGCGGATCCTCGATGACGTGTTGGCTCGGTGCCATCGAGTGGCGGACGTACTCGTAGCCGGGTGCGTTAATCTTTCGCTCAGTACCGAAGGACTTCTTCGAGGACAGCCCCTTCGCACGCTCGTAGACCACGGTACGAGTATCGCGGTCGAACGGAGCGCCGTCGAAATTGCGCTCGATGAAGTACTGCTGCATCTCAGGGCGAATGGTCTCACCCATGTAGCGCAAATGGCCAATGACCGGGAAGTTCCGCAGGATGGAGTGCTTCTTTTGAAGCATGTCATAGATAGCCACAACATCCAGGAAGAGGATGAAGGCCATCAGAATCCACCACCACGGGCTCAAATCCCATACAGCCAGTGCACCCAAGACGTTGATGAGGGCGAGAATCGCAAGAATATATGGTCGGGTAATCACGGTTTCCAGATTATCGCGCCTGCCGAGAGCGCCTCTCGTCGGAGGGTATGTGATTAAATCACACGGGCTTTTTCGGCCGTAGAAATAGCGGCGACACGCTCGTTATCGCCACCGCGCACGACGACGGCAGCACCTCCACGAACCCAAGCCGACAGCACATTACGTGCCCATTTATCTGCGCTGACCTGTGAAGAACCAGGTTCCAGCCAGCCGTCGGAAACAATGCGAGACCCGGGTGTGAGCTGCATCTCATCCGCGTAGTCTCCAGCCGACGAAAGCAGATTAGCAGCGGACTTTTCCCCAATAACGGGGGTTTGGTCGGAGTCCGGGCCCGCGCCTAGATATGCGTCTGGGTGGAAACGAACCTCCGGACCGAAGTCAATGACTCCCGGTGGAATATCATCACCGCATTCCACGACACCGCGACCAAACGGGTCGTCGGTAAGCACTGCGATGTAGGCATCTGGGAACTTCTCTTCCCATGAACTGACGTTAGCGGTAGTGGTGAAAACAACCAGCGGCTCTTCATCGCTAACGGTGACACCAGCGCGCTCACAGCCGAGGATGATGCAGGCGGACTGCCAAATCAGCGGCAGGTCAATCCACGCCTGATCTCCAGCGACAAGGTCGAACTCATCGTGCAGCATGTTGGCGATCTTGCTGGCCCAGTTGTCCAGAGTTTGAGCCGACAAATCGGTACGACCGCCGGTAGTTTCGTCATAACAGGTCAAACGAGGCACGGACGGGTCGGCCTCGAGAATTGTCTTCAGAATCTCCACGCCTCCAAGGGTAACGAGAATTGCGCGATGCCGTCGGCGTGAAGAACTAGCCACCTAACTCAACAGCAGGGTGAACAAAAGAACCGTCGGCAAGCAGGCGATTGTTGTAATCACGCCACAATCGCGCGCCTGTTCAAGGTTCCGGCCGAAGCGGGAGGCGAAGGTGTAGACGTTCTGAGCTGTCGGCAGGCCGGCGATAATCACAGCTGCCAGCAGCGCATGCCCGTTGAGACCAAAGACAAAATGGCCGAACAGGAGAGCCAGCGCGGGGTGGAGGAATAGCTTCAGTGTGGATGCCACCACAACGGCGCGACGAGGGGAGCGGCCGGCTTCCATAAACGGCATGCCGTGCAGACTAATACCGAAGGCCAGAAGTGCCATTGGCACCGCGGCCTGCCCCAATAGCCCCACTGGATGTGCTACGAACTGAGGTACTTCGATAGCAAACGCATTAACCGCAAGCCCCACCATCGCCGCCAGAAAGATCGGGTTCTTCAGCGGTGCCATGATGACATTGCGCGGTCGGAAATGACCGCGGTTAGTGAGGATTTCCAGCACCGTCATGGAAGCGGGCGCATAGAAGGCAATCTGAAAGATAAGGGCTGGGACGACGGCGGTAGCGTCGTGAAGCACTGCGACAGCGATAGGCACGCCGAGATTAGCGACGTTGTTGTAACTCGACGACATCGCGCCGACCACAGCATCGGCGCCGCGCTGTTTGAACATGGGCGCCACAAAGATCCGGTAAAACGCCGCCGTGCCAAGCGCCGACAGTGCCGCGACACCAAACGCCGAACCGAAGATGTTCGCAGAATCCGCCGTCGCGAGCGTGTGTGCGAGCATGCACGGCATCGCAATCCAGAACACGACCATGTTCAGGGTAAAAGATGCCCGCTTATCGACAATCTCACTGCGCCCAAACAACCAGCCAACAATGATCAGTACTGCGACGGAACCAAAGCCGGTGAATATTTCGGTGAGAGCGGGCATAAGTGCATATTTTAGACAATAAAAAACGGACCCAATCCAATCCCCTCGGTGGGGAAGGACTGAGTCCGTTTTACGCTGTTATCGCATGTATCGTCATGCGGCCAGCGCGTAAATAAGGCCTTTCGGCGGGTATTCGAATGATCGGCTCCCGCCGACCAGCCATCTTTAGCGGCTGGTGAACGGCAGGAGTGCCATCTCGCGGGCGTTCTTCACAGCGGTAGCGACCTGGCGCTGCTGCTGCGGAGTCAGACCGGTGACGCGGCGGGAACGAATCTTGCCGCGGTCAGAGATGAACTGGCGGAGCAGGTTAATGTCCTTGTAATCAACCTTCTCAACGCCTGCGGCCTTGAGCGGGTTCTTCTTCGGGCGGCGGGACTGCTCCATCCGCGCCTTCTTGTTAGAGTGATTGCGCTTCATTGGTGCTCCTCGACTTACCAGCTGGACTTACGGACGCCCGGGAGTTCGCCACGGTGGGCCATCTCACGAACGCGGACACGGGACAGACCGAACTTGCGGAGGTAGCCGCGCGGGCGACCATCTGCAGCGTCACGGTTGCGGACGCGAATCGGGGACGCGTCACGCGGCTGACGGTTCAGCTCGTACTGTGCGTCCATGCGCTCTTCGTCAGTGGAGTGCGGGGACTTGATGATGCGCTTCAGTTCAGCGCGACGTTCTGCATAACGAGCGACGATTTCCTTGCGCTGCTCGTTCTTGGCAATCTTGGACTTCTTAGCCATGAATTAGCGCTCCTCGCGGAATTCGACGTGCTTGCGGACAACCGGATCGTACTTCTTAATGGTGATACGGTCCGGGGTATTGCGCTTGTTCTTACGGGTCACGTAGGTGTAACCAGTGCCCGCAGTGGACTTCAGCTTGATGATTGGACGAATGTCATTACGTGCCATTTTTTAGATCTTCTCCCCACGTGCACGAATCTGAGCAACAACAGCCTCGATACCGTACTTGTCGATGGTCTTCAGACCCTTCGGGGACACATTCAGAGTGATGTGACGCCCCTCAGAGGCGAGGTAGAACTTCTTACGCTGCACGTTGGGGTTCCAACGGCGCGACGTGCGCCGGTGGGAGTGGGACACGGTCTTGCCGAAAGACGGCTTGCGTCCCGTAACCTGGCAAATCGCCGACATAGGGATTCCTTTGCTTCCTTGCCGCCCAATGCCGGCATCACTGGTGCGCCACGCCGGATTATTGAATAACCGAGGATTCCACCTGGCCTTTTCCGGGGCGCTGCCCACTGACACTCGACGCTGAGCGCGTAAACGAATAACTAGACAACAGCGAGAGAACAGTTTACACACGAGTTGCGGGATAACCTAATCGCTGTTCCACTGTGGTTTTCTCGACGCGACTCTCGCGCGTCGTCATAGAGTTCGTGCTTGTTCACGGGCGTTGTTCGTGCTTGTCGACGGGCTTTAGTGTAGGGCCCTTTTTTAATTTTCGGGCTCGAGCCTGTAATATTCCATCGAGTGTCACATGCCGGTTTGTAGAAATATTGACCTGGTGCGTGTCATTGTAAGTCGTGTTCGTACCCAACTCAGGCACGATTCTCTCGCTCTTAGCTGGGGGAAAGCGACCTGAAGTTCAATCCTGAGGGAAACGAGAATTAATGAAGAAGGACATCCATCCTGATTACCACCCGGTGGTTTTCAAGGACGCAGGCACGGGTCACTCTTTCCTTACCCGTTCCACCGCCACCTCCGACCGCACTGTCGAGTGGGAAGACGGTAACGAGTACCCGCTGATCGTCGTTGACGTCACCAGCGAGTCGCACCCGTTCTGGACCGGCGCTCAGCGTGTCATGGACACCGCTGGTCGCGTCGAGAAGTTCCAGCGTCGTTACGGTAACCGCATTCGCCGCGCGAAGAAGAACTAAGAATAGGAGGGGAATAAGAAAATGGCAGTACCAAAGCGTCGCATGTCGCGTGCTAACACCCGCGCTCGCCGTTCCCAGTGGAAGAGCAACAACGTCGCTCTCCAGGAAGTCAAGGTAAACGGCCGCGTCTACAACGTTCCTCGTCGCATCGCCAAGGCTGTTCAGCTCGGCCTGGTTGACGTCGAGAAGTTCTAACGCGCATCTTTTAGGATGCTGACAACATTCCTCGCTGAACCGCAGAGCGCCTCGTGTGCGCAGAGTGCGTTCAGTGCGTAAGGAACAGTTGATAAAGAGCTTTTAACCTCACCCCATCGCCTGTACTTGGCGATGGGGTGAGGTTTTTGAGTTCTATGGCCGGGTTTTATGGGAGCTCTCTCACGAAGAATCTGTGTCACATTTACACTCGCCTTATATTTTCAAGGCACAATGGGCAGTATGAAGATTTTGGTAGTTGATGACGATCAAGCGGTACGCGAAGCGCTGCGGCGATCGTTGACTTTTAATGGCTACACGGTCGAGCTCGCCGAGGATGGCGCAGAGGCCTTGGAAAAGATTGCCAAGGAACGTCCGGATTTGGCCATTTTGGATGTCATGATGCCGAAGCTCGACGGCCTCGATGTTTGCCGTCGGCTGCGCAGCGAAGGCGATGATCTGCCGGTCATGATGTTGACTGCACGTGATTCGGTCTCCGAGCGCGTAGCTGGTCTTGATGCCGGTGCAGATGACTACCTGCCCAAGCCTTTCGCATTGGAAGAGCTGCTCGCTCGTGTGCGCTCGCTACTTCGTCGTTCTGCTCTGGAAGTGCCTGCGATGGAAGATGCCGCAACTCTGCAGTTTGAGGATCTCTCCTTGGACCCGGAAACTCGTGAGGTCTTCCGGGGTGAACGCCGCATTAGTCTCACTCGGACCGAGTTTGCGCTGCTGGAGTTGCTGATGAGCAACCCGCGGCGTGTACTCTCCCGTACCGCCATTTTGGAGGATGTCTGGGGCTACGACTTTCCGACGTCCGGCAATGCGCTGGAAGTCTACATTGGCTACCTGCGTCGCAAGACGGAGGCAGAGGGAGAGCCGCGTCTGATTCACACCGTTCGTGGTGTCGGTTATGTGATGCGGGAGACCGCACCGTGATGTTGCGCCGTCGTCGTTCGACCGGCGGTGGCGTGCAATCAAATCAGCGTTCTGCCACGGAGGCCACTCCGGGGCAAGGTACCGTCGGTAAGCAAGAGAAGTCCGCGAATGCTGAGACGATGGCAGGGGAATCGCTTCCCGGCCTGCCGCGGAGTTCGCGTATCCCTTCGCTGCGTTGGCGGCTGACAATTTTGACGGCGCTCATTGTGGCGATGTCGGTGGGGCTGATGACGTTGGCTGCGTTTTTTACTGTGCAGGCAGCGCTGTACCGTGAGGTGGACAGTAACCTCCGTAGCCAGGCGGAAAAGCTGCTAATGTCACCGTACGCTTCGGAGTTTGCCATTGGCCCCTCCTTTGAAGCGGACTCAAACAGGATTCTGAACCCCGATTTGGACGCGGTGTACTTTGCCCACGGCAGTGTGGCGGGTAAGGGCGGTGGCTCAATCTCTATTGGTGGCCCCGAACTGGCGGTGTTGCGGGGGAATCGACAGGAATCGATTCGCACCGATGAGTACAACGGCCGTCGCGTATATGCTGTCCGCGCCGAAGACGGTGCAACGCTGATCCTCTCGCAGGACTTGAGCTCGACGCAGTCGGTCTTGAAAGCGCTCAGTGCAGTGCTGCTGAGTATCTCTGCTATCGGCATCCTCTTCGCAATCGGCTCAGGTATTACGGTGGCAACAACGGGTCTGCGTCCGGTCACGCGGCTGCGCATTGCCGCGGAGCGAGTGACGGAGACTGATGAGCTGCGCCCAATCCCTGTGGAGGGCGACGATGAGCTTGCACGCTTTACCCGCAGCTTCAATGAGATGTTGGCTGCGCTTCAAGCGTCGCGCATTAAGCAGGCGGAGCTGGTTGCAGATGCTGGTCATGAGTTGAAGACTCCGCTGACGTCGTTACGCACAAATATTGAACTGCTGATGATGGCCTCCCGTTCGGGAGCGGCAATCTCGGATGAGGATCGCGCGGATTTGGAAGCTGACGTCATCGCACAGCTGGAAGAGCTGTCGACGTTGGTCGGTGACCTGGTTGATCTGGCACGCGAAGATGGACCGCAACAGGTTATTGAGCATGTCGATGTCGACGAAATCATTTCCACGTCGCTGGCGCGTGTTGAGCGTCGTCGTCCGGATATTACTTTCGATGTGCAGACTGCTCCGTGGTATGTCTACGGGGATTCGGCGGGTCTTGGTCGCGCAGTTTTGAACTTGATGGACAATGCTGCAAAGTGGTCGCCAGAAAATGGCACCGTGCGGGTTCGTCTGACGCCGCTCAGCGAGGTTCTCGCTGAGTTCACGGTAGCGGACTCGGGGCCAGGTATCCCGAAGGAAGATCGAGACAAGGTCTTCGAGCGTTTCTACCGTTCCATTCAGTCGCGGTCGATGCCTGGGTCCGGCCTGGGCTTGGCCATTGTGAAGTCGGTCATCGTCCGCCACGGGGGCACGATTACTGCTGATGAGTCCGATGATGGCGGTGCCTTGATGCGAGTGACGCTGCCGGGCAGTCCGGACAGCGGAAAAGATGAAGACTCCGATTCCGCGGAGACGAGTGTGAATGGTGGCGGTGCCGAGCATAAGGGAAGTGGCCCTTCTGCTTCGGATAGCTCGCACTAGCATTTTTGAAGCAGTGCTCGGCGATTTAGCCCAAGAGCCTAACTGGAAACGTATAACCTCACGTCAAAGCTGATGTAATCCCCGCTGCGCGCAGCCTTTTAAGGAAGTGCGTGGTGGGGATTCGGTGTTTCATTCGGGGAATTTTCGGCGAGACTGCAGACTGCTCTCAGCCAATTGTTAGACAGACAGTGCAAGGTATTACGTATGAGCAACTCTTTCAACGATTCCTCGCGAGGAGATGAGCGGGGACACTACTCCTCGCGGTCTCACAACTTCAGCGAGAACCGTGCCATGGGGGATGCTGGTGAGACAAACCAGTTTTCTGCCAACGAGCGCGGCTGGGAGAATTCCCACTACAACACCATCCCGTCTCAGCCGAACGGCGATTACAGAGGCGGCCCAGCGTGGGAAGTTGCAGCGAACCAGCAGAAGACCAAGGGTGCCCAGGGGGCTAAGGGCATGGGGGCACTGGCAGTCGCTGCCCTGATGTTGTGCTCGGCCGGTATTGGTGGCGGTGTCGGCGCATGGGTAGTTCACAACTCGCAGTCGTCGGCTCCCGCGGACAACGCGCTGGATAAGCCTGCGGAAACCCGTCAGGTAGCAGCAGCTGAGGGGTCAGTGGAGAAGGTCGCGCAGAAGGTCCTTCCCAGTGTCGTCTCCATCACCACTGCCTCGGAGCGGGGCACGGCGTCGGGCTCAGGTTCCATTCTGTCGTCCGACGGCCTGGTGCTGACGAATAATCACGTCGTCGCAGGCGCAGGTCCGGACGCACATATGGAAGTCCTGCTTTCCGACGGCACCACGCACCCGGCAACTCTGGTTGCAGGGGATGCGGCTACTGATATTGCCGTTATTCGAATTGAAGGTGTTAACGGGCTGCGCCCAATCTCTCTGGGTAACTCCTCGCAGGTCCAGGTTGGCCAGGAAGTGGTGGCCGTTGGTTCACCACTGGGACTGACCTCCACTGTTACGCAGGGCATTGTTTCCGCTAAGAACCGTCCGGTGACCGCCGCTGGTGAAGACGGTCAGTCCTCGGTCATTGATGCAATCCAGACCGATGCGGCGATTAATCCGGGTAACTCCGGCGGAGCGCTAGTGGATATGGAAGGCAACCTCATCGGTGTGCCCAGCGTGATTGCCTCTAACAGTGAGGCATCGGAACAAGCGGGCAGCATTGGCCTTGGTTTCGCAATCCCGGTTAATCAGGCTCGTCGCATAGCGGAAGACCTGATTGATTCCGGTAAGGCGCGGATGCCTGTCATTGGTGCCCAGATTGATTCGCGTCCGATTGCACGTGGTGCACTGGTGCGAGAGGTAATGCCAGGCGGCCCAGCTGATAAGGCGGGGCTGAAAGATGGTGACCTGATTACCAAGGTTGATGACCGCACACTTGACAATGGCGTTGCACTAATTGCGGCTATTCGGTCGCATCGGATCGGGGATTCTGTCACACTTACAGTTACAGATGAGCGAGGCGGCAACGAGCGAACGGTCGATGTCACCTTGGTAGAAGCCCAGGATTGATAGGCAGCGTGGTGGAGTTAGTACCTCACCATCTGTAGAAGAGTTTTCGAGTGAAACTTCAAGTGAAAAGCTGTGGGAGAAAGCGAGATAGAGCAGATGAGTGAAACCGTGAGTACCGAGCCAAGTGACGTCAACCTCGCTGAGATGGAGCGTCTTATCAACGACGACGGTCAGGTTCGGAATGCGTTTGTTGTCCTAGTGGGCGACCATTTTGAGAACCCGGATGCTGCGGCTTCGCTCATGGTTGAGCTGTTGGAAGAAGACGGCTACTCGGTCGATGCCGTGGTCAGCACAGGCGCCGTGAAGCGTGAGATCCGGAAGGCTCTTGATACCGCTGTTGTTGGTGGCGCAGATTTGGTCGTCACGCTGGGCGGTGTTGGTGTTGGGCCTCGAGCGAAGACTCCGGATGCCACCCGCAAGGTTCTCGATATACGACTGCAAGGCATTGAGCAGGCTATTCGTAACTCCGGTATGGGAGCTGGCGCCTTGGATGCGGGGCTGTCCCGCGGTTTGGCTGGTGTGTCCGGTCAGACGGTGATTATCAATCTCGCGGAGTCTCGCGCTGCAGTGCGCGATGGCATGGCGACAGTTCTCCCGCTGGTCTCTCATGTGCTTGATGATCTCTGCCGCTGGAGCGTCTAGGAATGGGCGACGCTAAGCAGCCCAATCAGCCCGAACAAGCTGCGCCGCGCAGTGGCAGCCGTAGGCAGCGTCGTCGCGCAGGTGCACCGGCGAAAAACTTTGCCCAGTCACGCAGTGCGAAAACCGCGCGCACAGTGCGCTATCACGACGAATCCCCGGAGGATGCTCGTGATTTTGATGCGGACTACTGGGCAAAACAGCGCCCACCCCATTGGGGATGAGCGCTGTGTAAAGGCGTTGGCAAGCTTCTTGTCAGAAGCTTGCAGCTAGAGGCTAGTTCAGTTCCGACTTCGGCTTGCTGTTCTGCTCTGCCAGCAGGTCACGAATCTCAGTCAGCAGGTCAGCCTCGGTGACCTCCGGCTCAGCGGAGGTCTCCAGACGAGCCTCACGCAGCTCGTTGAACTTGTTCATCGGAGCGACGATGACGAAGTAGACAACCGCTGCGACCAGCAGGAAGTTGATTACTGCGGTGATGACAGCTGCGAAGTCGAGGTAGGTCGACGGGTTGCCGCTGATGATCTCGAAGCCAAGGCCAGTGACCTCAGCGCCACCGATGGTGTTCAGCAGCGGCTCGAGCAGGCTGTCGGTGAAAGCGGTGACGATTGCGGTGAAAGCAGAACCGATGACAACACCGACCGCCAGGTCGATGACGTTGCCGCGCATGATGAACTCTTTAAAGCCCTTAAGCATAGGAAATTTCCTCCTGTAGAAACGGAACAAACCAAACGAGACCTGTGAGTCATCGCGTTGCTCAGTGCAGGCCCCTACGATTTCAGAAACTGGGCAGTGCGATGTCTGGCAGTGCCACTCTTCTTAGCTCTCATCGTATTTTTGAATTGCCTGGCCATTATATCCCCACACGAAGTTGTGGGACAAGTCAACCTTCTACGAAAAACGCTGTTCAGAGCCATAAAATCTTGTAAGCAGTGAGATTTTGGTCACTACCCCGAGAGTAACAGTGTGAGCGGGGACGTTAGCGATGTCGCTGCTACCACCTCCGCGGCTCCAGTGGGCAGTGCAACCAAAACCACCTCTTCGTCGACGATGTTGACCACCCTTGCCCCGCGTGCAAGCGGCGCTGCCATCCCGCGCTCATCCGCGGTCGACACAATATCCACGCTGTCACCAGTGCGAAGAGCGGACACGATGCCCACATCAGTCAACGTGATGGCAATAATTTTGCTTTCCGACGTCCCAGTCAACGACTTGGCTAGTGATGGGCCGACCATTCGCTGCTCTGTAAGTATCTCTCCCGGTGACATGCCGGTGGCCAGGGTGTGTCCCCGTGCAGAAGCAATGTCTGTTACCGCCCCGCTGGGAACGAGATCCCGGGGAATGTCCTTGAAAGCCACATCTTGTTCTGTCACCGATGCGCCAGCGGCAATGGCTTTGGCGCTAATCACTACCCGGATATGGCCGCTGCGGGGTGTCAATGACTCCACCGCCGCCAGTCCGACCGCGCATAGGAAAACAGTGAGGGCAACTATTCGCCGAATAGTTGCGGGGCGGAGCTTTCGGAATGGATGCGGAAACCGGGACGAGTGTTTTGGGTTCATATTAAGTTAGGCGCGAAAAACCCGGAATCGGTTCCATTAAACCGGAATCGGTTTCATTAAATCTGTGAAATCCTCGCTGGCGTGATCACATAATCGGCAGGAATGTCATGCTCATCGTAGGCAAGCTCCGTGCGCAATTCGGTGTCGAAAACCGCAACAGCGATGGCAGCAGCTCTCGCTCCATCCGTATCACCGTCGCGTCGAGCGAAAACCAAGCTGCGATCGTAATAGCCAGCGCCACGCCCTAACCGCATCCCGGTTGTGGGGTCGGCCGCAACTGCCGGCAGAATAATGGCGTCGGCAACGCTTAACTCCTCTGGGCCAGCAGAGTCTTCCACCGGAACAGGTTCCAAGAGTCCAAAACGCCCTTTGCTGAAGCTGCCGTTGTAGTAACCCCAGTGCAGTGGTTGTGGTGGGCCGGGCGGGCAGACAGGAAGCAGAATTCGTGCTCCGGGAACCGCGTTGGCCAGAGCCTCCACAAAGCCGTGGCCGGGCTTACCACCAGTCGAACTAGAAATGCTTGCGCCGGGTTCGTTGCCAGCGGGGACATAAGCGGCAACGATGGGTTTTTTCAGGTCGCCGACGGTGGTGGATAACCATTCTTGCAACCGCTGTACCAGTGCTTCGTCGTCAAGCATGCGCTCACGCTGCCCCTTGGCGGCGCGCGCGGCGAGTACCTCGTGTCGTATGCGGGTCTTGAAATCGGACGTGGTTTCGGGAAGCGGAGCCATACCTGCAAACCTACTCTGTCAGGTAGGGGAGCGACCTCGGCCGTCAGCGTAGGAGAAAATTTCTGATTAACGCGTTGAAAAAAGCGGGGTCAGCCTCCGAGCAAATGGAAGTTATATAGGTATCGTTGCCATTATGGTCTCATCGTCTAAAGAGTCTGGTTCGGACATGACTACTCCGGTTCGAACTGTCATCGTTCCTGCCGCGGGCATGGGTACGCGATTCTTGCCTGCTACCAAGACAGTGCCGAAAGAATTGCTGCCCGTGGTTGATACGCCGGGCATCGAAATGATTGCTGAAGAGGCCGCCGCCACTGGTGCGCAACGCCTGGCTATTGTCACGGCGCCGAGTAAGGATGGCGTGCTTGGACACTTCGACCCACGCCCGGATCTTGAGCAGACTCTCGCCGAGCGAGGCAAGGACAAAATTGCAGCGAAGGTACGCCGTGCCACTGAGGTCATTCGCGTGGAATCCGTTGTTCAGGATCGGCCGCTGGGCCTGGGGCATGCAGTGCTGGTCGCAGAGCCGCTGCTAGAAGACGATGAGGACAGCGTTGCTGTCATGCTTCCCGACGATCTCGTGCTCCCAGTGGGCGTGATGGATCGTATGACGGAAGTGCGCGAGCGCTTTGGTGGTTCGGTGCTGTGTGCGCTGGAAATTCCTCACGAAGAGGTCTACAACTACGGTGTCTTCAATATTGAGGACGCTACCCCGGCGGAGTCGGGTGAACTCGGTGAGAATGCGGCTGACGCTGATGCCTGGGACGATGTGAAGCGAGTCAAGGGCATGGTGGAAAAGCCGGACCCTGCGGATGCTCCATCCAACTTCGTGGCAGTCGGACGTTACTTGCTCGATCGTGCCATCTTCGATGCGCTGCGCCGCATCCCGCGCGGTAAGGGCGGTGAGTACCAGCTCACCGATGCAATTGAGCTGCTGATTCAAGAGGGACATCCGGTTCATGTGGTCGTCCACAAGGGGTTCCGCCATGACCTGGGAAATCCTGGTGGCTTCATTCGCGCTTGCGTAGACTTTGGACTCAGGCATCCGGACTACGGCGAGGGGCTGCGCGAGTACATGCAGCAGCGTCTGGCGCAGGATGAACAGGCTTAAAGCCTTTATATAGCGGCTTGTACTTATATAGAGGCCTGTACCGAAAAGCTGAATAGCATAAAGCGCACCGCGGGTTGGTGCCGAGGAAGGTAAAACATGCGTTCTGTGGAAGAACAGTTGGCGGCAATCACCGCGCACGCTGTGATGCCTGACCCTGTGCGCGTTGCTATTTCGGAATCCCTCGGCATGCTGTGCGCTGAAGATGTCATCGCAGAGCAGCCGTTGCCGGGATTCGTGCAGTCAGCGATTGATGGTTATGCGGTGCGCGCTGTCGATATCGTCGGCGAATCTGGTTCTTTACCTCCGGATGCGCGTCAGAGTGACGTTGATTTTCGCGAGGTCGAACTGCCTGTTGTCGGCGAGGTGACAGCCGGATCTCACCACCCGATGCGGCTACAGCCGAAGCAGGCCGTGCGCGTACAAACTGGTGCGCCGCTGCCATCGCTTGCCGACGCTGTCGTACCCCTAAACTGGACCGACCGTGGTGGCCGTCGAGTTAATGTTCTCCATCCGGTCTACTCCGGTGACTTTGTGCGTAAGGTCGGCGACGACGTGCAGCCGGGTGACGTGGCGGTGTCCTTGGACTCGGTAATTTCGCCGTCGCAGGTTGGATTGTTGGCAGCAGTGGGGCGTTCGAAGGTTTTGGTGCACCCCAAGCCGCGTATGTCCGTGATTTCCATTGGTAATGAATTGGTCGATGTTGACCGCACGCCGGGCCTCGGTCAGGTCTACGACGTCAACTCCTACGCGTTGGCAGCAGCCGGCCGTGATGCTGGGGCCGAGGTGCACCGAGTGGGTATTGCCACCGGTGAGCCCCGTCGCATCCGGGAAATCATCGAGGGCCAGCTCATTCGCAGTGAGCTCTTGGTCATCACGGGGGCTGTCGGCGGTGCCGCGGGTGAGCAGATTCGCCGTGTGCTGGCTGAATTGGGCGAGGTTGATGTCTCCCGCATCGCAATGCATCCTGGTTCGGTCCAGGGCTTTGGTCTGCTGGGAGATGACAAGATTCCAACGTTCCTGCTGCCGTCGAACCCGGTCGGCGCATTGGTCGTTTTTGAGGTTATGGTTCGTCCCCTCATTCGACTGGCGCTGGGTAAGCGCAATCCCCGCCGCCGTGCTGTCACCGCTCGTGCTGTCGGTCCAATCGAGTCGGCGGAGAAGCGTCGTGGCTACATCCGTGGCCAGCTCATGCGTGACCGCGAGACTGGCGAATACATGGTGCAGCCGCTGGGCGGTTCCGGCGGTGCACAAGCCCACCTTTTGGCCGGTATGTCGGAAGCCAACAGCCTCATCGTGATTCCGGAAGACGTGCTACACGTGCGTCCGGGAGATGTAGTTGACGTGCTGTTCATGGCGCGCCAGGCCTAACCGCACCCAACTACCGCGAGTATTGTTGCCGTGCGTACTTCTCGTCTAGTAACCAGTGGCGGCCGAGTCCGCTTGCGTGTGCCAGAGCGCTCTGATGCCCCTGCATGGCGGGCACTGCGGCTGCGCGACGAGCCCATTTTGCGCCCCGTGGAGCCAACCCTCGCCGACGACTGGGATAACGCCCACAGGGTTTCCGTTTTTCGCCGTAACCTGCGCAGTTGGCGTCGTTCAGCGGCTGCGGGAGACATGATTGTCTCCACCATTGAGGTAGATGGCCAGTTCGCCGGCATGCTCACACTCGGAGGTATTACGCCTTTCCCCGTCGCTCACGCCTGGATCGGTTACTGGGTCGGCAGCGGCTTTACATGTGGAGGAGTCGCCACTGCTGCAGTGGCGTTGGCATCGGATTATGCCAAGAGAGTTGGCGTCCACCGAATTGAGGCGACTGTGTTGGATAGCAATGTCCCGTCGATACGCGTACTGGAAAACTGTGGGTTCGAGTACGAAGGCGTGGCGCGGGAAGCCTTCCATATGGATGGTGCGTGGCGCGATCATCTGACCTATGCGCGGGTGGGGGAGGACAGTGCAGTGGACCTCATCGTGGCGAGTGGTCGTGCGCAATATGAAGAGGCGGAGAAATATCCACCGCAACGGCGCGCCTGAGTAGTCTGAGTAACGCACGCCGATAGGGTGATGACAACTCTACTATTGGGCGAATTCGCTCTAGATACGCTGACTGCCTTCGCAAATGCCTCTGTGGAAGGGCATGTGGGCGGCGTATGTGGGCCGGGGAGAGACGGCGAAACCCCGGGCGAAATCGCGAGGAGACACAAAATATGTCAACTTCACTGTTGCTGATACTCATCGTTGTACTGTGGCTGTTTGTGCTGGCCCCGCTGGTGGTCAATACGCGCAAGCCGATTCGTCGTACCTCCGATGCGCTTGGTAAGACCCGCGTGCTGCATCGTGGTGGCGAGGAGTTGGCCACGACGCGCCGTCGTCCGTCTTTTAAGGAGTCGGACGTGCGCGTGACCGAGGAAGTTGACGATTCTCTCGAAACCGTTGACGCGCAGGTTGACGATGACTTTGATGTCAGCGACGTGCTTATCGACGACACCGTGGACGAGGCGGCCGACCCGGCCGTCGTCGACGGCGATATCGTCTACGAGCTGGAAGCGGCAGATGCAGAGGATGAGACTCCGCAGGCGGATGATTCCGCTACCGAGGAAGCCACTGCTGAGTTTTCTGACCGCTCTGACATGGATGTGTCCGATAATGAGTCTGCAGACCAGTCGCTGCAGGCGGTCGTTGATGACGAGGATGCTGAATCTGACTCCGCCGTCGCCTCCGCCGAAGGTGATGTGGTTCGCGCAGATGAGTCCTCTTCCGATGTGAGCGTTGACGTTCGCCGTCAATTTGTCGACGCCGATGATTTGATGTTCGAAGATGCCGCTGAAGCTGAGGCTGAGCCTGATTCCGGTGCGGCGGCCGAGACTGTGCCCGCTGACGTAGAAGCTGTGTCTGCTGACGCTTTGTCTGAGACTGAAGAGGCAGCAGGCACCGTAGACGAGCAGGCAGAACTCGACGAGACCGGCGAGAACGACAGTGACCACACGGTCGAGTCCAACGATGACGCAGTTGCTGTCGATGACACCTTGACCGAAGATGATTACGCGTTCGCTGAGAAGCGCCGTGGTCGCGGTGGGTTCGATCCGATTTCGGATGCCCAGTACGCTGAGACTCGCTTTGCCCGCCGCCGCCGTTCTGTTGCTGGGCTGGCAGCGTTCATCGCAGTCACGGTCATCATCGCTGCTTTCGCCGGTGGTTGGACCTGGTGGATTCCACTGGTCGGCGTCGGTTTGATGACCCTGTACCTGGTCAACCTGCGCCGCACCGTGCGTGCAGAGCAGGAACTGCGGGCTCGCCGAATTCGCCGTATGAAGATGGCCCGCCTCGGTGTGCGTAACCGCGAGGATGATGAGCTGGGAATTCCACAGCGACTGCGCCGTCCCGGCGCGGTAGTAGTCGAGCTTGATGATGAGGACCCGGATTTCGCAGATCTGGCCTACACTGACTACCGCTTTGATGACGACGATTACGCCGAAATGCCGCAGGCTCGCGTGAGCTAGTCCTGTGAGCTGAGCCGTAGAACAACCTTAAAGTTGTCTGAGCACGTCAGCGCGATTTTTTGTTAGAAACTCGGCCTGTTACGATGTCACTACCTAAGACATGACACACCGGGTGTGTTTGGCGGAAGGCTTCTCCCGAGGGGTTGGGAGAAGCCTTTTTGCATGTTAAAGTCGCTGGCCATGCGCTGCCGCAGTGCTACCGTGTTTTAACCGTGCCGTCGGGTAGCATGTCCCTCATGGATCGACCGGTAATGCGCGATATAGCGCTCGTGATTCTCCGCCTGATACTCGGAATTATCTTCATCTGCCATGGCTGGGACAAGATTTTTATCACCGGTATTGACAAGACGACCGGTTACTTTGTCGCTGCGAATATCCCGCAGGCGCACTTGACAGTCTGGGTTGTCGCTCTAGTCGAACTGGTCGGAGGCGCGTTGTTGATTCTGGGACTCTTGGCCCCGACGGTGGCGATGGTCTTCATCATTGAGATGATTGGTGCTTGGTGGTCGATGCACCTGGGCAATGGCCTGTTTATCCGCGACAACGGTGCGGAGCTCGTGATGTCACTCATCGGTGGTCTGGTGATGATTTTCGTCTTCGGAGCCGGCCGTTTCAGTTTGGACAGGCAATTCATCAGGTAAGACCTCATTAGGTACAACCCCCTTCAGAGTTAAAAGCGGAGGAGATTCCCCGTGGAGTGCGAGGAAATTCGCGCAGCATTGTCAGCTCGCCTCGATGGCGAGCAGGCAAGTATTGCCGATGAAGTCATCGATGCCCATCTTGGGGCCTGCGAGGAGTGCCGAGCTTGGTACGAGCGAGCGGTGCGGCTGAACCGCGCCCTTACGGTTGGGCCTGCCGATGGCATGCCGGAGATTTCCACGGATGATCTCTCGGAGCGCATTTTGGTCTCTATCGAACCGGAGCGCCGCCGGCGTGAGCGCGCATGGCTGCTCATAGCCGGCACTGCCCGCGGGGTGCTCATCGCGTTGGGACTTTGCTGGGCGGTCTGGGGGATTGCGACGCTGGTCGACGCCTCCGACATGGTGACGCTTGGACTTTCCTCGACACAGCCACAGGACGGTGCAGGAATCGCAACAAGCACGGGAGCGCCTATCGACGGTTCCACTGCCACCGTTGACCCAATGGAGCTCGGAGCACGTCTTGCCATTCAACTCGCGGCAATTCGGCTTGCATTGGCAGTGGGATTGTTCTGGGCTGCTTGGCGGCCGCGCGCTGCCATGGGCATGGCGCCGGTCTACGGTGCCGTCGCCACGTTCAGCATCGGTTTTGGTATTCGTGACATTCTCATCGGTGCCCAGGGAGCATCAGAGATCGCTGGCCTGGCCTTGATGTTTGTCTCCGCTTTGACGCTGGCCGTTGTGTGGCTGGGCGGCTATACGCCGACGGCAATCGCACAGGCATGGCGGGCCGCCTCGGGGTTGCCGGTCACAGGCGTGCCACCACAGCGGGACTAGCTCCAAGACGGCAACCAGAACCGCCAATCAAAGTGGTTGAGAGGCAGCGGGTCGCCGGTCAAAATCGGCAGCCAGAACACAAACGCGGTCACCACTAGTGCGGCGTGTGTGCCAACGATTACCAACCCCACCGGCTTACCACGGGGCCGCCAGTGTGAGAGATCGTCGGCAAGCAGAGCAAAGGCGATGAGTACGAATGGAATCAGCGCGGTGGCGTAGAAAAAGTACATCTGCCGGTCGTAGCCGATGACCCACGGCAGCCACGAGGCGAGGAAACCGATGACGGGCAGCGCGTAGCGGCCGTCGCGGCGGCCGAGCCAGCGCCATGTGGCCCACAGGACCACGGGGACCAGCAACCACCAGATGGGCGGGGTGCCAAAGAGCATCATCCAGCCCTTGCACTCCTGGCCGCCACTGCAGGTGGTTTCGGTGGAGTAGTAGAGCATTGGCCGCCAACTGACCAGCCACTCCCAAGGCTTGGACTCCCAAGGGTGTTTGTGGCCATTAGAGGTGGTCAGCTCGGCGTGGAACTTCAGCACGCTGTTTTGGTAGTGCAGGTAGTTCTGCAGGGCCTCGGGAAGCCAGTCGGTGCCGGGGAGTCCCGTATCGCGGTCTTCGGGCGGGACATGGCGATAGACCGACGTTTCTTCGGCGAACCAGGAACGCCAACTTAAGAAGTAAACGCCCAGCGGGACTACCACCAGATCACGCAACGCCGGGGCGGTATCGCGGGCGAGTGCGCCGAGCACGGGTTTGTGCGCACCGGCATTCTTGCGGGAGACCAGATCCGTGAAGACGGACCACAGACCGAATGCGGCCATGTAATACAGGCCAGACCACTTCACCCCGGTGGCAAGCCCCAGCATGATGCCGGCGAGCAGTCGCCACCAGCGATAACTGAGATAGGGGCCGAAACTACCTAGCTCCGTGGCGGATTCCAGGCGCTTGCGGGCATCGGCCTGGTCGATGAGAAGTGCCCACGCGGCCGCAGTGATGAAGAAGGTCTGAATCATGTCCAGCATGCCGACCCGGGAGGAGACAAACAGCACTCCGTCGGCAAGCGCATAGAGACCAGCAATACCCACTGCCAACCGCGAGCCGCGAGAGATGCGTCGGACGATGTCCATGAGCAGCAGTATGACCAGCGTGCCACACACCGCCGACATAAACCGCCAGCCCATTGGTGAGTAGCCGAAGATCCACTCGCCCAAGGCGATGACCTGCTTGGCCACTGGCGGATGCACAATTAGACCGTAGCCGGGATTGTCCTCAATGCCAGACGAGATGGGGTCGCGGGTGGACTCCAGAATCTGCCATGCTTGCGGCACATAGTGCTTTTCATCGAAGAGCGGGGTGCCATTGTCGGTCTTGGCAGCAAGCCCGATGAAACGGGTTAGCGCTGCGACGATTCCGAGAACAACAAAAGTGGCGGTATCCCATTTGTCCCACCGCCGCAGTGGCGGCAGCGAGGGAACCGGGGGAATCGGGCGCAGGAAACGCTTTTTCGCGCGGCGCTCGGTTTCCGGTGGT
This sequence comes from Corynebacterium sp. HMSC073H12, assembly GCF_001837775.1. NCBI lineage: Bacteria > Bacillati > Actinomycetota > Actinomycetes > Mycobacteriales > Corynebacteriaceae > Corynebacterium > Corynebacterium sp. HMSC073H12. The sequence goes on along the minus strand of NZ_KV834040.1, from coordinate 342,223 downwards.
GGGGTTAAAGCGGCATCGGTCACGAATGTCAGTTTAAGCTATGGAATCATGACGCATTCGGCATCGAACTTCCAACCGCACGAGAACGCGCCTCTTAGCGAGGCAATGACGCTGGCTCCTGGCATCACTCTGGTAGCAACGCCGCTGGGCAATATCGCCGATGCCTCTGACCGCGTGCGCGGTGCGCTTATCGACGCCGATATCATCGCCGCGGAAGACACCAGGCGGGCACGCAACCTTGCCACAGCGCTGGGCATTTCCCCCAAGGGGAAGTTTGTTTCGAACTTCGATCACAACGAAGACAGCCGCACTGAGTCGCTGATTCAGGCGGCGAAGGCGGGACAGAAAGTCATTGTGGTGACCGATGCGGGGATGCCGGTGGTGTCGGATCCTGGCCTGGCTGTGGTGGCGGCTGCTCACGATGCGGGCGTGCCGGTGTCCTGTGTACCAGGACCGAGCGCGGTGACTACCGCATTGGCTCTCAGTGGTTTGGGCGTCGGCCACTTCTGCTTCGACGGTTTTGCACCCCGTAAGCAGGGGGCGCGCCGGGCCTGGTTGGAATCACTGAAGACAGAGAAGCGGGCCTGTTGTTTCTTTGAGTCGCCGCATCGGTTGGCTGTTACGTTGGCCGATGCCGCGGAGATTTTGGGTGAGGAGCGGCGCGCGTCGGTAAGCCGTGAGTTGACCAAGCGCTTTGAAGAAACTCGCCGTGCGACGCTGGGAGAGCTGGCTGCGTGGGCGGAGGAAGGTGTCCGCGGCGAAATTACGGTGGTGATTGAAGGCGCGGGGCAGCAGGCAACGGAGGTATCCACGGAGGACTTGGTTGACCGCGTGGAGGAGCTCGTGGCTGATGGCATGCGGCTGAAGGATGCCGCGAAGCAGATTGCGGCAGAGGCTGGAATGACAAAGCACCGTGATCTCTATCAGGCGGTTTTGGCTGCTCGTGAGGGAAATTGTTAGCCAATTGTTACTTTGTGTCAGAAAATGTTCAAGCGCATGCCAGTGAACAGGGGAAACGCCGTTATTGGAAGTTTTTTGCAACCCAGAAAAATGAAGAAAACCTGAGAAAACCCGCATTCTAAGTTGAAATCCCAGGTCAACGCTGGACATGGTGGAGGAATGACGAATCCACCAGAGCAGGAAATACAACAAGAAGTAGGGGAGTCGGTCGTCGGCGAAGTCAGGGCCGACGATTCTCATGCTCCCGTGAACCTCGGGGTTACCGTCCCCGCCATTGTCGCAATTCTGGCAATTATCGTCTGGGGCCTGGCGTGGCCGGATAGTTTCTCAACGTTCGCATCTAGCTCTCTGAACTGGGTCGTAGAGAACATCGGCTGGCTGTTTATCCTGGCCAGTACTGTCTTTGTCTTCTTCATTGTGTCCATCGCGATTTCCAAGTTCGGTCACATTCGCCTGGGCAAGGATGCCGAGAAACCAGAGTTTTCCACGCCTAGCTGGATCGCCATGATGTTCGCCGCCGGTATGGGCATCGGTCTGATGTTCTATGGCGTTGCTGAGCCACTGACTTTCTACCGAGAAGGTGTACCGGGTCACCAGCCAAAGGAAGTCGGCACCGCCATGGCATCGACGATGTTCCACTGGACTCTGCACCCGTGGTCGCTCTACGCCATTGTCGGCCTCGCCATTGCTTACTCGACCTACCGCCTTGGTCGTAAGCAGCTGATCTCCGCGGCCTTCATCCCGCTCATCGGTGCTCGTCGCGCTGAGGGATGGTTGGGCAAGCTTATCGACGCACTTGCGATTTTTGCCACTGTCTTCGGTACGGCAGCCTCTCTCGGTGTGGGTGTGCTGCAGATTTCCGCTGGTTTGGAAATCAACGGTTTCACTGCCATCAAGGGCACAAGTTTGTGGATTGGTCTTATTGTCATTTTGGGCTGTGCCTTCTTGGCTTCTGCGCTGTCAGGTGTGGGCAAGGGCATTCAGTACATCTCGAACTTCAATATGGTTGCCGCTGGCCTGCTAGCTCTGCTGGTGTTGGTCCTCGGCCCGACCGTGGTGATTCTGAACCTGATTCCGACCTCTATTGGCAGCTACCTGGATTCCTTCTTTGAGATGGCCGCCCGCTCCAGTGCTTCCGCTGACGGCACCGCCGGTGAGTGGCTCTCGTCCTGGACAATTTTCTACTGGGCCTGGTGGATTTCATGGTCGCCGTTTGTCGGTATGTTCATCGCCCGCATTTCTCGTGGCCGTACTATCCGTGAGTTCGTATTCACCGTTGTCGCAGTTCCGTCGATTGTCTCTGCAGTGTGGTTCTCCATCTTTGGTGGCACCGCCATCACCCGCGAGCAGCAGGGTGCGTCCATCTACGGTGACGGTTCGGCCGAGAGTCAGCTGTTCAACCTACTGGATTCCATGCCGGGTGGTGCGATTACTTCCGTTATCGCAATGATTCTGCTGGCTACCTTCTTCATTACCTCAGCGGACTCCGCCTCCACGGTGATGGGCACGATGAGCCAGTTCGGTCGGCTCACAGCGTCGCGCGCTGTCACTGCTATGTGGGGTATTTTCACCGCTCTGATTGCAATTGTTCTATTGGTCACCGGCGGCAGCGATGCCCTGTCGAACCTGCAGAACATCACCATTTTGGCGGCGAGCCCGTTCGTCATTGTCATCTTGGCGCTGATGGTGGCATTGGTTAAGGGGCTTTCCGACGATCCGGTGTACCTCGATGACAAGGAACAGCGTCAGTTCGCTCTGCGTATGGCTCGCGAGCGCCGTTTGGCGGAAGCGGCCGAACAGCGCGAGCGCCGCCGTGCTCGTAAATTGCGCAACTAGTTTTCCAACAGCAGCGGAGCGGCCTTGGCCTCAATCTCGGCCCATTCGCCCTCGGGTGTAGACCCGATAGTGATGCCACCGCCGATGCCAGCTTCAACCCGAACTCTCCCCGAGTTCGGGTCTTTTGCGTACTCGGCGGTACGAATAGCGACATTGAGCTCAAGCGCATCCCCGTGGGCCGCACCAATTGCGCCGCAGTGAGCGCCACGGGGCTCGGGCTCCCATTCGTGCAGAAGCTCAATTGCTCGCAGCTTTGGTGTACCGGTGACCGAGGCCGGTGGGAAGCAGGCTTCAATCAGCTCAGCGTGGCTGAGCTGATCGGGAAGCTCCGCGGAGACTGTGGAAAAGAGGTGCCACACGCCCGGTGCCGGACGCACACTGAGCAGGTCTGTGACCTTCACGGTGCCGGTCTTGGCAACTTGACCGAGGTCATGGCGCACCAGGTCGACAATCATGATGTTCTCGGCGACATCCTTGTCGCTGCGCAATAACTCGTTCGGGGCCCGGTCAGCGGGAATCGTGCCTTTGATGGGAGTTTCAGTCACGCTTGTGCCCGCGCGGATGAGGAATTCCTCAGGGCTCAGCGAGGCCAGAATTGGAATTCCAGCATCGAGGTTGCCGGGCAAGAATGCTGCCCGAGCCGGTTGATACTGCGCCACGCGGGAGGAAAACCATGCGCCGGCGTGGGCTAGTGCAGAGTCGCTCGCTGCCAGCTCCGCGTGAAAGCGTGTGGAAATGCAGGTTTGATACACCTCGCCTGCGGCAATTGCCTCCTTGCAGTTTGTCACCGCAAGCTGGTGGTGCTCTCGGTCGCCCTGATCCCACTCCAGCGGTGTGGCCGCGGGGAGCGCATTGTCACGCGTGTTTTCGCGCGAGTAGTTGATGGCCGACTTAAGAGCTTGGAAATCCGGATTGAAGGGGTCACCGGTGCCGGGGCCGTCGAAATGCCACGTGCCGTCGTCGGCAAGCAACGCGACGCAGGTAGCGACCCCGTGCGCGCTGGTGCCGGAGTAGGGGCGGAACCCAAAGATCCACGCATCGGGGTCGGGGCTGGTGAAAAGTGCTGCCGACTCGCAGGCAGTGAGCTCGACGTTGGCGGCGAGAACCGCGCGATAACCGAACCAGGAGCCGATGAGTGCGGCGGGACGATGACCGGCAGCGATAAGACGCGCTAGCGCAGTGGCCGCGCGCGAAGTGAAGTCAGCAGCCGAGTCGGAGGAGGCGGACCGAGTGGACATAGGACATAAGCGTAGTGAGTGCGCATGCGTGCGATGATGGTAGGGGACAGTTCATGTGGACTTCATGAGGACTCCGTAAGGGACACAGTTCATCGCGATGGCAGGTCATCTATTACCCTGTTAGTATGTCTCGCATTTTCACAGCAGTTGCGTGGCCGTACGCTAACGGTCCGCGACATATCGGCCATGTTGCAGGTTTCGGAGTCCCCTCGGACGTTTTCGCTCGCTACCAGCGAATGATTGGCAATGACGTGCTGATGGTCTCCGGTACTGATGAGCATGGCACGCCGCTGCTTGTGCAAGCGGAGAAGGAAGGCGTTTCTGTCCAGGAATTGGCCGACCGTTACAACCGCCAGATTGTGCAGGACCTCGCGGGTCTGGGGCTTTCCTACGACCTGTTTACGCGCACTACCACGCGCAACCACTACGCGATTGTCCAGGAGCTCTTCCGCGGGCTTTACGAAAACGGCTACATGGTCAAGCAGACCACGATGGGTGCGATTTCCCCGTCGACAGGTCGGACGCTGCCGGATCGTTACATCGAAGGTACCTGCCCAATTTGTGGCGCTACCGGTGCCCGCGGCGACCAGTGTGACAACTGCGGTAACCAGCTTGACCCGGCCGATCTGATTGATCCGGTGTCGAAAATCAACGGCGAGACCCCGAAGTTCGTTGAAACTGAGCACTTCCTGCTAGACCTGCCAGCGCTGGCAGAGGCCTTGACCGAGTGGCTTCAGGAGCGCAAGGACTGGCGCCCTAATGTGCTGAAGTTCTCCCTGAACATCCTGAAGGACATCCGTCCGCGCGCAATGAGCCGTGACATTGACTGGGGTGTTCCGATTCCGCTGGAGGGCTGGTCGGAAAACGGAACCAAGAAACTCTACGTTTGGTTCGACGCTGTCGTCGGTTACCTATCCGCTTCCATTGAGTGGGCCTGGCGCATCGGTGACCCGGAAGCGTGGCGCAAGTGGTGGAATGACCCGGAGGCGCTGTCCTACTACTTCATGGGCAAGGACAATATCACCTTCCACTCCCAGATTTGGCCGGCTGAGCTGCTGGGCTACCGTGGCGAAGGCTCCCGCGGAGGCAAAGTCGGTCAGCTCGGTGAGTTGAACCTGCCGACGGAGGTCGTCTCCTCGGAGTACCTGACCATGTCGGGCTCGAAGTTCTCCTCTTCCAAGGGCGTTGTCATTTATGTGAAGGACTTCCTGGCGGAGTTCGGTTCGGATCCGCTGCGCTACTTCATCGCCATGGCTGGTCCGGAAAACCAGGACACCGACTTCACCTGGGATGAGTTTGTCCGCCGCGTGAATAACGAGCTGGCCAACTCCTGGGGCAACCTGGTCAACCGCACCGTGTCCATGGCTTTCAAGAACTTCGGTGAGGTGCCAACTCCGGGCGAGCTTACCGACGCTGACCGTGAACTGCTCGACCTGGCTGAGCGCTCCTTCGCCGAGGTGGGTGACGCACTTGCGCTGTCCCGTTTCCGCGCTGGTATCACTGCCGCAATGCACCTGGTCGGGGAGGCGAACGCCTACATTGCTGCGCAGGAGCCGTGGAAGCTGGCGAAGGACGAGTCCCAGCGCGAGCGTCTCGCCACCGTGTTGTGGACAGCGCTGCAGGTAGTCAGCGACGCCAATGTCCTGCTGACCCCGTACCTGCCGGAAAGCGCGCAGAAGGTCTTCGAGACCCTGGGCGGCGAGGGCATCTGGGCCGCAATGCCGGAAGTCCAGGAAGTCCAGGACGACATGCCGGTCGAACCGGTCGGCGCAGACCTGCCGGCAGAGGGCAGGAGCTACCCAATCATCACGGGTGACTACGTCAATCAGAAGGCCGCCTGGCATCGCTTCGACATTGAGCCGGGCACGCAGCTTGCCAAGCCGAAGCCGATTTTCACCAAGCTCGACTCTGAGTTGGCTGAGCACGGCCCTGAGTGGGCACAGGTGAAGTAGGGGCGCAGTAGAGGAATGGGAAAGCGCAAACGCAAAATTGCAGAACCCGCGGAGTACCTCACTCCGCTGTTTGACGCCCACACGCATCTCGCGTCCTGCGGCGCGCAAACTCCGGAGGAGATTGCGGCTCTCATGAATCGGGCTGCCGCAGCGGGCGTCGTCGGAGTCTGCACGGTCGGCGATGGCATGCCGGAAACCGAACTGGCTTTTGCCGCCGCACACGCGCACCCCAACGTCTGGGCCGCCGCCGCCATCCATCCGACGCGCGCACACGAGCTTGACGACGACGCCAAGGCCCGCCTAACCGAAATGGCTGCCGACCCCAGAGTCGTGGCCGTGGGCGAGACAGGATTGGATTGGTACTGGCTGGATTCTCTCGACGGCTGCGCGTCGAAGAGCGAACAGCTGGCTGCGTTGCAGTGGCATATGGAGCTCGCAGCAACCGTCGGCAAGCCGTTGATGATTCATAACCGCGACGCCGATGAAGATCTGATGGCGGCGTTGGACGGCTATGACAATACGGTCATTTTGCACTGCTTCTCCTCGCCCATTGAGGTTGCCCGCGAGGCCATTGCGCGCGGTTACCTGCTGAGCTTTACCGGAAACGTGACCTTCAAACGCAATGATGACCTGCGGCAGGCTGTGGCTGAGGCGCCGGCGGAGCAGCTGCTGGTGGAAACCGATGCCCCCTACATGACCGCGGAGCCGTTCCGAGGTGCGCGCAATGAGTCAACTTTTATTGGTCATCAGGCACGTGCGATGGCTGCGGCCCGAGAAATCGGGGCGGAGGAGATGGCACAGATTTTGACGGATAACGCACGTCGGGTGTACGGCATTTAAGCACGTGCTGGCGTATTGCCGCCCCTGAGCTGTGGAAATGCAGTCGGGGCGGTTTGTTGTATTTCCCGTCACTTTTATCGATATATTTTAGACAACACTGAATCTTTACCGTACTGTTACAAACTGTATTTCTTTCATCTGATAACTGCCCATCCTCCGAAAGGCTGTGACGAACCCCGTGAGTGCTGCGAAGAAGCGTCATCTCAATCGTGCTAACGACGGAGTCTCCACTTCGTCCAAGATCGCCGCTGGCGGTCTGGTCGCTGCTGTTGCTCTCGGTGGCACTGTCGCAGCATCCAACTACGACACCATCACCGTCGAGATTGACGGCAAGGTTGAGCAAGTTGCCACCTGGTCCAAGGATGACAAGGCCATTTTGCAGAAGGCCGGTATCGAGACCTCCGGCGGCGACCTTGTTCAGCGTCAGGGAGACCTCACCGACGGCGGCAAGCTGGTCTACCGCTCTGCCAAGCCGGTCACGATGATTGTCGATGGCAAGCCGCAGGAGCACAAGACCAATGCCATCACTACCGATGAGCTGATTGAAGGTCTGAAGAAGCAGGGGCTCATCTCCGATAAGGACAAGGTCGAGGTCGCAAAGGGCAAGATTCCCGCTAAGGGCATCGAGCTCGACGTTGTTCGTGCCAAGAATATTGTGCTTCACGACGATGCCAAGGACATTGACCTGACTGTCCCGGCTTTGACCGTCGGTGATGTGTTGGCTCAGCGTGGCATTGAGCTGCGTGAAGACGACACCGTTGAGCCGGGTCTGGATGCGCCGGTCACTGAAGGCATGCGCATCGCGCTGTCTCGTCTGATTGATAAGACCATCACCGAGACTGAGGAAATTCCAGCTCACGAGAACATCATTGAAGATGATTCGATGTTCGAAGACGAGCGCATCGTTGAGCAGGAGGGTGAGCCGGGCCAGGTAGAACGTCAGGTCAAGGTCACCTCTCGCGACGGCGAAGAGCTGGGCCGCGAGGTCCTGGAAGAAAAGGAGCTAAAGGCTCCGGGTATCTCCACTATCCGCCAGGGCACTAAGTCTCGCATCGCAGCTCCGGCTGCGGGCTACGGTGTGTGGGATCAGCTGGCCCAGTGTGAGTCCGGCGGTGACTGGGCTATCGATACCGGTAACGGTTTCTCCGGTGGTCTACAGTTCACCGATTCCACCTGGGCAGCTTACGGCGGTACTGAGTATGCACCGCGCGCATCGCAGGCTTCCCGTGAGCAGCAGATTGCTGTCGCTGAGCGCGTCCAGGCTGGTCAGGGTTGGGGTGCATGGCCTGCTTGCACCGCTTCCATGGGGCTTCGTTAAAGCTAGTTCAGACTAGCCAAAACGAGCTAAACCTATTTTTTCTTTTGACCCCGTAGTATCTAACTGTGACTAAAGCAGAAGTTTCTTTCCTGGGGCCGGTCGAAGTACGCGACTTAGCGGCGCAGTTGGATATTGTCCCGACGAAGAAATTGGGGCAGAACTTCGTCCACGACGCCAACACCGTGCGTCGAATTGTCGCTGCGGCGGACTTGCCGGTGGATTCCTACCCTGTTGAGGTCGGCCCCGGCTTGGGCTCGCTGACCCTCGGGCTGCTCGAACACTGCGGCCGCGCCGCGGCTGTTGAAATCGATCCTCGGTTGGCGGAGCGTTTGCCCCAGACAGTCGCTGAGCGCGCTGCCGGCTGCGCGCTAGAGCTCATTGAGAAAGATGCGTTGAAAGTCAGTCGCGAGGACTTTCGGACCGCCCCAGATGCGCTGGTGGCCAATCTGCCATACAACGTTTCTGTACCGGTGCTGCTGCACATGCTTGCCGAGCTCCCCACCATCCGCCGCGTGCTCGTGATGGTGCAGTCTGAGGTCGCTGACCGGCTGGCGGCTCAGCCGGGCTCCAAGATTTACGGCGTCCCCAGCGTCAAGGCCGCCTACTACGGCACAGTGCGTCGCGCCGGTGCCATTGGTCCGCACGTCTTTTGGCCGGTCCCGAAGGTTGATTCCGGGCTTGTGCGCATTGACTGCTACGCCCGCTCCGACGCTCCTGAGAACTCCAATGCCGCTGATGCCCCCGAGGCTTCGTGGGAGATTTCGCCGCAGTTCCGCGCGCGCCTTTTCCCGCTTATCGACGCTGCTTTTGCACAACGCCGCAAGACCCTCCGTGCGGCTCTATCGGGGATTTACGGATCTGGTGCCGCAGCCGAAGAGGCGCTTATGGCAGCGGGGATTGACCCCAAGCAGCGAGGAGAGAAGCTCGAAATTGCCGATTTCGTTCGCCTCGCTGAGGTCACTCGCTAAAAACTAGCTCAACTAGCTGTTGACAATCTTCTTAGCTGGTTTGTGGCCTGTGCCGTCCTCGGGGAAGGCGTGGGCCAAAGCGCTGGCGAAGCGCTTTGCACGCTCGGCGTTGCCCTTCGGTAGGTAGTGTGTGCCATCGCCAGGGATGAACCAGTCGTTGTGCTCCGAGACCTCCGAGGCCCAGTCCCAAATCGCGACATTCGGGTATTCCTTGGCGACTTCCTTCAACAGCTTGTTAAACAGCTTCATGTTGGCATTGTCGTAGTAGCTGTCTGCCGGCTGGTAGGTGCCGACCGTGTTCCACATGACCATCTGGTCCTTGAGAAGGTCCAGCATGGTGCGGATATTTGCCTTGATTTCCTCAGGGTTTTGTTCGTAGCCGTAGTCTGGCAACGCAGCGTAGTTCGCCGCGTCGTTGACGCCAGTGGCAATGACCCAGCAGGTATCCTCATCCTGGCCCATGCTCAACAATTCGGTGACTGACTGTACGGCGGAGGGGTAGTCCTGGTAGCCCTGGTTGGTCGCGCGGGCACCAAATACGCTGTCTGTCACTTCGCTTGCGCCACGGTCGAGGTAAGTCTGGAAGCCAGTGTCGGCGCCTTCCGGCACCTGGTTAGGGTCAAACAGACCAATGGAGGTCGAGTCACCTACATGAATGACCGTCGTACAGCGCATCCGCGCATTCTCGGACGTCTTCGCACCACCAGCTGATTTGCTTCCCGATTTAGACTTCTCCGAAGCGTCTTTCGGCAGTTCCATGGCTACACCGGCCACACCGGCTCCACCATTGCTACCGCCACGGTTGTCAGTACCGCTGAGAAGCACTGGTGTACCGATGACGATCAGTGCCAGCATCGTAATAGTCGAGGTCGCTGGAATGGCGCCCATGTAGTGGGGCACGTATTCCTTGGTGTCTTCGTTATCAGCACGGCGTGCACGGCGTGCCTGCAGGCGTTCACGCAACGGCTCGACAATGCCGTGACGACGAATCGGGTCTTCCAGCACCACCCAGCTGATGGCGGCCAGCAGTATAGAGCCGCCGAATACCAGTGCACTGGTCGCCCATGCGACAAGGGGGCTCTCCGCAGTCCCCGGCAGCCAGTGGCGGGGAAGAAAAGCGATGATGGGCATATGCCAGAGGTAGATACCGTAGGAACGCTCACCCAGCCAACGCAATGGGGCGGCTCCTAATACTCGGCTGAAGAGACTCTCGCGATTTAGCCCGGCCATGATAACCAGCACGCTCGCAATGGTCACGAGGATGAGGCCGCCCTGGTAGAGGAAGAGCCCCCGCTGCGAAGTCTGTGTAGCCAGCGCAAGAATGCTGGCGAGGCCGATTAAGCCCAACAGCCCGGATAGGCCACGGTTCAAGGTTGCGGTGACGCCCTCGTGACGTCGGAAAGCAAGGGCGATAGCGAGTGCCGCGCCGAGCAGTAGCCCACCTGCGCGAGTGTCGGTGCCTTCGTAGATGCGCGTGTGATCGGCACCGGCAGACGCAAGCCACCACATCAGTGCGAAGGAAACGACAGCCAGCGCAACAGTGGCGGCGACGATATGACGACGACCGCGCAGCACAGCAAAGAGCACGACCAGGATGATCGGCCAGATGATGTAGAACTGCTCCTCGATGGACAGTGACCACATGTGATCCAGCGGGCCGAGACCGGCGAACTTGTCAAAGTAGGATTCACCGGCAGCGATGGTATGCCAATTGTTCACGTAAAACAGTGCAGATAGTGCCTGCCAACCGGTCTTGGCGGTGTCCTCGGGGCGAAACGCGATGGTGAGGAACATGACCGCAATCAGCGTGGTGATAACGGCTGGTAGGAGTCGCCGGAAACGTCGGAACCAGAAGGTCTTTAAGCGGAAGGTGTCGTGGCGCAGCTTGGAATTAACCAGGTTTGTGGTGATTAAGTAGCCCGACAGGGTGAAGAAGACAGCGACTCCTAGTAAGCCTCCGTCAAAGCCTGGCACTGCCAGGTGGTAGAGGACTACGAGTGCGACGGCGATGGTACGGATCCCGTCGAGAGCCGGTACGTACTGCTCAGGGTGTTTTACTGGACGAGGCATAGCGGTAGGGGAGTTCTTTCAATAAATAAAAGCTTCAATAACTAAAAGCGCAGTGACGAAGTGTTGTCGCTGCGCCAGAACAATTTAGTGGCAAAAGAATATCCGTGAATTATAAATTACTGGTATTCACCATGTCTCATCGGTGCCTCCGCCTAGCACACCCTTTTGTAGTGAGCCCGGCACTAAAGTGGGAAGAAGTGAGAAGATGAGCCACAAGCAGAACTGAAAAAGGCAGGCACACCCTTCATGCACCGTGATGACAACCCCAGCAGGGCCGAAATCGGCCGGCGCGAACCGCGCGGCGTGGCTTGGACTAAGTTCTGGCCTGACGACGACGGTTGGGTGTGCAACTGCATAGTTTTCCGCGGTGACCGCTTGTTGCTTCTGCTGCGTGAATACGAGGGCTTCCTCGGGGGCCAGTGGGATTTGCCCGGTGGCAAGCTCGACGCGGGGGAGGAGCCCGTGGAGGCCGCTGTGCGCGAACTGCGTGAAGAGGCCGGCTTGCGCGCAGCGGAGGTCAGCGAATTTGCCCACTATTCCAATCCGGATTTGGGCGGGGAGAATTTCCGCTTCCACACCGCGACTTTTCTAGTACGCGAGGCTGACGACACGCAAAATGTCCAGCTCAGCGGCGAGCATCCGGAGTTTAAATGGGTAACCCGAGAGCAGTTCGAGGAGCTACCGGTGGCCTGGTATGTTCGGCGTGTGCTTGGCAACGTCGAATGGGGCACAATAAATACTCATCATGGCGAATCTGATTAATTGCGAGAATATTTCTAAGTCCTTCGGGCTCAAGACTCTGCTCGACGGCGTCAGCCTCGGCGTTCAAGAGGGCGACCGCATCGGCGTTGTCGGTTTGAACGGTGGCGGCAAGTCCACACTGCTGAAGATTCTGGCAGGCGTGGAGCCGGCGGACTCCGGACGTATTTCGCGAGCCAACGACATGGCCATGGCGCATGTCACCCAGGGCGCCGAGCTCGACCCGAATTCCACCGTGTTTGAGTGCGTCATTGCACCGCTGGGACTCGCTGAACACGAGTGGGCGGGTAACGCTTCCATCCGCGAGGTCCTCGATGGCATCGGTATTAATGACCTCGGTATGGATACTAAGGTCGCCAATCTCTCCGGTGGTGAGCGCCGTCGCGTTAACCTGGCGGCCGCACTCGTCCGCGATCTGGATTTGCTCATTCTCGATGAGCCAACGAACCACCTCGATATTGAGGGGGTGCAGTGGTTGGCCGATCATGTCCTTTCGCGCCGGGCAGCCCTGGTCGTCGTCACGCACGATCGTTGGTTCCTGGATACCGTTGCCACGAAGACGTGGGAAGTCCACGACGGCACCGTCGATTTTTACGATGGCGGTTACAACGACTGGACGTTCGCGCGTGCCGAGCGTGCGCGCCAAGCCGATGCCGCCGAGCAGCGTCGCCAGAACCTTGCGCGTAAGGAACTCGCGTGGTTGCGCCGGGGTGCGCCGGCCCGCACCTCGAAGCCTCGCTACCGCATCGAAGCAGCTGAGGCTCTCATCGCCGATGTCCCGGCGCCGCGTGATTCCGTGGAGTTGATGGCGTTTTCGCAGCGTCGACAGGGCAAGGTGGTCGTGGAGCTAGAGCATGCGTCCCTGGAAACGCCCGATGGTAGGGAATTGCTTAACGACGTCACGTGGCGTCTGGCCCCCGGCGAGCGCATTGGCCTGGTCGGTGTCAACGGCTCGGGTAAGACGACTTTGTTGCGCGCATTGGCGGGAGACTACCCCTTAAGCGATGGCAAACGGATTGAGGGCAAGACGGTGCGCCTGGGTTGGCTGCGACAGGAGCTCGATGATCTGCCACTGGATATGCGTGTGCTCGACGCTGTGGAGGACGTGGCGACCTACATTGACCTGGGCAAGAAGCAGATTAGCGCCTCGCAACTGGCGGAGCGACTGGGTTTTTCCCCGAAGCGGCAGCGCACCCCAATCGCAGACCTCTCCGGTGGTGAGCGCCGTCGCTTGCAACTCACACGTGTGTTGATGAGTGAGCCGAACTTCCTGCTGCTCGACGAGCCGACGAATGACCTGGATATTGACACGCTGCAGGAATTGGAAGATCTGCTGGACAATTGGCCGGGCACACTGGTGGTCATCTCTCACGACCGCTACCTGATTGAGCGTATTGCCGACTCGACCTGGGCCCTCTTCGGCGATGGCGAGCTGACGAACTTGCCAGGCGGGATTGGGCAGTACCTGGAGCGTCGCGCACAGCTGGCCGACTCGGCCGCTAGTGGCGGTGCCTCTCAAGCAAATGTCGGTAGTCCGCAGACCCGTGGCGCAGCTTCAGAGGAGGATACCTCGAAGCTCTCGGCTGCGGAAGCTCATGCTGTCCAGAAGAAGATGAGCGCCCTGGAGCGGAAGATGGCGAAGCTCAGCCAGCAAGAAAGTGAACTGCATGCGCAGATGGCGGAAGCGAGTGCTGACGTAGCCAACTTGGACACACAAAAGCTGGCGGACCTCGATCGCCGTGCTGCGGAGGTGGCTGAGCAGAAGGCAGAGCTGGAGATGGAGTGGCTGGAGCTAGGGGAGCAGCTCGAGGGCTAGCATCTTACTTCAGCTACTAGCCGAACAATCTAGGTATGAGCCGGGTACTCGTGGTCAGCGTGCCCGGTTCGTTCAATTTGCACCGTGGCGTGTTCAATCCCGTGGACGTCGTGAAGCAGTGCCTGCGCGCGGTCGAGCAATGCGTGCTCGTCGCCGTTGGGGAGCGTGTCGCAGCGCACGAGATGGACAGATGCCAGTAGGTCGCTGCCGTTGAGGGACCAGACGTGGAGATCGTGGACATCGACCACTCCGTCCAACTCAGACAGGTCAGCAGCAATTTTCTCCGTGTCGACGCCCTCCGGGGTGTACTCCAGCAACACGTGGAGACAGTCGCGCACCAGAACGGCGGCTCGGGGGACGATGAAGAGCGCAATCACGATAGAGACCACCGAGTCGATGGCAGTCCAGCCGGTGTATGCGATAGCGATAGCGGAGATAATGACGGCGACCGAACCAGCGGCGTCGACAAGCACGTGCAGATACGCGCCGCGGACGTTGACGCTTTCCTTTGCAGCACCGGCGAGCAGAAACGCCGCAATCACATTGGTGAGCAGGCCGATGACTGCGATGATGAGCATCGACGTGGTTTGAATCTCAGATTGCTCCACTGACCCGAATCGCCGGATTGCGCCCCAGAGAATCACAGCGGCAATGATGAAAACTGTCAGACCGTTGACGAGAGCAGTCAGAACCTCAACACGACGGTACCCGTACGTCGCGCGGTGATTGGCTCCGCGCTGGGCGATAGCCAATCCGGCAACTGCCATAAGCAGGCCTGCGGAGTCCGTCACCATGTGGCCGGCATCTGCCAGCAGCGCCAGTGAACCCGAGACCAAGCCACCGATGAGCTCGGCGAGAAATACGACAAGAGTTAGACCCGCAGCCGCGAGCAGGCGGCGGGCAGGAGTATTCGCGGGGTCAAAATGAGCGTGGTCATGGCCGTGACCGTGGCCGTGTGAATGACCGTGGCCGTGCGAGTGGCCAGAGTGTTCAGTCGTGTCCATAACCCCTAATGATAACGGAGTTATTCAGCCTCCGGAAGATAGCTGTCAGCCCACGCATAAATCAGGTCAGCGGCACGCGCAGCGGACTTAGCGCGAGTGAGCAAGTGGTCCGCGCGATCCAAGCTCATCAGAGACTTTGGATAGCGAGATACCTGGAAAATCTTCTGCGCACTGTCGATACCGACGGTCTGGTCGGTCGGAGAGTGCAGAATCAGAAGCGGCTTGCGCAGCTGGCTGAGATAGACCTCCGGGTTGTAGTCCGCCAACACTTCCAGGAACTCACGGGAGATCGGAATGCCGCGACCTTCAATCTGCAGAACCTGCGTGCCGTGCTCATCTACCGTCGAAATGTCACCGGCGATACGCACAATCGAGTGTGCCGGATCGAAGGGTGCACCGATTGTCGCTACCGCCTTGACCTTCGGCATATCGTGGCCGGCGTTCAGCGCCGCTGCGCCACCGAGCGAATGCCCAATTAGTAGTGACGGTGCCTCGAATTCTTCCTCCATGAACTCGTAGGCGGCCTTGAGATCATCAATGTTGGTCTGGAACGTCGTCTCACCGAAATCGCCAGTGGACTGCCCGAGGCCAGTGAAGTCGAACCGGAACGCCGCAATGCCCTTCTTCGCCAGCGCCTTGCAGGTGCGTGACGCGCCGGGCACCATCCGATTACACGTGAAGCAATGACCAAATAGCGCCCACGCGCGTGGCTTACCGTCCGGCAAATCAATTGATGCAGCCAGAGTCTCGCCGGTCGATCCCGTAAATTTTAGGTGCTTTGTTGGCATAGGTTATATCCGCGTCTCAGTGTGTGCTCAATGTGTGTACGTTTTCGCTTTACGACGCCCGTTGTGGTGGCGACCGTACGCAATATTAAGCCCGGGTGCCGCAAATAAGTGAGGGATTGGGCGAAAAATTCGACCAATCCCTCAATCTCCTAGTGGCTGTGAGTTAACGCACCGGAACCCCTGGCCCCAGCGGAATGCCCGCGAGGTACCACACGACAAAGAATAGGAACCAGCCCACCAGCATGCACAGCGAGTACGGGATAGCCAGCGACATCAGCGTGCCGACACCCGCAGGCTTGTAGTACTTCTGCAGGAAAGTCAGCGCCAGCGCAAAGTACGGCGACATCGGCGTAATGATGTTGGTCGGGGAGTCACCAATACGGAATAGCTGCTGGGAGACCTCTGGGGAGACGTTGACGTACATCAGCATCGGCACAACCACTGGCGCCATCAGAGCCCACTGTGCGGAGCCCGAGGTAATCAGCAGGTTGAGAACAGCCACCATCAGGACGAAGGCAGCAAAGAGCAACAGCGGCGGCAGATCCGCCTTGGTCAGGAATTCGGCGCCCTTGATAGCGGTCCACTGGCCGATATTGGACCACTTGAAGTAGGCCGTGAACTGCGAGACGGCGAAGAAGAGAACCATCATGGTTGTCAGTGTGCCCAGGCCGCGTTCCATGAATGCCGGCACATCTGCGGAAGAGGTGATGGTCTTGGCACCGATACCGTACGCAATACCGACGACGGTGAAGAACAGAGCGATGGATACCACGACGTCGGTAAGCAGTACGGAATTCAAGATGCCGTCGCCCTCGCCGCGCAAGGGCGAGCCTGGGATAAATAGGGCGGCGAACCACAGTGCCAGGAAGATGACGGCGACGAAATTGCCGTAGCGCAGGCCACGTCGTTCGGCATCGTTGAGGATTAGCTTGTCGCGGCCATTGCTGGAGCTGCTAGATGCGGTGTTCCGCTCCTCCTTCTTGGCGTTTTCCTCGGCAGCTTCCTCCGAAGCGCCCGGTTTGGTGAATTCCGCGGCATCGTGGTCAATGTGGTCGTCGTGGACGGTCTTTTCCACGTGCTTGGTAATAAACAGCTCAGTCACTGCTGTAATAATCAGTGCCAGCACAATCGACGAGGCCATGGTGAAGAAGTAGTTGGCCAGCGGTGAAACCAGGTACTCTGAATCCACGAATTGCGCCGCATGCGTGGAGATACCCGCCAGCAGCACATCGGTGATGTTCAGCACCAGCGACGAGTTGAACCCGGCCGACGAGGCGGCAAAGGCGACCATGGCACCGACAATGGGGTTGCGCCCGGCGGCGGAAAAAGCGGCGGCACCCAGCGGAATGAGGATCACGTAGACGGCATCGGAGGCAATCGAACCGGTCACGCCTGCCAAAGCGACGATGAACGTCAGCAGGATTGGGGAGTGAACCTTGGCGATAGCTGCTCGAATTGCCGAACCGATATAGCCGGAGTATTCAGCAATTGCCACACCGAGCATGCACACCAGAATCAGGCCGACTGGAGCGAACTCAGTGAAGTTTGTTACCGCTTCCGAGACCATCTTCTGCAGGTATTCCGCGGTTGCGAGGCTTTCCACCTCGATGATGTCGCCCGACGCGGGATCCTTGGCCTGCATACCCGCAGCCGCACCGAGCCACGAAGAAACGATGACTACACCAGCAAGGATCACGAATAGCCAAAACGGATTTGGCAGTGCGTTGCCGATACGTTCAAGTGTGGCTAGGAACCCCTTTGGCTTCGGTGGCGCTTTGTCCGGTTCCAACGTTTTTGACTGTCCCATTTATAAATCCCTCTGTGTTAGACGTTGGTAAAAGGTTAGGGGAAAGTAAGTTGCGTCACAACGTAAAAGGCCAGAGGCATATATATGTTGGCTGCAAGGAGGCGCACAAGGGAAAGTTAAGGGAATAGTAAGGGAATAGCTGTAGTGCACCTTCTTCGACTAGAGTTGAGCAGGTTATGGGCAAGAAGAAGTCGAAGAAAGAAAAGGTCAGCGCCAACAACGCGGTGGTGGCCACCAATCGTCGTGCCCGCCATGACTACAATATTCTGGACACCTACGAATGCGGTGTCGTTCTCGTGGGCACTGAGGTCAAGGCGCTGCGCGAGGGCAAAGCATCGCTTAACGACGCCTTCGCGACCATCGACGACGGCGAAGTGTGGCTCCGCGGGCTGCATATCCCGGAGTACTCCTACGGTTCGTGGACGAATCACTCACCGCGTCGCTCGCGCAAGCTGTTGTTGCACCGCAAGGAGATTGACACCCTGTGGGGCAAGGTCCGCGATGGCAACAACACACTTGTACC
Source organism: Corynebacterium sp. HMSC073H12 (assembly GCF_001837775.1). Taxonomy (NCBI): domain Bacteria; kingdom Bacillati; phylum Actinomycetota; class Actinomycetes; order Mycobacteriales; family Corynebacteriaceae; genus Corynebacterium; species Corynebacterium sp. HMSC073H12. Next base: position 324,344 of record NZ_KV834040.1, on the reverse strand, counting down.
CCTGAAGCTGTATTTCACCGACGGCCGCTTGAAGGTCGAGCTCGCACTCGCCCGCGGTAAGCAGGACTATGACAAGCGCCAGGACATCAAGCGCCGCACGGAGGAGCGCGAAGCTACTCGTGCGCTGGGCCGCCGTGTGAAGGGCATCAAGGGGTAGAAGAGGTCTTCATTAGAAGAGACCCTTTTTAGAAGGGGAACTCAGTCGCATCGACTGGGAGGATGAGTAGGCCAATGACGTTTTCGTGACGGTCAAAGGCAACTCGAGCCATCCATTCGCCAGCCTCATGTTTGAGGGTGGTGATGACGAGACTTGTGCCGAGAATCTTCGACAGGAGTTTCTGCGAGGTCGGTTCCTTAGTCCTGGTTCCCCCGAGGCTGGTGACTTGGGTGTCGTCGAAAGATTCGAACGCCCCAGTCTCGGTGAGAACATCTTCCCAGGCAGAGTAGATAGTGGACCAGGGGAGATCCTTCCGGAGCTTTGGGGAAACCATGCTTACGGTTTCTGCTTCTTCGCCGTTGATGATGTGGCGAAGGAATTTTTCGCCGAGCTCGGCGATATGTGTAGTTTTTGTGGCAGTCATTAATTCTCCTGATACGGGGTCTGGGACACTTCCGAACCGCTTGAATGCCGCCTGCCGGGAGATATTGAGTGCATTTCCAATCTCTGCCCATGAGTGGCCCGCTGCGCGAGCCTGCGCCACGGCATCCTCGAGTTCTTGTTCGGCAATGTTCTTTGCTTGCAGTCGGTGACGGATTGTCGTCAATGGATCCATGACTGCAGTCAACCATAGGTTGACGCCAGCGTCAACCCGGAGTTGACATTTGGGCGGGGCTGTGGGGCTTGCGGCGAAGCTTGTTGACTTTTCTCGTCGTAAAGCGTTATTCTTGAACATCCTTTGAGTGCTTCGCACATTCCCGCACTCGAAGGCATTGTATGGGGCTGACATGGTTTCGACACCGTACAGTGAGCCAGGGGAAGCGTGCCGGTGCAGGCTAGAGACCACCGTTTAAGCGTCGTAGCAACTGATTAAGCGCCGAGAACACTCAGCGCGACTACGCTCTCGCTGCCTAATTAAGCGACTAGCGTGTCTGTCAGGCCGGGCTTGCCCTTTGGTCCGGACCCTGGCATCGACTTAAAAGGGCTCGCCCGATGGGTGTGCCGTAAGGCTCATCGGGGATCTTCTTACTTGCGGCTGGGCCCGTCATTCGGACATGTTTGCCTGAGCCGAAGGGTCGAGTAGAGGCGATCGTGCGAACTGCGCACGGAGAAGCCCTGGCGAGTTGGCGGTGGACCCGAGTTCAATTCTCGGCAGCTCCACGGATAGAAAATCCCCGGCCGTAATGGTCGGGGATTTTGCTTTTTATATTTTTTATGTCGTGTAATTGTATTTTTAAACTTATCAGGCACTGTAGAGTAAAAGACGTAAGGTAATGCTCATTGAACAATTTGAATTGAGCCCTTTGAACTCGAAAAATGCCCAATAGCCTGGCATTATAGGGGTGTGGGTAATGCGAGCAATATTTTAAAGGAATATCGCCTTTTGTTTGCGGTGGCAATCGAACTAATTGTTGTTCTTATCCTGTATTTCGTAGGTTTAACGGCTGCTGCCCAAGTTGTTGCAACAGTCTTTGTTGGATTCGTCATTATTTTGACAGCATTCGACATGGCAAAGCAGATAATACGCCGGGAATTCGGGTTAGATATTCTCGCTGTTATTGCAATGGTTGCGACCCTTGCGGTGGGGGAATATATCGCGGCATCGATTATTGCTCTAATGCTCACCGGCGGTGAGGCATTGGAAAACTACGCGGCCTACCGCGCAAAGCGGGATTTGCGCAGTCTTCTCGACCGCGCACCGCATATGGCGCGTCGTCTGCCGTCGCTGGATGCGGCGCCGGATGATGCGGAGGAAATCCCCATTGAGGATGTCGCAAAAGGCGACTACCTGCTGGTACGTCCTTCGGAGGTCGTTCCGGTTGATGGTGTGACTTTTGATAAAACGTCGGTCGACGAGTCTTCGCTGACGGGTGAGGCTGGCTCGGTTCATAAGAATGTCGGGGACACGATTCTGTCAGGTTCCGTCAATGGAACGCAGGCAATTCGTATTCAAGCCTCCAAGTCAGCGGCAGATTCTCAGTACCAGAGGATTATCGCGCTGGTCCGACAGGCAGAAGATCAGCAGGCACCTATTGTGCGTGTGGCGGATCGCTACGCGGTGCCGTTTACGGTAGTTTCGCTGCTCATCGCAGCGGTGGCATGGTTTATGAGTGGTGATCCCGTGCGCTTCGCTGAGGTACTCGTTCTGGCGACCCCGTGTCCGCTGCTGATTGGTGCTCCAGTGGCGTTCCTCGGTGGTATGAGTCGTGCATCCAACGCCGGCGTGATTGTCAAGGGCGGTGCCGTCCTAGAGAGTCTTGCTGCTGCTAAATCGATTGCTTTCGATAAGACCGGCACGCTGACCTACGGTCACCCAACGGTCGCTGAGATTCACGCGGTAGATATCGAGCGTGACCAGATGCTTGCTTATGCTGCGGCAGCCGAGCAGTTCTCCACGCACGTCCTGGCCGATAGTATTATTCAGGCCGCCGAAGGGCTGGAACTCCCAGTGGCCGAAGATGGTATGGAAGTAGATGCTGAAGGTGTGGAGGCCACGGTAGCTGGGGTGAAGGTGCGCGTCGGCAAGCTGGACTTTATTCGTCGGGTAGCGCCGGAAGTCAGGGAAATTGCCTTCCGTCATGGGCAGACGGCGGCGTACGTCACCATCGACAATAAGTATGCCGGCGCGCTAATCCTGGATGACCAGCCACGCACAAATGCAGCGGAGCTAGTGAGTGCGCTTCAGCACCATGGCTTTGAACGGACTGTGGTGCTTACCGGCGACAATGCCAATACCGCGCATGCAATCGCAGGTCAGGTCGGTATTCCCGAATACCATGCTTCGCTGCTGCCGCAGGACAAGGTGCGCCTGTTGAAGGAGATGGAGCCGCACCCGGTCATCATGGTGGGCGACGGGATTAATGATGCCCCGGTGCTCGCAGCTGCTGGCGTCGGTATTGCCATGGGCGCGCGCGGTGACACGGAAGCCTCCGAGGCCGCAGATGTGGTCATCACTCGCGACGATATCTCGCGAGTGGCACGAGCTATTGATATTGGTCGCTGGACGCTGACCGTAGCCAAGACAGCCATTTGGATTGGTATCGTGCTTTCCGTTGCACTGATGCTTATTGCGGCATTCGGCTACATCCCAGCAGTGGTCGGTGCACTACTGCAGGAGGTTATCGACCTAGCAACAATTCTCTACGCCCTCCGCGCGCTGAAGGGAAGAGAACGAATCAAGGTCACTGCAGAGGCGGACGTGGCGGAAGCGAAAGTGTAGAACGGCGCCCGCCGCGCACGGTACGGCAAAACCCTCGACCCCACTTTTTCAAAAGCGGGTCGAGGGTTTTATTTTTCAGAATCCTTCAAAACGCCTGAGCGACGTTGAGAAGTCTTAGAAAGTGCCCTTGTAGACGTTGGCGATAGTGGTGCCAGTAACTGCCGAGCCGTGGAAAGTCGGGTGGTTGGTCATGTTGTAGGAAGCAACATCGGTATCCAGGATTGCGGAGACCTGACGCTCACCGTCCGGGCCACACATTGCGACGTCGATGTGGGTAACTTCCTTCATGTTGACGAAACCAATGCCGGATTCAGCGGCAGCGCGCTGCTGACGGTTCTGCAGAGCCATCTCAAAGTCGTGCAAGCCAGCAGCCGGAATATGCGGTGCAAAACCTGCGGCGTTAACCGGGCAGGCGTAATGAGTCGGGTCATTGGAAGTGAAAGCCGGGTAGCCAATCAGCATGACGCGGGCAGTCGGGTTAGCGGCCTTGATTTTCTCCACAGCAGCCACAACGTTGGTGGTGTACAGGTCATCCTGAACCGGCATTGGCAGGACTGCGCCCTGCATCGCGTCATTGGCACCAACGTAGATGGTCACCAGCTGGGTAGCCGGGCCGAGGGAGCCCTGAGCGATGGCGTTGTCAACCTGGCCCATCAGGGACTTCTGCGGCTGAGTTGGCATGAAAGCGGTGGTGCCATTGCAGGAGTAGTCGTGCAGTTCAAGGCCAGTCTCACGGGCAACGTGAGAGCCGATGTTCGAAACCGAAATTGGGCAGCCACCACGGCCCGGCACGGCCGGATCGGACTGGCCCGGGTTAGCAGCGAAGGAATCGCCGAAGGCAACGTAGTTACCAGTAGGAAGAGCGTTGGCAACACCGCCAGCCAGGAGGGAGGCTGCCAGCGCAGAAGCTGCAGCTGCCGAAGCTGCTGCACGGCGAACAACGTTGTTCTTCATAATTAAAAACCTCTTAGTTGAAAACCAATAGAAGGAAAAACTCGCGCTACACTCGCGATTTCTTCGCCACAGACCGTCCCTGTAAGAACCCAGTCCGACAGAACCCAGTCCGACAGAACCCTGAGCGGATACTTAGAGACGCGCCTTTATCACTTTGTTATACAACTAGGTTCTAGTCCTGATGTCAACCGGAATCAGCTAGTTATATGGATATTCGGCGCTTTCAACGCCTCTTGTTTGTCTCTTATCGCTGGTAGGTGGATTTATGAGGCGCTTCCGAACGTGGAATACAACGCAGCGATGACACCATCGGCTACCCCAGAACCATCTTTTAGCTCAATCTCATCTTCAGCAAAGGGGCCACGCTCATCCAGTTCCGCTTCTGTGGGGCGCGGCTGAATCAGCGTTAGGTGTGGACCTTCGCTGATAACACCACTGAAAAGACGTGCCTGGCGAGCCGCTTCACCATCCGCCTGTGCCCGGACCTCGTCCAGGGATGCACCCTCAAAGCTGTCCGCCCGCTCCGGGGCGATGACCATAATTTCCTGCGCCAGCACGGCACCAACGACACCTGCCGGCCACGATGTCCGAGCGATAAAGTCCGCCAACTCAGGGCTACCACCTTCAATTCCCTCGGGGAGAGGTTCCTGCGCAACGACAGTCAGCGGGGCGCTGTCAATCAGCTCGTCGGCAAGCACGTCGGCAAGCGCGGCGGTGGGGACGAGGGCGAAGAGACTCGGGGCGCGGTCCCAACCTTCGGCGTGGACGTATTCGACAGCCTCGCGTACGGCGCGATTGAGTGCCTGCTGGCTGAGATGAGTCTGAGTTCCGCTGTTTTCGCTCATGACGCTTGACGACGCCCCTTTCCTGGCAACGCTGTATTAACAGCATCCTTAGTCAAATGTTAGGAACTTTATTTAGAGTAGATGACAGATAAGCGTACGACCGACTTACCAGCTCGCTGGCAAGTCAAGTTCAACTTGGACAGGAGAGACGTTGTCTCTAAACCAGACTCGACCGAGACGATCGGCGGGTGGCCGCCCGGGGTGGCTGGCAATTACCGTGTTGGTGATTGCCGCGCTGACCTTTGTCATTCCCATTGCCGTCAACTTTTATACGGACTTTCAGTGGTTCGGTGAAGTGGACTATCGAGGGGTATTCGCCACCACGTGGCTCACTCGTATCGTCCTGTTTGTCATCGTAGGCCTGATAACGGGCGCGCTGACATTTCTATCTATGTGGTTGGCGTGGCGCTCGCGTCCCGTCGACCTGGGGCTGACGGACCCGCGCAGCCCGCAGGCCGTATACCGACGAATGGCTGAATCCGGTTCGAAGTCGATGTTCACCACGCTGCCTGTTGTATTCGGTGTACTCGGTGGCCTTGTGGGGCAGGGCAATTGGCAGACGGTGCAGCTGTTCTTAAACCGACAGTCCTTCGGTGAGACGGACCCGCAGTACGGCAAGGACTTGGGCTTCTATGCGTTCCAGTTGCCGCTGTGGTCGTACATCGTGTCGACGCTGGTTGTCCTGGTAGTTATTGCGTTCCTGCTGTCGCTGGTGACGCATTACTTCCTTGGTGGTATCCGCCCAGGTAATCCGACTACAGGGGAGAAGACCCGCGTTTCCAATGCAGTTCGTGCGCAGTTGGCGTGCTGGGCCGGTGTTTTCATGCTGCTCAAGGCCGTGTCTTATTGGCTGGATCGCTATGAGCTGCTGAATAACAAGCAGAAGACTTTCACCGGTGGTTCCTACACCGATATCAACGCGCTGCTGCCGGCAAAGATTACGCTGCTGGTCATCGCGATTGTCGTGGCCGCTGCATTCTTCGCAGCCATTTTCCTGCGCAATCTTTCCATCCCGGCGTTTGCCACCGTGCTGATGTTGGTTTCCGCCGGTCTGATTGGCGTGGCCTGGCCGATGGCAGTTGAGCAGTTCTCGGTTAACCCGAACCGTGCGTCCAAGGAGCGCGAGTACATCGCGCGCAATATTGAATCGACGCGCTACCACTACGGGCTTACCGACGACAAGGTGAAGGTCGAGCGCGACTGGGGTGTTCCGGCTGAAAAGGAAGGCGATAAGAAGGCGGCAAAGGAGGGAGCGGATTCGATTTCGCGCGATGCCGCTACTCTGGCCAATATCCGAATCCTGGATCCGGAGGTCCTGCCGCGTACCTTCACGCAGCAACGTCAGCTGAAGAACTTCTACGGTTTCTCCGATCCGCTTGCCATTGACCGCTACCAGATCGATGGCGCGTCCCGTGACTTCATCGTCGCTGCTCGTGAGCTGAACCCGCAGACGCTGCAGGGCAACCAGACTGACTGGATCAACCGTCACACGGTCTACACCCACGGCAACGGTTTCGTTGCTGCACCGGCTAACAAGGTCGATGAGGTTGCCTCCGAGTCCGGTTCCGCCCGCGGTGGTTACCCGTTGTACACCGTGGCTGACCTGTTCGAGTCCGAGGACCCGAACGGCATGAACCTGAACCTGAAGCAGCCGCGTATCTACTACGGTCCGGTTATCGCCAACAGCGATGCCGACTACGCGATTGTCGGCGGCAATGGTGACGGCAAGGACTACGAGTACGATGCTGACGGCCGAAACTTCACCTACGACGGTGAGGGCGGTGTTGGCGTTGGCGGACTTGCCAGCCGCATGATTTTCGCCACCCGTTACCAGGAACTCAACATCCTGCTGTCCGACCGCATTGGGCCGGATTCCAAGATCATTTACAACCGCGATCCGCGTGACCGTGTTCAAAAGGTTGCCCCATGGCTGACTACCGACACCAAGACGTACCCGGCTGTAGTCGATGGCCGTATGAAGTGGATCGTCGACGGCTATACCACGCTGGCCAAGATGCCGTACTCCCAGCGCATGAGTCTTCAGGAGACCACGCAGGACTCCATTAACCCGGATGGCACTCCACGCCCGCTGCCGAACAGCGAGGTCAGTTATATCCGCAACTCGGTCAAGGCGACCGTCGATGCCTACGATGGCACCGTTGAGCTCTACGAGTTCGATGAGAAGGATCCGGTGCTCAAGGCCTGGGAAGGCGTCTTCCCAGGTGTGGTGAAGCCGAAGGCTGAAATTACGGAAGAACTGCAGGAGCACCTGCGTTACCCGGAGGACTTGTTTAAGGTTCAGCGTGAGCTGATGGCCAAGTACCACGTCAGCGATCCGGGTGTGTTCTTCGCCAACGATTCCTTCTGGTCCGTCCCGTCCGATCCGACCGCACCGGAAGAGAAGAATCTCTCCCAGCCGCCGTACTACGTTGTCGCTTCCGATCCGGAGACTGGTAAGCCGAGCTTCCAGCTGATTTCCGCTTTCCGTGGTCTGGAGCGCGAGTTCCTCGCCGCCCAGATGAGTGCTTCCTCCGATCCGGAGACGTACGGTCAAATCACCATCCGTGCCCTGCCGACCAACACCCAGACCATGGGTCCACGTCAGGCGCAGGACACGATGATGTCCGCAGATGAGGTCGCCCAGGACCGCACCCTGCTCGAGGGGACGAACGTGGTCACCAACGGTAACCTGCTGACGCTGCCGGTTGGTGATGGCGAGATTCTCTACGTCGAACCGGTCTACACCCAGCGCAAGGGCCAGGAGACCGCATTCCCGAAGCTGCTGCGCATTCTCGTTGCTTACCGCGGTCAGGTGGGCTACGGTGCCACGGTTACTGAGGCTCTGAGCCAGGTTGGTATCGACGCTTCCGCTGTGACCAAGGTTCGCGGTGAGGAAGAGGCCGAGGAGCAGCCGGAGGATAAGGACAAGGGCGCCGCCGCCGAGTCCGACGACGAGGCGCCGAAGGAAGAGCGCAAGGTCGATGTCGCCGCGCGTGACGACGCCGCTCGCCGTATCTCCGATGCGCTACAGAAGCTTAACGACGCCCAGAAGAACGGTGACTATGCAGCCCAGGGCCAGGCACTTGCTGAGCTCGACCGCGCTGCCGCTGACTACCAAAAGGCCAACGGGCAGTAAGGTTTACAGAGAGTAAGGCGCGCAACGAGAGATTAGCCGAGAATCATAGGTTCTTATGGTCTATAGGATCCCCAGGTTGTAGCGAAACCCGCTATGACCTGGGGATTGGTCTTTGTTGGGACCTCCGTGCTACAGTTACTTCTCGTTGGCCAGAGAGGTCAGCACCCGCTGTGAGTGCTTGTAAAAGCCAGGACAGTTGACGCGGGGTGGAGCAGTTCGGTAGCTCGCTGGGCTCATAACCCAGAGGTCGTTGGTTCGAATCCAGCCCCCGCCACTAAGAAGAGACCCCTACCGGTGTAAACACTGGTAGGGGCTTTAGTTATTTCTCTTAAGGCGCACGTCCTGGGACTCAAATCGGGACTTTAGCGATGGCATTTTGTCACTTAAGCCGGTTTGGAAGTGATGGGGTTAAGTGACAATTTTCGATTTTGTGACCTTGGATGACTGTGTCGTTTTGAGGAGTCGTCTGCACGGATTTCAGAAGTCCTCTGTACTATCGCCATCCACTCCGGAGAGGCCGCGGGCGTTCGTCCACTTCATCTGGAACGCGATTCGACAGAGCGCATTCAATACGATGGTCTTTTTCTCCCTGCGAAGGATGGGGGCAGTTTAGGGTGCCAGGGTGTTGACCAGATCGAGGAATTCCTCAGCGTAGGCAATTTGCTTGCGTAGCTTTTCGTAGCGGGTGCGCGTCTCCTCACGAATGTCGGCAAGGGTGGCCTTGGCATTACTCCGTGCCTGCTGTGCGGTATCACTTTCCTGCCCGCCATCTGAACTATGAAGAATCTCCGCAGCTTCCAGGAATTCCCGCATCTGATCCAGAGTAAACCCCAGCGGTTTCATCCGTCGCACCAGCAAAACACGACGTACATCAGCCTCACTATAAAGCCTGAACCCACCAGGGCTACGCCCCGATGGGGTAATCAGGCCGACGTTGTCATAATAACGCAAGGTGGGAATCGACAACCCCGTCTGGTCAACGACCTCGCCGATCTTGAAATTACTGTTTTGCATTGCCTGTTCTCCTTCACGGTGATGTTGCCCACGGGTTCCTGTGCCTGGGTTGGCGGTTGAGTAAAACTCCCGCTACCATGACCACCATCACCAAACCTAAAGTTACTAGAGGGTTGGATTCCTTTCGGGCGTTCGCCCAGTTACCTATCCCCTCAAAGATTGGACATCTATGACTGAAACTAGCACGGCGGCCCCCCCGCCCCCTCCTGAGTCCAGACGGCGCTGATGCCCCTACCGGGATCATCGCATCCTTCCGTTACGCATTTTCTTCCCCCGCCCGTATCCGTATAGAGATTCTGGCCGGACTGGCGGTATCCCTGGCGCTGATCCCTGAGGCCATTGCCTTTTCCATCCTTGCCGGTGTTGACCCAGCCATGGGTCTGTTTTCCTCGGTAGTCATGGCCATTGCGATCGCCTTTACCGGTGGCCGCCCGGCAATGATCACCGGCGCCACCGGGGCTATTGCCCTAGTCATTGCTCCTGTGGCGCGTGGTTACGGGATGGATTATTTCATCGCCACCGTCCTGTTGGGCGGTGTCCTACAAATCGTGCTCGGCGCCCTCGGTGTGGCGAAACTTCAGCGTTTTATCCCCCGATCGGTGATGCTGGGTTTCGTCAATGCACTGGGCATTATGATTTTCACCGCCCAACTCGAACACCTCATTGATGTGCCTTGGATAGTCTACCCACTCGTCGGCTTGGGTGTGGTGATCATGATTTTCTTCCCCAAGCTCACCAGTGTGATCCCCGCCCCGCTGGTCACGATTATCGTGCTCACCGGTTTGGTCATTGCCGCCGGTTTGACTGTCCCGACGGTCTCGGACATGGGCAAGATGCCGGAGACCTTACCGTCCCTGTTTATTCCGAACGTGCCGTGGACGTTGGAGACCCTGCAGATCATCGCGCCTTATGCCCTGGCCATGGCCGTGGTCGGTCTCATGGAATCGTTGATGACCGCCAAGCTCGTCGATGACATCACCGACACTCATTCCGATAAAACTCGTGAATCCTGGGGACAGGGGGTGGCTAATATTGCCTCCGGTTTCTTCGGCGGCATGGGTGGCTGCGCGATGATCGGTCAAACCATGATCAACGTCCGCGAATCCGGGGCACGTACCCGCCTATCCACCCTGTTAGCCGGTGTGTTCCTGCTGGTCCTGGTCCTGGCACTGGGCGACATCGTTGGCATGATCCCGATGGCTGCGCTGGTGGCAATCATGATCATGGTCTCGGTCGGCACCATCGACTGGCACTCGGTGCATCCACGCACCCTTAAACTCATGCCGGTCTCTGAGACCATTGTTATGGCCGTGACGATTATTGCCACCCTAGCCACCAGCAACCTGGCCATTGGTGTGGTGTTGGGTGTGGTCACCGCGATGATCATGTTCGCCCGTCGGATGGCACATATCGCTTCCATTGAAAAGGTCTCCGAGATCGACGGCGACGGCGATGGCGAGATTGATACTCGTACCTACCGGGTGCATGGCCAGTTGTTTTGGGCATCAAGCAATGACCTGGTTTATCGCTTTGATTACACCGATTCTGCCCGTCATATCACTATTGATCTCACTGAGGCGGAGATCTGGGATGCCTCCACGGTCGCGACCTTTGACGCGATTACGCAGAAGTTCCAGGACAGAGGCAAAACCGTGTCCATTATCGGGCTCGACGGTCCCAGTCAGGACCGGCTGAACCGCCTGTCTGGCCGGCTTGGCACCGGCCACTAACATCCCCCGACTCGAGCACATCGACTTGGCGCCCCAACTTATAACCGGGGCGCCAGTTTATTGGTGCTGTTGCAAAGTTGGGGCATAGGAAGAGCATAAAAGAAGCGTAGCGGTTAACCGCTACGCTGTGTTGTGGGGATTTTTACTTTTTACGGTGCACGTGTTCTAGTTAGTGGTTCGTTTCTTTCCTCGGGTGATTGCGACGGTATTCCTCGACTAAGTGAGCAATACCCGGCGCAGCCTGGGACAACATCCAGGTCATAAGCGCTATAAGAACCCCTATGACGATAAGTGTTAACGCCAACCAGCCCAGTGTTGGGCCGATGCCGTTGGCCTCCTGGACGTGACCCCACAAGGCAGACACGCCGTCGGGTATGCCGAGCATACTTAGCAGCCCGTTCCCCAAGGCTCCGACAGCAACGAGTGCGATAGCAACGAAGAGAACACTGGCTGCAATCCACGAGGCAGACATGCAGGCCTTAATAAAGTTCGTGTTCGACTTTTCCATGTCGTCGTTGTACTTTTTGCGCTCTGCACGTATCTTCTCCAGCAGCTTTTCGTTGGACTCCTTCTCCTGGAGCAGGGCGCTGCGAGCCTTCTTAGATGCTTCTGCTGCCTTGTGCAGGCTTTCGGACTCTTTCGACATTGCCTCAGATACAGCTACTTCTACCAGCGGTTCCAGGCTAGAAGTCAGGCTCGAAGTCATCTGAGCGTTCAGGCTCTGGGCTACTGCTTGGCTGGAATCCTTGTCGAGATGGATGGGGCTTTCGGCTGCTTTGAGTACCAGCTGTTGCATCCTTGTCAGACGCGACATCTGCTCGCTTATCTCGATTAGGTACCCTTTTACCCCCTCCAGGCCGTTGGGCAGATCCTCGATGTTCCTTATCAGCCCGGTGATCATCTGCTGCACTTCCATCATCGTTACTTGGAAGTGACTGCTGCTCACGTAGTTCTTGTTTGCGGCGAGATTGCTTTTTACGTTCCTTAATTCGCTTTCCGCTTGCGTCAACCTCGTCGAGAAGTCGCTGGGCAGAGAACTGAGAATGTCCCCTGTATTCTCCGGCAGACTCTTCAGTTTCTCCTGCAGCGTCTTGATAGCCTTCTCCGCCTTGTCCAGGCGTGGGCTGAGAACCTTCAAGACGCTGTCCATCTTGCCTTTCGCCGCTGCTTGGGCTAGCTTCGTCATCTCGGTCACTGACACCATGATTGAATACCTCCTGGTTGTTATAGTTTTCTTCCTCCTCGTCATCGAGAAGGCTGGAGCCGTATTTCGCCTCCAGGTCGTCATCGGTTGAATTGGCTTGAAGTGCTGCAAGCTGCCGCGCAAGAAGGGCTGATTGGGCCTCGTTAACGCGTTCGGTCACACCCTCTAGCGAGTAGCTGCGGCCCAATTTTGAGCCAGCTTTAGCTGCTTTACGCTTTCGAGTACGTCCGGCCTTCGTGGTGTTCGTGAAGTAGGCATCCTCGCCGTCGTCGTCGACCAGGGCCACGGTTAGCGACTCACCCTCGGTTTTTGAGTTGGGCTGCACTTTTAGAGACAGGTTGTATTTGCCAGCAATCTCTACTGCCTTCGCCAGTGGGTCGTCAGCATCTGCCACCTGTTTATCCGCGCACAGCTCATCCATGCGCTTGCGGGCAAAATCAGCCCACGTGGCTGCGGTCAGCTCATCCACGCCCAGGCCCGTCGAGTCTGTGGACTTGCCCTCCTTGCGTGCCCTGCGCTCAGCAGGAAGCAGCGATATTTCCGGCTCTCGCTCCAGGACACGCATCCCCAAATCGCGCATCAGCTCGTCGTTGATATTGCGCAGCTTGTACCAGTTGCGCATATCCCGAGGTGCAGCCTTCTTTGTCTGCGTATCGTGGTTGGCGAAGACGATATGGTTGTGGACACAGCCGCTTTTACTGTCGGTGTGCGTAGCCACGGTAAACGGAACTCCCGTGCCCTGCGTCAGCCGCATCGCCAGCTCTGAGCCAGCCGCATTAGCCCGAGCTACATCGGCCGGGTTATCCTTATCCAGCTCGTCTTTAGCCCACGATTGGATATAAATAATTGCTTCGTCAGTGCGCTGAGCCGGAGCATATCGCTCCATTTCTTCCACACTGGCTTCCATGAAGTCCACACCCGACCAACGGCCAGCCGTAGCCTCCGGAGAAAACGATTCAGCGTTGGGCTGAACCGTGCATAAGGCATCAGCTCGCACCTTGCCCTTGCGGGCATTGTCTGCCGTTCCATAGACGGCATAGACCGTCGCCGCGCGGATATTCTGGCTGTAGTTAATCTTGATTGTGGACAAAGCCCTTCACCTCTTTACGAAGAGAAGAAACCTCGGAAGCAATCGCTTCTACAGCCTCAGACACAGGTGCAACGCCGTCGATATTCGCGCGCCGCGCCACCTGGTTCAGATTGACACCAATCCGACGCAGTTGGTCATTCATCTCGTCTAGGCGGCGCAGAGTGTCCGGGGCCAAACGCTTCTGCGTTAGTCGCTCCCCTCCTCTGCGAGGACGTAGAGAGCTTCCCGGAACACGACGGCTTTTTGCACCCCTGAAACCCGTGCAACCTCCTCGACAAATCGGTCTAAATCCTTATCGAGGCGCACGGTTGTACGCGAATATGCCGAGAACTTGTCTCGCATATCCACCTCCTACATGTCGTGCTTACTGTGGCAGGGTGGCCCCGACTGCTGATGCAGCCAGGGCCACAGTCTGTTTGTGAGGGTCACGCTTCTCCGGTGTCGGCCCCCTGAATCTGCTGCGCAGATTCAGGCGTACTCGCCACCGTCAAAGACGGCCCTCACAAACAGGCGGCGAGCAAGCTCCATCGCAAAACATGGCAACGTGGTTGCGCTGGCACTACTACAAGCGGGGACGGGACTTCGCATCTCAGAGGCGCTGGCGGCGACGAGACAATCTGTAAAAGTCGCTAATGGGCAAATCGCGATCAGCATTACATCTGATCAATCCAAAACGCACAGAGGCCGTTCTATCCCGTTCCTGGACAAGCGTGTCGAAAAGTTTTGGTTAAACCGGCTCGACGGACTAGGAACGACCGACCCACTGACCCCTTCGCCAGGAGACAAGCAGGCGCACTGGCGCACCGACAACGCCGTGAAAGCGTCAGCGGCTCTGTTTAAAGATGTCGGCGCGCAGGTCCAGGACGACCACATCGCTTTAATGAGATCCCATGACTGGCGCACGGTGCTCAATAACCGGGCCATCGCGCGAGGGGTGCCCGCCCAGGTGCGTGCAGCCTACTTCGGGCATGACGTCGACGTGAACGCGCGCAACTACACGGATTGGACTGATGTCGACGCTATGCGGGGAGCCTTGAATCTCGGTGAAGAAAGTGGGACTCAAAACGGGACTTAAGAGTCGGTAATCCGCGGTAAGGCGCAGTAAGGCCCAGTATGCTTATACCTCTCTAATCAGCAGGTAAAAGGGTAATAACTGCAGGTGGCTCGAACTTGAGGGTGAGAACCCAGAGGTCGTTGGTTCGAATCCAGCCCCCGCCACTAAGAAGAGACCCCTACCGGTGCAAACGCTGGTAGGGGTTTTCTTTATTTGGGGGTCAAATCACCGTTTGGGGGTTAAGCCGTTAGGTAGTCGTTGGGTCTGACGAACTCGCGCACTTCACAACCGGGCATTGAAGGACGGTCATCAGAAATGCAGCGTGAGGCGCTGCTCGATTAGTCGGGCTGAAGGTACTTAGCTTGAGGGGATTGCTGGGTTGATTCTGGTCGACTTGCCTCAGCTCATGTACGCGCTGCTAGCTTTCGGTTTCACATATCGATGAGTTATTCACTTATGGATACGCTGGAGCGCATCGATGGGTGAATCATGCATCGATAAGTGAGCGCAATACTGGCAAAACGGTGGGAAGACAGCTGCCAGACAGGCCCGGACAGCCCACGCTGGGCTCGCAAATGTGGGCGGTGTGGGAACTTCTACAAAGCCCTGGCTTTCGATTTCTTTAACCAGATCATCGGCGGAATCAACAGAGCCAGGCCACCGATAAGTGCGACCCCACCGAATAGCCACACCAGTCCGGCGATGATGGCGATGGGGGCGAGGATGGCCGCCGCGATTTCGAATGGTGCGAAGCCCACGTAGGCCATGCCGAACTCCTCGAGAGTGCCGGATTTCTGCTCCGGGTCCACAATCTTCAGGACGGCGATACCCGTGGCTACGGAAGCGGTTGCCCAGCCCCAGCTGAATACGGCGCGCTCGAACCAACCATGTTCGAAGACTCGTGGTGCGACGTAGAAGAACAACACCAGGCAGAAGGCCAGACCCACGACGAACAGAATAATCAGCGGGACGATGTAGGTGGCCACTACTGCCGGCACAATCGACGCGATGCCCACTGCAACCAGGAAGTCCGTCGACGCGCCGGAGACCGAACCCATCAACTTCGTATCCAGGTAGTGCGGTGCCTTAATCAGGTGCAGTACTCCAACACCCGCCAGGCCGACGAGGAAGGCCATCGCGAACAGCGGGAAGCTCAAGGCCGGGAAAGCGTCATTGACCAAGTTAGTCAGGATATTCGCCAGGAAGAGCGTCCCCGCCAGTGCCGCGACATGCAGCGCAATCGGCTCAATTGAGGACGGGCTCGTGGTCGCACGTCCCACGCTTGGACGCTGGCCGGGAAGAGAGATAATGCCGGTACGCATGTCCTCCGGCAGTTTATCCAAGGCGGGCAACTCGTTGGTGTGCCCCTTCTTTGAACCCCAGCGGGCAAAGATAACGCCACCGACAATTGCGGAAAACATGCCCACCGCGGCGGCTGTAAAGCCCAAACTCGTGGCCTCAGTCCCGGCCGAGTCCAGTGCGCCACCAACTGCTGCTGCCACACCGAAACCGCCGACGAAGCCGACGGGCAGCATGATGCCGAACCAGTCCGGAGTATTGAACAGCGGGGCGAAAAGAATCACGCCAAGCAGTGCGAAGAAGCCCCACTGTGCCAGGTACATGCCCACGGAATAGGACCACATTGTTCGCGCGCGCTGGCGAACCTTGGCATCGAAGTCCATTGTGAACGGCAGGGCACCGAAGACTGCGGCGATTAGAATCGTCGCATAGTCGCCGAAGTGCTCGCTGAACTGGATGATCCCCAAAGCGTTGGGGCCTAGTAGCAAGCCGAGTAGGCCTGCAGTAATCGGTGCAGGAATGAGGAGCTTCTGGAACCAGGGGATGAATCGCCGCATCAAATTACCGATGATGAGCAGCAACGAAATCCAACCGATATCCATCAAGACGTCGAAGGGCGTGTAACCATCCACGGGAATTGATTACTTTTCTCGTTGGTGGGGTTTCACCAATGAGCAATTATGTGAATCGCATCGTCAATTCATAGAAAAATTAGAATAAAACCATAGGAATGCCTCACGATTGTACGTCAGTTACCGAGAGATTTTGTGGCTTCAGTCACGTTTAAGTTCCTCGCATGCACGATAAAAGCCGCCTACCCAGTACTTTCCGGGGAGGCGGCTTGTGGTTGTGGTTAGACGGTTCTACTGTCGGCCATTCCTAACGCGCGACCAGGCTGCTGCGACAACCAGGCCAACGCACGCGATGGCGAGGTAACCCCACATGTGATCGGCGCTGGTCTGAATGGTCTTTGGCGGAGCAGGAGTGTTCTCCGCGGTCAGCACGCTTTCTGTGTCTCGGCCAGAGGTGATGTCATCGATCCAGTCAGCCGTGCCGGCGAGGGTGGTGATAGCTGCGCTGGGGGAGGGGAGGTCAGGGTCGCCATTGGAGGTTCCGGCAGTAGCCAGGCCCGCGAGCTTACCGTCGACGAAGAACGGGCCGCCGGAGTCACCGCCCTGCATACCCGCGCCAGAGACGGAATGTGCGTCGAGGATGGCGCTTTGAATCATTGGCATCATGGCAGCGTCGGCTGGGATGCTTTCCGTTCCTGCGGGGATCGACTCGGTTTTGGAGTCATCTGGCTTTACTGCATCCGGCATGGCACCGCCCGGAACAGCCTCACCAGGAGCGGCCCCATCTGGAGCAGCCTCACCTGGAGTTCCTTCAGTGGGACCTCCGCCCAGCAGCTCATTGACGACCATCTTGGTCATCGGAAGCTGTCCGGATCGTGCCATGGAC
The DNA here is from genome assembly GCF_001837775.1 of Corynebacterium sp. HMSC073H12. Classification (NCBI taxonomy): domain Bacteria; kingdom Bacillati; phylum Actinomycetota; class Actinomycetes; order Mycobacteriales; family Corynebacteriaceae; genus Corynebacterium; species Corynebacterium sp. HMSC073H12. The sequence goes on along the minus strand of NZ_KV834040.1, from coordinate 307,183 downwards.
GAACTGCTACTCCAGCCATAGAGAGTTCCCGTCTGTCCAGGTGTTGGGATATCGCGGGAAACCTTCGCGGGTGTTGCGTCAGTGACCTTTTGGGTCAGGTGGAGCAACCCCGCATCAGACATTGGAGACAGCGCCCAAGAATCGGCATCGTAGACCTTCCCGCCGATGCGGGCCTGGGTCCCTTCGTTGTTCACAGACTCCAGGCAGTGGCGTGCAGTGAGTACCCACTGGTCGGCAACCAGCGTCCCGGTACAGTCACCGAAATTGCCGATTTTGCCAATCTTCAGCGCGGCCACAGAACTGCTTTCAGCATTCGCAGGTGCGGGTTCGCCGTTTTCCAATGCAAGAGCTGGGGCTGCAGATAGAAGCAGGGTGCTGCTAACAATTGCTGCGATGGAAAAAGATGTTTTCTTCACGGTTATTTCCCTTTCCCAGAAGGAACAATGGCCTTGATTGCGGTGGCAACGAGTTTTTCGGCAGGGCCCTGTCCGACAAATTTCTTCCAGAGGCTAGCAATGACGAGGAAGAATACGATGAAACCGGCTGCGGACAACGTGGAATGCAATACAACATTCTGCTGCCAATAAAACGCGGTGAGAACGTGCAGGATGTAGATAGTCAGTGACATTGTTCCCATAGCCGCGAATGGGTAAACCACAGCTGGGAAACGATCGCCTACGAACAGGCACAAGTGCAACACAATAGCGGCAACAGCGACGGAGAGAATGATTTCGCCGAAGACGCCAGTGTGTCCGGTAAAGCGGAGCCAGCCAGCAATCTCTGGATCAAATCGGAAGTACATGCCGACGGCAGTGACGACAACGCTGACAGCGGTAACAATCCAGCTCAACCGAGTATTGGCGTTGGTCTCAGAGGTGGAAGTGCTTTGCAGGCGACCGCGCAGGTAGACGTCGTAAAGCAGCATGCCGCCGATGAAATATGCAATCCACGCGAGTAGCGGATAAATCTGCGGCAGCGTCATAGGCGCGTACTTGATTGTGGCGGCGATGGTTGCGGCGATGAAGAAGCCGACTCGCCACCAAGTTCCGAGCGCTGGCATCCAGGAAACCAGCATCATTACCAGGCCCATGATGACGAGGACCACCTGAATTTCTCCACCGACCGGCAATAGTGCCAGGCCGATGAGAATGATCAGGGCACCGCGAGTGATCAGCCGCAAGAAAGTGGTGCTGCTGTAATTACGGCCGATGATCATCATTGTGGCGCCGGCGATGATGGCGAACAATGATGATGGCAGGCCAGAGAGCACAACCTTTGTGCTCCAAAGTAGTGAGGCCATATGGACAATGATCATGCCGATGATGGCGAGTGAGCGCGCTATATCAAGCCCCACAATTCTTGAAGGTTTATTCACCCCAGATTTCTCCTTTACTACAACTTATAGGGAGGTGCTCTTTGGTAAAAGGCACTCCCTACAAGCGTCTTATTGAAAACGGCTTTCTAGTTGTAGCAACCGAATCTGTCAATACAATAAGTGAAAATGTGTAAAACGCAGTGTTTTGTCTGTGTTTTTTCTGGGAAACTAGCGTGTTCAGGCGCTGGCACTGCCGACGGTGTATTGAATGGCCTGATGCCTGTCATTGAGCGCATCATCGCCAATCAAACGTGCACGATAAATCAGCGGATTGTGATTCGCTAGGACACGAGCGTTGCGCCAGTGGCGATCCAAACCGTGAGTCTTTAGCGTTGCAGAAGCGCCACCCACTTCGAAAGCTTGCGTTGCAGCGTCCAGTATTAGGGGAGCGATGGCAAGCTGAGCTTTGAACGATGAAATCTCAATATCGGCATAAATTTGATCACGTTGCCCATCCCCTGCGGACTCCAGCTGAGCGTAGGCGGCATCAAATTCTCGGATGAATCCTTCCAAGACAGTTCTGGCTGCGTAAGCCTTTGCGGCAATCTCGCCAACGACCTGCTGTACCTGGACATCTTCACGCGGCAAAGTGGCATTGCCATGGGAAAACGAACGCCGACGGCCACGAACATATCCAGTAATGTCTTGCTCGATTGCGCCACCGATACCAGCGAGGGTTGCCAAGTGGTGAGCCTGCGCCAGAGCCTGTGAGACGCCAGGAGCAAGGTAATTACGGTGGAGCACGTCCTGAGCAGGGACTACGACCTGGTCGAAGACAGTGGTGCCAGAGGCGGACAGCTGCTGCCCGAAGCCATCCCAATCATCCAGCAGCGATACCCCCTCGGCCCAACGATCTACAAAGACAAAGACATCTTCATCGGTGTCGCTAATTCTGGCACGGACGTAAATGGCATCACCGTAGAGGCTGCCGGTGCTGTAGAACTTGGTGCCATTCAGGACGAAGTTGCCGTCGTCAAGCTTCGACAACGTGGTCGTCACCTCGCCCGGAGCGTTATTGACCTCGGTCAGAGCGTTGCCAATTGCGACTTCGCCTGTGCCGACGCGGCGTAACCAACGCCGCTTCAGCCTCTCGTCCTGTGCGGCGAGAAGCGATTCCACCGCTAAGAAATGCGGGCGCAGCCCCTGGGCGATGTTGGAATCCGCGCTTGCGAGGGCGACGTACACGCGGAATGCGTCACTAAGCGAGAAGCCAAGCCCGCCATATTCCTTCGGCACCCGCAATCGCGTGAAACCGGCATCCTTGAGCTTTTGAATCAGAGAAAGATCGAAATTGCGGTCGCTTTCACGTTCCGCGGCAGTAGCGGCGATTTCTGCGAAAACCGGTTCTAAGTCTGTGAGTACTTCATCGATGTTCTTGGGACGTGAAGTTCCAGTCGTGGAGCCTGGTGCGCCGAGTCGATAGGAAGCCCCGCGATGATCATCGGGCAGTCGATCGCCGGCACCAAACAGCTTATGGCGTAGGGAACCCAGCGTATATTCAGTCTTGTAGCGGCCGAGTTTCTGCAGCTCCGGAACTACATAATCGACAATGTCGGTGAAAGTTCCCGGCGTAATCGCGTAGGCCAAATTAAAACCGTCTACGTCCGTGTCATCCTGCAGCTGAGCAAGCTGCTCAGCAACCTGTTTGCCCGACCCCACCAGAATTGGGCCGAATCCGCCGATTCCAGTCCACTCGCCAAGCTTCCGGACCGTCCACGCGCCGTCGTCAGCGCCCGTACCTGAGGAAATTGTCGCCGCAGTTGACTGAATCGCGTTGGATTCGATGTTGGTAATCGGGGCATCAAGGTCATACTTCGAAAGATCCACGCCGGACCACCCTGACATGAGCGTCAAACCGCCGACAGCATCGGTATAGGTCTGGTACTCCTTGAGCTTTGCGACGGCCTCATCCTCGGTAGCTGCAGTGATGATGGTCTGCATTGCGAATACCTTGATCGAGTGCGGATCACGCCCGGCGGCCTTGGCTGCGCTGCGAATCTTGGCAACCGTCTTCTTCATCGCCGCAGGCGTATTGCTGTTAATAAACACAGCCTCAGCATTTTCTCCGGCAAAGCGCAGGCCCCTCGGCGACGAACCCGCCTGGTAAATCACTGGAGTGCGCTGAGTGCTCGGCTCAGTGATGGCAATGCCGGGAACGTCGAAGTACTTGCCATGGTGGTTGATGGGGTGCACCTTGTCAGGATTGGTGAAGACACCGCTGGCTTTGTCGTACTGAACAGCATCGTCTTCCCACGACCCCTCGAGGAGTTTGTAGACGACCTCGAGATATTCATCCGCGCGGTCATAGCGCTCATCGTGAGGAAGCTGGTCAGTATCGCCTAGGTTTTGTGCAGCTGAGGGCAGATAGCCGGTGACGACGTTCCAACCAACACGACCATTCGTGAGATGGTCGATAGTCGCTAGACGACGGGCAAAGGGATAGGGGTGCTCATAAGCGGTTCCGGCAGTAATTCCAAAGCCAAGGTGCTCGGTCGCTTGTGCCATTGCGGAGACGAGCAAGATTGGATCATTGACGGGAACCTGCGTGCCAGCACGCAAAGTGGCTTCGTTGCTAGCGCCGTAGACGTCGTAGGTGCCAAGTACGTCAGCGATAAAAAGGCCGTCAAATAGTCCTTTTTCTAACGTCTTTGCTAGATCAACCCAGTAGTCGATGGTGTTGTAATCGCGAGCATGATCATCGGGATGTCGCCATAGCCCGGGTGATTGGTGCGCTACGCAGTTCATATCGAATGCGTTGAGGAGGATCTGTCGTTTTGTTCGCTCAGGCATGGTTGTTGTGTCCTTTTCTTAAGGGGCAGCTGTTAGTGAGAAGTTGGGGCAACTGTTGTTACCTGGGAACCGTGGAAGACCAGCGGGCGAGTGGTGCTGAATTCAGTGGCACCGTTGACCTTCAACACGGCGAGAATGTGGTCCCCGAGAGGAATCTCATCAACCACGTAAGTGGTCAGCTGTGCGCAGCAGTGGTCGAGGTGCACGGCATCGCCGTCCGTAAACCAGCCAACTCGGTCAAATCGGTGTTCCTTGGGGCCGGCGAGTTGGCGAACTAGGTGAGCGTGGTTTTCGGTCAGCACACTGATGCCTACGGCGTTGGCCGAACGAAGCCGAGGCCAAGTCGATGAGGTGTCTTGGATAGCCACCCCTACGAGGGGAGGATCCAAGCTAATGCCGACAAAAGAACCTGCGATCATGCCATCCGGTTGACCGTCGACAAGCGACCCCAGTGCGACAATTGATGTCGGTGCGTGGGCGAGAACGGTGCGGAGATGTGTTCCGGTGAGTGCGGGAGAAGTCATGTTTTTCCTATCGGGTCACGGGGACAAAAGGCACGGCGTTGTGCTGGGGAGTGGTGTTGCGGTCGTGGTTAGTGACCTCGAGGCCCAAGCGCTGTAATGCGGGAACGACGCCTTCGCCGACGTGGTAGGCCTCTTCGAGATGCGGATAGCCAGATAAGATGAAGTGCTCAAGGCCAATGCGGCGATATTCAGCTATCCGAGCTGCGACCTCGTCATAGGAGCCGACCAATGCGGTGCCAGCTCCGCCACGAACGAGGCCTACGCCGGTCCACAGGTTCGGTGCAATCTCCAGGTCACGGGCAGTAGTGCTGCTGGTGAAGTTGCCGCCCTGATCGTGCAGCTCGGTCATCCGACGCTGCCCCTCCGACTGGGAACGGCCTAGACCTGCCTGAATGCGTTCGACAGTATCGGGATTGAGGTCCGCGAGTAGTCGTTCGGCAACAGCCCATGCTTCCTCGCTAGTTTCGCGGGCTATCACATGCAGCCGAATGCCATAGTCGAGTTCCCGGCCTTCTTGGTCGGCCTGCGCTTGAACGCGGGTGATCTTTTCCGAGACTTTCTGTGGCGGCTCACCCCAGGTCAAGTACACATTGGCGTGTTTGGCAGCAACGTCAATGCCGGGCTTGGAAGAGCCTCCGAAGAAAATCGGGGGCGCGGTTTGTGGCCGGGATTTCAGCTGTGCTCCCTCCACGGTTACGTACTGGCCGTTGAAGTCAACGGGGTCTGGCTTTGTAAGGAGATGGTTGGTGATTGTGAGAACTTCGTCGGCACGCTCATAGCGCTGCTGCTTGTTCAAGTGGTCCCCAAAAGCTCGCTGCTCGTGGTCCTCGCCGCCGACGACAACGTTGACCAGCAGGCGATTGTTTGAGAGGTCCTGGAAAGTTTGGGCTTGCTGCGCAATGATCGTCGGGCTGACTAGCCCAGGGCGCAGCGCGACCAAGAATTTCAGGCGTGTTGTCCGGCCAATGAGTGCCGCGGTGGTTAGCCAGGCGTCCTCGCACCACTGTCCGGTGGGAGTGAGCACGGATTCGAACCCATTGGCCTCTGCCGCGAGAGCGAGTTGAGTTAGGTAGTGAAGGTCTGCTTTTCGTTCCCCGACGTGTGGGTCGGTGCCGTGTCCACCTGCCATGATGGCGCGCGAGTCGCCGTAGGTGGGAAGGAACCAATGAAGAGTTACGGTGTTGCTGTCTGACATGCCAAAAGTAGACCACACGGTCTATGTTGCGGTCGAGGATTTTTTGCAGTGTGAATATTCGCTGCTAGGGACAGTGAAAGAAAAGTGGGCAACTCGGTGCGCAGCCTAGACAGTGTTGTCTATAATTCAACAGCATGGCAATAACTACTCGAATCGCAGCATCGGTCACGCACGCGCATAACATCCAGTTCACCCTGCCCAACCAGCCGACAGCGCGAGTAATGCACCAGATTCGAGTTATGCAACAGCCCAGCCGCGCCCAGCTGGTAAAAACGCTGGGTTATTCCCAGCCGAGCGTTACGCGCTACGTCAATACGCTGATTGACGCAGGTCTTGTTCGTACTCAGATAGAACCTGGCCACGACATTCGCGCCGGGCGCCCTGCAGAGCAGTTGGTAATAGACGGCCACCAATTTGTGACCTGGGGAATCCATATCGGTGCTCGCACCACGGAGCTTGTCATTAGTGATGCCGCCGGCCGAGTGCTGCGGAGTCAGTCAATCCCTCTGCGAATCATTGATTACAGCGTCACCGATGCGCTGGGAAGAATCTGCCAGGAAGTGCACAAGCTCGCTCGTGGTCTCTCTCAGCCCTTAACAGTGGGAGTCGCGTTTTCTGAGCACGTGGACAGCAGTGGCTCCGTGACCTCGTCCGTCTATGGCTGGGATGGTGTCGCTGCCGGTGACATCGTTGCAGACATCTTGGGAAAGCAGGTTTGGGTTGCTTCCGGAGTCAGTGCTATGGCTGGCTCAGAGCTCGCACATGCACCGCTTGACGACGGTCCCCCTGATGCCAGCCCTCAGAAGAGCGAGTCAACTCTTTACTTCTATGTCCGCGAAGTTATCGCACACGCCTGGATCTTTCACGGGGCGGTACATAGGCCCCGCAGTGGTGTTTCGCCGAGAGCCTTCGCTCAGATAGCGCAGTCGGGTCCCTTTGAGGCAGAAGAGGGGGTCCACCCGTTGGGTAACAGTGCGGTGGTCAATGCTGCTCGAGCTCAGCGAATTCCGGCTACGGATCTCGCTCATTTGGTTGAGATTGCCAAGTGCAATGCCGCTGCACGCCGCCTCCTCGATGAGAGAGCCGAGCTTCTTGGCCGCATAGTCCGGCTGGCCATCGATGTCGTAGATCCCACAACTGTGGTCTTTGCGGGAGATGCCTTCACAACTGATCCCAAGGGAGTGCAATTGATTGCCCAGCAATTACGTCGTGACGCACACGGCCTCAGCGACTTGCGAATCCAGCGGGCCAGTCAGTCGATTGTGGGTGATGCAGCAAGGGCAGTGGCTACGCATCAGCTGTGGCAGGATCCCATCGGGACCCTCAACCGTTACGCGTAACCTAGTGGCATGAGATCAATGCTGACGAGTTTCACCTGGTCCGAGGTGCCAGACGTCTTCCTCGTGTACCTGTTAATCATTGCCATCCCCACTGCTCTCACATGGGTAGGTACCGCGTGGCTGGCCAAAAAGTACGGTGAGCGCATCGCATATGGTCACACGGTTTTCGTCTTTGTCGCCGCATTCGTAATCTGCTTTTGTACGCTCGCGTGGACGCTCGAGGGCGAATACGACTATTCGCCATGGCAGGTTTTCTGCAGTGGCTTCGCGATGGTCATCCTCACTGCCTCTGCCATGATGCGCGTGTCCGCACCAACTCTGAACCTGCTGCCCACCTGGTGGGCAGCAGTCGCCGGCTATGCCCTGTGCTGGAGCATCATCGCCGGCACTGACGACATCACCGGGCTTTGGGGAGTCGGTCTGATATTCCTGCTTCTCGGTCTCATCGCAGGCATCGGCGTAGTCGTGTGGCTTACGCTGGCGATAAGGAGGCTTTTGTTGGATTCTGCCGCTTAGGGATTCTTAGTGGAACGGAGTTCGACAGCTAACTCGTCGATACGGCGCTCGAGGTCATCGCGAATCAGGTCCATGCGTTCTTCTCCGTCGATGCCTCGTTTTGAAGGCTCGTCAGTAAGCCAGCGCTCGAGTGAGCCTTGAGCGTCCGAGGGGAGCTCTATATGAGCGGCATCGCCGATGATGACAACACGATCTGCAGTCCGGAGAATCGTGGGGGCAATGGGCTTTGGTGATGCACCGTCCATAGAGGCGCCGATTTCTGCAACTGATTTGGCTGCAAGCGCATTGGTAGTAGTTTTGGGGTTCGTTCCTGCTGAAAGGGCGATGAACTGCGTGGCATATTTTGCACGCGCAATGGCCTCGGCCATCTGGGATTTACCGGCATTTGCCACGCAGATGAAAAGTACCTTCGGGAGTTCATTCATTTCAGAATCCTTTTTCTATAGTTTGTCCGGTACGGAAAGGTCATTGGGGAAAAGGCGCGGCCCGAGCCAGCGGGTGACATAGACAAGTGCAACGAGTACGGGTACTTCAATAAGTGGTCCAATCGTTCCCGCAAGTGCTTGCTGGGACAATGGGCCGAAGGTGCCAATCGCAACCGCAATTGCCAACTCGAAGTTATTTCCGGCGGCCGTAAAGGCAATCGATGCGGAGGTTGCGTAGTTCATGCCCGCGGCCTTGGCCGAAGTGAGAGCGATCGCGAACATGGCGAGGAAGTAGATCACTAGTGGTAGCGCCACTTTCGCAACGGTCCAGGGATTCTCAAGAATCTGCTGTGACTGAAGCGCAAAGAGCAACACAATTGTGTATAGAAGGCCGGCAAGCGCCAATGGTGAGATTTTGGGCAGGTACTCATTTTCATACCAGTCGCGACCTCGGGTGCGTTCACCAATTATGCGTGATGCCGCGCCAGCCAGAAGCGGAATACCGAGGAATACCACTACGGATAGTGCGATTGCCCAAAAAGAAAAGGTGGCGGAAGTGGTTTCCAGCCCCAGCCAGGAGGGCAGAATCTGCAGGTAGAACCACCCCAGAGCACCGAACATGCAAATTTGGAATAGCGAGTTTACGGCCACCAATACGGCAGCGACTTCAGTATCGCCGCAAGATAGGTCGTTCCAGACCAAAACCATTGCAATGCAGCGGGCGAGACCGACGATAATCACGCCAGTGCGCAGTTCTGGACTATCGCTGAGGAATATCCAGGCAAGGATGAACATCAGTGCGGGGCCGAGAATCCAATTGAGGAAGACTGTGATGCCCATCAGCTTCTTTGATGTCAAAATTTTGCCCGTTTTGTCGTATCGAACCTTTGCCAGCGGTGGGTACATCATGACCAGCAAGCCGATGGCGATTGGTACGGAAATTGTCGCAATTTTTGCTTCTGCCAGCCAGTTCACAAGTGACGGTGCAATTTTGCCCAGAATGAGGCCAATTGCCATTGCAGCTGCAATCCAGAGCGGCAAGAAGCGATCTAGGAAGCTGAGTGACTTTGTAGTCTGTGTCATAGTTTCCGGTGTAATCGATATATCGATGATTGTCAATATATTTAGAGGGGAGGCCGTGTAGCCTCAACAGGTATGGACGAAATCTCAGAATGCTGTGCACTTGGCGGTCGGCCTCTCGACACGGCGGAAGCGCAGGCTGCGGCAACGCTCTTCAAGGCGCTGGCGCAACCGGCGCGCCTGCAAATCTTGTCTCAGCTCGCTGCCGCTGGTTGTAGTCCGATGACCGTGGGTGAGCTGGCCGCTGTTTCTGGGCTTAGTCAGCCGACGGTGTCGCATCATTTAAAGACCATGGCGGATGCCGGGCTGCTTACTAGGTCTAAGAGTGGACGGGTAGTAACCCATGAGGTACGCCCTGAGGTATTTGCTGAGCTGCGACGTATCCTGGATATCGGTCACACGGACGGGAAATAGTGAGCCGCTCGTCGCAAAATTGCGATAGGTCGGAAGAGTCTGTTTACCCGTTCAGGCGCTTGACGACGGCGTCGTGAAGCAACCCATTCGTCGCAACTGCGTCCCCGCCGTGTGGCCCGTCGACGCCCGCTAGGGAAGTGAAGCGGCCGCCAGCTTCCTCCACCAGAATCGCAAGAGCTGCCAGGTCCCACAGGGAAACTTCTGGCTCGGCGGCGACATCGACCGCACCCTCCGCTACCAGGCAGTAGGAGAAGAAGTCGCCATAGCCACGCAGGCGCCAGGCGTCATCGGTGAGTGCAATGAAGTTGTCGCGCAAATCGCGCTCGGCCCAACCGGTTAGCGAAGAATTGGAAACTGAGCAGTCCGCGATGTCGGCAACCTTTGAGACCTCAATGCGGCGCTCAGTGGCTTCCCGGCCGCCGACCTGCACGCGCTTGAATGCGCCGTCGCCCTTGGACGCCCACCAGCGACGTCCCAGCGCAGGTGCGGAGACCACGCCGACAACGGGCTTGCCGTCCTCCAACAGGGCAATCAGGGTTGCCCAGACCGGGACATTGCGCACGAAGTTCTTCGTGCCGTCGATGGGGTCGATGACCCACTGACGGCCCTCAAACACAGCTTCGCCACCGAATTCTTCGCCGAGAACTTCATCGTTCGGACGCTTGTCCGACAGAATCTCGCGGAGCAGCTTTTCGCACGCGATATCGGCATCGGAGACCGGTGTGAGGTCGGGCTTGGACTCGACGATTAGATTGGCCGCCTCGAAGCGGGACATAGTGAGGTCGTCGGCTGCGTCGGCAAGCGAGAGTGCGAGGGCGAGATCTTCGGAGTAAGAGGTGGTCATGGCCGAAATTCTAGCGCAGAACCTCACGTAACTCTGCGACCTGGCCACTCGAGCCCGCGAGCTTCCAGCGCCCCACCGACGTGCCTTCGCCGCCTGCGCCCGTAATAAGCGCATATCCAGGCAGCCAGTCCCAAGCCGCGACGTCGCGCTGGAACCATACGCCGATGCGACCGTCGGCCACGCCGGCCATATCCACCGACGCTGAGCCCAGCATGCGCCAGGTAGCGCTGCGGGACACTGCATCCAACCAGGACTTTGTGGCTCTGACCTCGGATTCCTCGCTCGAGTTCACCACCGTGGTGTGGAGGTAGGTCGCTGCGCAGACTTCCGAAAGCGGGTGGTCAGTGACCCGGAGATCGTCAACAGTGCCGTCAATGTTGATACGAGTGGTCGGGAGATTGGGGCCACCAATCCAGCTTTCGCCCGTGGCCGGACGGTGCACCGCGCCGAGGATGACCTCGTCCGGATTGTTCGCATCGCCCATAACCAGCGCTAATGCGCTGCACCAGTAGTCCGAACCAGTGGTGAAGTTGTAGGTGCCATCGACGGGGTCAATCACCCACGTGCGACCAGACTGGGACTCCTTCGCCGATCCTTCCTCGCCAAGAATGCCGTCCTCCGGGCGGAGCGCGGCCAAAGCCTCGACGACGAACTTTTCCGCTGCGCGGTCGGCCGCGGTGACGACGTCGGAAATCGATGTCTTGTACTCCGTGACCAGGCCTTCGTCGCGCATGCGAGCAGCAATGGCAGCGGCACGCTTCACGATGGCAACCGCAACACTGGTATCCGATGCCACAATCGACTCGGATGCTTGGGAGAGAAAGAGTTCTAGGTCTTGGCTGGAATCTTGGTGCGGGTCTTGGCTGGAATCTTGGCTGGCGGTGGATTCAGACATACGTCCTATTGTGCACCGAAACAGGAGGTATAGCTAAGGTAGTACCCGTGAACCCGGATCTGAATGCTGACCTCAAAGAACTCGACGCGACGCTGACCACCATTGAGAAGGTGGTCGATGTCGACGAGCTTTCCGACCGGATCAGGGAGTTGGAAGCCCAGGCCGCCGACCCGTCGCTGTGGGATGACCCCGACCACGCGCAGCAGGTCACCAGTGCACTGTCGCAGGCGCAGGCGAAGAAGAAAAAGATTGACTCGCTGCGCGGGCGCCTCGACGATCTCTCCGTGATGTACGAACTCGCGGAAGAGGAGGGCGACCCCGACGCCGTCGAGATGGCCGATGCCGAACGCGCTGAGCTGCGTGCCGACATCGAATCCCTCGAGGTCACGACGATGCTTTCGGGGCCTTACGACGAGCGCGAGGCGGTCATCAACATCCGCTCCGGTGCCGGTGGCGTGGATGCCGCTGACTGGGCCGAGATGCTCATGCGCATGTACCTGCGCTGGGCCGACAAACACGGGCATAAGGTCGAGGTTTACGACACGTCCTACGCTGAAGAGGCCGGTATTAAGTCCGCTACTTTCGTCGTCCATGGCGAGTACATGTACGGCACCCTCTCGGTCGAACAGGGCGCGCACCGTCTGGTTCGTATTAGTCCTTTCGACAACCAGGGGCGCCGCCAGACCTCCTTCGCTGAGGTCGAGGTGCTGCCGGTTGTGGAGGAAACGGATCACATCGACATCCCCGAGTCAGATTTGCGTATCGACGTCTACCGCTCCTCCGGCCCAGGTGGGCAGTCGGTGAACACCACGGACTCCGCGGTCCGACTTACGCACGTCCCAACCGGCATCGTGGTGACTTGCCAGAACGAGAAGTCCCAGCACCAGAACAAGGCATCTGCTATGCGAGTTCTGCAGGCGAAGTTGCTGGAGAAGAAGCGCCAGGAAGAGCGCGCGGAGCTGGATGCTCTCGGCGCAGGCGGCAATGCCTCGTGGGGTAACCAGATGCGCTCCTATGTGCTGCACCCGTACCAGATGGTTAAGGACCTGCGCACCGAGTACGAAGTCAACAACCCACAGTCGGTCCTCGACGGTGACCTCGACGGTTTCATCGAGGCCGGTATTCGCTGGCGCATGGCTCAGCAGTCCGAAGGGGAGTAACGCTAGAAGGGCGGTTCGTCTTCGGGCGCTTCCGGTGCCTCGGGTGTTTCCGGTGTGGTGGGCTCGTCGGCTTCTCCGTTTCTCTCGTTTTTGTTTATTCCCAGTTCTTCGCGAGCCTGATTTGTCAGCTCCTGTGATTCGCGGAGGTTTTCCAACCTCTGCTCGTTGTACTCCTTGAGCGTCTGTGCTTTCTTTGTCTTGCGCAGGTCGAAAGAGTAGCGACCGTGGCCGGAGAGCGGTCCTGATTCTGTGCTGATAAGCGCAGCTTTTTCGGTGCTTTGATCAGTGACGGAGGTCCAGTACTCCACGCCGTCGATATCGCGCACGACATTCCAAAGACCGGCCGTTTTTAGATTGTGATGGCGGCGGCATAGGCAATGGAGGTTGGGCGTTTCGGTTCGGCCACCTTCTTCGGGATTCTCGTGGTTATACGGCTGAATGTGGTCGATGTCGCACTTCGTTGCATCGACATCGCATCCGGGAAAGCGGCAGGTGCCGTCTCTACCTTGGACGTAAGTCCGCTGTCGCTCTGTTGGTGAGTACTTTTCCGTTTTCTCATCAGCTAGTAGCCGGATGCTAGTGACCCGGTCGAGCCAGGATTCAGTAGCGATTTTGTTGATCCACCCCAGACCGCCAATCCATGCCTCCTGTGGCTTGTCTTGAGTAAGTGGGCAGTACAGATTCAACGTGGCGGTGACCTGAGCAGTTCCGTGCAGAAGGTGTGAAAAAGCCTCGACGAAGTCGCAGTCCTGATCAGCGGTAATTTCTTCTAGGACCTTTTGGAATTCAATTGCCCGCTCAGGCATCAGTTCCATGGTGACTTCAGTGAGGTTGTCCTTTGACTCGAACTTTATAGATTCGCCAGCTTTTTGCTCGATGCCTTTTTGAAACGAAGTAATCGGCGGGTCGTACTCATTTTTAGGGCGCAATAGCGGGCTGACTTCATTAATAAATCGCTGAATATTCTGTTGAAGACTCCGAACCCCTCGAAGAACTTCACCATTGACTCTCGGCGTGATCAGTTCGAGGAGATGGTCTTCGAAATATTTCACAGCAGAGGTGTCATCCAAGGGGAGGATGGCTGTGGCAATGACCCGCATGTGGGGAAGCGGTAGCTGTGCGCGTTTGAGCAGAAGCTCTTTCAACCGCGGGAGCCGCTCTAGCTGCATCCCGATATCGATGTACTGGAGTGTTCTCCCGCGCGACATGCCAAGAGCTGGAGCGATTTTGGCGATGTAATCTTCGACATCTTTTGTTGAAGAAGAGGGAACACAAGCAAGGGCAAGCTTCAAGTCAGCTCGATTACGGTCAATTCCAAGACGTGCTGGTGCTGTTTGAGAAATCTCATGGTGAAAGCGTGGCGCTGTTGCTTCCATCGCCGCAGCGTAAGTGCGTTTCCGTGGTATATGTTCCCCGCTGGCCATTGTTGAATCCCCCTGAAAGATAAGGCCTGGACGTTGAAATGTTGAAATAAGGAAGAGCTAGGGAAAGTATTTTCGACTAACTCTGAGTGTTAATTCTCCGAGCTTTAAGCAGCTCGGCGACGTTATTTGGTGTATTCAATCCTCGCGTTTAATCTTTCATGGGTCATTTTAATCGAACATGTAGGCGAAGTAAAGGGGGATTTGAAGATTTTTTGGGAAAATAATTTCGAATACTGCCGTAGTGTGCACTTCTGTGTGGTCACGCGGTCTGGGGGGGGCAACGCCACTTAGCCCCACAGCCTCGCTATTCCAGTGCCCAATTCCATGCATTCCAGAGTGACTTGAGTGGCTTAAGTGATTAGAGTGTCTATCTATGATCACTTTCGACGGGGTTACCAAGTCCTATTCGACTTCTAGCCGACCAGCTCTCGACGGCGTTTCAGTCCACATAGATAAAGGTGAGTTTGTCTTTCTCATTGGACCGTCGGGCTCTGGTAAGTCGACATTCCTGCGCCTTATGGTGCGTGAAGAGAAAGTGGATTCAGGAAAACTGACGGTCGCAGGTCAGGATCTGACCAAGATTTCTCGCCGCAACATCCCGAAATTGCGCCAAAAGGTAGGGTACGTCTTCCAGGACTTCCGCCTGCTGCCAAAGAAGACCGTGTACGAAAATGTCGCGTTCGCATTGCAGGTAATTGGCAAGCCGAAGGCGAAAATCGACAAGGCTGTTCCGGAAACGCTCGAAATGGTCGGGCTCGCAGGCAAGGAAAATCGCTACCCGCACGAGTTGTCTGGTGGTGAACAGCAGCGCGTTGCCATTGCTCGCGCCTTCGTTAACCGCCCGCTCATCTTGCTTGCCGACGAGCCCACCGGCAACCTCGACCCAAGCACTTCCGGTGACATCATGCTCCTGCTTGACCGCATCAATCGGATGGGCACGACCGTTATCGTGTCGACTCACGACAACGATGCCGTGGACTCCATGCGTCGCCGCGTACTGGAGCTGGAGCTGGGGCGTCTTGTGCGTGACGACGCCACGGGCGTTTACGGCCTGAACAATTAGCAGACAGTCCATCGGTAGAAGAACTCATTCGAAAGGTATTACTGACCTATGAAGACTCGCTTTGTCCTCGGTGAGGCTTTCTCCTCCTTGGGCCGAAACATCACGATGACTATCGCGATGATTATTACGACTGCGGTGTCGTTGGCGCTGCTTGCGACCGGCATCCTGGTTACTGAGCAGACTAGCCGCACGAAGGATCTCTATCTCGATCGCGTAGAAGTACAGATCGAACTGAATGAACAAATCTCCGCTGAGGACCAAACTTGCTCCTCACCGGAGTGTGCTGAGGTCGTCGGCAAGCTTGAAGAGACTGACGGCGTTGATTCGGTGACCTTCCGAAATCGTCAGCAAAACTTTGACCACTTCGTGGAGATGTTCAAGGATAGCGACCCCGTGCTCGTAGAAAATGCGACGCCGGAGTCGCTGCCGGCTGTGGTGATGGTGCGTCTGAGCGACCCGACCGATGTCAGCCCGCTCGATCCGATTCGGGAACTACCGCAGGTCGACCATGTAACTGATCAGCATGAAGAGATTGGTACTGCAGCTCAGAACCTGGACTCGGTGCGAAATGCGACCTTCCTGCTGGCGGCGGTGCAGGCCGTTGCCGCTGTGTTCCTGATTGCGAACATGGTCCAGATTGCGGCGTTCTCGCGTCGTAAGGAAGTTGAGATTATGCGCATGGTCGGTGCCAGCCGCTGGTTCACGCAAGCGCCGTTCGTCCTCGAGGCTGTGATTGCGTCGCTGATTGGTGGTCTGCTGGCCATCGGTGCGTTGTTCCTGGGTAAGGCGACGGTCATCGATCCGGCGCTGGGTAACCTGTACAAGGCGCAGCTCCTGGCGCCGCTGACCAACGGCGATATTGGTGTGGTGGCGCCAATCGTGGTCATTATCGGTATGGTCTTTGCTGGGCTTGTTGCGCAGGTCACGCTGCGTCTTTACTCGCGTGACTAGGGCTCCAATTAGGTTTGCGATTAGACCCCACGGTTAAACCCGGCGAATAGGGGCGTTGCGCTCTGCCGGGTAAGCTGAAAGCTATGAATAATGACGACGTCCAGCGCCCACCGAAGCTCGACAAGAAGGCTTATGAGGCCGAGCTCAAAAAGCTCCAGGCAGAGCTCGTCGAAATGCAGCAGTGGGTGGTAGAAACCGGTGCCCGAATTGTCATCGTGATGGAGGGTCGTGACGCTGCCGGCAAGGGGTCGGCTATTAAGCGCATCACGCAGTACCTGAACCCCCGTACCTGCCGTATTGAGGCCCTGCCGGCTCCGACTAGCCGTGAGCAGGGTCAGTGGTACTTCCAGCGTTATGTCGAAAAGCTGCCGACTGCTGGTGAGATCGTGATTTTCGACCGCTCCTGGTACAACCGTGCCGGCGTTGAGCGTGTCATGGGTTTCTGCACCTCGCAGGAGTACCGTCGCTTCTTGCATCAGGCGCCGATTTTTGAGCGTCTGCTGGTTGAAGACGGCATTATCCTGCGCAAATACTGGTTCTCCGTGTCGGACGAGGAGCAGGTTGCTCGCTTCAAGTCCCGCCGTGAGGATCCGCTGCGCCGCTGGAAGCTCTCGCCGATGGATTTGGAGTCCATCACTCGCTGGGAGGACTACTCCCGCGCTAAGGATGAGATGTTCATCCACACTGATATCCCGTCCGCACCGTGGTTCACGGTTGAGTCCGAGGACAAGAAGCGCTCGCGTATCAATGTCATCAACCACCTGCTGACCACCATTCCGTACGAGCACATTCAGCGGGATGTTCCGGAAATCCCGGAGCGTCCGGAGTCGGAGGGGAGCTACGAGCGTCCGCCGCGTACTGAATTCCGCTATGTGCCGGACGTTGCCGCGAAGCTCGAAGCTGACCGTGTGAAGGGTGCAGGCAAGTCCGATAAGAAGGGCAAGAAGCACAAGAAGGACAAGAAGAGCAAGAAGAAGTAGCTTCTTTGTTCAGGCAGTTTTAGCCGCCGTCAGTCGTTCCATCAAGCCAGAACCTTTCCCTGGTTAGTTATCTGTGTCACACTGGGTGGCATGACTGCTACTGATAACGGTTCTGGCACTGCACGCACCGAGGTTGATGAGCCGAAGGTGCTGCGAGAAGTCCACGGGCGATCTGGTCACCTCCGGCTGAATAGGCCGAAGGCACTTAATTCGCTCGATTTGGATATGGTCACCGAGGTCGTCGAGGGGATTCGCGCATGGCGTGACGACGACTCGGTGGATCACATTGTTGTTTCATCCGGTCACCCCAAGGCGTTTTGTGCCGGTGGTGACGTGCGCGCAGTTCGGCAGGCTGTGCTCGATGGCGTTCCGGAGCAGGGGGAGAAGTTCTTCCAGGACGAGTACGAGATGAACGCGATGATTGCGGAATTCGCGCAGTCCAAACCATATATCGCGATTATTGACGGTATCGCTATGGGCGGTGGCCTGGGAGTTTCCATGCACGGCTCCCACCGAATTGTGACCGAGCGTGCCAGCGCTTCCATGCCAGAAATGGCAATCGGCTTTATTCCCGACGTTGGCATTACCTATTTTTCGCAGCATGTGAACACTCAGTTGGGAGGGCCCTCGCCCGCGATTGCCCGGTTTGCAGGACTGACCGGTTACCGCCTAACTGCGGCGGACATGCTGTGGGCTGGATGGGCGACACATGCGGTGCCATCCGCGCAGCTGGGCGAGTTCGTCGCGGCCTTGGACCGAGATGGAATTGATTCGGCGCTCGCGGAGTACGCGCTCGATGCAGACTCAGCTGAGGCTCGTGAGCTGCTTGGGGATCCGCAGTTGGCCGAGTGGAGCGACTGCATTGAGGCTTGCTTTGGGGCTGATACCTGGTCGGAGATTGAGCGAGCCCTCAACGAAGCCGCTGAGGCGGGCTCCTGTGCGTCGTCAACAGTGGAGACCATCCGCGACCTGCTGGCACCAGCCAACCCGGAGAGTCTCGTGGCAGCTGTGGAACTCTATGCGGCTAACGCCGCCCACGAGGTCACACTGCAGGAGGCGTTAGGCCGGGAAATGAAGCTTGGCGCTTACATGCGTCAGCACCCCAATTTTGCCGAAGGCGTGCGGGCGGTTTTGGTGGATAAGGACCGCGACGCCGCCTTTAGACCCGCTACCGCGCAGGAAGTCGATGTCGAGGGGATTCGACAGCACCTGAGCTAAACAAAACTGTGACGGCCCGTAGTCGGCGCGAAGTCATCGGCAATCATGGCCGCCAATTCGAGATAGCTCTGGGTAGTGGCGGGCTGGAGATTGTCCAGCTCGATATTCGCGCCATTCGCAATGTGCGGGTCATAGGGGATGACCTGCACTGCGCGGCAGCGCTGGGCAAATAGTTCGTGCACGGTCTCTGTGGACAGCCCCTGTTTATTTAGCTCGTTGACCACCACGACAGTGGTAGAAACCAGCCGTTCGAAGCCGTGCGCTGAAAGCCAATCCAACGTCGTCCAGGCGCTTTTCACGCCGTCCAGTGCGGGCGTGGTGACCAGCACCAGGCAATTGGCCGCAGACAGAATCGAAGCGCAGATGGGCTGCGTCAGGCCGGTACCGCAGTCTGTCAGGCTCACATTGTAATGACGCCGAAGGATGTCGAGGGCTGCGCAGTATTCACCGTCGGAAAGCGCGATAGTCGATGTCGGATTTTGGTCACTGCCGACAACCTCCAGCCGCGATGGCGTGTGTGATGTATACGCGCGGACCTGCGCATATTTGTCCGTATCCGGGGCTCGGAGCAGATCGCGAATGGATGCGGGATTGGCCGCGGTGACGCGTGCGCCGAGGGTGCCAAAGTCCGGATTCGCGTCGATTGCGACGATTCGGTCACTGCGCAGGCTTGCAAGCGTGGCGCCCAGGCACATGGTTGTCGACGTCTTGCCGACGCCACCTTTCACGCTGACAACAGCGATGTTGTAGTCACCGTAGATAGGCTGTCGCACCCGCTCTATCAGCTCGCGTTGCTTGCGTGCCGACGATGATTCCCGCAGCGAAATTGCGCCCCAGGTGGCCTTATGAACCCAGCTGCGCCAGCCCGACTGTGGTGCCTGCCGCGAGTTCAGGTTAACTGCCAAGTCTGAGACGGAAACTGCGTGAGTGACTGTGCGGTCGACGGTGTAATTGGTGGAAGTCATAGACTTCATCCCCTCCCCAAAAATCCCCAAAGTTTGTCCCCGCCGTCGTTTTTACCACGCGGCCAGAACGACGGCGACTCCAAAGAAGGCATCGAGGATTCCGACCTGTTTCGGAGTCCACGGCCGAGCACGGCGAGCGCCGGAGATTGGCATGGCAAAAGACCTGATGAGAAGCCCAATGGCGACGATGGGCACACTGATGCTGATTAGATCCCGGTCGTGGAGGAGGAGCCACCCGATGATGGCTGCGGCGGTAATGAGGACGTGGTACGTGACCGAGCCGATGAGCCACTGGCGGTTGCCGCGCTTGCGAATCATTGTTTTTACATAGGGCACGGTGCCGACGAAATATCCAGCGTAGATAGCCGCAATTGCCCAGGCTTTCGGGGAGGGGCCGGCGATGATAGGCACCATAAGGCTAGCGGCCAAAACGGTGGAGACGCCAGAGAGAAGTGAGCGCGGTCGGCGGCGGTAGGTTTCCCAAATAGCGATAGCGGCAAGAGGGGCGATGAGGATGACCCAGGTGAGAAGGGAAACGTCGGCAAGCAGAGTGATGCAGCCAGCGACGGCGGCGAGCGCGGTGTAAGTGGCGGCGGGTGCCAGGTGGCGGCGTTGGCGACGAGAGCGGAGCCAGACGCTGACGGCGAAGAATGCGAAGTAGCCGAGCAGCCAGGTCGCGGTGACGGCAAGGCCTGTCCATGTGGGGTTGAGTGCGAGAGCGGTCAGCGGGGGAATGGTGACCATGAACCAGGCGCCGTGCTGGTCCGGAACCCAGCCAGCGGAGCGCTTGTGGTGGGAGCGGCGGGCGGGGCGGGAAGGACGTGGCTGGCGGGGCTTTTGACTCATACTACGCATTATAGATTCGTAATTACGTCGGGACTGTATTAGAACCTCATTGAATAAAATGCACATGCGCGCAAGGCGACAGTGCTAACGTTGAACTCGCATTCTCAGGGCGAGGTGAAATTCCTCACCGGTGGTGATGCTGCGGCTGACGCAGACAAGTCCACGAGCGCCCTACCTGTGGCCAGAAGGGGCATCAGGTAGGGGACAAGCAGATTTCGGTTGGAATCCGAAACCGACGGTCATAGTCCGGATGAAAGAGAAGGAGTTGAATAATTCGTGGAATACGTGTCGGATTTTTTGGTGGGTTTCCTCACTGCACAGCTCAGTGTGGCGGGAGCACCAATCTTAATTCGAGAAATTGTCGGTAACCTCTTTGGCCTCGCGTGTGCCTTCCTAGGTATGAAACGCAAGGTATGGGCTTGGCCGGTCGGCATTATCGGAAATGCCTTGCTGTTTACCGTCTTCCTCGGCGGAGTTTTCCACACGCCGCAAAATCTTGATCTCTATGGCCAGGCTGGGCGTCAGGTCATGTTTATCGTCATCAGTCTCTACGGGTGGTTCAGCTGGGTCAAGAGCCGCAATCAGAGCGGTGATGAGGTCGCAATTGAGCCGCGGTGGGCGACGGCAACGGAACGCATTGGGATGATTGCCGTGGCTATCTTCGCCACAGTGATCTGTGCCAATGTCTTTGAGATGCTGGGCTCGTGGGGGCCATGGGCCGATGCCTGGATTTTCGTCGGTTCGATGCTAGCGACCTGGGGCATGGCCCGCGGCTGGAATGAATTCTGGCTGATCTGGATTGCCGTTGACGCCGTGGGAGTGCCGTTGCTGCTCAAGGGTGGCTACTACCCGTCGGCAGCGCTGTACCTCTTCTACGGATGCTTCGTTATTTGGGGCTTTGTCTCCTGGGTTCGACTCGAGCACCAGCACGACAATAACCAGCAGAAGAGCTCCGAGACCGACCAAGTACCGGCTTTGGCAGCAGTCGAGCGGTAGGATAGTCCAGGTGAGCTTCCGACCAGATAACTCCCGTACCAACCGCGCCCATCAAGCCGAAGAGCGTGCCCGCAGTCTCGTGCAGGACGTCCTCGACCGCGAGGAGCGGGTACGCAACAATCTGGCCAGCGCTGATGTCGACCCGTGGACGATGCGTTTCGTCGTCGATGAGTCGATTTCTGAGGGCGCAATCATCACCTGGCGCAATGAGGCCACTCGTGCCCGCCGCATCATGCGCCGCTACGACATTCAACGGGGCTACCGCGAGAAGTTGCGCGAAGTTGAAAAGCGCATCGATGCCATGTTGCACCTCGCGGAGTCGCTGGAGGAGTCGTGGGACGCCGCGGCACACGCTTCAAAGAGACTTTCCGACGCGGAGGCCCGCGATGTTGCCGCCTTTGAGCGTGAGCGCGAGCGGCAAAATGACGCGGCAGAGACTAAGCGTCAGCGCGAGGAGAAGGTCCGCAAGTTCCGTCGGAAAGCGGAAAACATTGCTACCGACGCGTGGGACGCGGGCCGTGACGCGCTGGAGAAGCTGCCGCCACTGTCGTCTTCGTTGAAGGACATCGCGGCCAAGTTCCGTTCGCGGGGCTCGGAGGAGCAACCGCGCGAGGTACGGCGGGCAACCGCCCGCGACCTACGCAAGGAGCCTCCGCTGCCGGAGGACTAGTCAGCGACCAGCGTCTCGAGCGTGAACTCCGGGTGCTCCTTCTCAATGAATGACAGCTTCCACTTGTCGCCGAAGAGGGCGATGAGGGCGCCGTCGGAACGGGTGAAGATCTCCACGCCGCGTTGCTTTGCCAGCTCCGGCGCGGTCTCTTCGTCCGTGCGGCGGGCAACGGAGTAGGGGATGGGCTCGGCAATAGTCTCGACGTTGTACTCGTTTTCCATGCGGGCCATCATGACCTCGAACTGCATCGGACCGACCGCAGCCATCACCGGGGCAGCATCGCCGCGGGCATCGTTGCGCAGAATCTGCACCACGCCCTCGGCATCGAGCTGATCAACAGCCTTGCGGAACTGCTTGTACTTGCCCAGGCTCTTGGCGCGCAGAGTGCGGAAGTGCTCCGGCGCGAACTGAGGCATTGGCTTGAATTGGACCTTGCGACCCTCATAAATCGTGTCACCCGGAGCCAGCGAACCCGCATTGACCAGGCCGACAATATCGCCCGGGTAGGCCGTCTCCACAGTCGAACGCGTCCGGCCGAAAACGGTCAGGGCATACTTCGTGGAGAAACTACGTCCCGACTGCGCATGCGTGACCTGCATGCCGCGGTCAAACTCACCAGAGACAACGCGCATGAACGCCAGCTTGTCGCGGTGGTGCGTATCCATACCCGCCTGCACCTTGAACACGACGCCCGAAAAATCATCGGTCGGTTCGCGCTTTTCGACGATAGCTCCCTGGCCGCCAGCCGCAGCAGCAGCAACGGCAGCCGGGTCGGACTCGCGGGCGCCAGGGGCCGGAGCGAGCTCACAAAGAGTGTCCAGGATCTGGTGGACACCCCAGTTCAGCATGGCAGAAGCGAAAATTACCGGGGAGGTGTCACCAGCGAGGTACATCTCCTGGTCGTGGTCAGCGCTATCGGCGGAGAGCAGTTCGGACTCCTCGGCTGCCGTCTCCCAGGCATCGCCCTGCTCCGCGGCGGCCTCCTCTGGGGTGAGGTGGCGCTCAGCGGCGATTGTGGCGCCACCGGCAGTGCGCTCGAAGCCAATGAACTGCTTGGCTTCGCCGTCCTCGCCACGCTCCAGCAGACCGCGGAAGTCGCCGGCCTCACCGACTGGCCAGTACAGCGGAGTCGGTTGCAGACCAATCTCCGCGACAATCTCATCCATCAACTCCAGGGGAGCCTTACCCGGGCGGTCCCACTTGTTGATGACGGTGACAATGGGAATTCCGTTGGACTTACAAACCCGGAACAGCTTCAACGTCTGAGGCTCGAGACCCTTGGCGCCGTCGACAAGCATGACAGCGGCGTCGACAGCCGTAAGCACACGGTAGGTGTCTTCGGAGAAGTCGGCGTGACCAGGCGTATCGACGAGATTGATCATGTATGGTTCGCCGTCGTGCCCCTCTGGCTGGTACTCGAACTGCAGCGCGGAAGAGGCAATCGAGATGCCGCGATCCTTCTCCATGTCCATCCAGTCGGACACAGTCGACTTGCGGCCGGCCTTGCCGTGGACAGCACCGGCTTCGTTAATGACATGAGCATGCAGCGCCAGCGCCTCGGTGAGCGTGGACTTACCGGCATCCGGGTGTGCGATGACGGCAAATGTGCGGCGGCGTGCTGCTTCTTCGGCGAGAGTGGTCACAGGGAGACTACGCTTTCCTTAAAAAGAAAATCGGAATAAGGGAATCGGGTTCAACCTTTCTAACTTACCGCTCCAGTGGGGTAAGGGGTCAATTACGGTGGGGCGGCGTTAGAGGTTGAACAGTTCGCGCAGCGTCGTGATGACGCCTTCCTCCGCATTCGACGGCGCGATGTCGGTTGCGCGACGCTTGATTTCAGGGTGCCCATTGGACATCGCAAACGAGCGACCTGCGTAGTCGATGAGCTCGAGGTCATTCAGGTAGTCAACAAAGCAGACAGTTTCGGCAGGAGAGACACCGAGGGCCTCCTGCAGGGCGGCGAGTGCGGTGCCCTTGTTGGTGTTGGCATCAATGAGATCGACCCAATGCGCACCGGAGACTACCGCGCGCAGGTGCGAGCTCTGGGAACGCAGGTAATCGGCGGATTCCTCCTCGACGGAGTAAGGATCGAAAGCGGCAATTTTGACGATGCCGTCCTCGGCGGCAGCGACGATGACATCATCGACCTTCTGTAGCTTCAAGTAGTACTTGGCGGCCTCGTTGAACTGCAGCTGCTGAACTTCCTCCGGAATATTGAAATGTGGCGGGAAAAACTCCACGTATGCGCTGGCAGCACCGCAGATGATAACCGATAGAGGAGTGCGCCCCGCTGCCACGCGGTTGTCGTTGAACTGGCGGATCGCGTGTACCAACTGGGTGACGATGTCGTGGTCGATACTGGTAACCGAGACCACCTCGCCCGCATCCGCGACATAGTTGCCGTTTTCCGCAATGATGGGGATGCGGTGTGCAATGGGGGCGAACTGGTCAGCCAGAGTGGCGTACTGGCGGCCCGACGCGGGAGCGAAGTGGACACCGCAGTCGAGCAGTTCGGTGACTACCGGCCAAAAGGAATCCGGGATTTCCTTGTCTTCATTTAATAGAGTCCCGTCCATATCCGTGACTACAAGGCGGTATGGCGGCTGGGCGGGAGATTGCTGCTGGATATCCAGGGGTTCCGTCATGGCTTTAATTCTAACGGGTAAGTAGGGTTCACTTTTCTTCCTCAGGTCGCCTCCCAGCGCCTCCCCCGATTGGGTGAAAGCTGGGCCACAATACGGGGTACCCAGTTGAGGGTGATAGCCGGTGAATAGCGTGTGCGGGGTATTTTGAGGGGGAACTCAAATTCATTTAAGCCAGGAGGATTTATGTCGGATTCGGCCCCCATCAAGCGCAATGACTGGAATGAGCGCATCAGCCTTGCAGAGCAGATGATCCCCCTCCTGGGACAGCTGCGACGCAACAACGATGTCGTGACTTCAATCTTCGGCCGCCGACTGGAAAACGTCACCGAGACCGGCATCATTAAGTCGCACCGCTACGCCCGTCGCATTACCTCGCAGGAGCTGCCTCTGAGCCAGACTCTGCCGATTCTGCAGGAACTGGTGAAGATGGATCTCGGCACCGCCTCCATCGACCTGGGCGCCCTGGCTACCAGCTTCGAAGAGGAAGGCGGCGACCTGCGCGCATTCCTCGAGCGGGAGCTTGCCGACGTTATCGGTGCCGGGACACAAACCCCGAAGACCGACATTGTCCTCTACGGTTTCGGACGCATCGGTCGTCTGCTGGCCCGCATTCTGCTGGCTCGTGAGGCACTGTTCAACGGCCCGCGCCTGCGCGCGATTGTGGTTCGCCAGAATGGTGAGGACGACATCGTCAAGCGTGCTTCGCTGCTGCGCCGTGACTCCGTCCACGGTGCATTCGACGGCACCATCTCGGTTGACCGCGAAAACAACATTATTTGGGCAAACGGCACCCCGATCCAGGTCATTTACTCCAACGACCCGGCAACTGTTGACTACACCGCCTACGACATTAACGATGCGATTGTCATTGACAACACCGGTCGTTGGCGTGACCGTGAGGGACTGTCGCAGCACCTTCAGTCCAAGGGGGTTTCCAAGGTTCTGCTCACCGCGCCGGGCAAGGGCGATGTAAAGAACATCGTCTACGGAATTAACCACAGCATCATCGAGGACTCTGACAATATTTTGTCGGCAGCTTCCTGTACTACCAACGGCATCACCCCGGTGCTGAAGGTCGTCAATGACAAGTGGGGCGTCGAGTTCGGTCACGTCGAGACTGTTCACTCCTTCACCAATGACCAGAACCTGATTGACAACTTCCACAAGGGTTCCCGCCGTGGTCGCGCAGCCACCCTGAACATGGTTCTCACTGAGACTGGTGCCGCAAAGGCCGTCGCCAAGGCTCTGCCGGAGTTTGAGGGCAAGCTGACCGGTAACGCCATCCGCGTTCCCACCCCGGACGTTTCCATGGCGGTGCTGAACCTGACTCTGGACACTGAGGTCGACCGCGACGAGGTTAACAACTACCTGCGCGAAGTTTCCCTGAAGTCCGTCCTGCGCCAGCAGATTGACTACATCCACTCACCAGAAGTGGTCTCCACCGACTTCGTTGGTTCCACCCACGCTGGCATCGTCGATGGTCTGGCTACCATCGCCAACGGTAAGCACCTAGTGCTCTACGTCTGGTACGACAACGAGTTCGGTTACTCCAACCAGGTCATCCGCATTGCTGAGGAGATTGCCGGTGCTCGCCCGCGCGTCTACCCGAAGCGCAAGCACATCGACGAGCTGTAAGTCGGCGGTCCTGGGCTTGAGCTGTTGAGCCCTCGAACGCCCTCTTCCCCCTCCTAAACCACGGGGGTTGAGGCGATGGGGAGGGGCAGGGGAGGGGGGGGGACGGAGCTTTCGGTGCGGGAGGCCGCTATCGCCTACCGCTGGTGGACGTGGTTCTGCGCGGCTTCGGCGCGGATGCATGGGCCGGGGCGGTAGGGGATAGATGACGTTGCAGCGGCTCCGGGCAAGCCACATCACCGCGGCATTGTGCTTCTGTCCTTCACCCCGTTTACGCAGGTAGTAGTCGCGCGATGCGGGATGGCAGTTCGACGCGATCCACGCCGATCGAAACATCGCGTTTTTCAACTGTTTATTGCCGGCCCTGGTGGGAAACTCGCCGCGGACCGACGTACCCGACTGCCGGGTGGTCGGCGCGATGCCGGCGTAAGCGGCCAAGTGCGCGGCATCGGCGAAGTCCTGGCAATCGCCGATGGACAACAAGATGTTAGAGGCAGTCGTGATGCCTACGCCGGGCATCGACATCAAGACCTGGGCAAGAGGGAACGATTCGAGCATCTCCTCGACTTGCCCGGCGATCGTGTCGCGCTGTGCTTGAAGCGCTTTGATGTTCGCCGCCAGCTGGGAAATGACCAATTCTGCTGCCGCAGTGCCGGGTACCGTGACAGTTTGCTCGGCAAGGGCAGCGAAAATTGCGTCAACCAGGGCAGCAGGGTCCTTCTTGGCGCGGTTGCGTATCCACTTCAGGATCCGGCCTCGACCTGCGGCGGTCAGTTTTGTCGGACCTTCGTAGTGGATGAGCGAGTCCAGCACCCAGCGTGCGCGAGAGAATCTCGCCTGCAAAGACGCGCTCGAGTGCGGGGTGAATCTGTGTGAGCACGCTGCGAAGGCTGTTTTTCGTTCGGGTGGCGTCTTTGGTGATGTCGTCGTGGAATCCGGCGAGCGTCTTCAGCGCTGCTAGTGTCTCGTCGTCGCGGTCGACTGCCCGCAGTGTGTGCGGCATGGTGCGGGCGGTGTCGGCGATGATGAATGCATCCCGGCGGTCGGTTTTTGATCGTCCAGGGTAGAGATCGGCTGCTTTTCGTATGGCTAGGTCGGGGAGGTCTCCGACCGTGCAGCCGCAGTCGCGGGCCACGGCGATGGGCAGGGCGCCGATGGTGTTGGGTTGATCGACGACCATGAGAACGCTGCCGTGGGCCTGCATGGACGCGAAGATTTCGCGCCGTGCGGCTTCGTCTTGGGGCAGTGGTTTGTCGTAAATTCTCTCGCCGGTGTTGGTCAGCGCGCAGGCATGGTGGCCGGTTTTGCCGACGTCGAGGCCGATGATGATGTCGGGTGTTGTGGACGGTTCCATGGTGGTGCCCTTCTGTTGCGGCTGGTCGCCGGTGTCTTGGATATCCGTTGCAGGCACCCACGTTACGACGAGACCTCTGTTTGGTCCGTGGCCCTATTAGCTGTCAGCGGTTGTCCCCGGTGTCCGGTGGCAATATCCCCGGATTATGGAAATGTTCACGCAGATAAGCCATACCGGGCACGGTGACCGCGCCCCGTGAGGGGGCACCATCGTGGTAACGGGGGAGGGGGTAATTTCAGTGAATTGAGCCTTGCGTAAGGCGATAAGCATTGCCTAACCTAATGCTGTTTTAGGTGGTGTTCCCGATCGGGAACCGGCAACGGAAGCGAGGCGGCGACGATGAACGGAAAACGTGGATCGACCGGAGAGCCCCTCTCCGGAGAGGGAGTCGGGGACGCGGTGGCGTCGCAGACGGATGACGGGCGGTTGGTGCACGTCGCACCGGTCGCAGCGGGTGGCCGACCATCCACCCGCGACATGCTCGTCGCCGCCGCGATCGGCGTTGCGGGGTCTCTCATCATCGTGCCCCTGACCTACCTGCAGGTGTTCGCCGGCATCGCCCACGTTTATCTCGTCGCGGCGACGCTCGGGTTGTGGTTCCTGCAGTGCGTTGTTCCCCTCATCGTCGTCCGCAAGCTTGGCGCGAGCCTCATCGCGTGCCTTGCCATGGGCGTCGTGTCCGCGGCGACCACCCCGTTCGGCGTCGCCGCAATCGGGGCGCTGATTATGGAAGGATTGCTCATCGAGCTTCCGTTCATGGTCACCCTGTACCGGCGGTGGACGCGTCCCCAGTTCGTGGCCTCGGCGATGTTGTTCTCCGCGCTGATGGGAACGATGGCCCCGCGCGCAGTCGGCGTCGACTCGCCGACCACGCCCATGACCCTGATCAGCTTCGCCGTAGCCTTGGCATCGAGCTTGGTGTTTTTGGTCCTGGGCTTTGCCGTCGCAAAGGGGCTTCGCAGCCGCGGGGTCACCCGGTGACCGGCGGAGCACCCGCGTGCGCCGGTGCGACACGCGGGACGGCCCCGTCCCGGTTACGGGTTAGGGGCGCGGGCGTGCGGCACGCCGATGGGCGATGGGCACCCGACATGGTGGATCTCTCCTTCGATTTCGGCACGATCAACGCCATCACGGGACCCGTGGGATGCGGAAAGACGAGCCTGGCCCACCTCATCGCTGGACTGATCCCCTCGCACATCCCCATCGACCATGCCGGATTCGTGCACATCATCGATGCCGACGGCACCGAACGCCCCGTGGACGGGGACCGGGTCACCCTCGTTGGGCAAGACCCGGCGACGCAGGTGCTCACGCTCCGAGTCGTCGATGACGTGGCCATGGCCCTCGAGTTTTCCCTCGTGGAAGCCGGTATCGTCGCCAAGCGATCAGCCGAGGCTCTATCGGAGCTCGGGCTGTCAGAGCTCGCGGAGAAGGATCCGTGGGCTTTGTCGGGCGGGCAACGCCAGCGGATGGCCATCGCCGGTGCGGTGGCCAGGGCGCCGGAGGTCATGATCTTCGACGAGCCCGCGGCCCACGTCGACGAGGACGGTCGCCGGTCGCTGTTCGCCGCCATCCGTGATTTGCGGGCCCCGGGGCGCGTCATCCTGCTCATCGAGCACGACCTCCGCCCGTTCGACGGGTGGGTCGACACGGTGACAATCCTCGATGCGGACGGGAGCGTCGCCGCCCACGGAGCGCCGGATGGCATCGCGGTGAAGGGCATTGCGACGACGGCCGCGACCGCCGGAACGCCGGACGCCAGTACGCCGGGCACGGGGGCGCCGGACCGTCCCGATCCGGAATCAGAGGCGGATGCCGTTCCACTGCTGGCCTTGACCGGAACCCACGTGGCCCGAGGCGGGGAGAGGATCCTGAACGGGGCCGATCTGACACTGGAACGGGGCGAGATTCATGCCCTAGTCGGTGCCAACGGAGCCGGTAAGTCCACCTTGCTGGCGGTGCTGTCGGGCCAGATGAAGGCGGGAGCGGACCTCCGGATTGACGGCGCGTCCGCCCGGCGCGTCCCCGACGCCTTCGCGTCGTTGGCGTTCCAGAACCCCGAGCACCAGTTCACCCGCGCGACCGTCGCTGCGGAAATCGACTCCGCGCTGGCCGGCACGGACCCGCACGGACCACTCGGCACCGATGAGCTGCGGAAACTGCGGGAAGCCCTGTGCCCCCGGGCACTTGACCCCGTCTCGCCGTTCGTCCTGTCGGGCGGACAGAAAAGACGGTTGGGCATCTTCCTGGCGGTGGCAGCCAATCGCCGTTTGCTGCTTCTCGACGAGCCGTTGGCGCACCTGGATTCGCCGAGCTCGCGCATCGTACTGGATGCCCTAGCGGAATACGCCGGGGCCGGCGGAACCGTTGTGTTCACGTGCCACGACCGCCGTGCCGCGCGAACGTGGGCGGATCGGGCGAGCATCGTCGCCGAAGGGAAGGTCGCCTGGTCCGGTCCCGCAGCCGACGTGCCGGCTTCCCCTGAGTCGTCCCGGCGGGATCGCGCACTGCCCGCGGCCGGCGCACGGACGTCCTTGGACGAAAGCCCCTGGACCAGTGGATCCGCCGCTCGAAGGCGCGCGGGGTTGAACGCCATCACGATTGTCGCGGCGGTGATGCTCGTCCTCGTCGCCGGGCTGCTCTCCGGCGGAGACGCCGTTCTCGCTCTGACTGGGGTGGCGTTCCTCGCACTCGCTGCGATCGCGGAACGCGACGTTCGGGCGACGGCGGGGAAGGTCCTCCTCGTCCTGTTGATCGGGGTGTTCTTCGGCCTGCTCGGGTGGCGCTCCGAGTTCTACGGCGGTGGGGATCCGGCGGAGGCTGTCCGCCACGGCATCCATCACGGACTGCTGCTGACGGCCGTGTTTGCGGGGACGGTCCTGGTCTCCGCGTGCATGCGCGTCGAGGAGCTTTTCGACGCCATGGTGCAACGCCTCCGGGTGCCCTACACATGGTGCACCATAGCGATTTCCGGGGTGAGCATCGCGGCGTTCCTGCGCAGCGAAATCCCCCATCTGACATGGGCGATTAGATTGCGCTCAATGCGACCGGGGCAGTCTTTCCGCTCCGGCTTCATCCGCGCGACGACGCCCGCGCGCATCGCCTTTCCCCTGTTCGTCAGCGCCGTGCGCTGCGCCGAAAAGCTGTCCCTGACCCTGGCGATGCGCAACTTCGGCCGCCATCCGCGGCGCACCTTCCGCACCGATTACCCCTGGCGAGTGCGTGACGGGTTCGTGGCCGCAGCGTCCGCCGCGGCCTTCGTCGCCGCCCTGGTGTCCGCAGTGACTTGACGGGCACCCGGAACCGGCGGGTCCCGGGCCCGCGAGCGTTTCCGAGCTTGTGCGGAGACGCGCCCCACCCAGTTTCGTCACCCTTTCAACCCTTCAGACACATCCGCCGGGTCACGCCATGCGGCCCGGTCCGCCCGGCACCGGCATGGCGCCGACAACCGAAAGAGGTACCAATGAACACGATCCGGACCATCAGCGACGTGCTTCGGGACAAGGCCGATGAGACGAAAAAGGGGATCACCTTCGTCGAGAATCGGCGGGACGTCTTCGTCCCGTATGGCCGGGTCCATGCGGAGGCGGTGGCGGGCCCGGTTGACGTCGACAGGGTGCGGACGCTCTCGGACATGATGCCCGGGGCCCCGATCCTGGTCGACGAACGCAGTCACACGCTGCTCACCGGCGCAAACGGTGCCGTGGTCGTGGGCGAGGACCGGCTGCTCGACGTGTCCATCGTCAATGACGCTGCCGCGGAACCGGGTGCGGCGATGCCGGGTGATGCTGAATCGGACTTCTCTCAGGCGGGGGACGTGGATTCCGGGGATGGCTCCGGGGCGGTCCCCGCGTTCCCGGTGCGAGGTGGGACGGCCGGCGAAGCCCTTATCCAGTTTTCGTCCGGCTCCACGGGATCGCCAAAGGGCGTCATCGTAACCAACGAGTCCGTGCTGAACGGTCTGCGCGCGACGATCCCACGCCACGCACACCGGTACGAGAACAAGATGCTCACGTGGCTACCTTTGCCCCACAACCTTTCGCTGATCGGCTTCCACGTCTACGCCCTTTTTCGTGGTTACGACCAGGTGTTGCTGCCGGTTTCCGAGGTGGTCGCCGATCCCCCGAGGTGGTTCGAGGCCGTGACCAGGCACCGGCCGAGACGACCGTCGTCCGGGCGACCGGCCCGGGTTCCTACAAAATGACCGCGGCGATTGCTGCCGCCACCGTTGTGGCGGTCGCGGGGAAGCCGGTCGCGCCGGGGTGCCGGGATCTCGTCGGCCACCCCCGGCTCCTCGAACCGGTCCTCGCCTTCGCCCGCGATGCGGGCATCCATATCGAGGTGCCGCATGACAACCCGACCACGGGCCCGCTGCCGACAGCGGCCCACTGCGATACCAAAGGAAAGGGGAAACGATGACGGATCAAGCTGAACGAGGTGCGGCGATTGTCGTCCGCGACCTCACGAAGAGCTACCCGATTGCGGGCAAAGCGGGCACCCCGCCCGAAGGCGGGGCAGGTGCCCCGCCGGACGGCGGCCGCAAGGGAAAGCGCGGTGCCCGGATGCGCAAGCATGTGCTCGACGGCGTGAGTTTCACCGTGCCCACCGGGGCGATCGTGTCGTTCCTCGGCCACAACGGTGCAGGCAAGACCACCCTCATCCGAATCCTGTCGACGCTCATCACCGCCGACTCCGGCGAGGTGAGCATCTTCTCGCGCGATGTGAAAGAGGACCCGGCGGGCGTGCGCGCTGACATTGCCACCACCGGCCAATTCGCGGCGATCGACGAGAACCTCACCGGCCGGGAGAACCTGGAGTTCTTCGGGCGGCTGCGCGGACTCGACCGCGCCGCCGCGGCCGCCCGCGCGACGGAACTGCTCGCGCAATTCTCGCTCGCGGACAGTGCCTCGACGCTGGCGTCGGCCTATTCGGGTGGCATGCGGCGCCGCCTCGACATCGCCGCGTCGCTGTGCGTCGTGCCCAGGCTGCTGTTCCTCGACGAACCCACGACGGGGCTGGACCCGGTCAGCCGCGAAGAGCTGTGGGGCTTCATCCGGCAACTGCGGGACGACGGAATGACCCTGGTGCTGACCACCCAGTACCTGGAAGAGGCGGAGGCGCTGGCAGACCACGTCCATCTGCTCAAGGATCGCCGCATCGTCGCCAGCGGAACGCCGGAGGAATTGCGCCGCGACTTCGGGTCGCACGTGCTTCGCGTGTCCTTTGCCACCGCCGCCGAGGCGGAGGCGTTCGCCCGCTGCCTCGGGGGAACGTGCCTGGACGGCGCCCGCGTCGCGGGGAAGTCGGTGTCCCTCGACGTCGACCCCGGACCGCGGGTCCTCGAGGCGGTGGCGCAGGCGATGGAGGCCTCGGAAGCGTCGCCGGATTCGCTGAGCGTGTCGCCGCCCACCCTCAACGAGGTGTTCATATCGATGAACGCAGGGGGTGCGGCGCGATGAGTGCGACGTCGGTCGCGGCGTTTCTCCGTCGGGATCTGCTGCTGTTGCGACGCAACACCGCGTCGCTGATCTCCATGTTCGTAGTTCCGCCGCTCTTCCTGCTGTGCCTGTACGCGGTGTTTGGGTACTCGGCGGGGCAATCCGGCTTCGGGTACCTGCGTTTCGTGCTCGGCGGCTGCCTGTTCCAGGCGGCGATGTTCACCGCCGCGGCGTCGGCGATGGCGGTGGGACAGGACGTCGAGTCCGGGCTCGTTGACCGCGTGCGCGTGTTGCCCGGGGCCACAGGCGGCTATGTCGCCGGCAGGCTCGCCACCGATGTGCTGCGGATGTCCGCGTCGATCGCGGCGCTGCTGGTCGTCGCGTGGTCCTGCGGCCTCGACATGGCTATCGGTGACGTCGCGTGGACTGTCCTGTGGTCGCTGCTCGCCGCGGCGGTCCTGTCCCTGGTCACGGACGGGGTGATCCTGATGGTGCCCGCCCCGGTGTCGACGGCCTCATCGATCCAGGCGCTGGAAATGCTGCTGCTCATGTTCTCCACCGCGTTCATTCCGGCGACCGCTTTGGACGGCTCCCTTCGCGACGTCGTGCGCCACATGCCTTTTTCGCCGGTGATCGAGGTGATTAGGGCGGCGTCCCCGGACGCCTTCCCGGATCGCGCCGGGGAAGAGGCCGCCCTGTGGCTCGGTGTCGCGGCGGTCGCCGGAATCGTCCTGTTCATCCGCCGGTTCACCTCGAGGAGCGAATCATGATCGGCCCCATCTTCGTGCATCTGCGGCGCATCGCCCACATTTGGCTGCGGCGCCCCGACTTCTGGTTCATGACGTTCATTGCTCCGCTCGTGTACCTGTTCATCGTCAACCGCATGTTCGGTGGCCTGGTCAGGCAGCTCACCGGAGAGTTCGAACTCCGGAACGCGGTCATCCTGGTCGTGACGGCGTGGGCGTTCATCCTGGCCATCACGGGATCGTCCACCGTGTTCGTTGAACGCAGCAATGGCTTCCACGAGCGGTTAATCACCATGCCGTCACCGTACGCGGCCGTGCCGGCCGCACGGATCATTGCCGAGTTCATCCGGATCATGGCGATGACGGCCGTCGTCGCGGCGATGGCCGCCTTGCTTTCCGACGGCCCCCCGGAGGTGTCCTGGTGGTGGAGGATCGCGGTGACCGGCGCGATGGTTGCCGCGGCGGCCGCATGCACCGGCACGTACATCGCGTTCTCCATCACCAGCCCCCAGGGTTCTGTGGCCCTCATCCCGTTAATCATCGTTGCGATGTTCGTCAACACGGTGCTCATGCCTGCCGACCACTTCCGTCCCCTCCTGCGCGGAATCGCCGGGCACACCCCCGTATCCGCGGCCGGCGAGGCCGTCAACGGCACCGGGGCTGCGGGTCTGGTGGTCTGCGCGGCCTGGTTCTTAGGCATCGCCGTGCTCGCGGCGTGGGGCATCGCCGTGAAAACGAGGCCGGGGGAGTCTGCATGACGGGCACGTCCACGGGGGCATCGCCGCCGACGACGGCCCGCGAACCCGAGCACCTAACCCGAAACGGCCGCGCGGACGCGGCCCACACACCCCGGAGACAGAACCAGATGAAGTCGATTGCCCAGATCGTCCAGAACAACCGCAGACTCCTTGCGGCCTACGAGGACAAGGTCCAGCCGAGGTTCCTCAGCCGCTATGCGCGTGAACCGATGGACGCCGCCGCCGTGTATCGGAAGCTCCGTGCGCTGGATCCTGGGCCGGATGCGCCGGCCCGGGTTCTCGACCTCGGTTGTGGAACCGGGTGGCTCGCCCGCATGCTCGCCGCCGAGCCTCGATATCGCAGGGCGAATATCGTCGGTTACGACCTGTCGCCCAATGCGATCCGCATCGCCCGCGAACGCGCCGCCGTCGACGGGCTCGGGGCCCGGACGGAATTCCACGTCGCCGACGTCCTCGCGCCGCTCGCGGGAGAGCCCGGCGGGGCCGATGAA
This sequence comes from Corynebacterium sp. HMSC073H12, assembly GCF_001837775.1. Classification (NCBI taxonomy): domain Bacteria; kingdom Bacillati; phylum Actinomycetota; class Actinomycetes; order Mycobacteriales; family Corynebacteriaceae; genus Corynebacterium; species Corynebacterium sp. HMSC073H12. The sequence continues at coordinate 272,448 of NZ_KV834040.1, read as the reverse complement.
ATCTGGGTGTGCGGCGCGCTCCACCAAATGAAGGATGCGGGTGCCGCGCTCGGCAGGGTCGCCAGGCTGCTCGCCGACGGCGGCATCGCTTACGTGCAGACGTTCGCCGAGGATCCCGACGTGAACGAGCGGGTCGACATGGCCGTCATGGCGAAGATGGGCCACCGGGTGTTCCGGGGCAGCGAGCTCGAGGACCTAGCCGAAGCCAACGGGCTGAAGCTGGGCGGAGCCTCACGCGCCGGCATGGTGTACTTCTGCACTCTCGCGAAGAAGAGCGCGATCGGGGAGGCGGGCAAGTGAGCGCCGTGGACGGGACCGTCGGCCCGTGGTCGCTGCTCGCCCCAATCCGGACCCGGATGCGTGCGGTGGTCGCGTTGTCCGCCCTGTCGTCGGTGGCTACCGTCGCTTCGCTGGTCGGCATCATCGACATCGCGATGACGTACCCGGAGGCCCCGGCGCATCGGACGTGGTTGGCCGTGGCTGTCATCGTCGTCGCCGCGACGGTGCGCATGGTCGCGGACGGCGCCGCCGGCATGCTCTCGCACCGGGCGGATAACGACCTGCAGCTCCACCTCCGGCGCCGGCTGGTAGCCCAAATCCGGAAGTTGCCGCTGGGCTGGCTGGACGCCCGGCGCTCGTCGGGAATCATCGGGTCGGTTGAGAAGGACGTCGCGGCTGTCCACCAGCTCATGGGCCACACCGTCGGTGAGACCGTGGTGGCGGTGTTGGTTCCCCTGCTTTCCCTCATCGCGCTCGTCGCGGTGGATTGGCGGATCGCGGCGGTGGCGGTCGTCCCGGTGCTGGTCACCTTCGCCCTGATGGGCGTAATGATGTCGCGTGGCGCCGGCCTTCAGCGCGACTACGAGCGAGCCTCCGAAGGAGTGACGGCCGCGGTCATCGAGTTGGTGCGCGGCATCCCGGTGATGAAGTCCTTCGGACGCGCCAACCAGGGCTCGGGCCGCTACGATGCCGCGGCGTCGTCGTTCGTCCGCGCGTGGTCCGCCTGGTCCCGGCAGTCGAACATCTATCTTGGGCTCATCGACGTGGTGACGTCTCCAATCACGGTCCTCGCAGTGGTGTGCGGCGCCGGCCTCGCTCTGCGGGACGCCGCGGGCGGCACACCGGAGGGTCTCGTCGCCGGGCTGGTTCTCGGCCTTGGACTCTCCGCGGCGATCGTGCGGGTGGCCATGAACTCCGAACCCATCATCGCGGGGATCGCGGCCCTGAAATCCATCGCGGAGGTGCTGGGCACGCCGCCGATCGCCGAGCCCGCCGATCCGGTGCCCGCGCGCGGGGGCGCGCTCGAGGTCCGGAACCTGGTCTTCTCCTACGGGGATGGGCCGCGGGTCCTCGACGGGATGTCCGCGACGTTCGAACCGGGGACCCTCACGGCGTTGGTGGGGTCCTCCGGTTCCGGAAAGTCCACCGTCGCCCGGTTGTTGGCGCGTTTCCACGACCCCGTCGAAGGCTCGGTGCTGCTGGGCGGCGTTGATCTCCGCGACATCGCTGTGCGCGACGTGCACCGCTCGGTGTCGGTGGTGTCCCAGGATCCGCAGTTGCTCACGCTGCCGTTGCGGGAGAACATCCGGCTGGCCAGGAGAGACGCCACCGACGGCGACATCATGGCGGCCGCGAAGCTCGCCAACCTCGATACGGTCATCGCGGCGCTGCCGAAGCGCCTGGATTCGGTGGTCAACGTCGACGTGACCTTTTCCGGTGGCGAGGCGCAGCGCGTGGCCATCGCGAGGTCGATCGTTACGGACGCGCCGGTGCTTATCTTCGACGAGGCAACCGCTTACGCGGATCCGGCTTCCGAGGCCCTCATCCAGTCCGCAATCGAGCGTTTGGCCCGTTCGCGGACGGTGATTGTGATCGCGCACAGGTTGAGCACGATCCGCAACGCCGACCGCATCCTCGTTCTCGATGGGGGAGCGGTCGCGGAGGCAGGTACCCACGACGAGTTGCTTGCGCGCGGTGGCCGCTACCGGGATTTGTGGCGCGCGTTCGCGCTCGACGACGAACCATCCGCCCCGCGGGGCACTGAATCAGACGATGAAAAGGCGGGGAACCGATGATTCGGGACTTGTGGTCGATGACGGATCGGCGTTCGAGAATGACGCTGGCGTGGCTCATTGCGTTGGCCGCGCTTGCCGCGCTGGCCCAGGGCGCGGCGTTCGTCGCGCTGCTGCCGCTGCTGTCGGCTCTGGCCGAGGGGGATGATGCGACGGCGTGGCGTTTCACCGGCGTCATCGCCGGCCTCGCGGCCGCCCATGCGGTGCTGTCTCTCGCCGCGGGGACGGTGGGCAGGGCGAATTCCGCAGCGGTGCTCTCGTCCCTGCTGCGTTCCCTGGGCGAACGCGTGCTGACGTTGCCACTCGGGTACGTCACCAAGTCCACGGCCGGCCGCTTTTCGGAGATGGCGTCGTCGGGTATCGCGTTTGCGGCGTCCGTGCCGCACGTGATCCTGCGGCCCGTCATCGCCGCGGTGGTTGCGCCGACCGTCATCGCCTTCGGAATTCTGGCGGTGGATTGGCGCGTCGGTTTGGTTCTCGTCGCGTCGGCGCCGGTGATCTTCTTCGCCTACCGAGCCATTGGCCGGGTCGGCGGGGAGTCGGACGAAGCGCATGCTGACGCCGTCGCTACCGTCTCCGGCAGGTTGATCGAGTTCACCCGCTGCCAGCAGGCGATTCGCGCCGCGAGCGACGGTTCGGCGGCGGACGCGATGGTGGATGAGGCGATCCGGGCCCAGCACGATGCGTTCGCGAAGGCGACCTCGACGCAGGGGGCGGCCATCGGACGGTTGAGTTCGGTCGTCCATGCGGTGTTCACGGCGGCGGTAATCGTCGCCGTGGCAGTCGCCGCGACGGGCGGAATGGCGCCGGCGCATTTGGCGCCAATGCTCATCGTGGTCGTCCAGTTCACCGGACCGATCACCACGGCGGGAGCGTTGTCCGGCGGTTTCGGTGCGGGTCGCAACACGTTGGCTGCGTTGCGTGACCTGCGGGCAATCCCCGCCCTTCCCGAACCTGCCGCACCGGAGCCGCCCGACGGGCATGACGTGGAGTTCCGCGGCGTGAGCTTCGGGTACGGGGATAAGAAGGTTCTCGACGGCGTCAGCTTCCGTGCACCTCAGGGAGCGCTGGTTGCCGTAGTGGGACCGTCGGGGGCGGGCAAGACGACAGTCATGCGGCTGTTGTCGCGTTTTCATGATCCGGACTCGGGGGAGATCCTCATCGGCGGGGTGCCCTTGCCTCGGATCGGCACCGACGGCGTGAACTCGCTGGTGACCCCGGTGTTCCAGGAGACGTTCCTTTTCGACGCGTCCGTGCGGGACAACGTGGTCTTCGCCGACCCCGAATTCGGTTCCGGGCCCGGTGACGGGGACCGCTTGCGTGAGGCCGCCCGGCGTTCCGGGGTGGACCGCATCGTGGAGCTGCTGCCTTCCGGGTGGGATACCCCGGTGGGGGAGGAAGGGACGCTGCTGTCGGGAGGCGAGCGGCAGCGCCTCGCCATCGCCCGAGCGCTTTTGAAGGATTCCCCGGTGGTGCTTCTCGACGAGCCGACATCCTCGCTGGATGCGGCCACTGAGCGGGCGATCGTCGGCACTATGGAGGCGTTGCGCGGCGATCACACCGTGATCGTCGTCGCCCATCGCCTGCACACCGTCCGCGATGCCGACCTCATCGTCGTGCTTTCGGAGGACGGGACGGTCGCAGAACGGGGTACGCACGATGAATTGCTGGCGAAGGGCGGTCGCTACGCCGAGTCGTGGGCGTGCCGGACGGGGAGCTCCCCGGGCGCCTGATCCTCATCACCTGGTTGATGCCCTCACGGGCGCCCTGCCGCAGCTTCCCGAATCCCACCGCCAGGCGCTCGGTGGACAGAGCGAAACCGCCGACGAAAACGCCGAGCAGCACGAACACCGACGAGCTGTAAAGACTGAAGCTCCCGGGAACGCGAAAATAGCCCCCTTTTCTCATCCCAGTGAAAGTTGGGAGGGAAGGGGGCTCGTTGCTGCCATTTGCCTCTATCTGCTACCGCCCGTGCACCTGGTTCTGAGCAATCTCCAGCCCGTGGCTGGCGATTAGCTCCACTGCCTCCGCCGCGGTGGGCAGGGTGAAAGCGAGTTCCTCGCGCTCCTTGGCATTGAAGTTACGCAGCACGTAGTCAGCGGGATCTTGGCGGCCCGGAGGTCGGCCAATGCCAATGCGCACCCGTATGTAGTCCTTCGTGCCCAACGACTTCGTGGTCGAGCGCAGGCCATTGTGACCATTTTCGCCACCGCCACGTTTGAGGCGGACCCCGCCCGGGTCCAGATCCAGCTCATCGTGGACTACGACGACGTCGGTAGGTGCCACGTTGAAGAACTTGGCCAGTGCCGCAATCGGCCCACCCGACAGATTCATGTACGTCCTGGGCTTAGCCAGAATCACCTGTCGCTCGCCACCATCGGAGGTCTTAAACCGAGTCTGCACAATCTCAGCGTTGGACTTCTTATGCACGCTAAACGACGAGGGCATCGGAGAAGTGCGGCTGGCTAGTTCATCTAGCACCAGATGGCCGACGTTATGACGGGTGAGTTCATATTTGGGCCCAGGGTTGCCGAGCCCCACGACAAGCAGGGGTGTGGTGGAGACGTTCATGAGTTCAATCTTGGCACACGGGCCGGGTTGTGGAGAACAGGCAACTGCGGGGGTAGAGGCCGGGGCTAGTCGAATGAAAAGTGAAAAATAAGTGGTTGCGTTAGGTTAGCCAATGGTTGCAAAATTAGGTCATGCTAAATTACTTAAATCGAATGAGCATGGCTGAACCTCGCCGCGCACGATTTTTCGCCGCCATTATTGCAATGAGTCTCGCCCTGGTGTTTGTCCTGGTCGGATGCGCTGATGGGCAGGAATCTAATGGTGACTCTGCGGCAGAAGAGAAGAAAGACGCTTCCTCTATCCGTGTAGTAGCTCTCGACTGGCGTTACGAGGAAATTCTTTACGCACTTGGTGTTAAGCCGGTCGGTATTGTAGAGATTGGCAAGTCCGCCGCGCCTAAAACCCTCGAGGGCAAGCTCGACGGCATTACATCGGTGGGGCAGGCGAAACAGCCGAACTTGGAGGTCATTCAGTCGCTTGAACCGGACTTGATTCTGGCAAGCCCGACACGGCAGGCATCCATTATGGATCAGCTGAAGGAAATTGCTCCGACCGAAGCATACGGTGACACCTCCTATACCGAGGTGCTCGATGCGATGGATGACATTGCGACCAAGATTGGCGCTGAGGACAAGGCTGCAGAAGTCCGCGCCCGCATCGAGGACAAGGTGGTAAAGGCAAAGGAGAAGGTCGCGCCGGGCACGCGAGCAGCCGTCGTTGGTTGGTCCAAGAACACCCTCTACACTTGGGTCAAGGACTCCTTCGCAGGTTCTCTCCTGACCGCTGCTGGTTACGAGTACGGCTACGATGGAGAGAAGTCCGCCATCGAGTCCAAGACTGACGTAGCCGAGCTGACCGGTGACAAGCTCCCGGGAATGAAACTCGACGTTATGTACCTGTACAACGATATTGAGGGATTCCGTTCCAGCCCGTACGCAGATGTCGTAAGCAACATCGTTGACGTTGATCAGGACACTTGGTCACGCTCCCGCGGTCCGCTGGCCGCAGAGGCGATGTTGGATCAAATTATCAATTCCTAATGAAATTCCGTGCCTTTTGGGCATGCGTACTCATCTGTGTAGTAACTGTCGTGGCAATTAGTTTCTACCGACTATCTGGACTGTCAGCTCCGGCTAATGCCCCGCAGCTCTATCCGGAATTACGCAGCCTTACCCGTGATCGACTTTTAGCAGCTGTGATCGTCGGCGCCAGTCTCGGTGTCGGCGGCGTTCTGCTGCGTACCGCAACTGCCAATCCGCTGGCTGACCCGCAAATTACCGGAGTTAATTCCGGTGCTGCATTTGGCGCTGTTGCGACTGCGTTCGTAACTGGGTCTGCGACTGGTGCGCTGCTTTTGCCCGGCGCGTTAATTGGTGGTGGCGCGGCGGCAGCATTCACTATCTCTTTGAGTATGCGTGGATCTAGCCCAGAATCTGGCGGTGCAAACGCGATTCAAAAGATGGTTTTATTGGGCATTGCTGTGTCGGCCATATTTAGCGCGCTGACATCAATCTTCCTCGTCTTGGATGAAGCTCAGCTGACTACCGTATTGGCCTGGCTCAATGGTCGTCTCGCCGGAGTTCGCCTGCCGGACCTGGTTCCAGCCCTAATCGCCTTGGTGCTCATCTTTCCTGCCTTTGCCGCAGGTGGGCGTGCCCTAGATGCCCTCGGTGCCGGTGATGCAGTCAGTAGGTCTATCGGTGCGAATCCCGCGCGTGTGCGTGTCGGATCAGTTGTCGGGGCTGTAGTACTGACCGCCACATGTGTAGCGGCCGCGGGGCCGATTGGTTTTCTGGGGCTGCTTGCGGCTGTCGTCGCGCAGCGAGTAGCGGGTCGCACGCACAGGCGCAGCCTGGTGGCAGCTGCCGTCGTAGGCTCGGCCACGCTTCTCATCGCGGATAGCCTGGGGCAGTGGCTGTGGGCCCCCGCGGAGACTCCGGTAGGCATTCTCACCGGTATTGCAGGCGCTCCGCTGCTGCTATGGGGAATCCGTTCGATCAGGTCTGCACGTCAGGGAGGTCGCAGGCGTGGTTACTAAGAGTCGCTTTGCCCTAGTGCTCCTCGTCAGTTCATTGTTCCTCGTGCTGGCTTGCCTAGTCGGTATGGGGATTGGAGCAGTTCAGAAGTCGCTTCCCGACGTTATTGCCGGGCTTCTTTCCGGAGAAAATCTCTATTGGCGCTACAGAATGCCACGCATAGTCGTGGGCGTGCTGGCGGGTGTGGGGATGGCCGTGGCAGGAAGTTTGCTTCAGGTCGCATTGCGTAACCCGCTAGCGGCGCCGGACACTCTAGGAATTACTGCTGGAGGTGGCCTGGCGGCGGTCGTCGCACTTCTCGGTTTCGGATCTCTGCCAGCACTGGCACTCACCCCGATCGCGTTCGTTGGTTCCCTTCTCGGGGGATTGACGGTTTTTGCAGCGGCTGGTCGGGCAGTGGCTGATCCTGCGCGTTTGGCGCTGACAGGCGTGGCTGTATCTGTGGGGCTTGCTGCTGTGACACAGCTGCTCCTTGTGCGTGTGGCGCCAGAGGCCGGTGCCGCGATGACTTGGCTGAAGGGTTCTCTATATGCGCGCACCATGTCGGATGCGCTTACCGTTGCCCCCGTCATCTTTGTGGGGACAGCAGTGGCATTGGTGTTCGCGCGCCACTTCAACACCCTGGTACTGGATGATTCAACGATAGTCAGTATCGGTGGCCGTTTTAACGTGCTGCGAATCCTAGCGCTGATGGTCGCAGTGGCATGCGGCTCCGCGGCGGTAGCAGCAGCGGGTGTCTTGGGATTCGTCGGGCTGATTATCCCGCACGCAGCGAAGCTGTTGGTGGGGCAGAATCTTGCGCGTCAGATTCCCGTGGGCGCCGTGGCGGGTGCAGCTCTGGTGGTCGCTGCTGATGCTGTGGGGCGCTGGGCGTTTGCTCCGACGGAGATTCCCGTGGGGGCGTTAATTGCAATTGTCGGAGCGCCCTATTTCATCTACCTGGTTCATCGAGTAACGAGCGTGAAGAGGAAGTAGAAACTTATGACAGACTCTCTTACCTGTACTGAAGTGTCGGCGGGCTATGGCGCAGAGTTGATTGTCAAGGATGTCACGCTGAAAATCCCGCACGGGAAAATTACGGCTCTTATCGGTCCTAACGGCAGTGGAAAATCGACCCTGCTGAAGGTGCTTGGCAGGCAGTTGACACCTGAACGTGGAGCCGCAGAACTGGACGGTCGCCGAATCTCCGAATTTGGGGCTCGTCAGTTCGCCCGGCGCCTGTCCTTTCTACCGCAGCAGCCTGTGGTTCCGGATGGGATGACAGTTCGCGAGCTCATCGCTTTCGGCCGCTACCCGTATTCGGGAGCTTTTGCGTCGTTAAGCGCCGAGGATCACTCGGCGATTACGCAGGCGGCCCGGCAGACCGGAATTGAACAATTCCTTGATACGGATGCGATGGCGCTGTCCGGTGGGCAGCGGCAACGAATGTGGATTGCCATGACCTTGGCTCAGGACACCGATATTATGCTTCTCGATGAGCCGACGACCTTTCTCGATCCCGCGCACCAGCTGTCGATTCTTGACTTGGTTCAGGAACTAAACCGTAAAGGGCGGACGATTGTAATGGTTGTCCATGACATGGCTCATGCGGCGAAGTACTCCGACTATGTGGTTGTGATGCGCGATGGACGCATCGTTGAACAGGGCCCGACGCGAGAGACTTTCGATTCGGCTTTGATTCGACGTGCATTTGGAATCTCGTCGCTCATGGTTGAAGATCCGGAGACTGGGCGAAATCTTCCAATCGCCTATGGCGTGCATAAGTAAATTAGGGTAGCCTTACCTTCTGTGTTGCCAAATGTGTATGTAAATAGTGACAGTTGTGAAGCCGAAATTAGGCGACGACTCGTTTCAGCTCTCCGATCCGAGCGTCTCCTGATTCAAGAAGGAAAGTCAGTTCAACAGGCCGAACGCCTCATCGACAGTGAGCTAACTTCAGCAGATTTACTTAGGAGACTCGCTGAAGAGCGCTTGCTCAGCATAAATCCAACGAACCTCGACCGAGCCTGTGCTGAAATCTCCGATAGTGTGGCAGGCCTGCGCCGAGCTCGTCAGGGAATAGTTCGGCGTTGGGGCGTAGGGGACTCCGGAGCAGGTTATTTCGCACTGGTGGATGCATTGCGTCGGCGTTCGGAAAAACTCTCGGGTGAAGCTGGAGCCTCTGCTCTTCTCTCTCGGTGTGAACAGCTAGTCTGTGACGGCCACCCGGCGAGTCCAGCAGCGAAGACGTCGCTCGGAATTGGCAAAAAATGGTCCGACGTCCTCCCCGAACAGACCGAATCTATCCAACTTCGCTTCGCCGCTGTGAACAACGCGCGGGTGCATGAAGTAGGGCTGCCCACGCTGGAGGCTATTCGCAGCCACTTACCACGCCTTGCCTCGGCGCTGGCATCAGAGCTAGAGCGACGGCGAATTAGCGGATGGTCCGTGATTCCAGTCCACCCGTTCCAATGGGAGAGAATCATCGCATCCGAGTTCAATAACGAAATCGCTAATGGCGAAATCATCTTGCTGGACACCACTGCCTTTGCCGAGCCCCTAATGTCGGTTCGCACTCTCCGAGTGTCGGATGGAAAGGGGGCGATGCACATCAAGGTTGCGGTTGAAATTCAGCTCACAGGGGCGGTTCGAGGTATTTCGGCGGGAGCGGTCGCGGCACCGGTTATCTCGGAAAAAATTTCTGAGGTGTTGGAGCTTGACAGCGGGTTTAACCCGCGGAGTAGCGACGATAAGCCGGGATTTGTCGTCGCAAGAGATATTGCTGCCGTGCGGTGGGATGCAGACTCAGGACTGCGAGCGCACTGCTTTGGCGCCGTATTCCGAGAGGATCCCACTGCAGACCTTGAAGCTGATGATGTGGCCATGCCGGTGGCGACGCTTCTTTCCCGCAATCCGCTGTCGTCTCGTCCCATTCTGTGCGATCTCTTCGATGAATTGGGCAACGAACCAGGTGTATACGAAAAGTGGTTCCGGGAGCTGGGACGGCTCCTCTTCGTGCCAGTCGCAGCGCTGCTGGCACGGTGGGGTATCGCGGTGGAGCCGCACCCGCAAAACACTGTGATTGTGCTGCGTGATGGTTGGCCGGAGCGCATAATCGTCCGTGACTTGGGCGGGTGCCGAGTCCTCGAGCAGGGGCCCATCGGACGTACTTCAGTAGGGCAGCAGCTACGAGGAACCGCGCTTGTCGAAGATGACCCGATCCGGCTTGTGGATAAAGCCTTTTATCCACTTGTCGCGAACCTTTACCGTCACCTGCACTTAGCAGCCAATCTTCCCGCACCTACGCGTCGTAGGATTGACCGGGGCAATAGTGAATTGCTTGCGGAGGAGTACTGGCGTATCCGTGCAGCTTTGCTGGAGTCTGTGGAGGACGGCGGCGAAAACATCAGCGAAATCGTTTTTCGGAAGTTTCTCGGTTCCGAGGTGCCGATTAAGCGGGTGCTCGGTATGCGGCTAAGTGGCGCGGTCACAGAACAGGACTATGTCTATGAACTAAATCCACTCGCTGCTATTGAATTGCTGGACAATAAGCACTTCTGTCAGCGTATTGAGCCATGGCTGAGCTGGGCTGATGAGACTCTCCGACACCGGATTGAGAAATCGGCCGCCGAAGAGGAACTTTCCGACGATGCCCTAGTCGCCCTGCAACCTGATATCTCCAACGCCCGGGAGAACTTGGCGTTGGTTCGAGCTCAAGTAAGTCGACGGATTGGGGACTGGTCCGGTAGCTTCTGGGAGCTGCTGCGTCCCTTGCTGTCTCATGAGGCGACAGCGGCCGCTGATTCTTTCTGTATTTCTGGGCATAACGTACACCCGTTGGCCAAATTACGGCGTGGTTTTAGTACAGAGGAATCGATGCTCTATGGCCCAGAATCGGGCGGCACGGTTGATCTCAGATTCGTCGCCGTCGATCGAGGCATGGTGGAAATGTCCAAGCCCGGGGCCAGTGGGGATTTTGAGCAGCTTCTGGAGCAGCATTTTCCGAAGCATATCGAAGCAGCAAAGTCTTACCTCGACCGAGCCCATGTTGCGGGCGACTACGCAATTATTCCGGTGCACCCCTGGCAACTACGCCACGTCATCACCGACGTCTACGAGGACGAAATTGTCGCTGGCAAAATTGTTGTGATTCCGCTGCTGACTCTTGCTGCCCGACCGACAATCTCTCTTCGCACCTTGATTCCGCACTCGCTGGGAGCTTTGGGTTGCAGGCCGTTTCTCAAGTGTGCTGTCGACGTCACCCTGACCTCGACCAGGCGGTCGATTTCCCAAAACAGCGCGCTGGGAACGCCTAGAGTCGCCGAAGTTGTTAGTGAAGCCGTTGAACGGCTGCGTCAGGAAGTAGGGCTGAACCCTCAGGTGACGGTGGTGCCCGAGCTGGCGGGAGTCGCACTGGCTCGCCGCGAAGAGGACACAAAGACTCGACAGAGGGGTTTATCGGCACTAATACGCGAAGATCCCTCGGTGTACTTGAACGACGGGGAGATTGCAGTGAGTGCTTCCTCACTAAGGGGTCACTGCGAAGAGGTACAAAGTCCATTGGCGGATATCGCACCCGGATTCTTCGATGACTACGTCTACGACCTCGTGGCAACGGTATTCGGACTCATGTTCTTCCACGGCATTTCCTTGGAGCAACATTTGCAGAACACAATGGTCAAGATTGACCTCAGCGGGGAGGCTCCAGTTTATCGAGGATTGCTCCTCCGAGACTTTTCCGGGCTGCGTGCGCTGGCTTCTCGGTTAGGAGCCAAATCGGCGCAGGCATTCGAAAAAGGTTCAATAACCCTGACCGACAATTATGAAGAGTTTCTGAACAAGGGATTCTACGCCTGTGTATTCGGCAATCTCGATGGAATCGTGCAGGAGTTCGCCAAGGCTCAGGGTATAGGCGAAGAAGCGCTGTGGCACCGCGTCCGAGTGCAGGTCGACCGCGTTATCTCGGAGTGCCGACTACCTATTCCTGTTCAGGATCTCGAGTGGATGGGGCGACCAACCATGAGACGCAAGGGATTTTTGTCTATGAGGTTGACGGAGACTGGTGCAGACATTTATGTTGACAGGGCAAATCCGCTGGTAGCGGAGTTGGTGCATGAGTGATAGACGTTTGAATTGGGCAATTCGAGTACTGATTGGGCAGGCTCTCCTGTCACGTATCGCAGCTGCGGCTGAACTAGTGGCGCTCAACTGGTGGGTGTTTCATACGACGAATTCAGCGACGATGGTGGGAATAATGACCCTCGCCCGCCTGGTTCCGCTCATCGTAGCCGGGCCACACCTGGGCGCGCTGGCCGACAGGTCCGAGCCCACCCGACTGCTGGCTGCTGTATTGGCCGTTGGGGCCGTGATGACTCTGGCATGTGCCGGAACAATGTATTTCGTTGCAGACTATCAGTGGGCAGTGTGGGCGGTTTTGCTTCTCGTGGCCGCGCGCTCAACGGTAACCTCGGCAGAACCAGCAATTCGCAATACCGTACTTGCGCGGATTAGTGCGGAAGCGGGACTGTTGAGGTCGATGTCGTCGCTGTCACTAGCACTGACAACATCGTTGATTCTTGGGCCTGGGCTCGCAGGAGCACTAATGGCAGGAGAGGGACCGGCACTTGTAATTGCAGTTAGTGGGCTTGGATTCGCTATCTCGGCAGTGCTGGCCCGTGCACTTCCACGGCAATTCCCTGTTGGCTGCGTGCATGCTCGAGCGAAGAAGTCGCCCTGGTCGGAGGTGCTAACTCAGGCGTGGAGCTTCCCCAGACTTGGAGCTCAGCTAGTTCTCGGTGCAGGTCCAATGCTGTGCATATTTCCCTACACAGCCATGCTGCCAATCCTCGCCGATGTGATTTTCGACGAAAAGGCGGAGATGGGAATCGCCTATCTTTCTGCGTCTTCAGGTGTCGGAGCAGTCACCGGAGCACTCTGCCTTCGTTTCCTATTACCCGAGCGCCCCAGCACAATTGCTTTCCTGTCTGCTGCGCTTCTGTGCTTGCCGACGGTAGCTCTGTCAGCAGTTGGGTACCTGCCGGTAGCAGTCGGACTAGTTCTAATCGGGGTGATTGGACTGGTGGGACAGTTATACAGAACTTCGAATAGGGCAGCGGTCCTTTTGCTGGCTCCGGAAGAGCAGAGAGGTCTATTCGGTGGTATCTCTCAGACCGATCGCGTTTTGATTCCTGCCGGCGCGTTGCTGTTTGGCGTTATTGCAGATGTGGGCGGGGTAGCGGCTATGGCCATTGCGATGGCTGGTGCTAATGCTCTGCTGATTACGCCGGCAGTGGCGATGATGACGAAACATCGCAAAGCATAGAAAAGCGGGGACGGAAGATTGCTTCCGTCCCCGTTTCGTCTAGCTGTTAGCTAATTTTACGAGCGCTTAAATTACTCAGCGGATTCCTCAGCCGGCTCATCCGGGGTCTCAGCCTCGCCCATGCCCTCGATGTCGGCATCGACGTCACCAGCCGGCTCCTCCTCCGGCTCGACGATGTTGAAGATGAGCAGGTCAGCGTCGTCGGTGAGGACCAGGCCCTCTGGCAGGGTAACGTCGCCGGCGTGAACCATGGTGCCGACCTCTGCACCCTCGACGGAGACCTCGATCTCTTCCGGAATAGCCAGAACCGGTGCATTGACCAGAATGGTCTCGGCATCCTGCATGAGCAGGGCACCCGGAGCGAGCTCGCCAGTCGGAACGACCGGAACCTCAACCTCAACCTTCTCGTCACGGTGAATGGCGAGCAGGTCAGCGTGGTCGATGTCGAGAGTCAGCGGGTTCTGGTCAACAGCCTTAACCATGGACAGCTGGGACTCGCCCTCGATGTTGACGTCCAGAACAGCGTTGACACCGTGGTTACGGATGACAGCGTGGAAATCCAGAGTGTCAACGAGGATGTGCTTCGGAGCATCCAGGTCAGCGCCGTAGATGACAACCGGGATGTCGCCAGCAACGCGGGCACGGCGAGCGGCACCCTTGCCGAACTCGGTGCGGTTACGAGCATCAATCTTGATGATGTTGGGCTTTGCCATGAAAATGGACTCCTAAACGATTCGATACTGAGTCGTCGAGTCGAGCACGTGCCGCATCCATGCCACCGTGGGCGCAAAAGTTGGGCTGCGAGCGTCGCGTCGATAACGGCAACCACCTACTGTGGCCGCCCTCGCCGAGACTTACCGGAAAAATTGTAGTGGACTAACAGGTCAAACAGCAAACCCCGCCACCACCAGCAAAACTAGGTTGCTGGTCGCGGCGGGGTGCCCGTCGGCAAGCGGAAAGAGCTTATGCCTGGCCCTCGAAGAGAGTGGTGACGGAACCGTTTTCGAAGATCTCGTGGATCGTCTTAGCCAGCAGCGGCGCGATTGGCAGGACGGTCAGGTTGTCCCAGCCCTCGGTGGACTGCGGCAGAGTATCGGTGGTGATGACCTCGCGGGCACCGCACTTCGACAGGCGCTCGCGAGCTGGGTCAGAGAAGACACCGTGCGTGGTAGCGATGATGACATCGGAAGCGCCAGCCTCACGCAACACCTTGACAGCGCCGGCGATGGTGCCGCCGGTGTCAATCATGTCGTCGATGAGTAGACAGGTCTTACCGGAGACCTCGCCGACCACACGGTTGGCGACAACCTGGTTCGCGACATCGACGGAACGGGTCTTGTGAATGAAAGCCAGCGGGGCATCGCCCAGGGTGTTGGCCCACTTCTCGGAAACCTTCACACGGCCGGCGTCAGGGGAGACCACGACGAGGTTGTCCAGGGAGTAGTTCTTCTTGATGTACTCCGACAGAATCGGCATGGCGTGCATGTGATCGACCGGGCCGTCGAAGAAGCCCTGAATCTGATCGGTGTGGAGGTCCACGGAGACGATGCGGTCAGCGCCGGCGGTCTTGAGCAGGTCAGCGACCAGGCGAGCGGAAATCGGCTCACGGCCACGGTGCTTCTTGTCCTGGCGGGCGTATGGGAAGAACGGCAGGATAGCGGTGATGCGCTTGGCCGAACCGCGCTTGAGCGCGTCAATCATAATCAGCTGCTCGATGAGCCACTTATTCAGCGGTGCCGGGTGTGCCTGTAGCACGAAGGCATCGGAACCGCGGACGGATTCCTCGTAGCGCACGAAGATTTCGCCGTTGGCAAAATCACGAGCGGTCATCGGAGTCAGCTCTGTGCCGAGCTCCTTGGCAACTGCCTCGCCCAATTCCGGGTGTGCCCTTCCGGAGAAGAGCATGAGGTTCTTTTGGTTATCGATCCACTGGCCGGTCATCTGCCGTCTAGCCTTCCTGGTCTTCCTTGTTGTTGTCAGCGTTGTCAGCTACCTGCGCCGCCTGCGCTGCCTCAGCAGCAGCGGTACCTGGACGCTTCCGCTCGACCCATCCCTCGATGTTGCGCTGACGGCCACCACTGACCGCCAATGCTCCCGGAGGAACGTCGTCCTTAATAACAGTACCTGCACCTGAGTACGCACCATCACCCACGGTCACCGGAGCGATGAACATGGTGTCGGAGCCGGTGCGAACATGCGAGCCGATAACGGTGCGGTGCTTGTTGACACCGTCGTAGTTCACGAACACGCTGGAGGCGCCAATGTTGGAGTGCTCGCCAATCTCCGCATCGCCGACGTAGGTCAGGTGCGGAACCTTCGAACCGTTTCCAATCTGCGCGTTCTTCGCCTCTACGAAGCCACCGAGCTTCGCGCCGACACCGAGTTTGGTGTTCGGGCGAATGTAGGTGAACGGTCCGACCGTCGCATCCTCGCCGATCTCCGAATCGGAACCGTGTGTACGCACGACGCTGGCGCGCTTGCCGACGACCATGTTGGTCAGTGTCGTGTCCGGTCCCACGGTGGCCCCGTCGCCAATCACAGTCTTGCCGTGCAGCTGGGTGCCCGGCAGAATCGTGACATCGCGTCCGATCTCCACCTCAACATCAATCCACGTGGTGTCCGGATCGACGATAGTGGCACCCGCGCGCATAGCTTCCTCGCAGGTGCGGCGGTTGAGCTCGCGGCCAAGGGTAGCCAGCTGTACGCGGTCATTGACACCGGCGACGACGGTGGCGTCGGCGAGGCGGTGGCCGCGCACTGAGCGGTCAGCCTCACGGGCGATGCCAATGACATCGGTGAGGTAGAGCTCGCCCTGGGCATTGTTGGTGTCCAACTGCTTGAGGGCGTTTGCCAGGGTCTCGGCATCGAATGCGTAGACACCGGAGTTGACCTCGGTGATCTCACGTTCCTCGTCGGAGGCGTCCTTTTCCTCCACGATGCGCAGAACTTCGCCGTCGGCGTTACGAACGATGCGGCCGTAACCGTGCGGGTTTTCAGCAGTGGAGGTCAGCACGGTCACGGCAGCGCGTGGCTTGCGGTTGTGCTCTTCGAGCAGCGCCTGGAGCGCTTCGGAATCCAGCAGCGGAACATCGGAAGTGGTTACCAAGATGGTGCCATCGAAATTCTGCAGCTCAGGGTGTTCCAGTGCGCACTGAACAGCGTGGCCGGTACCGTTTTGCTCTTCCTGCGGGGCAATGACGACGTCGTTGGAGTGCTCGGCCTTCTCTGTCCAGGTGCCGATGGCGTCGATTACCTTTTCGCGCTGGTGGCCAACGACAACAGCAATCTCTTCCGGATTAATGCCCTTGGCGGCATAGAGCGCGTGCTCCAACATGGTACGACCGCCGATAGCGTGCAGCATTTTCGGCGTATCGGATTTCATTCGGGTGCCTTGACCCGCGGCGAGAATGACCACAGCGGTGGCCGAACCGTTTGACATGAAACTTGCTACTCCTCGGTCAGGGTGCATCACGGTCACGGCGGGGCGAAAAGTCACTTCTTAATTAAGGGGCCGGCCCCCCGCTTGCTCTCCCACCAGGACTCGAACCTAGAATGCCGGTACCAAAAACCGGAGTGTTGCCATTACACCATGGGAGAATGGGGCGAACGCGAAAAAATTGCATGGCTGAGTCGACTCAGCCGGCTCGCTTGCGCCTGCGATATACGATAGCAAGACTTTAGCCACTAATCTAAAAGCATGGCCTCCAATTCTCCGAGACGACGTATGACCGGTCCACAGCGCAAAGCTCAGCTGACAGAAGTCAGCCGTGGAATCTTTGCCGCCAAGGGGCTTGATGCCGCCTCAATGGAGGAGATCGCTGCCGCAGCCGGGGTGTCAAAGCCGGTTGTCTACGAGCATTTTGGTACCAAAGAGCGGCTCTACCAGGCAGTCGTCGACCAGGAGATGAAGACCCTGGAGGCCACGATTAGGGAAGCGTTGTCCCTGGGGCGCTCGCGTTACCGCATCGAACAGGCGGTGTTGGCACTGCTGACTTATGTCGAGGAAAACCCGGAGGGATTCTCCATTATTTCTCGCGACCCCGGTGTGGCGGGTGGCTATGAGACGCTGCTGAATAATGCCACTGAGTCGGTTACGCCTATCCTCGCCGAGGCTTTCAAACGCGCTGGCTTCGACCCGGCCATGTCGGTGCTCTACGGAAACTGCATGGTCGGTATGGTTTCGCAGACCGCTCGCTGGTGGATGGAGAAGCGCAGTCCGGATAAGGAGACGGTGGCGGCGCACATCGTGAACCTGTGCTGGAACGGGCTGGCCGGCATGGAGGGGGCCCCGACTCTGCATGGCTCCGCTGATGTGCCAGCGGCCGCTGAGGGCGCGAAGTTCGGAGCAGGTGCTGCAGCAGACCCGATGCAGGTGGCGGAGAACGGCTAACCAGCACGCAGGGTGAATCCGGGGTGCATGGTTATATTGGGGCTATGCCAACTTCTGCGTCTTCCTCGGCGAAAGCCACACCCAGCATTCTGCCGAACCCGCTGTCGGGGCTGGAAAGCCTCGTTGTCACGGATCCCCAATTTGTCGGCGTGCTCGGGCGCATCGGCGAAGACGAGCTGGCGCTCACGGGTGCGGACCCGGTGCGTTCGCACCTTATTTACGCCATGTCCACGAAGGTGCCGGTGCTGGTCGTCACGGCTACTGGCCGTGAGGCGGAGGACCTGACTGCCGAGGTCAAGTCGATGATCGGCGACCGTGTAGCTATGTTCCCCTCGTGGGAGACACTCCCGCATGAGAAGCTTTCGCCGGCCGTGGATACCGTGGCGCAGCGTCGTAAGGCGCTTTACGACGTTCGCCGGGGCAAAGTCGACGTTCTGATTGCGGCGGTGCGCTCGTTGGTGCAGCCGATTGTGGACGACCTCGAGGCTGAAGCCAGCGCGCCCATCCACATCCAGCTGGACCAGGACTGCGAGAACCTGGTTGAGCGGCTGGTGCATCACGGCTATTCGCATGTGGACATGGTCGGCAGGCGTGGCCAGTTTGCCGTGCGTGGCGGCATCGTCGATGTCTTCCCGGCGACCGAAGAGCTGCCGGTTCGTATCGAGCTCTGGGGTGACGAGGTTACCGACCTGCGCGCCTTTTCCGTCGCTGACCAGCGCACAATCTCTGAGATAGAGATCGACCAGCTGGATATCTTCCCGTGTCGTGCACTGCTTATCGACGACGACGTGAAGGCCGCCGCGGAGAAACTCGCCACCACGCGTTCTGGACAGGTCCAAGAAATGCTCACCCGCATCGGTGATGGCCAGTGGGTGGAGGGCATGGAGTCGCTGATTCCACTGATTAGTCAGCATCCGATGAAGATGCTCACCGAGGTCATGCCGGAGAAAACGCATGTGCTCATGTGCGGGCCGGAGCGCATTCGCTCTCGCGCGCAGGACCTGATTAGTGCGGGCGAGGAGTTTATGGCCGCAGCGTGGGAAACGGCCGCGATGGGTGGCTCGGCGCCAATCGCCACCGATGGTCTGGAGCCCAGCGCTTACCGCAGCTTGGCCTCTATCCCGATGCCCACCTCGTGGCATATTTCCCCGCCCGGCATGTTGGAGGCGGGGGTCACCGAAGATGATGTGCTGCCGCTAACCTTTGAGCCTGGGCCCGCGCCACGCGGTGACTTAAAGGAAATTGGTCACCTGATGAAGCAGCTGCGCGATGCCACGGTCGCGGGGGAACGAGTGGCGTACGTGGCGGCGACGCCCGCGGGAGCGCGTCGGCAAGCGGAAAGGTTTAGGGAAGCCGGAATTGCGACGCGCATGGCGGCGGGCCCGGAGTATCCCGAGTCCGGAAGAATTACCGTCTACCAGGGTGTTTTGCACGGCGGCCTGGTGTTCCCGCGTATTCCCGGTGGCGCGCTGACTCTGATTACTGAGCAGGACATCACGGGTAACCGCATCGCGGAAGGTGCCCTTGGTGGTCGCCGTAAACCGGCGAAGCGCCGTGGTCGCGTGGATCCGCTGGCACTGAAGGCCGGCGACTACGTCGTACACGACACTCATGGCATCGGTCGATTTGTGAAGCTCACTGAGCGCACCATCGGCACGGGCGAGGATCAGGCTCGCCGCGAGTACGTGGTGCTCGAGTACGCACCGAGCAAGCGCGGAGGCCCCTCGGACCAGCTCTACGTGCCGATGGAGAGCCTGGATCTGCTGTCGCGCTATGTCGGCGGCGAAAAGCCCGCGCTGTCGAAGATGGGCGGCTCGGACTGGAAGTCCACCAAGCGCAAGGCCCGTGGTGCTGTCCGCGAGATTGCGGAAGAGCTGGTCAAGCTCTACGCCGAGCGTCAAGCCGCGCCGGGCCACGCGTTCGCGCCGGATACGCCGTGGCAGCAGGAGATGGAGGATAACTTCCCCTTCACCGAGACTGAGGACCAGCTGCAGGCCATCGACGAAATCAAGTCCGACATGGAAAAGCCGGTACCGATGGACCGCGTGCTCATCGGCGATGTCGGCTACGGCAAGACCGAGGTGGCACTGCGTGCTGCTTTCAAAGCGGTTCAAGATGGCCGTCAGGTAGCAGTGTTGGTGCCGACCACGCTGTTGGCACAGCAGCATTTGACTACTTTCACTCAGCGTATGGAGGGCTTCCCAGTCACCATCCGCGGGCTGTCTCGCTTCACCTCGCCGAAGGACTCCAAAGAGGTTCTCGAAGGGTTGAAGAATGGGACGGTTGATATTGTTATCGGCACGCATCGTCTCTTGCAGACCGGCGTGCAGTGGAAAGAACTCGGTCTGGTCATCGTTGACGAGGAGCAGCGTTTCGGCGTCGAGCACAAGGAACACATCAAGGCGCTGCGTCACCACGTCGACGTGCTCACCATGTCCGCAACGCCAATTCCGCGCACGCTCGAAATGTCGATTGCCGGCATCCGCGAGATGAGCCAGATTCTCACCCCACCGCAGGACCGCCACCCGGTGCTGACATACGTCGGCGCGCAGTCTGACAAGCAGGTCGCCGCTGCTATCAGGCGCGAGCTGCTTCGCGACGGCCAGGTGTTCTACCTGCACAATAAGGTGGAAACCATTGACAAGGTCGCACAGAATATCCGCAATTTGGTGCCCGAGGCCCGTGTGGTGGTGGCCCACGGTCAGATGGGGGAGGAGCAGCTGGAGCGCACGGTCGATGGCTTCTGGCAGCGCGAGTACGACGTGCTGGTGTGTACCACCATCGTGGAGACCGGCCTGGATATTGCCAACGCCAATACGTTGATTGTGGAAAACGCCCACCATATGGGTCTTTCCCAGCTACACCAGCTGCGTGGTCGCGTGGGCCGTTCCCGTGAGCGCGCCTATGCCTACTTCCTCTACCCGGAGAATCAGACGCTGACGGAGACTTCCTACGACCGTCTGTCCACGATCGCGCAGAACAATGACTTGGGTGCCGGTATGGCCGTGGCCATGAAGGACCTGGAAATGCGCGGAGCCGGAAATATCCTCGGTGCGGAGCAGTCCGGTCACATTGCCGGCGTCGGCTTCGACATGTACGTCCGACTGGTTGGCGAGGCCGTGGCTGCACTGAAGGCAGTGGCCGATGGTGAAACGCCGGATGCTTCCGATAACGAACCGAAGGAAGTTCGGATTGATTTGCCGGTGGATGCGAATATTCCGGCCGAATATGTGTCGTCGGAACGCCTACGTCTAGAGGCGTACCGCAAATTTGCTGCCGCCAGTGCGCTGGACGATATCGACGTAGTGCTCGAAGAACTCATCGACCGTTACGGAACCCCACCCATTGAGGTGGAAAGACTGGCGGTTATTTCACGACTTCGAATTATTTGCCGGGAATTCGGCGTGCATGAAGTTCAAGCCATGGGTGCGCACATTAGAATAACCCCTATGGAGCTTGCTGACTCCAAGCAGGTGCGTCTCAAGCGCCTGTATCCACAGGCGACCTATCGTGCGGCAACGCGCACGGTTTCCGTCGGAATGCCGAAGGAAGGGCGAGGGTTGCGGGCAAAACCTGTCCGCGATATTGCATTGGTGCAGTGGGTAGCAGACTTCTTGACATCGATGGCGGGAATTCCACGTATGGATATCTCGCACATGGGAAAGGACTAGAAACCGTATGACTATCATCAAGCTCGATAGCCGCTTTCCAACTGCAATTCCGCTGGAAGCCGCTAGCCTGCTGACCGGTGAAGTCAGCTACACCGAAGAAGTCCCGATCCGTGTGCGCTGGGCAATCGCCGACGCCGGTGGGCACTCGGTGTCCCAGGCGGAGATTCTAGTCACCACCGATATGGAAAATGACGAGGTACTCGATCGCCTCGATGCGGGCGAGAAAGTCTACTCCGTCGAACTGGATGATGCACCGGACCCAGCAGCTCCAGCGGACCCGGCCGCTCCGGTTGCAGCGGCTCCCGTGCAGGAGTCGGCGCCGGAACCAGAACCGGAACCAGTGGCAGAACCGCTGACTCCGCAGGAACAGCTTGCCGCAGCTCGTCTGCCCCACGTCGTCGAGGCGGTGGACATCATGGCGGCCGCACGGCGCACGGGGCAGTGGGAAGCTCGCCAGACGCACAAGAGCCTGCTGCCGTATCTCATTGAAGAGACCTACGAGTTTGTCGATGCAGTCAACGAGGGCGGTGACATTCGTAGCGAGCTGTCAGATCTGCTGCTGCAAGTCCTCTTCCACGCTGAAATCGCTGAGGACTTCGACTTCGACGACGTGGCGACCGACTTTATTTTGAAGATGCGAGCTCGTCAGCCGTACCTCTTCGACGGCACTGTGGCCGAGGGAGAAATGGTCTCGGAGGAAGAGCAGGAGCGACTGTGGACTTACGGCCGCGGACGTCCGCGCTCGAACCCGGCTACGCAGTTGCCAGCTCTGACTTTGGCTGAGGAAGCCATCCGCCGCGCACGTGCGCTGGGACTGTCCGATGCAGACATTCCAGTGGAGATTCTGGTCCCGACCCCGGGACTGGAGACTGAGTCCGGTGCGGAAGAGCGAACCCGACAGGCTTCACGCGCATTCCTGGCTGAGCTGGCCCAGATGGAGAATCAGCAGGCCGGTAGTGCTGGGCAGTGGGCAGCGGGCAGCGAAGATAACGAAGAGGCTGAGGACCTCGGCCCGTCGGAAAGCGACAGCTAGTTTCCAACAAAAGTGATTTCTGTCCTCGAGTTTGAGTGATTTTTATGGTTTACCCCGTAGAGTAATTCCCCATGCCTTCTAATTCTCCCTTTGATGAATACGCGCACCCCGCACCCCGCGGGGCGAAGTCGCGTGGCCGCAGTAGGGGGAAAAAGAAGTCCTCGCGAGGCTGTGGCTGCCTCGGTCTAACCTCCCTGGCGGTGCTGATTATCATTGGCACGGTTGGGGCGTTGGCGATGTTCACTGGACCCGTTATCCCGTCGTTGACCAAGAAGCCGATTCCGGACAATGTGCCGCCTGCCGCGGCTGAGCCACCGCCGATGATTGATGTCAACGCGCCCGGGCGCACCTCTGAACAGCTCCGACAGTGGGCGCAGCAGATTTCTCCGAAGACGGGGATTTCTGAGGACGCCCTCCGCGCCTACGGCAACGCATATGTGATTGCGGCCGAACAGTTCCCGAACTGCCACCTGGAGTGGAACACGCTTGCAGGACTGGGCAAGGTGGAGACTAATCACGGCACGTACTCGGGCAATTGGCTCAAGCCGGCGCATATCGGTGCCGATGGGGTAGTGCGTCCGACGATTATCGGTCCGCCGCTGGACGGCACGAATGGCTTCGCTGAGGTTCTCGATACTGACAATGGCGAACTCGATGGTGACACAGAGTATGACCGCGCTGTGGGGCCGATGCAGTTTATTCCCGAGACATGGCATCGCTTTGCGATGGATGCTTCGGGGGATAGTGTCGCGGACCCCAATAACATCGACGACGCGACTGCGACGACCGCGCGGATGCTCTGCAGCGACGAACGCGACCTCGCCACCCCGGAAGGGTGGGCATCTGCAATTCGCTCATATAACCAATCTGAGCAGTATCTTCGCGATGTTCGGGACGCTGCGGCGAACTATGCGCTGAATCAGCCCGCATAGGGTGAAAAGGATTTAAGGCGAAGGTTGGCAAACCGTGCCACAATTGGAGTCATGTGCCGGAACGGTTCCGGCGGAAAGGTGACCTATGGCTGCAATCATCGAGTTGAACGCACGCGAAATTCTGGACTCCCGTGGTAACCCGACCGTTGAGGTTGAGGTGCTGTTGGAAGACGGCGCTGTGGGCCGCGCTGCGGTTCCGTCCGGTGCCTCCACCGGTGTGCATGAGGCTCACGAGCTCCGCGATGGTGAGGATCGTTACCTGGGCAAGGGTGTCCAGAAGGCTGTCCGTGCGGTGCTCGAGGAGATTGAGGACGCAATTATCGGCCTCGAGGCTGAGGATCAGCGTCTCGTTGACAAGACCATGATTGAGCTGGACGGCACCGACAACAAGTCCCGCCTGGGTGCCAACGCCATTCTCGGTGTGTCCATGGCCGTTGCCAAGGCTGCTGCTGAGTCCGCTGGCCTGGACCTGTTCCGCTACGTCGGTGGCCCGAACGGCCACGTTCTACCGGTCCCGATGATGAATATCCTCAACGGTGGTGCACATGCGGACTCCGGCGTTGACGTCCAGGAGTTCATGATTGCTCCGATTGGCGCCCCGACCTTCAAGGAGGCACTGCGTGTCGGCGCTGAGGTCTACCACGCACTGAAGAAGGTCATCAAGGACAAGGGGCTGTCCACTGGTCTCGGCGATGAGGGCGGCTTCGCTCCGTCGGTTGACTCCACCAAGGCTGCTCTTGACCTGATTGTTGAGGCAATCGAGGCCGCTGGCTACAAGCTGGGCGACGACGTCGCTCTGGCTCTCGACGTGGCTTCTTCCGAGTTCTTCAAGGACGGCAAGTACCACTTCGAGGGCGGCGAGCACACCGCTGAGGAGATGGCCGCTGTCTACGCTGACCTGGTTGAGAACTACGCCATCGTCTCCATCGAGGATCCACTGCAGGAAGATGACTGGGAGGGCTACACTACCCTGACCGCTCAGCTTGGTGACAAGGTCCAGATTGTCGGCGATGACTTCTTCGTTACCAACCCGAAGCGTCTGGCTGAGGGCATTGAGAAGAAGGCCGCTAACGCTCTGCTGGTCAAGGTCAACCAGATCGGTTCCCTGTCTGAGACCTTCGAGGCCGTCGCAATGGCCCACAACGCCGGTTACAAGACCATGATGTCGCACCGCTCCGGTGAGACTGAGGACACCACCATCGCTGACCTGGCCGTTGGTCTCAACTGTGGCCAGATCAAGACCGGTGCTCCGGCTCGCTCCGAGCGCGTTGCTAAGTACAACCAGCTGCTGCGCATCGAAGAGTACCTCGGCGACGCCGCAGTCTACGCTGGCCGCAGCGCTTTCCCGCGTTTTAAGTAAGTAGTTGATACGCTGCGGAAGCTGCGTATAGCACTGCCCGCCCGCACCACGCACGTGGTTGTGGGCGGGTTTTTGTTATTTCATCGGCTGGCGGTCGGGTAGAGTGTGGGGCATGAGTGCATCGGACCGATCTCGCCGCGGAACACAGTCGCGCCCTGCAGGGGCGGGGCAACGTTCGGCAGCGGCAATCGCATCGGGAATGCGCTCGCTGAGCACGGCACAGAAGATCGGTATTGGTCTACTGGTGCTTTTCTTAGTATCTGTTCTCGCAATCCCGCTGCGGACTTTTGCACAACAGCAGGCGGATGTGGCTGCAACGCAGGACAATATTGCTCGCATGGAACAGCGAATTGAGCAGCTAGAGGATGAAAAGGAGCTTTACTCCAACCCCGCCTATATCAAGGAGCAGGCACGTCTGCGCCTGGGGTTGGTAGAGCCGGGGGAGACCCCATTCCGTATCCTCGATCCGGCAGTGGGCGAACAGCCCGTGACGCAGCCGGAGGAAATTCCGCAGCACCAGGCAAAGAAGTGGTACGAGACGCTGTGGGATTCCATTTCCATCCCGCCCGAACCTGAAGAGACTCGCCCTAATCCGGGGCGCGATCAGGCAACGAGGCCCGAGAGTTTGCCGACGGTACCGGAGTCCTAAATCTCCGTAGGGCTCTCGGTGAGGTTGCATGCGCGGCGGAGTGTGCCGTCGTAAAGCGAAACAACGCGCTTGTAAGGCCACT
This sequence comes from Corynebacterium sp. HMSC073H12, assembly GCF_001837775.1. Lineage (NCBI taxonomy): Bacteria > Bacillati > Actinomycetota > Actinomycetes > Mycobacteriales > Corynebacteriaceae > Corynebacterium > Corynebacterium sp. HMSC073H12. The sequence goes on along the minus strand of NZ_KV834040.1, from coordinate 247,351 downwards.
GTGAGATTATGTGTCAGTAAAACGGAAGCAAAAGGAGTGTGACCGATGTCTGTGGATACCGCAGATTTGGAAGTGATAGCGGAGCAGCTCGGACGTGAACCGCGGGGTGTAGTGGACATCTCTTACCGCAGCCCCGACGGCACTCCTGGTGTGGTCAAGACGAAGCCTCGTTTGGACGATGGCACGCCGTTTCCCACGCTCTTTTACCTGACTGATCCGCGTTTGACAGCGGAGGCCTCCCGGTTGGAGACGACCGGCGTGATGAAGGAAATGACCGCGCGTCTGGAAAGCGACGAAGAGCTTGCCGCTGATTACCAGCGTGCACACGAGGCGTTTCTGGCTGAGCGCAATGAGATGGAAGACCTGGGCACGGACTTCTCCGGTGGTGGCATGCCGACGCGCGTGAAGTGCCTACACGTTCTTATTGCCTACGCGTTGGCAAAGGGGCCGGATCACTTCCGACTGGGTACGGAGTCGGTGGCGCTGGCGGCGGAGAATGAGAAGCTGCGCGGCACCGCGATTCCCGCGGACTGGCCGACGATTTCCGAGCTCGGTATTGCGTATCCGGGGGTGGAGGGGTAAATGATGACCCTCGCTGCCGTCGACTGCGGCACTAACTCGCTTCGACTGCTTATCAGCCAGGTCGAGGTCGTCGATGGAGTTCTCGAAATCACAGAACTGCACCGACTGATGGAAATCGTCCGCCTTGGCCAGGGCGTGGATGCCACTGGCATGCTGGCCCCGGAGGCACTGGAGCGCGTGCGGGAGGCTCTGATGAAGTATGCAGAGCTTATGCAGGTCGAAAAAGTGCAAGCAGTCCGAATGGTGGCGACATCGGCGACGCGCGACGCAAGCAACCGCGACGATTTCTTCGCCATGACCCGCGAGATTCTCGCTCCGTGGGGTGCAGAGGCCGAGGTTATTTCCGGCGACGAGGAAGCCGCGCTGTCCTTCCGCGGGGCAGTCGATGACTTGGAGCCCGAGCTGGGGCCGTATTGCGTCATCGACGTCGGCGGCGGCTCCACCGAGGTTATTGTCGGTGACCACGATGGTACGGTAGCCGGCTCTGATTCCGTGGCTATGGGCAGTGTGCGCTTGACCGAACGGTTCCTGCAGGCCTCGCCGCCGACGGCGGAGCAGGTCCAGGAGGCGCGTTCGTATGTTGCGGAACTGGCCGACGAGATTGTTGCGAAGGTGCCTGTCGACAAGGCTCGCACCATCGTCGGCTGCGCCGGGACCTTCACCACCCTGTCGGCGCTGGCACAGGGCCTAGAAACCTACGACCCGGAGGCAATCCACCTGTCGCAGCTGCGCTTTGCGGCGTTGCGTGCGTTGACAGCATCCGTCGTCGAGACCGATGCGGAATCCCTTGCTGCGAATCCGGTCATGCACCCGAAGCGCGCGGATGTCTTCGCCGGTGGTTCCATCATTGTTGACGGTCTGATGGACATGTTTGAGGCGTTGCCGCTTTCCGAGGCAGCCAAGGAAGAGCAGCGCTTTTTCTACATCAGCGAGAAGGATATCCTCGACGGAATTGTGGCGAGTTTGGTAGACACCCATATCGCCCATTAATCTTTTTTAGGGGCCCCTATAGCCCAATTGGCAGAGGCAGAGGACTTAAAATCCTTTCAGTGTGGGTTCGAGTCCCACTGGGGGCACCAAAAGGCCAGGTCAGAGAGTTTTCTGACCTGGCTTTTTGCTATTTGTGTGCGCTACACACGTATTACGGCAGGACGTTGAACTTCTTGCCGAGGACAAGTGCCGTGTTGAACACCTTCGAGTACAGCTCACGCGGCATCTGCGGCATCGACACCGGGGAAAGACGCTGCACGGTCACCGTCTGCTCATCGGTGTACTTCAGCAAGCCGCCTGCTGCTTGACGACGGCCCACACCCGAATCCTTGAAACCACCCATCGGGGCATCGACAGACGCGAAGGCTGCAGCAAAACCATCGTTGACATTCACGGTGCCGGCCTCAAGCTGTGGAGCCAGCTCCTTTGCGCGACGCGGGGAGGTCCACAGCGAAGCGTTGAGGCCATAACGGGAATCGTTGGACTTGGCGATAGCCTCATGGACATCCGAGACGCGCTGGAGGACTACCACTGGGCCGAATACCTCTTCGGTCAGCAGGGCGACGCCCTCCGGGACGTCGGCAAGCACGGTTGGCTCGTAGAACAGCGGTCCCAGATCCGGGCGAGGACGACCACCGGCCAGTACAGTGGCACCGGCCTCGATGGCCTCGTCGACCATGGACTTGACCGTGTCGAACTGCCCCTGCGACTGCAGGCAGCCCATTTCGGTTTCCCACTCGTAGCCAGCGCCGATGGACATTGCCTTCACGCGGTCGGTGAATGCCGGGACGAATTCGTCCCAGACGGAGTCCACGACATAGATTCGCTCAATGGACACGCACAGGTGACCGGAGTTGGTGAAGCAGCCGATGCGCGCGCCCTCGACCGCGCGGTTGATGTTGGCATCCTCAGCGACAATCAGCGGGTTCTTGCCGCCGAGCTCCGCGGAGAAACTAATCAGGCGCTCGCCGCACTGCTGTGCCAGTGAGCGGCCGGTCTCGGAGGAGCCGGTGAACATCAGGAAGTCGCACTGGCCGACAATGCCCTGGCCGACAACACGACCTGGGCCTGGAATGACCTGGAAGAGATCCTCCGGAAGACCAGCGCGGTAGAGCAAATCGACAGCGAAGAGAGCGGTAAACGGAGTGGTGCTGTCCGGCTTGAGCACGATGGCGTTACCGGCCATCAGTGCAGCCAGCGCGTCGGAAACCGCGAGGGTCAGTGGGTAATTCCACGGAGCAATAACACCGACGACGCCCTTTGGGTGGTGGTAGACGGTGGTCTTGGAAAGTACCGGGACAGCGCCGTGTGCTCGCTTCGGCTCAAGCAGTTTCGGGCCCTGATTGCCGTAGTAGCGGGCGGTGATAGCGGTGTGTACGAGCTCCTCGTGGGCACTGGCTCGGTTCTTGCCGGTCTCGGCCTGCAGTAAATCCAGCACCTGGTCGCAGTGGGTAAAGAGCAGGTCGTGGAAGTGGTGCAGCACTTCGCCGCGCTTTTCCGGTGCCATGCGGGCCCACTTCTTCTGCGCCGCACGGGCACGCTTGAAGGCCTCGTCGACATCGGCCTGGGTACCGACAGGAATCTGCGCCAGCTCCTGGCCGGTAAATGGCGCCGAGATGGTGGCGGTCTTCGACTTATCAGCTACCGTGACGCGCTGAAGAAGGCGGGCAACGAGCTCGTCGTTAAGCGGATTGCGGATGGTAGTTCGGTTTGTCGTGGCAGTAGATGCTGTCATGGCACAGATACTACTGTTGCGCGACGCTCCGAGATAGTAAATTTGGCAAAACTACTAAAAGTTAGTAGGTAGTCCAGCCCATCCGACGGTTGCGGTCCGGGTCGCGCGGGCCATCGTTGCCGAACTCGAACGGTTCGTGGCCGTCGACATCGCCGTAGCGCATCTCCGGGTCATCATCCAGATCGTCGTCGACATCGATGTCCGGCTTTTCCTCTGCCAACCGCTTGCCGAGAGTGTCATGCGGAGAAGCACCCCGCCAGCGGTCCGGCGTATCCATTACATAGTTTTCGCCGTCACCGGTGAGGAAGTCGCCATCGAGCCCCTCTGAGCCATCGAGCGTGGTCTCGTCGAAATCACCAGTCGTATCCGGATCGTAGTCAAGGCCATCAGACATCTTGACCAACCTCCTGTTTCGTAATCACTCAAGTGGTGCCCACGCCTGGCGACTGTGAGTGTTTCCGCGATTACAAAATCACCGCCAGCAGGCGAGGAATTACCTTGATAATAACTGTTTTTCAGGGTTGGGAACAATACCTTTACGTCGCCCGTTGTAGACAGTGTAGGCAAACGTATGCGCGTGTGCCTGAGTTCAAAACTTGTAAGAAAAACTGAGAAAAAGAAAGAAGGACGACGTGCGCGAAAGCAGCAATCCTGCATTCAGTTCACTTACTAAGACCGTCGCCCGCGGACAGGCGGGCGCACATCACTACGGCCAAGGTCAGATGGGCGCTGACTACGGGGATAACCCGTACCAGTCGCAGGTTGCCGCCGACTACCGTCCGATGACGGTCGACGATGTCGTTTCCAAGACTGGCATCACACTGGCAACCATCATCGTTCTGGCTGCAGTCAACTTCTTCATTGCCGTCAGTGTCTCCACCAGCCTGGCCATGATTCTGACTATTGTCGGCGCCATCGGTGGTCTGATTACTGTTTTGGTGTCCACCTTCGGCAAGAAGTACGGCTCCGCTCCAGTCACCCTCACCTACGCGGCCTTCGAGGGGCTCTTTGTCGGCGGCATCAGCTTCATGTTCACCGCCCCGATTCAGGGCGTTGCTGCTGGTGCGCTGATTATGCAGGCCGTGCTGGCCACCCTGGGTGTCTTCATCGGTATGCTCTTCGTCTACAAGTCGGGCGCTATCCGTGTGACCCCGAAGTTCACCCGATTCATGAGTGCGGCTCTGATTGGTGTCCTGGTCCTCATGCTGGGCAACCTGGTGCTCTCCCTGTTCGGCCTGGGCTTCCCGCTGCGTGACGGTGGCATGCTTTCGATCATCTTCTCGCTGGTCTGCATCGGCCTGGCAGCCTTTAGCTTCCTGATTGACTTCGATCAGGCTGACCGACTGGTTCGCGCAGGTGCTCCGGCTCAGTACGCCTGGGGCGTCGCCCTCGGCCTGGCCGTGACCTTGGTCTGGCTCTACACCGAGATTCTGCGTCTGCTGTCCTACTTCAGGGACTAAACGCTAGAAAAACTAACTAACGCACAAGCGCCGGTTAGCCCGTTTTACGGGTTGGCCGGCGCTTTGCTCTTATCTGATGAGCTGCTTTCTCGATTCGCATTAAACCCGGGTGTGCGGTGGGCCAATCGACCGGCAGTCGACATATTGACCGATTGGGCTGTGCAGTGTGACGTCGTAAAGCGTGATATCGAAGCGGGAGAGGGTACAAAAAATGGACCGATAGGCCATATGGGCTTCTATCGGTCCAAGAATCGGGCGCTGTGGCCCGAGATCGCCGCCTGGGTTGAGGCGGTCTAGCGCCGGGGTAAGTAACCTCAGCGCTTAGGCATCCATCTCCGGGTTGTACGGCTCAGCCTTAATTACGGTGACAGACACTTCGTCGCCGCTCGGGGAAGCGTAAGTGCGGGTCTCGCCCTCCTTAGCGCCGACCAGAGCCTTACCCAGCGGGGAATCGGTGGAGTAGGTCTCCAGGTTCGGGTTGGAGGAGTCAGCGCCGCGGGTACCGATGAGGAAGGTCTCGGTGTCGTCCTCGTCGCCGTCGTAGTAGACGTGGACCACGGTGCCGACCAGAGCCACACCGGACTCCTGCGGAATCTCGCCGACAGTGGCGCGCTGGAGCAGGTCTTCGAGGTAGCGGATGCGTGCCTCTTCCTGTCCCTGCTGCTCGCGGGCGGCATCGTAGCCGGCGTTTTCCTTCAAGTCGCCCTCTTCGCGGCGCTCGTTAATCTCGGCGGCGATGACCGGGCGGTTTTCATATAGCGCCTCAAGCTCGGCCTTGAGCTTGTCGTGGGACTCCTGGGTGAGCCATGGGCTATTGTTCTTTGCCTCAGTCATGGTTCCTCCTGTGTTTTTGGCTATTTAATACAAAAGCGGCCCCGCGTGGGGCCGTCGGCTGCGTCACAGGATAGCACTGTCACGCCACAAGGCAATAACAGGCGCGTTCGGAGTGTTGTCGCGCACGCTTTACGACGTGGCCCCGCAGCGCACAATCCTCAGTTGCGAAGGGAGATTACTTCGCAGGTGCGAGGAACTCCGGAATGTCGGTGGAGCAGCCATAGACATCGCCTGCGACGGCCAGCTCGCGGGTGGCAATGGGGACGTCCATCCGCACGGTAGCGGGGCCGCCGCCCGGGATGAATACGTCGCGACGGCCGACCTCTGCCACGTCATAGTTCAGCGCATAGATAATGCAGTAGCTATCCAGCTCTGGCTTTTCGCGGGTGACGTCCAGCGTAAAGATGAACTGCTCATCTTCCTTCCCTGGAGTGCGGCTCCAGCCCGCTTGCGTTGCAGAGACATCCGGGGTGGAGACGCGGTTCATCTGAACGAAGATGTATGCGCCGGCGATGACGAGCATGCCAACAATAGCGATGACAACCAATTTTGCGGGGAGAGTGCGACTGTTGTCCCCATAGCGCTCGCGCTGCTCGTTACGCGCTGCGGTATTTCGGGTGTTTCGCTCCGAACTTTCAGCCATGCTTTTTAGCCTATCGGAGTTCTCGGTCGACGTGGTAAAATGTTGACAGTTAAACAATCTTTCTGGTGCGGCGCGGTGTCCTGCTGCTATGTCGTTCCACCGAGTAGCGATGCTGCGTGGTCATATGATGGTGCAACGCTATAGTGGGGCGGTATTGAAACGGTGCTGTAGTAGCATCGTTGCGGTCGAAGGGCTCCGGCCTTGGCCAGAAAAACATGGACTGAGATAGTAGCGGGAGTGACTTCAATTGGCACTTCGTCTGATGGCAATTCACGCTCATCCTGATGACGAATCGAGCAAGGGCGCCGCAACAATGGCCCGATATGCGGCGGAAGGGCATCGCGTCAAAGTAGTGACCTGCACCGGCGGTGAGGCCGGTAGCATTCTCAACCCTGCGATGGATCGGCCGGAGGTGCGGGAGAATATCGCCGCGGTGCGCGTTCACGAAATGGCTGCAGCCGCTGAGATTCTCGGCGTTGAACATGAGTGGCTCGGCTTTACCGACTCCGGTCTGCCTGCGGGCAACCCGGTGCCGGTGCTGTCGCACGGTGTGTTTGCTCGCCAATCGGTCGAGGATGCGACCAAGCCTCTCATTCGGGCAATCCGCGAGTTTCGTCCGCACGTCGTCATTACTTACGACGAAAACGGTGGCTACCCGCACCCGGACCACATTATGACCCATATCGTGTCCATGCGCGCTTGGCTGGAGTCTGGAGCGGATAAGTACCCCGAGCTCGGTGAACCATGGGAGATTTCCAAGCTCTATTACACCCACGGTTTCATCAAGGCGCGTCTCATCGCGCTGGACAACTACTACCGCGACAACGGCTTGGAAAGCCCGCTGGCCGAGTCCTTCCGCCGTTGGACTAAGACTCCCGGCGACATCATGACCCGCGTGACCACGCAGGTTGAGTGCGGCGATTACTTCCAGCAGCGGGATCAGGCGCTGCTGGCGCACGCTACGCAGATCGATCCGAACGGGCCATTCTTCGCCGTGCCGGTAGACATTCAGCAGCGCGTTTGGCCGACCGAAGAGTTTGAGCTTGCCCGCACTCGAGTGCAGACCGAGCTGCCAGAGACCGATCTCTTTGCCGGTATCGACCCCGACGCGGAATAGTCCGGAATTAACGCTAAGCTGGAACTCATGATTGAAAGCTTCGATGCCTTGGCGGCTCGCACGACAATTTTCCTGGCGCAGAACCCCACTGGTCCGCGGGGTGCTGACTTCGGTAAGGCCTCTCCTGTTGGCCTGCTCATCATTGTCGTTTTGCTCATCGTCATCCTGGCTCTCGGCTGGGATCTCTCGCGGCGCGCGAAGCGCATGGCCGCTCGCCGGAAGTTCGCCGAGGCACACGGCATGGATCCCTTCGATTCCGAGGCTGTGGATAAGGCGATGGCTGCAGCAGAGCAGCGTCGTGAAGCGGAGTAGTCAGCGTCAAGGTGTGTGCGCGTCGCTTGACGACGGGCAGTTGCGCGCGCCCCTGATTGTTTCCCATGTGGCGGGATTTGGAGTTCGAATTGCGGGATTCTAGACAGTGCGCTACAGTCAAGCACATGCGTATGTGGCGATTTTATTTTTCGAAGGCTCCGGAGGCAGTGACGACATAGTCACAGCCGGCGGCTAATCGTCACGTCGCCACCAACCGGAGCCAAAGGCAGCAGCCCCACCAATAGGGGCGCTGCCTTTTGTCGTATCTACAGCCAAAATGCGCAACTAATCACCCAGAGAAAAGAGACCTCAGATGACCCCTCCAACTTCCCTCGAAGCCCCCGCCTCTACCGCGAACCGCCGTGTCGTAGCCTTCCACGACCTGCCCTCCCCAGAAGAGGTCATGGCCAAACAGCCACTGACCCCGAACCTCGTTAACGAAGTGGAGCAGTCGCGACTCGACATCGCCCGCGTCATCGCCCGCGAGGACGATCGCCTGCTAGTCGTTGTCGGCCCGTGCTCCATCCACGACCCCGAGGCCGCTATCGACTACGCCCGCCGCCTGAAGGCCACCGCCGATGAGCTCGACGAGGACCTGCTGGTCGTCATGCGCGTCTACTTCGAAAAGCCGCGCACCACCGTCGGCTGGAAGGGACTCATCAACGACCCCGACCTGGATAGCTCCTTCAAAATCACCAAGGGCCTGCACATGGCGCGCGAAGTACTCATCGAGGTCCTGCGCACCGGTCTGCCCGCCGGCGCTGAATTCCTCGAGCCCAACAGCCCGCAGTACATCGCCGACGCCGTCTCCTGGGGTGCGATTGGTGCGCGCACCACGGAGTCGCAGGTCCACCGCCAGCTCGCTTCCGGACTTTCCATGCCCATCGGCTTCAAAAACGGTACCGACGGCAACGTCCAGGTCGCCGTGGACTCGCTGGTCTCTGCAGCTAATCCACACTTCTTCTTCGGTATGAACGACCAGGGCCGCGCCGCCGTCGTCGAAACCGCCGGCAACCACAACTGCCACCTCATTCTCCGCGGCGGCACCTCCGGCCCGAACTGGGACGAGGCATCGCTTAACGACGCCGAAGCCCGCCTGAACAAGGCTGAGCAGACCGTCAGCATCATGGTGGACGCCTCCCACGCCAATTCCGGAAAATCCGAGGTGCGCCAGGCTGAGGTCGTTGAGGAGCTCGGCAAGCTCATCGGTGCCGGCGACGAGCGCATCACCGGCATCATGATGGAGTCCTTCCTCGAAGCCGGCGCGCAAAAAATTACCGATGGCCGTAATGGCCTCGTATACGGCAAGTCCGTCACCGATGCCTGCATGGATTGGGAAACCACCGACCGGCTGCTGCGTACGCTTGCGGCAGAAGTCCGGAAGCGTCGGCAGGCACGTGACTAAGCACAAAGTGGCCGTGCCCATTGGGTAGAGTTACATATGTGAAAGAAAACCAGCCATCCTCACTCCGGCGGATTGCGTATCCGCTCTACGAGCGCAAACTAGCCCAAGAGCTAGAAGGAAAACCTCGCCCCAAGCACGTTGCCATCATGGCCGATGGCAACCGCCGCTGGGCGAGGGAGGCTGGATTCACCGACGTCAGCCACGGCCACCGCGTCGGCTCTCGCAAAATCGCAGAATTCGTCGGCTGGTGCGCCGAGCAGGAAATCGAGCTGGTCACCATCTACCTGCTCTCCACCGAAAACCTCGGGCGCGACCCCGAAGAGCTGGAGTTACTGTTCGACATCATCGCCGACGTCGTCGACGAATTGGCGCAATCGCCTAACGACGTGCGCCTGCGCATGGTCGGCCACCTCGAGCTCCTTCCGGAAAGAATGACCGCCCGGCTGCGCCACGACGAAGAAGTCACCGCGAACAACACCGGCATCCAGGTCAACATCGCCGTTGGCTACGGCGGCCGGCAGGAAATCGTCGACGCGGTGCGCAGAATCATCCGGGAATCAGTCGCCGAAGGAATTGATGCTTCCGAGCTCGAGGAGAGCATCACCACCGACGCCATTTCTCGCCGCCTCTATACATCCGGACAACCGGATCCCGATCTAGTCATCCGCACTTCCGGAGAACAGCGGCTCAGCGGCTTCCTCCTCTGGCAAACCGCCTACTCCGAGATTTGGTTCACCGATACCTACTGGCCCGAATTCCGCCGCATCGACTTCCTCCGCGCACTTCGAGACTTTTCTCAGCGCTCACGCCGCTTCGGCAAATAACCACCCTACATCCGGAAAAATTTCCGGATGTTAGAGTTTGCGCATCCGGACCCTCGAAACCTTGTGGTCCCGAGACTTCGTAAGAACTAATGACGCCCGCACTCGAGTGGGCAAAATATTTTCCGTCAGGTTCGGCAAGTTCACCTGCTGCCAAATGCGTCGGGCCACCTCGGCCGCAGCTTCGTCGTCAAGCGTTGCATAATCCGCGAAGTGCGCGCCCGGAGCGCGAAACGCCGTCTGGCGGAGACGAAGGAAACGGCTGATGTACCAACGCTCGATGTCCGCGCGCGGGGCATCGACGTAGACACTGAAATCGAAAAGATCGGAAATCATCAGCGTCGGACCCGTCTGCAAAACATTGAGCCCCTCGAGAATGAGAATGTCCGGACGGTCAACATCGACGAACTCGTCAGGGACTCGGTCATAGAGTGTGTGCGAATACACCGGAGCCTTCACATGCCGCGCTCCCGACTTCACCGCCGTGACAAACCGCATTAGCGCACGCTGGTCATACGACTCCGGATACCCCTTGCGCTGCATAATGCCACGGCGATTCAATTCCTCAGAAGGGTAGAGGAAGCCATCAGTGGTGACCAAGTCCACCCGCGGATTAGTCTCCCAGCGCTCGAGCAGTACCTGCAGCAAACGCGCCGTCGTTGACTTGCCAACCGCCACCGAACCCGCGACGCCGATAATAAACGGCACCGACGCGCCCTTCGAAGGATTTTCCCCAAGGAAGTTCGACGTTACAGCGTTCAGCTCCCGATGCGCCGCCACACGCATGTGAATCAGGCGAGAAAGCGGAAGATAGACCTCGGCGACTTCGTCCAGGTCGATGTTTTCACCGATACCGGAAAGTCGTTCAGCTTCCTCTTCCGTCAGCACCAGAGGCATATTCTTGCGCATTTCGCGCCACTGCTCGCGTTTGAACTCGACGTACGGGCTGGGGGATGTTGCGCGCGTCATACCTCCAATTGTGCCAAGGGGGGCCCAAAACCGGAAAACGGAACAACAAAGGGGGCATGCTGGAATGGTGCTGCTTTCGTGGTTTGCCCCATAAAGGGCTAGCATGGCCTGTGGCATTGAAGTTTTATTGAAAGGTCGAAAACCTACTCATGACCGGGTCTAACAATAACGATGTCCGCTACCAATCGCTGCGTGAACTCGATCCCGACCTCGCAGAGGCAATGGCAGGGGAGCTCTCTCGTCAGCGTGACATGCTCGAAATGATTGCTAGTGAGAACTTTGTTCCACGTGCAGTGCTGCAGGCTCAGGGCTCGGTTCTGACCAACAAGTACGCCGAAGGATACCCGGGTCGTCGTTACTACGGCGGCTGCGAATACGTCGACGTCGTCGAGGACATGGCACGCAACCGCGCCAAGGAGCTCTTCGGCGCTGAGTTCGCCAACGTTCAGCCGCACGCAGGCGCGCAGGCCAACGCTGCCGTTCTGCATGCGCTGATCAACGCCGGCGACAAGATTATGGGCCTCGACCTGGCACACGGCGGTCACCTGACCCACGGCATGAAGCTGAACTTCTCCGGCAAGCTCTACCACGTCGCCGCATACGGTGTGGATAAGGACACCATGCGGATTGATATGGACAAGGTGCGTGAGCAGGCGCTCGCAGAAAAGCCGGATGTCCTCATCGCAGGTTGGTCGGCGTACCCGCGCCACCTCGACTTCGAAGCTTTCCGCTCCATCGCCGATGAGGTCGGCGCGAAGCTGTGGACTGACATGGCTCACTTCGCAGGTTTGGTTGCCGCCGGTCTGCACCCGTCGCCGGTTCCGCATTCTGACGTTGTGTCGACCACCGTTCACAAGACTCTCGGTGGTCCTCGTTCGGGCATGATTTTGGCCAAGCAGGAGTACGCCAAGAAGCTGAACTCCGCTGTTTTCCCGGGACAGCAGGGTGGTCCGCTGATGCACGCTATCGCCGGCAAGGCCGTGGCGCTGAAGATTGCTGGTACCGAGGAGTTCAAGGAGCGCCAGCAGCGCACTCTCGCCGGTGCCCGCATCCTGGCTGAGCGTCTCACCGCTGCCGACTGCGCCGAGGCTGGCGTCGATGTTCTCACTGGCGGCACCGATGTCCACCTGGTTCTGGCGGATCTGCGCAATTCTGAGATGAACGGCCAGGAGGCCGAGGATCTACTCCACGCTGTTGGTATCACCGTCAACCGGAATGCTGTTCCGTTTGACCCGCGTCCTCCGATGGTTACATCCGGACTTCGTATCGGTACTCCGGCGCTGGCCACCCGCGGTCTCGACGAGAAGGCCTTCACCGAGGTCGCCGATGTCATCGGTACTGCTCTCGCCGCCGGCAAGAATGCGGATGTTGACTCCCTGCGTGCTCGTGTTTCGAAGATCGCTCAGGAATTCCCGCTTTACGACGGCATCGAGGACTGGAACCTCATCTAATTCTGCGTTTTTGCAGCGCAAGTACCCGTTCTAGCAGTGCGCTAGGACGGGTTTTCCCGTACATCCGGGTTTTATTCCGGAGGTGGTGGCTCCGGCCCGAGCTGTCTCGTTGTGCCCGCCCGGTATCCGGCGTAGGACCTCCCGGACATTGATGTCACAAATGAGTTGCTAAACAGGGGCGGTCGAGTTTTGTCCGGCGGGCGCCATCGAATATGTCCGGATGTGGGGATACGTTCGAGGTAGCCGTTGCGTCCTTCCCGGTCGTCGTCGTTAAGCCCGTTGTGTTCTCGGCAGACCATGGTGAGGTTGTCCAGCGTGGTTGTGCCGCCGTTTTTGTGAGCGACTAGGTGGTGCGCTTGTCCGCTATAGGCGGGGCGTTCACAGCCGGGCCAGGCGCAGATGGGGTTGTCGATGAGCATCGCGATGCGCTGCTCTTCAGTCGCCAGACGGGGGTTGCCGATGGGAAATAAGTCCGTAATGGCGCTGTGTTCGTCGTAAAGCACGGCCCATCCGGTGTCGGCGAGTAGGGCGTTGAGGAAGACGTCGGGCGCGAGCGCGGAGCCGTTGGTGGTGGCGGCGAAGCGCGGGCTGTAGTCGATGATGTCTTGCGCGGTGATGATGATGGCGGGTTGGTAGCGCATTTCATCGAGCTTGTCGACGGGCATTGCGGCATCGGCATGCTCGAGGCGCTCGGCAAGCGCCTGACCGACGCAGCGGTCGTGGGAAAACTCCAGATGGGACTTCCGGATTTCTGCGGCGCGGATGGTAAGCGGCGACAGGAGATTGTCGAGCATATCCGAGGGGCCGGAGATATGAAAGTGCTTCATTCCCCGGATGTCTACCTTCCGGGAAAACCGGGCGCGCAGGTGCTGGGGTGGTTCGTCTTCGGTGTTGAGCTCGGTGAGAGTTTCCCGCATGTAGAGATCGAGTTCTTCGAAGCCGAGACGCTCGGCGGCTGCGACGAATGTGAGCCGCAGGTTGTCGTGGAGTTCTGCGTTGTTGGCTTGGCGGCTGCGCTTGTCGATAAGCACGCAGGTGTCCAGGCTGAGCCCGAGTCGGCGGGCCAGAGCTGTGGCGTCTTCGCGGGCTTTGGTGTTTTCCTCGGTGTCAGCGGGTTGAAGATAGTGGGCGGCGACGCGTAGCAACAGCCGGAGGCGCGCCGGGTCAAGGCCGAGGGTTGCCGCCAGGTGGGAGGTGGCGTCGTGGCCGTCGGGACGCGCGGCGTGGAGTTCCGCCAGCGTGTCCATTCCGCGCGAGGCCAGTGTGGCGAGCGTCCCAAGAACTGTCATGCCTTTGAAGGTAAAAGTCCGGATGTAGGGGGACAACGCCCATGAGGGCAGGCTGTGGATAAGTCAGCCGGTTTAGCAGTTATCCACATCCGGACTTTTCTGTTGCCGCCCCGCGCAAAAAGCAGCACCGCGCAACCATGCGACCGCACTGCCGCACCGCCAAACAACCGCCTCGCCGCACGGCCGCCTGTTACGCCCCGAAGTCAGCGAGCGGCTGTCCGGTGAGGCGGAAGGTGTCCCATTCGTCCATGGGGAAGGCACCGAGGGAGCGGTAGAAGTTGATGGAGGGTTGATTCCACTTCAGGACGCACCACTCGACACGTGAGTAGCCTCGCTCCACGGCAATTCGCGCGAGGTTCTGCAGCAGTGCTTTGCCCTTGCCGGTGCCGCGTGCCTCGGGGCGGACGTAAAGGTCTTCGAGGTAGATGCCGTGGGTGCCTTCCCAGGTGGAGTAGTTCAGGAACCACAGTGCAATGCCGTCGAGGCGAGGGCCGCCACCAACACCGCCACTACTAACAACACCGCCACTACTAACACCGGCGCCGTTATCGTCGCAATCGTCCAAATTTTCGGATGTGGAGTCGACGACGTGGCAGAAAATCGCGGGGTTGTCCCCGAAGAGCTGTTCGCGCAGGCGCTCGGGGGTCAGTCGGACGGCGTCGGGTTCTTTTTGGTAGGCTGCCAGGTCTTTGATGAGGTCGACGATCTCGTGGACGTCGTCAGGCGTGGCGGGGCGTGGAAGTGTCATGTGTCCCTTGTTACTCGAGGCGGGTGATTTGGTGCAAAAGTGCGTCCGAGGCGGGGGAGATTGCGATAACCTGCGAGGTTATGAGCAACGTTACTCAAGACTTTTCCGACGGCATTCTAGCCATCACCATCGACCGCCCGGATGCCTATAACTCCCTGGATAAGAATCTCCGCTTGGAGCTAAAAGCCGCTTTTGAGCGTGCGCAGGAGCCGGATGTGCGCGCTGTTATCCTGCTCGGCGGGCCGAAGGCGTTTTGTACGGGTCAGGATTTGAAGGAGCACATTTCCGACCTGCAGTCCGGCGCCGGCATGGGCAAGGTTGTCGAGGAGTACAACCCGATGGTCGCGGAGCTGACCGCGATTAACGTTCCGGTTATTGCTGCTATCGAAGGTGCTGCGGCGGGTGCCGGTTGGTCGCTGGCGCTGCACTGTGATTTCCGTATCGCTGGCCCGAAGGCATCGTTCAAAGCGGCGTTCCCGTCGATTGGCCTGGCCACGGACTGTGGCATGTCGGCGCTGCTGCCGCGTATGGTCAGCGACGCGAAGGCGCGTGAGCTGTTGTTCTTCGATAAGAAGGTGCTTGCCGACGAGGCCCTGAGCCTCGGCCTCGTCACTGAAGTGGTGGATGATCCAGCGACTCGGGCACGCGAGTTGGCAGCTCAGTTTGCAGTGGGGCCGACGGCCGCTCTGAAGGAGATTAAGGCTCTGCTGCGTCGGGATACCTTGGCTGCTGCTGCGGCGGAGGCGGACGCGCAGGCTCGTTTGGCGGTCTCGGCCGACCATAAGGAAGCGGTGGCCGCGTTCTTGGAGAAGCGACCACCGCGTTTCGTAGGTGAGTAAGTCAGATACCTGGAGTGGCAGGGGAGGTAGTAGTGAAGAACTACTGCTCTTCCTGCGCTCCTAGTACTTCGCTGGTGAGTTCTGGGTGATCTCCCAGCTCACCGGAAACCTCGTCAGGGTGCTTGGATAGGCTGACCAGCGAGACCGCCAGGCCGCCCCAGATGACGATGATGAACAGTGCCATCATGACAATTGCGATACCGGACATTTGGCTTAAACCTCCTCGATTTCCGGAGTGTGCTTGCGTGGCAGGTGTGAGGTTCGCTTGAAATCTGGCGTTACACCGAAGTCTGAGCCCGGAGGGCCGTCGAGACGGTGTTGGCCGCGCCAAGGCAGGATGGCCATAATCAGAGCGCCGATGAGAATCACGCCGATGACGCCCCAACCAAAGATGTCGATTTGGGTGTCGGAGTAGCCTTCGTAGTTTTCCTGGAAAAGTCCGATGAGCTCCTGGAACAGGATGACGGCGAGAATGACCGGCGTGATGTTTCCGACGAAGATCTGCCACATGGTGCCGACCTTGAACGAGGACACGGCGTTGAGGTGCATGGCGAATTCGTTGGTGCGGCGCAGGATCCAGTCGATTGCGATGATGGTCAGCAGCGCAACCAGGACGATACCGACGTTGTTGGTGAACTTATCGACGATGTCGAGGGTTACCAGACCTGAGGTGGTCGGGAAGGCCAGCAGCGAGATGACGGCCATGGAGCCACCGACGGTGAGAGTGGCCTGGACGCGGCCGAGGTTCAGCTTGTCCTTGACTGCGGAGACGACGACCTCGAGTAGTGACATCAGGGAGGTCACACCGGCGATTGCCAGGGAGAGGAAGAACAGCAGGCCGAAGACCGAACCGATGAAGTTTGGCATCTCAGAGATGACTGTCGGGAAGGCGATGAAGGCAAGACCAATACCGGAGGTTGCGACCTCGTCGACAGCCTGGCCGGATTGGGTTGCCATGAAGCCCAGGGTGGCGAAGACACCGATACCGGCAAGAACCTCGAAGGAGGAGTTTGCGAACGCGGTGACCAGGCCGGAGCCGGTGAGGTTCGTGCGTGGCTTCAGATAGGAGGCGTAGGTCAGCATGATACCGAAGGCCACGGACAGGGAGAAGAAAATCTGTCCGTAGGCGGCGATCCACACGCTGGAGTCAGTAAGTGCGGACCAGTCCGGGGTGAAGAATGCGTCCAGGCCCTTTGCAGCGCCATCCAGGGTCAGGGAGTAGATGACCACTGCGACGAAGAGAACGGTCAGCAGCGGGATGAAGATGACGGAGACCTTACCGATGCCCTTGTCCACGCCAGCGGCCAGAATGCCGATGACGAGAACCCAGACAATGAGCAGGACGATGGAAATAGAGGGGACGAAATCGAGAGAGAAGACGCTCTCGGTGTCCGCTTGGAGGAAGTCCTTCATGAAGTGGGTCTCGGCATTTGGACCCCAGCTCTTGCGGAGGGACTTCCAGGCGTAGATGAAGGACCACGCGATAATAACGGCGTAGTAGACGGTAATGAAGAAGGCGATACCGACTTGAATCCAGCCAATTGGTTCAGCCCAGGGCTTGATGCGACGCATCGACTTCGGTGCTGACCCGCGGAAGCGGTGGCCGATGGCGAAGTCGAGGAAGAGCAGTGGGATACCCGCGGTCAGTAGTGCGACCAGGTAGGGGATAAGGAAGGCGCCACCGCCGGAGTCGTATGCGACATAGGGGAAACGCCAGATGTTTCCGAGCCCGACTGCCGAGCCGATGGCGGCGAAAATGAAGGCTGCTCGGGTGGAAAACACCTCCCTTCGCTGAGGGGTAGCGGTCGAGTTAGTTGTGCTCATACCTCTGGAACTCCAATCCTTCATCTCCGGTCACGCGCCCGCGTGGCCGAGGGGAAAATTGGTGAAGTGCATCACCATTACCTAATGAAATCTTAGTATATGAGATAGGTATCTCATTGTATAGTTTCAGTTTTGTAGGGGGTAATGGTTTTGGTGAGGGCTGTGGTACAGGGGGGGGAGGGAGGCTCCAATCAAGCCTCGTAAATAATCACCGACCCTAAGAGCTGCCTCAGTCACAAGCATGCAAAAACCCCGCCAGGAAAACCTGACGGGGTTTGTGTCGAATCAGCTAGGCCGACGTGCGCTATTTACTCTGCGCCGCCCTTGGCGATGCGACGGAAGATGATCTCCTTCATGATCTCGTTGGTGCCACCGTAGATGGTCTGGACCTTGGAGTCGAGGTAGTGAGTGGAGATCGGGTACTCGAGCATGAAGCCGTAGCCACCGAACATCTGCAGGCAGCGGGTAACGATGTCCTGCTGCTCCTCGGTGGTCCAGTACTTGGCCATCGAAGCACCGGTCTCGTCCAGCTGGCCAGCGTTGTGAGCCATAACGGCCTGGTCAACGAAAGCCTGCAGGGCGGTGACGCGGGTGGCGATGTCAGCCAGGTAGTGGCCGTGGACCTGGTGCTTGATAATCGGGCGACCGAATGCCTCGCGCTCCTGAGCGTACTTGTAAGCCAGGGTCCAGGCGCGGCGGGAAGTTGCGACAGAGCCGCAAGCCAGGGTCAAGCGCTCGTGAGCGAGGTTGGTGCGGAGGTAGCCGAAGGCTGCGCCCTCTTCGCCGAGCAGGTTCTCAGCCGGAACGCGGACGTTGTCGAAGTTGAGCTCAGCGGTGTCCTGAGCCTTCAGGCCGACCTTCTGCAGCGGGCCAGCCTTGGTGAAGCCCTCGAGGTCGGCGTCGACGATGAACATGGAGACACCGGCGCGGCCCTTGGACGGGTCGGTGATAGCTGCAACGAGAGCGAAGTCGGCCATCATGCCGTTGGAGATGAAGATCTTGGTGCCGTTGAGGACGTAGTGGTCGCCGTCCTTCTTAGCGAAGGTGCGCATACCAGCTAGGTCGGAACCGGCACCCGGCTCGGTCATGGCGAGGCAGCCGATGGTGTCGCCGGCGTTCATGGAAGCCAGGTACTTCTGCTTCTGCTCTTCGTTACCGAACTTAGCCAGGTATGGAGCGACCAGGTCGTTGAGAACGCCGAAGGAAACGACGATGGAGCCACAGTCAGCGTTGGAGAGCTCCTCGTTCAGGACCTGGTTGTAGCGGAAGTCCATCTCTCCGCCGCCGCCGTATGCCTCCGGAGTGGACATACCAATCAGGCCGAGCTCACCGGCCTTCTTGAAGACCTCGCGGTCCGGCTGACCTTCCTTGTGCCAGCGCTCTACGTTCGGGGTGATTTCCTTCTCGACGAAGCCGCGAACCATGTCGCGGAACATGTTGTGCTCTTCTTCGAAGTGAGTACGGGGCAGAAAGTCCTTCATGACATGCTCCTAGAAATATTGTCGTGGAATTTTTGTCTTAAGGCCTTTTCGTACGTCGCAGATAAACGCTGCAGATAAACGCGATGGCCTCGGTTCATCGTCATAGTGACTATGACTGTTGTACCCCATTATGCATGAGTGTGATGAGAGACACTTGTTTTTTTAAAAGTTTTTTCCCGATTGGTGATGTGAAATCGCTTGACGACGGATATTGCGCCCAGCCTTCCCGGAAAACTACCCCCGTTGCGGTTGGGGGTGCTATTGAATTCGGGCTATCACCGACGGTCGGCAATGTTAGGTAATGCTAACCTGCAGAGCCAGGTGAATGGCTATTTTTGTCATGTCCGCTAGTCGGACTGCTGGGGCTTTGGGGTGGAGAGTGTAAGCGTTTGAGATGGCCGTCATGGGGGTGATTAACGAAACATTCTCGTTTTCTTATTCCCATTAGTGCTGGTGGTCGTTAGTATGAGCATCAGGTGGAGACCGGTTCCCTTGATTATCCGAGCTTCTTCCACTGCAGTCATAGCAACCTCCAATTGCACTCGAAAAAATGACGCGACCCGTGCGCCGTCCCTGTGGAATGGACAGCGAGCAGGTCGCGTCATTTTTTATTTTTTATTGCTGCGATTAGGCGCTAGTCGGCAATCCCATCAATGTGCGCCAGCAGGGCAGAGTTGTAGTACTCCGGGGTCTCCTGGTTAAGCAGGTGCTTGGCCGGCGAAATGACGACCATGGTCGAGCCCGCGATGCCGTCGTGAAGCGAAGTGACGACGTCGAGAGATGTAGAGGTGTCCTGCTTGCCGGCGATAACCAGCGTCGGAGCGGTGATCTCGGCGAGGCGCTCGCGGGTGTCGAAGCGGGACAGTGCGCCGCAGGCACCGATGTAGCCGTCATCGGGGCAGTCGGCAATCATGTCGCGGAAGCGGGCTGGTAGCTCGGGGTTGGTGTCGAAGCACTCGTCGGTAAACCAGTTGCGGACGACAGTATCGGCGAGCGCGACCGTGCCCTTGTCGCGCACGAGCTGGGCCTTTTCCTGCCAGGCCTCGGGTGTGCCGAACTTCGGCGCTGTCGACGACAGCGTCAGGCTGGCCACGCGATTGGCGTGCTCTAGCGCGATGGTCTGGGCGATAGCGCCGCCGAGCGATAGGCCGACAAAGTGCGCGTGGTCGACATCCTCCTCATTGAGAACCTCGATGATGTCGGCAGCCAGGTGACTCATATTCCACTCGCCCTCGGGGATGGGGGATTCGCCATGGCCGCGGACATCTGGCGTGATGACCTGGTACTTTTCGATCAAAGCAGCTACTTGCGGCTCCCACATCTCCTGTGTGGTGCCCAGCGAGCCGATCAGGACAACCGTACCGTTGCCCCTGTGGTTGATTGCATGTGCGGTGTAGTCGATGGCCACGAGGATCCTCCTTGAAGACGTCAGCTGTGTCGGCTGTGTCTGCTATTTCTCGGCGTTGCGAGCAGCTTCAGCGGCAGCCCGACCGGGGCCGTCGTCCTTCTTGGACTCTGCCTCAGCGGCTTCCACGCGCTGCTTCGCCATGGATTCACGAGCGGTCTCCAGCCACTCCGGCATCTGCTCGAGCAAATCCTTAATCTCCGCCGTTGTCAGCGGCTTGTCCATGTCATTCTTCTTCAACGCCGTGATAGTAATGCCCAGCTTGCGGGCAACTTCCGGGCGCGGGTGCGGTCCGTTGCGGCGTAGCTCAGCGAGCCACTCCGGCGGATTGGACTGCAGTTCCGCAAACTGCGCGTGCGAAATCTCACCAGTGCGAAATTCCTCGGGTGTGGCCGGGAGGAAAATGCCAAGTTTCTTGGCTGCGGTTAGGGGTTTCATGGGTTCAACGCTAGCACCCATTCGAGTAACCTTGCGGAGTATGTCGACTCCTGAACCCGCCGTCCTGCGCATCGTGTTCGCCACCGGCACCAGTCCCGAGAAGTGGTTCCGCCGCTTTAGAGATCGGATTCCGGCAACACTGCACGCCCACGCCGCCGACGATCCGATGTCCGACCTGGTCGGCGGTGCCGCTGACATGGCGCTGGTTCGGTTAGAGTCTGAAAGCTCGCTGCCCGAGTCGCTCCATCGCATCCGGCTTTACGACGAAGCCTGGGGCGTGGCCTACGAAAAAGAACACGTATTCTCCCTCACAGAGTCCGTGCCGGAGGAGCTGTTGGCGGACGAAACTGTGCTGCTGACCTCTGTGGATGCGGACGAGCTGCGACAGATGCTGCCTGTCGCAGCCACTGGTGCAGGCGTCGTAGTGGGGCCTCGCACGATTTTGAAGGCGCTATCGAAGAAGGCGGTGGCCTCATCGGACTTGGTGGCCGAGGAAGGTGCCACAAATCCGCTGTCCCGGACAGCTATTTGGTTGGTGTGGCCGAAAGCAGAGGACGACGAGCTCCGGCAGGAGTTCGTCGGCATTGTCCAGGGGCGTCGGGAGGGGTCGACACGCACGCAGCTGGGGCGCAGGAAGTCTGACGAGCACCCGAAGAAGTTGTCGGCCCGAGAAAAGACGCTGGCCAAGCAAGCCCGTCGCAGGGCCGCAAGTGGCGTCGTAAAGCATGCAAAACCCACTTCGAAGGGGCGTGGCGGGCGCGGTGGACGTGCGGGTGGCGGTCGTCCACGCAGGAGAAAGTGATTTTTTTACAATATTTTTACGGTTTCGTTCGACGCGCACCGAAAAATTAGCGACACTGTAGGTATGGCAGATAAGAAGCGCGATTTCACGATCCGAATGATGCGTGAAGAGGACTATCCACAGATCCAAGAAATCTATGAGATTGGCCTTGATACAGGACATGCATCGTGGGAACATTCGGCACCCGAATGGGACGAATTTATCGCTCTAAAGCGCGTTGACCTGTGTTATGTCGCAGTCGATGCGGAGAATCCAGACAAGATTTTGGCATGGGCATCAGCCGCGCCGGTGTCTAAGCGTCCGATCTTCAACGGTGTCATCGAAGACTCCATCTACGTCCATCCGGACGGCCAGGGGATGGGGCTGGCAGCGACGATGCTGCAAAAGCTTATCGATGATGCCACGGAGAAGGGCTGCTGGTCCATTCACTCTTGGGTTTTCCCGGAGAATGTGGGCTCGCTCAAGCTGCACCGCAAGCTCGGTTTCCGCGAGGTCGGCATCTACCATCACATGGCCAAGATGACCTACGGCCCGATGGCGGGGCAGTGGCGTGATGTCATTATTCTGGAAAAACTGCTGGAAAAGCCGGAGGAGCGCGCACTCAAGCGTGTCCAGGAAGAAGCAGAGGCCGCCGGCGAGCCGAACCGTCCAATTCTGGAAAAGCTCGACCGCGCCGACGGCCAGGTGGGGGCGTAGTAGGAGGTTGTCGAGGTTTTACTCGACGGTCTCCTTCAACGGATCCTCACGGACGAAGAACACAATGATTGCCGCCAGGACAATAACTGGCGTCAAGTACAAGAAGATCGGTGTCAATCCATCGTTGTAGCTGGAAATCAGCGCTTCGTGGATTGGCGCCGGCAAACTATCCAATACCTGCGGAGTCAGGGAACCGATGGACTTGGAGGAAAAGCCCTCCGGTCCCATTTGCTTTGCGAACTCCGCGGCAGCCTCGGGGGAGGCGGCCTTAATCTGCTCGATGGCAGCCGGGACACGCTCGCCGGCCAAGTCCTTCATGCGGTGGATGAAGATCGAGCCCACGATGGAGGAGCCGACCGCGCCACCAATCTGGCGGAAGAAGTTGTTAGCTGCTGTAGCAGTACCGACCATTGCCACCGGGAACGAGTTCTGAACAATCAGAACCAGAACCTGCATACCGGTACCCAGACCAAAGCCCATGATGAACAGGTAAATACCGAGCTGCCACAGCGGAGTAGAAGGCTCCAGGGTGGACAGCAAGTACAGCGACACAGCCATAATCATCAGACCGATGAACGGGTAGAAGCGGTACTTACCGGTGCGCGAAATAACCTGGCCCACACCAATTGAGGTCAGCAGCATACCGACCATCATCGGAGTCATCATCAAACCGGCCGCAGTCGGCGACATCGAGTGCACCATCTGCAGGTAAGTCGGGATGTAAGCCATCGTGCCGAACATCGCGATACCGAGAATCAGACCGGAGGAGGTCGTCAGCACGAAGTTCCGGCTGCGGAACAGGTGCATTGGGATTAGCGGGTTGGAGACGCGGGTTTCAGTGAAGAAGAACAGCGTCCACGAAATTGCCGAAGCAATGACCAGCGAAATGATGGTGCCCGACGTCCACGCATACTGCGTGCCACCCCAGGTTGTGGTGAGAATTAGCGTGGAGGCAGCAGCGGTGAGGAACATCGTGCCGATGTAGTCGAAGTTGCCCTCGCTCTTGCGGCGCGGCAGCTTCAAGAAGGCAGCGGCAGCGACGAGCGCAATCAAGCCCATCGGGACGTTGATCCACAGACCCCAGCGCCAGCCCGGGCCATCGGTAAACCAACCGCCCAGCACCGGGCCGAGCACGGAGCTCAGGCCGAACACAGCGCCCATGATGCCCATAAACTTACCGCGCTGACGTGCAGGGATAACCTCAGCCAGAATGGACTGAGAGGAGACCATCAACGTACCGCCAGCAAATCCCTGGAAGGCACGGGCGGCGATGAGAAGGCCCATGGAGTGGGTAATCGCGCCGATGATGGAGCCCACCATAAACAGGACAATGCCCATCATGAACAGGCCCTTGCGGCCAATCATGTCACCGAGCTTGCCGACAATCGGCATTGCCACAGTCTGTGCCAACAGGAACGCAGAAATGACCCACGACATGTGGTCGACACCGCCGAGCTCGCCGACGATGGTCGGCAGCGCGGTGGAGAAAATCATCTGCCCCAGCGAGCTCATCAGCATAGTGAGAATGAGCGCGAAGAAGATGATGCCCAAGCGTGATTCGTTGTCAGAAACCGTAGTGTTGGTTTCGCTTTGGACAGTGGTGTTACTAGCGGTCACTAATCCTCCTCCTAAAATTTGTAACGGCGTGTGCAGCGTCGTGAAGCGGTGTATCTGTATTGAATTCGTCCAGGTGAACGGATGAATAAAGGACGCATTCGCGAACAAATCCAACCGACAGTGATACCTCGGCCTCCAGTGGAAGCTCCGGGTGGCTGCGCGAGCTCGGATCTATTTCGAAATAGCGCTCAAAAGCGGAGCGAACTCGGCGCATGGAGTTTCCAAAGTTGGAGATAACCACCGTGGACAGTTTCGGCTCATTACGCAGGATTTCCTGGATGCGGTCACGCAGCATGCGACGAAACTCGTCAGTAGCTCCCAGAGCCTGATACCTGCGAAGCTTGTTGCGCTTTTCGGCCTCAATGTGATCGAGCATGTTAGCAATCGGGTCTTCGTGTTTCTGAGAGACGAATTGCTCTTCATCCTCGACATCGAACGACATAATGCCGTTGCCGAAAATGGACTGATCCTTGGAATCGAAATAATTGAAGAATGTACGTCTACTAGTGCCGGCTCGCTCGCAGATGTCTTCGATATTGACATTGTCATATCCGCGGTCGAGTACCAGCGCAGTGGCGGCATCCGCCAAATTACAGTGCGTTTTGAACCGTTTTAGTTCGCGTAGCCCGCATTCAGGACGCTCCCTGGAATGTTGACCATTGCTTTGTTCTTGCACGGAGTGAAAGTTTACACCCCGTGCAATCATGTGCAAGTTGATGTATCAACCTGGGGTTTTCTGGGTAAAGTAGACCAGTTCAGTCTTGCCCTAGTCCCTCGCTAGTGCTCTTTCACAAGCTCGTGCTCGAGCGCACGCTGCAGTGAAGTGAAACGGAACTCATGGCCGACCTTTGCCAACACCGCCGCATCGACACCATCGAGCAAGTCATGCGCAGGCTGGGCCGTATCCCACAACCGCGCTCCACCATCACCATTGCCGTTCTCACCCGCCGGCCGCGTCTGCTCCGGGTGGCGCACCAAGGACACAACCGTGTATCCCGCGGTCATCAGCAGCGCACGCAACTGCGTGCCGACGGTCCCCGACGCCCCCGTCATCGCCACCGTCAGCGGCTCCGGAGAATGCCCGAGGTAGGTAGAGAGCTTATCGACGGCACCAAGATCACCGGCAACTTTGGTAGCGCGATAAGAAAACATTGACCTAAGTCCCGGCACTGGCACCTTCGTAGACACGGTATCTACCAGTGCTGTTGCCTGAGCAGTCCCCGTAAGACTGATGGCATCTTCCAGGCGATGAGTGTGACGCCAACCAGTAAGCGCAGCAAAGGGCTGGTTGGTTACGACATCGACAAACGGTTTCCCCGGCTCGAATTCTGCACCTTAATGCTGCGCAACCCATCTGCCGCCTATGGGCAGGGAGAACACCGTGGTGCCGTCGACAAGCGACGATGCCTCAGACTTCGGTGCCATCGGAATCAGCCCTGGAGTGAGACGCGTGACCGCGCCGGGTCATGCGAACCACTCGGCGACGCGAGCGCGCGGAAAATTGACGGTGTGATGGAAGATTTTGTCAAAGGCTGGCAAGCGGGTGCTCATGTCTGCCACGGTACGGCAAAGTGCGGATTCGTCGAGTGGACATGAAAAATCCCCTCCCAGGAAGTTGCCGTAAAAGCGGCAACAGACTGGCAGGGGACTAGGTTTCGCTAGCCACGGTTAGCGTGGCAGAAAACCTGCGATTAGTCGCGGTCGGTGTTTGCCATGTCGAGGACGTTCAGGCGCTTGTCCAGCTCGTCCTCGGTCAGCTTCTCACCGTCGACGAAGCCCATGTCAATAACAGTCTGACGGATGGTCTTACCTTCCTTCAGGGCGGTCTTAGCGACCTTAGCTGCGTTCTCGTAGCCGATGGCGGAGTTCAGCGGGGTGACGATCGACGGGGAGGACTCAGCCAAAGTCTTCATACGCTCGATGTTCGGCTCGATGCCGTCAACCAGCTTCTCAGCGAAGACGCGTGCGGTGTTCGCCAGCAGCTTAGCGGACTCCAGCACGTTACGTGCCATGACCGGGATGAAGACGTTCAGCTCGAACGCACCGTTAGCGCCGGCGAAGGCGACAGCGGCGTCGTTACCCATGACCTGTGCTGCGACCTGAGTAGCGGTCTCACACAGAACCGGGTTGACCTTGCCCGGCATGATGGAGGAACCCGGCTGCAGGTCCGGCAGGTGGATTTCAGCGAGGCCGGTCAGCGGGCCGGAGCCCATCCAGCGAATGTCGTTTGCAATCTTGTTCAGGGAGACAGCAACCGAGCGCATAGCGCCGGAGAACTCAACCAGGCCGTCGCGGTTAGCCTGAGCCTCGAAGTGGTTCCGAGCCTCGCGCAGCTCCTTGATGCCGGTCAGCTCGACGAGCTCAGCGGTGACCTTGGCGCCGAAGTCCGCCGGGGTGTTCAGGCCAGTGCCGACAGCGGTACCACCAATTGGCAGCTCGCCCAGGCGCGGCAGGGTTGCCTCGATGCGCTCAATGCCAGCCTCAATCTGGCGAGCGTAACCGGAGAACTCTTGACCCAGGGTCACCGGGACGGCATCCATCAGGTGGGTACGGCCGGACTTAACAACGGTCTCCCACTCCTTGGCCTTCTTAGCTAGGGACTCCTGCAGAACCTTCAGGCCCGGGATGAGGTCCTTGACAGCTGCCTCGGTTGCTGCGACGTGAGTAGCAGTCGGGAAGGTGTCGTTGGAAGACTGGCCCATGTTGACGTGGTCATTCGGGTGAACCTCAACGCCGTTGGCCTTTGCGATGGATGCAATGACTTCGTTGGTGTTCATGTTGGAGGAAGTGCCCGAACCGGTCTGGAAGACATCAATCGGGAACTCAGCATCGTGCTTGCCTTCAGCAATTTCCTTGGCAGCGGCGACGATGGCATCTGCCTGCTCAGCAGACAGCAGGCCGCGGTCCTTGTTGACGATGGCGCAAGCTGCCTTCAGCAGACCCATAGCGCGAATCTGTGCAGACTCCAGCGGACGGCCGGAAATCGGGAAGTTCTCAACTGCACGCTGAGTCTGTGCGCGCCACAGGGCGTTAACCGGAACCTTAACCTCGCCCATGGTGTCGTGCTCGATGCGGAACTGCTGCTCTGTCATTCGTTGCCTCTTTCAGCTAGGGGAACTTGAGTGCGCGCAAAACGGCCAATTATGCATGTCATTTTCATGCGACGCAGAACCGTTAGCGCATTCGCCTTCAAGTATGAATCAGATTGATAAAAAAGTGGTGCCCTGAGGGCACCACTAAAGGGGTAGTTACTTACAGATCGATGTTCGGCATCTCACCGGAGCCGTAGTCGATGGTGGCGTACTTACGCAGCTTCTCCAGGGAGTGGAAAGCCTCGATGCGGCGAATGGTGCCGGACTTGGAGCGCATAACCAGCGAGCGGGTCCATGCACCGTTACCGCGGTAAGCGACGCCGCGCAGCATGTCGCCGTTGGTGACACCGGTGGCAACGAAGTAGCAGTTGTCGGATGCAACCAGGTCCTCGGTGGTCAGAATACGAGACAAATCGTGTCCAGCGTCAAGCGCCTTCTTAATTTCCGCCTCATCGCGCGGGTGCAGCTTGCCCTGAATCTCGCCGCCCATACACTTCATGGCGCAAGCGGTGATGACACCTTCTGGGGTGCCGCCGACGCCCATCATGATATCGACGGAGTTGGTGTCCTGCGCTGCGGCAACAGCGCCGGCAACGTCACCGTCGCCGATTAGGCGAACCTTGGCGCCAGCTTCGCGGATGTCACGAATCATGTCAGCGTGGCGCGGGCGATCCAGCACGACAACGGTGACATCTTCCGGACGCAGACCCTTGGCCTTAGCGACGGCCTTAATGTTGTGCTCAACCGGAGCCTCGATGTCAATCTTGCCGGCAGCCTCTGGGCCAACAGCAATCTTGTCCATGTAGAACACAGCCGACGGGTCGTACATGGAACCGCGGTCTGCAGCGGCAAGAACAGCGATGGAGTTCGGGCGACCCTCTGCCATCAGGGTGGTGCCATCAATCGGGTCAACTGCGATGTCGACGGCCGGGCCTTCGCCGTTGCCGACCTTTTCGCCGTTGAACAGCATCGGAGCTTCGTCCTTTTCGCCCTCGCCAATAACAACGACACCGTTCATAGCCACGGTATTGATGAGCTGGCGCATGGCATCGACGGCAGCGCCGTCGCCCTTTTCCTTCTGACCACGACCGACCCACTGACCAGCTGCCAGTGCAGCGGACTCAGTAACTCGGACGAGCTCCATCGCAAGGTTGCGATCTGGTGCTTCAGGATTCGAGGCGTTCATTGACTTCTGGCCCTTCCGTCGTTTTTTAGGAACTCTTTTGAGGTTTGAGAATGTGCTGGGAGACGCCACGCCAGGAAACTGGGGTTTGGCGCTGCAACAATTTCTATTTATCGATGTTTGGCGCGACCTTTTGAGCGCCATTGCATCTGTTACTAGTGTTCCACCTTTTTCGTGTTCGGGGGTGGACGCAGCGCCAAAGTGGGGGGAGCTTCAGGGCTAAACCCCCACATCATGCGGGTATCAAAAGTTTGTTCCGGCGTCAGTTCGCTTGACGACGTCGACAGCGTCCGTCATCAAGTATTGCTAGCCGCAGCTGTGCGGATGCGACTGATGACTAGGTTCGTTGCGGGGCCTTTGGCATACTTGAGCGCGTGGCGAATGAGAAACCTAGGATTTTGCAGGACAGTCGAGACATGATTCTCACCCTCGTGGTGATGTTTCTTGCGGTGGCTGTCACCATCGGCTTTACCGGCCTGTGCAGTTTTAACCCCGGGAAGCCGGAAAACGGTCCGGTGCGCGAGGTCGATGCCGCCCCATTCGTGAACATGGAGGCTCGGCGCGTGGACTATCCAGTTCGCCTGCCGAAGGTGCCTGAGGGCTGGACTTCAAACTCGACCCGCGCGGGTATGGCGGCGGGGAAGCAGACGACCATTATTGGCTATGTCACCGCTAGCGGAGCATTCATTCAGGTCACGCAAACAGATGCGGAAGCAGGTCAGCTGCCGGAGGACGGTAAGAATCGTCTCCGCGACGGTACCACTGACGTGGAAGGTACAACCTGGACTAAGTATGTGCCGGCTGAGGACAACGTGCGTCGCGTATGGGTTGGGGACCTCGGTGACTCCCGCGCAATTATCGAGGGCACTGCCAACGACGAGGAGTTCACACAGTTGGCTGCGGCTTTGCAGAAGGCCGAGCCAATCGATCCGGACGCGACAATGCCGGATCCGTCACAGCCACAGCAGACTGCGTCCGAGACGCCGTCGGCACCAGCAAAGTAGGCCGAGTCGAGCACTCGCCTGGATTGGTAATCCCAACTAGGGCCATAAAATAGCTGAACTCAGCTATCGGCGACGAGACGAGAATCGATATGCACTGACGGTCGTTTCTCGTCTCTTTTTATTCCTCACCGCTCCCATTCTCGGCCGAAGCCGCGGCATCCTGATTCTTGCTGGCCAAGGCGGCTTCAACCTTTGCCCGGGCGCCAGCCAAATGCTCCTCGCAGCGGCGGGCCAGCGCCTCGCCTCGCTCCCACAGCGCCAGGGATTCATCCAGGCTCATCTGCCCGAGTTCTAGGAGCTTGACGGTCTCGACCAGCGCATCTCGCGCCTGCTCGTAGCTCAGGTTCTCAACCGGTACCTGTTCCTCCGAAGAGGGAGCCTGACCCGCGCCGAAAACATTGTCATTCATTAGCGAATACGTCCTTCACATCTAGTAATTAAAGCTTCAAGGTTGGAAAAGTCATTGCTTATTAATTCGCCGGCTTCGTAGCTAGCGTCGCTGCAGAGATGGAACCGTCACTGACGCGAATTCGCAGCTGGGAACCCATCGGAGCATCTGTAATAGAGGTCACAATCTGTGGTTCTGGCTGAGCAGCCGATTGTGCCTGCACGATGGCATAGCCGCGAGCGAGTGTGGCAGAGGGGCCAAGTGCTGAAACCTTGCCGCGCAATCCCGATACCACTGCTTCCTCGCGTTCCAGACTGCGGTGGATGAGAAAACGCAGCCGATCCACCTGCGCCGTGACAAACTCTTCACGCACGCGGATGGGAGTGAGCGGATCGCGCAGTACCGGCCGCGACGTCAAATCCCGCAGGGTCGCTACTTCACGGTCAACCCATCGCCGCAGAGACGCCGAGGAGCGCTCACGCAGCTGTGCAATTAGGCGGCGTTCCTCAGCAGCATCGGGCACTGTTTTCTTCGCTGCATCCGTAGGTGTGGCAGCACGTAAATCAGCGACGTAATCCAACAGCGGAGTATCCGGCTCGTGTCCGATCGCAGAAACCACCGGTGTGGTCGCCTTACTCACCGCACGAATCAGCGCCTCATCTGAAAAAGGCAGCAAATCTTCGACACTGCCACCGCCACGGGCGACGATGATGACATCGACCTCCGGGTCGGCGTCGAGCTGTGCCAGCGCCTCAATAATCTCCGGAACAGCCTTGGCTCCCTGCACAATTGTGTTGATTACCCGGAAATCCACCTCAGGCCAGCGGGCACCCGCGACCGAAAGCACATCGCGTTCAGCTGCCGAACCGCGACCGGTAATCAACCCGATCTTGTTGGGGAGGTAGGGCAGAGGGCGTTTCAGCCGCGGATCAAAAAGGCCTTCCGCCGCTAGCGCCTGGCGCAGCTGTTCCAGCCGTGCCAATAGTTGCCCCAAACCTACGGGCCTCCACTCCGTAGCCCACAGGGAAAACTGCCCCCGCCCGGCATAAAACGCAGGCTTGCCCAAAACCACTACGCGGTCGCCGTTGCGCAACGGATTATTACGCAGTGCCGCAGTAGAACAAGTCACCGACACCGAAAACTCCGCGGAGGTGTCACGCAGAGTGATGTAGGAGAGCTTCCAACTCGGCTTGGAGTTGATCTGGGCGATTTCCCCCTCGACCCAAATTTGTCCAAGGCGCTCAATGTAGTCCTTGACTAACTGGTTCAGGCGTCGAACCTGAACCGGTTTCTCGGCCGACGTTTCCAATTTCGACATACATCAACACTTACACGATGGGGCGGATCACCCTGCTAATAAACGCACGTTGCCCACAGGCTAAATTTGCCTGTGGGCAACTGTGACGGTAAAAGTGCAAGCCCGAGCTACTTGCGGTAACGAGACCTGCTATCGCGGCCGGTTATCCGCTCCTGGCGAGGGCGCTGCTGTCGCGGTGGCCACTCCTCGGTGCGGCGGTGGTTGCCCACTTGGCGTGCGGGGCTCTGTTGAGACTTTTCGGACGGAGACTCCGGCGAAGACTGCTCTCCCCACATCCGTGCCGTTCCTTCAGCTTGACGACGGGGAAACTCTGGCGTTGGCCGCTGCGGTGCGTTTGGCCTTTCAATCGGACGACGAGGCTGCTGTCTAGTCGAGTTCGACGAAGCGGAATCCTGAGTGAACTGTGCCTGCCCCGGATGCGGGCGAGACTGCCAACGGGAGGTTGGCTGCTGAGCCCGCTGTGCGAAATTCGAGCGCTGCTGGGCACGCTCCCCAGAACGGTCAACTGGTCGCTCACGCAGTTGCTCGGCGTTGCGCGATGCCGAGTTGGCGTTCGCTGCCGGTCGGGCACCAGAACGAGAAGTCCCCTGCCGAGAGCGTGCAGCCTGCTGGCGCGCCTGGCGGCGAGCTTCGGCATCTCGGATAATGTCCGCAGCGGGACGTCGTGAAGCAGGACGTTCCTGAGAGCGAGAAGCTACGCGGCGATCAGATTCGGCGAGACGACGGCGAACCTGAGAGCTGGATTCGACAGCGGCTTCGTCACGGTGCTGGCGTTGTTTAGCGGCCTTGCGCTGGGTGTTGAGGGATTTCTCCTGGGTGCGGGTGATTTCGAGGTAACGCCACACTGCGATGATGACACAGATAATCATCAAGATCAGCAGCCACGGGAACTGCTGGATGATGGGATATGCGGAGGTCACCAAACGAGCGCGTTTAGAGGTCGTCGCGGTCGCGCCACCATTTTCGGGATCGGCTAGAGAACCGGTAAACCACGCTGTGAAAAAGGTGACAAGCGCGAACAAAATGGGGATTTGAGCGACGGTAACTACCAGACCGCGAGGAACCACCAACAGTGTTCCGGCCACAGCTGCCACGGCAAAAGCAATGAAGTAGGGCTTGCCAATTGACCCGTTGGGAACAGAAAAGAGCAAACCAATAACGCCGGCCAGAAGCATCAGCAACGGCGGCACAAACATTGGCACGCGTGGAAGCAGGGGTTTGTTCCCACTGCCTTTACGGGGTATTGCTGATCTGTTCGACACGAATGCGTATCCTACCGGTTATTAGTGGTAAAAACGGGCAAGCCCTGTATATAGGCTCGCCCGTGTCTTGGAATCTGGCCTTACTTGTTTTTCTTAGAGAAAGACCCGGAGACTACTTCACTGATCTTGTGGAAGGCCTTGGTCATCGTTCCCTCTTCCTGCTTGGTCGGGCCAGCATCGGAGGAAACCTGACCGGCGGTGCGAGCATCTGCCTTCACAGCGCTCTCCGCGGAGCTGTCGGAGTCATCACTGCCCAGACGGAACGAAGCCAGTCGGTCGCGCATCGCACGGCCGGCAGCTTCAATCTGAATGCCGGAGATTGATCCGGCATCCGTGGCGAACTCGATGTCCTTTGCGGTCTTGTCACCCGTTCGCAAATCCGTGAGGTCGCCGAGGTAGCGGAACCAGACCGCGACGACTGCAGTGACTGGCACAGCCAGGAAAGCGCCGATGATGCCGAAGATACCGCCACCGAGCAGAACCACCAACAGGACGATTGCGGCGTGCAGGTCCATAGCCTTGGACTGCAGAATCGGCGAGAGGATGTTGCCCTCAATCTGCTGGACGGCAATGATGATGAGCAAGACAAAGATTGCTGTGGTCAGGCCGTTGGCAACAAGTGCGACAACCACCGCAATGAAGCCGGCGGTGAACGCGCCGACAATAGGAATGAAGCCAGCGAAGAAAGTCACCACGGCCAGGACCATTGCCAGCGGCACATTCAAAATCGCAAGACCGGCACCGATGAAGACCGCGTCGATAAGCGAAACGATAGCCTGCGTGCGGATGTAGCCCGACAGCGTGTTCCAGGAGCGGGTGAGTACCTCCGTGAGATGCCAGCCGAGGCGACGTCCGGTCAGGCGGCGGAGCCATGGCAGGAAGTCCTGGCCGTCCTTGATGAAGAAGAACGTCAGCACCAGCATTGCCATCAAGGTTACGGCGACCGAAGAGACCACCGAGATGCCTTGGAAGACTGTGTTGGCGATATCGCCGGAGCGCTCCTGGAGCCATTGGGAACCCTGGTCCAGAGCGTCGAGGATTTGTTCATCCTTGACGTTAAATGGCGGTGCCTGAATGATGTTCTGGACTTCTTGAATGCCGTCGGTGAACTGGCGACGCAATTCTGGGAACTGCGACTGCACAGTCGGTGCGAGGAACGCGACGACGCCGCCAAGCAGCGCCAGCGCGCCTAGGATGACCGTCAGTGCGGAGAGTGCGCGGGGCCAGCGGTGTTTCATCAGGAACACGGCGGGCGGAGCCAGCACCGTGGAGACAATCAGAGCCAGCAGAATCGGCAGAACGCCAGCCCAAATCTTTCCCAGAATCATAGCGCTGACATACAGCGCCGCTGCGGTGATGAGGAAACGCAGGCACCAACCTGCGAACCATCGGGCGCCCTCGCCAATGACGTCGGCGCGGTCGATGGACTCGGAGTCATTTTCGCTCATAAGCTCATCGAGGTTTTCAGCATCTTCCGGCAGATCCGGTTGCGTTGCCGCTGACTTATGGGCGTCGGAGGGGATAGACAGAGACTGTTCTATACGCAGAGGCTCCGATCCCATTACGTGATCGATAGCGTCTTTTTCGGACTGCGCAGTCCACTCTTCGCCTTCATTGGGTTTATTGCTCACGTATTCATTATGGGGGTTCGGAGGGGATAGGGGGCAACTTCACGAAGTTAGGGCGAGTTCAAATCTTTCTCCCCGAGCCCGTAAGATGAGCAATGTGAGTCTTACACTTGGAATCGTCGGTCTGCCCAATGTCGGAAAGTCAACCCTGTTTAACGCCTTGACACGCAACGATGTGCTGGCTGCGAATTATCCGTTCGCCACCATCGAGCCGAACGTCGGCGTTGTGGAGCTTCCCGATCCCCGTTTGAATAAGCTCGCCGAAATTTACGGCTCCGAGCGTATTCTTCCGGCTACGGTGTCGTTTGTGGACATCGCCGGCATCGTCAAGGGTGCATCGGAGGGCGAAGGTCTAGGTAACAAGTTCCTCGCCAACATCCGCGAGGCTGACGCTATCTGTCAGGTCGTCCGTGTCTTCAATGATGATGACGTTGTGCATGTCGACGGCAAGGTTGACCCGGCCTCTGACATCGGTGTGATTGAAACCGAGCTCATCCTGGCTGATATCCAGACTATTGAGAAGGCGCTGCCGCGTCTGGAAAAGGAAGCCAAGAAGGATAAGGAAAAGGTCGGTGAGGTTGAAGCCGTCAAGCAGGCTCTTGCCGTACTGGAAGAAGGGCGCACTCTCTTCGCTGCTTCCGATGATGTGAAGCTCTCCGCTCTGCGCGAGCTGCACTTGCTCACCGCAAAGCCGTTCCTCTACGTCTTCAACGCTGACGAGGAAGTGCTTGCCGACGAGGACCGCCGCGCGGATCTGGCCGCTGCTGTGGAACCGGCGGACTGTGTGTTCCTCGACGCCAAGGCTGAGTCGGACCTTCTGGAGCTGGATGAGGAATCCCGCAATGAGCTCCTGGCTGAAATTGGCCAGACCGAGCCGGGTCTGCATTCGCTTGCTCGCGCTGGTTTCCGCACTCTTGGTCTGCAGACTTACCTGACCGCTGGCCCGAAGGAGTCTCGCGCCTGGACCATTCCGAAGGGTGCTACGGCCCCGCAGGCTGCCGGCGTGATTCACACTGACTTTGAGCGTGGCTTCATTAAGGCTGAAATTGTGTCCTTCAGTGATCTGGTCGAGGCCGGTTCGATTGCCGAGGCAAAGGCTAAGGGGAAGGTCCGCCAGGAGG
This sequence comes from Corynebacterium sp. HMSC073H12, assembly GCF_001837775.1. Taxonomy (NCBI): domain Bacteria; kingdom Bacillati; phylum Actinomycetota; class Actinomycetes; order Mycobacteriales; family Corynebacteriaceae; genus Corynebacterium; species Corynebacterium sp. HMSC073H12. Next base: position 212,897 of record NZ_KV834040.1, on the reverse strand, counting down.
GCAAGGACTACATCATGCACGACGGCGACGTGGTGGAGTTTAAGTTTAACGTTTAGCCGAAAGCTCATGTCCGGTTCTCAGCGGAGGGCCCACACATCGAGACAGCAGTGCTGTCGCATGGCCGTCGCAGAGAGGCCCGCTCCCGCACCTAAGCGGACGGCTTGTGAGCCCTCATGAGCGCAACGCCGGTCAGCGCGGTCCAGAGCGTCAGCGAGTCGAAGGAGAGCCGCTCGGCACCGCCGAGCCCGATCCAAGGCATCTCGTACCCATCCAGTGCTGCGACGAACATGATGAAGCTTGCGACGGAGAGGATCACGACCGCGGCCGTGACCTTCCGGAAACTGCCCGGCCCGGCGGCGACGGCGATGAGCGCCATGGCGATCCACTGCGCGGCGGCTTGAAGCAGGGCGAAGCCGTCGTGGGCTGCGGGCGACACGTCCCAGGGGAGAAGGCCGACGCCGATGACCGAGGCTCCGGCGATCGCCATCAGGATGGTTCCGGCCTGGCCGGCGAGCCGAGCCCAGTATCCATGCAGGACAACCGCGCCGAGCAGGACCAGAGCCCCGGATGCAACCATGCCGATGTTGAAGACCGCGTGTTCCGGCGAGCACACCTGACGTATCTGCTGACCGAGTTCGGAGTACTCCCCGCAGGTGGTCACACCGAGATCGCTGATTGTGTTGCGAGAGAGCGAGTAGCGATCTGGCCAGCCCAGCGCCACGAACAACTGAATCGGAATCACCAGTGCGCTGAGCGCCCAGGCCATCGCGCCGACGCGGTACCGCTTCATACGAGCCTCCTCTAAAATACGATCGTATGGTAGATGCTAGCAGCGATCGTCGACGTGTTCGACGTGCACAGGCAGTCGGCGCCCAGCTCGTGGTGGATGCGGCGGTGCGCGTCCTCGTGCGGGATGGCTTGGATGGGTTGTCGGTGCGCAAGGTGGCGTCGGAGGCCGGGCTCTCCATCGGTGCGGTTCAGCATCATTATGCGACGAAGAATGCACTGCTCGTCGCGGCGTCTGAGCGCGTGACGGAACAGTTCACGGCACGCGCTGATGCCCTCACCCACCGAGCTCTCGTCGAGGGCGGAACGTTCGCGGCATTCGTCGCCTTCTGCGAGCTCTTGGCGAACGCGTCGCCGCCACCGGAGGGGACCGGGGACGATACGACGGCGTCCACCGTGTGGCTCTGGTACGCGGCGAAGGCGACGCGGCCCGGGCCCGTGGCCGATGCCTTCGCCGTGGCGTGGTCCCGAACGGAGGAGTATCTCGCGGATGTCATCGCTGAGCTGTACCCCACGCTCAATCCGGTAGACGAGGCGTCTCATCTCCTCGCTGTTCTCGACGGCATCGCCGTCGCGCGAGCCGCGGAACCTCAGCGGATGCCGCTCGCGCGGGCACGGATGCTGGTGCGGCGGCATCTGGACTGCTTGTCGCGGCGATGATGCACGGGGTTGTTAGCAGGCCAAGCTCAGCGCTCCTGTGCTCGGTTCAGCGTTGCTGATGGCAAGCACTGCTGCGCGGCGGCGCGGTGCTGCTGTCTCGGTAAAGCCGTAACACGGCCTGTGTCGGTGTAGAGGAAGACGGCGTGAGGCTCGGGCGTGCCGTCGAGGAAGATCGTCATGTCCCCCGGGAGCCCGCGCGGGGCACAGCCTGCCTCCGGGAGGGTCCTTGGGGAAGCCAATGACGGCAAGCTTGGGCGTGCTCCATGCGGAGATGCGCTCGCCGGCCTACTTGATGCCTTCCAGCGCTTCCCAAGAAGCCTGTCCTCCCTCTGCGTATCCTGTACGTGTCGTCGGCGACGGCCCAGCTCGGACGGGGGCTTGAGACCGGCCCGCCCGAGGACGTTCTTGAGCCGGGGCGCTCACGTTCCCGCGCGTGGTCAGACCCCGGTCGTCCTGGGCATGCTTGCCCTCCCATGTCTCGCGATCCTCGAGGAGCGCAAAAGACGGCCGTAGTGCCGAGGCAGTCGAAGGCCTCGACATCGGCCTCGGTGGTGAAGCCATCGGTGGCCACCGAATTAGGGCGACCTCGGTGGCCACCCCGGGCAGGAGCGTGCGGACGAGGCTGGTGATCAGCGCTGTGTGGCAGGGGATCTGGGGCGCTGATTTAAAGTCCATCCGCAGGTTGCCGCGATCACTGCGTTGCGCGTCGCGTGACTACGATTAGTCGCCTTCGTACGACGACGATGCTCAGTGAGAATGCATGCCGACATTGATGACGTTGCCTGATCCGTCGCGGTAGAAGAAGCGCGTTACGCCCCACTCTTCGGTCGTGAGAGGGTGCACGATCTCGCAACCTGCCTCGACAGCGCGACCGTAGGCGGCTTCGACATCGCTGACGAAGACTGAGACATCGGGATTCTCGCGGGCTGTGGCATCTTTCGCGAGGAGATTCAGCTGACAGCCTCTGGAATCGGCGAGTGTGACGATCCAGCCGTGATCCATGACCACCTCGAGACCGAGGACCGCAGCGTGTTCGTCGACGCTTCTGCGGAGGTCTGCCACCGTGAGGTTGGGGACGATGCGTTCGATATCCATGCCTTCATGCTTCCCGCTGGAGGAGTGCCAGTCAAGAGGTTATTCGGCTACGGAACGTGGTCGAGTTCAAGTTCAACGTGTAGTGCTTAACCTCTGCGAGGAACTCTTTGATCCCGGGACGTGATGAGGACTGGGGCTATTGTGCTCCCCCGAACGCTACGGCCCGGGGGCACGAGGCTGTGTAGCAGGTGCAAGCGAGAGGACCAGGAGCGAAACACAGACCGCTGAGTCGACGCAGTCACGGTAAAGACGGAGCCGTCTAGGCGGTGCTCGAGGTTGTGCGAGACACGGTGACGCTGGGCGTCGGTAAGCGATGCGCATTCGGCGACATTGATGGAAAGCTGAGCTTTGCCGTCCGTCGTGTTGACGCCCTGGCTGCCTGGAGTCGACGATTCCGCGAAACGCTCCGCGAGATCGGCGGCGGCGATGACCGCACCGTCGGGGATCCCCGGGCCGGGCGCTATGGTCATGTCGTTCATGCCGCCCAGCCTAGGTGCCCACAACCCTTTCTCGTCTCGGCGGAAGTGGAGACCGCGTCGCGACGGCCGGGATCCAGCCTCAGTATTATCCTCGTCACCGGTTGATTCGAACGCTTTTTGCTCCTCCTTCTCCCGTCGGGCTTCGATTTTAGCGGCCTCCGCAGGTGGCAGTGATCGCTGGATCCGCTCGAACTACCGGTTCCGATCAGTGGTCGAAGGATTTTCGCAGCAGCCGGACCTGCGGCGCCGGTGCCGCCGCCGTAGCCTGACGAGCATCCCCGCCATGACGGCCATCACGACGGCGGTCCCGGCACCGATGATCCAGGGATTACCGAGGAGCCCACCGACGCCTGCGAGTGCTCCGCCCGCCGCGATGAACGGCAGGCCGCAGCAGAGCAGCGACGGAAGCGCGCAGCATGCCAGCAAGAGCAGCCCGGTCACTGCAGCGACGACGGGACCGGCGCGCCATTCGTCGCGGTCCTGATCGGCGCTCATCGTCTGCTTCAGGATGAGATCTCCCCGATTGCCTGCGTTGCCGTTCATGCGCAGCACGACAGCAGCGACGGGTCGGTGGTGAAGGCCTTCGCGGCGATCCGGATGCCCTCGGCCATGGTCAGGTAGGGGGCCCAGGCGTTGGCGACCTCGGCGACGGTCCTGCCGAGCACGTGGACGCCTGCGGCGGCGAGCTCCCCGGCGTCCTTGGCGACGGCGGTCAGGCCGAGGATCTCTTTCGTCTCGGCGTTCACGACGATCTTGATGAACCCGCGGGTGTCGCGGTTCACCAAGGCGCGGGGCACGTGGTGCAGGGGCAGGACGCGGCAGTCGCAGCGGATCCCCGCGGCGAGGACGTCCTTCTCGGTCATCCCGACCGCGCCGATCGCGGGCCCGGTGAACGTCACCCGCGGCAGGCGGGCGTAGTCGACGGACCGGTCGGCGTCGGCGAACGCGTTCTCGGCGACGAGGGTGCCGTGGTGGGCGGCGACGTAGACGAACTCGGGGTGCCCGGTCACGTCGCCCGCGGCCCAGACCCGCGGGTTCGAGGACTGCAGCCGGTCGGAGACGACCACCTCGCCGGAGTCTCCGGTATTCACCCCGACCGCATCGAGGTTCAGGCCATCGGTGACGGGACGGCGTCCGAGGGCGACCAGGACCTGGTCGGCGCGGAACTCCTGCGAGCCGCCGGACAAGGCGGCGGTCACGACGGCCTCGCCTCCCGTGCCGCGGGAGACCCGGGTGGGCACTGCGCGGCTGACGACGCGGATGCCCTCGTCGGCGAACACCTCCTGGAGCGCCTTCGACACCTCCGGCTCCTCCTTCGAGGCGAGCCGGGACCGCACGAGCAGCGTGACCTGCGAGCCGAGGCGGGCGAACAGCTGCGCCTGCTCCAGGGCGACGTAGCCGCCGCCGAGCACCAGCAGCGACTCGGGGACCTCCGTCAGCTCCATCGCCGTGGTCGAGGTCAGGTATCCGGTCTCCTCCAGGCCGTCGATCGGCGGTGCCCACGGGCGAGAACCAGTCGCGACCAGGTAGTGGTGGGCCTCGATGGTCTCGACGCTTCCGTCGGATCCGGCAACATCGAGAACCGGCGCATCAGGGGTGCCCACGAACGAGGCGTCGCCGCGGAGGACCTGCCAGCCGTAGGAGTCGGCGACGTCGGCGTACTTCTCGCCGCGCAGCGACTCCACCAACGCTTGCTTCCCAGCGATCAGCGCGGGCATGTCGACGGGATCCGCCGTCGTCGCGATCCCGGGGAACCGGGTTGCGGCGTCGACCGCGACGTGCCGCGCGCCGGCCGCGGCAATGAGCGCCTTCGACGGGACGCAGCCCGTGTTCACGCAGGTGCCGCCGAGCGTCCCGCGCTCGATCATCACCACCGACTTCCCGAGCGTGCTGGCGCGGATCGCAGCGGCGAACGCGCCGCCTCCCGATCCGATGATGGCGAGATCGTACTTCGTAGGCATCGCTACTCCTGTCAACTCTTGGCTTTCTGCTCTGTCTCAGCCATACTGGACCTTCCAGTGCAGGGGAAGGTCAAGCGCGGCCACGGAGGGAGACAGCAATGTGGATCGGAGAACTCGCCGAGAGGGCAGGCACTACCGCGAAGACCCTTCGCTTCTACGAGGAACAGGGCCTTCTGCCCCCGACCGAGCGCACGCCGTCCGGATACCGCGACTACGCGCCCGAGACGGTCGCTCGGATCGACTTCATCCACCGCGGCCAGGCCGCGGGCCTCACCCTCGCCCAGATCCGCCAGATCCTCGACATCCGCGACGGCGGCCATGCGCCCTGCGAGCACGTGCGCGACCTGCTTGACGTGCGCCTCGCTGAGATCGAGCAGCAGATCACGCAGCTCTCCGTGCTGCGCGACACTATCGCGGACCTTAGCCAGGACGCCGCGCACCCGGATCCTGAAACGTGCAGCACCGATCAAGTGTGTAGGTACTTGTAGACGGCGGGAGTCAATGACTCAAACGCTACAACCCCGATATGTGCTAGCGCATGTCGATGCCGCCGGTGCCCACCTCGATGATTTTGGTGGTGGCCGCGATAGCACACAGCAGCGGCATCGGGGCGGAGGCCTGCAGCGCGAAGTGGTGGACTCGGAAGGACGCGTTGTTCACGCCGATTTCGTCCGCAGCCTGGGTGATCTCCAGACGAGTCTTGGCGATCTTTTCCGCAGATGGCCCGCACTAGCTGCCGAAGGCGTAATGCCCGAAGCTTAAGAAGCCGAACGCTTTCATTGGATAACACTCCTTTTGATGGTGTTAACGAGAGGGGGTAACTTTGCAACGACATACCGTCGAATTCAAGTTCAACGTTTAACGCGGGCAGCCGCCGCCGGATTCTCGGTGGCGATTCCGGCCCGAACCTCGGGGACATTCTCGCGCTTCCTCATCTACGTGAGCTCCGCGACGCCGGCCAGCTCACCGCTACCTCCATCTTCGATAGCTTGAACGAGCTCGACCACGACCATCTAATCTGGTGCACTGGTTTCCGTCCGGCCCTCGGCCCATTCCGCCACCTCATGCGTGGCCGTGAAACCGCGATGAAGAATCTCCATCTAGTTGGTTACGGCAACTGGACCGGCGACGGCTCGGCAACCCTGATGGGTGTCGGGCCCTTTGCCAAATACACTGCCCAGGTAGTCGCGGGTCGTGTCGATGAAGCTCGGCTTCAAAAGTTTTGAGGCGACGCTTGGTCCCTGAGCAGCTCGATCCTTCCAAGATCCGCGCTGGAGAGTCAGCGCGCTGGGCGAAGGTGTGTCTCAGCGCTTCGCTCGCGCGGCCCGCAGGCCGTTCAAGATCACGATAACTTCAGCGACCTCGTGAACCAATACGACGGCGGCCAGACCCAGCACGCCGCTAATCGCCAGCGGCATCAACACGATGATGATGGCCAGAGACAGCACGATGTTCTGGTTAATAATCCTGCTGCCTCGGCGGGCGTGCTGCAGCGCCTGCGGGATCAGCCGGAGGTCGTGGCCGGTGAAGGCGACGTCAGCGGACTCGATCGCGGCGTCAGAACCGGTTGCCCCCATCGCGATGCCCACCGTCGCGCCCGCCAATGCCGGCGCGTCGTTGATGCCGTCGCCGATCATCGCCGTCGGCGTCTTGGCGGAGAGCTCGGCGACGATGCTTGCCTTGTCCTCTGGACGCAGCTCGGCGCGCACGTCGTCGATTCCGGCGATTTCAGCCAGCGCCCGGGCGGTGCGAGTGTTGTCGCCGGTGAGCATGCTCACTTCCACGCCGTTGGCGTGTAGGGTCTGCACAGCTTCGGGCACCTCGGGCCGCAGTTCGTCGCGGACCCCGATCGCCCCGGAGAGCGCGTCATCGACGGTGACAAGGACGCAGGTTTGACCCTCGGACTCCATGCGCTCAACGTCTGCCTTCAGTGGCCCGGCGTCGATCCACCGGGGACTGCCCACAAGTACCCGTCGACCTTCGACGGTGCCGCCGATGCCATGCCCGGCTTCCTCGCTGATGTCCAAGGCAGCGGGCGCTTCGGGCCCCGCTGCCGCGATCGCAGCGGCGAGGGGGTGCGTCGATTGCTGCTCAACTGCCGCCGCGAAAGCAAGCACCTGAGCCCGATCGAATCCGTCTGCCGGGACCACGTCGGTAACCTCGGGCTGGTTGCGGGTAAGGGTTCCGGTCTTGTCCACCGCCAGGTGACGGATGCCGCCGAGTCGCTCGAACGCCGCGCCGGATTTGATGACCACGCCGAACTGGCTGGCCGCGCCGATCGCGGCCACGACCGTCAGCGGCACGGAGATTGCCAGCGCACACGGCGATGCTGCGACCAGGACCACCAACGCGCGGGTGATCCACGTCTCGGGGTCGCCCAGCAGCGAGCCAATCATGCCGACCAGCACCGCCAGGATCATCACCCCGGGCACTAGGGGTTGGGCAATCCGGTCGGCGATCCGGGCGCGGTCGCCCTTTTCCGCCTGCGCCTGCTCGACCAGGTCCACGAGTGTGGTCAGCGAGTTGTCCGTTCCAGCTGCGGTCGTCTCGACCTCCAGCACGCCGGCGGAGTTGATTGCTCCCGCGGGCACCTCGTCGCCGGGCGCAACCTCCTCCGGAATGGATTCTCCGGTGATCGCTGAGGTGTCAAGGCTGGAGCGCCCAGACCGAATGATGCCATCCGTGGCAATCCGCTCTCCGGGGCGCACGAGCATCAGCTCGCCAGCCACGAGGTCCTTCGCTGCGACCTCAACCGACGTGCCGTCGCGCAGCACCGTCGCGGTTTGCGGTACCAGCTTCAACAGTGCCCGCAGTCCGCCCTGGGCCCGGTCCATCGCCTTGTCTTCCAGTGCCTCGGCGATCGAGTACAGGAACGCTAGCGCCGCGGCCTCCCCGACGTAACCGAGGATCACCGCGCCGACCGCGCTGATCGTCATCAGCAAACCAATGCCGAGCTTGCGCTTCGTGACAAGGTTTCGGATCGCGCCGGGCGCGAACGTATATGCCCCTAGCAGCAGGCCGACCCAGAACAGTACTGTCGCGGGTGTCTCGAGCCCGGACCAGTCCAGCGCCAGGCCTATGCCGAGGGCTATGCCGGAGAAGATCGGCAGTAGCAACTCGGGGTCCTTCCACCATGGCCGATCGAGATCATCGATCTCCGTGGCTGGTTCGTGTTCGCATCCACATGCTGAACTCATGCGTCCGCTCCTTTTCCGTCGCAGCCAGGCACCGAGCACTCAGGGTCGATGCACGGGGCGTTTTCGTCGACAGCCAACGTCGCGTTCACTAACGCGTTGAGCGCTGTCGCGAGGTGCGGATCGGCGATTTCGTAGCGTGTCTTGCGGCCCTCCGGCTCGGCGACGACGATGCCGCAGTCACGCAAGCAGGTCAGGTGGTTCGAGACGTTCGAGCGGGTCAGGTCCAGGTCGCGCGAAAGCACGGCTGGGTAGCTCGGGCCGTCGAGTAGGGTCAGCAGGATTCTGGAGCGCGTCGGATCCGCCATGGCCCGGCCGAGCCGGTTCATGACGTCGAGGCGTGAAGCAATAGTCAGCATGTGCTGAACTATACAGCAATTACTGAACTATTCAACGCGCACTGAACTGACATTGAAGCGAAGAGCTGGCGACCTGCAGGAATTAGTCGATGGGATAGCCGGTAACTGGGCCTTCACGATTCGGTTGCCAACCCAACGCGGGGGCGACATGCGTGGCGAAGTTGTCCAAGATCTTCACGTTGACGTCCACGCCCATCCCGGTGAGGCCCTCGCTTCTGCTGTAAGTGATGCCACATGTAGGAAGGTGTTCGGCAAGGTGGTCGCCGTTGAACCACGGGTACTTCCTGGACCCGGGCAGCTTGCGCACATCCACGATGGATGCCACACCGGCAGCCTCGATCATTTCAGCGAAGTCCTCGAACTCGAGGTTGGAGTGGCCCACGGTGAAAATGCGCATGTCGCCAATGCTACGCGCCAAGCGGTTACACCCACATCGGCTTCACGAATGAGAAGGTGACTTTGCAACGACACGTCGAGGAGTTTAAGTGCAACGTGTAAAGGTTTTTCAAGCATCGCGCGATGGGGATGTGGACCCACGATCGCAGGGGCGACTGCGACGGAGTGACCATTGTCTGGCTCAGCCAAGCTATTGACTCTGCGGCGTCCCGGGTGCGCCATCAGACTCTTCATGCTGAATGCGTGCGGCATGCAGTCGGGCGTGGGCGATGGCATCGAGAGTGTTGTCGAAGACGTGATTCTCGTGCGCAAGTTGGTCGAATACGCCGAGTTCGCGCAACACCGGAATATGTTCGGGCTTCGTGGCTGCGAGCAAGACCCTGGTACCGCGGCGTTCGAGGCGCCCAATCGTGTCGGCGAGCATCTGGGCGCCGGTGGCGTCAATCGTCGTAACGTAGCGCATGCGGAGCACGACAACCTTGACCGACGAGACATCAGCGAGCTCGAGGAGGAAATCGTGCGCTGCACCAAAGAAGAGGGGGCCTTCCATACGGAAGGCGGCGATGTGCTCGTCGAGAAGCTCACGCTCCTTGTCGCGGTGGTCTCCCTCGTCTAGCGGGGCGGCTTCCAGCACCGCCGTGCGGGCGGTATCGCGCAGTGCGAAGAAGCCCGCCATAACAAGGCCGATGAGCACGGCGACTACAAGATCGAACACGACGGTGGCGGCAGCCGTGATGAGCAGGGTCGCCCCGTCGCCCTTGGTGGCGCGTATCACCGAGCGGAGGTTTCGCGGGTGGATCATCTGAATCGCAGTGGCGATGAGCACGCCGGCGAGCGCGGCGAGAGGAATCTCGCCCACCCACCGGGCCGCGACGAGTACGGCGACGAGCAGCAGCAGCGAATGGAACACCGCTGCCAGGCGTGTGCCTGCGCCTGCCCGCACATTGACGGCAGTTCGGGCGATCGCGGCGGTCGCGGGAATCCCGCCGAACAGGGGCGCGACGACGTTGGCCACGCCCTGTCCGAAGAGCTCGCGGTCGGGATCGTGCCGGTCGCCGACAGTCATTGCGTCGGCAACCGTCGCGGATAGCAACGATTCCAACGCGCCGAGAGCTGCGACGGCGACTGCTGCCAACAGAAGCGAATCCAGGTGCTCCCACGGGATCTGTGGCCAGCGTGGAGCAGGCAACGTCGACGGGATGTACCCGATTGTCTTCAGACCGCCGTCGGCCAGCATGTTGATGGCCGTCGCGGCAGCTACCAATACCAGTGCCGCGGGGAAGCCGCTACGAATGCGCGCAGCAAGCACGATTCCAGCCGCCACCGCAATGGTCATCACGGGCGCCTGCCATGCCGGAGCGTCTAACCAAGCTTTGATTGAGCCCCACGCCAACCCGAGGACTTTCTCGCCGTCCACGTCAACACCGAGTGCTGCGGGCAGCTGTTGGAGGCCGATGATTAATGCAATACCGGCGGTGAAACCTTCGACGACAGGTAGTGGCATGTACTTCATCGCGCGGCCAGCGCCGGTGAACGCCAGCAAGAGCAGCATGAGCCCCGCCAGCACGCCGACGACGAGCACCCCATCGGCACCATGGTTGGCCACGATGGGGATTAACACGACGGTCATTGCGCCGGTCGGGCCGCTTACTTGGACGTTACTACCGCCGAAGACTGCGGCCAGGATACCCGCGACGATGGCCGTCGTAATTCCGGCCGCCGCGCCGACACCGGACGCAACGCCGAAGCCGAGTGCGAGGGGGAGGGCGACGAGGGCCACCATGAGGCCTGCCGAGAGGTCGCGCCCGATTGTCGCGCGGGACCAGTCCGAGCGGCGCGGTGCGAAACGCAGGGCACGGGACCGGATGCCCACCGTAGAGGCGGCGGAGGAGGGGCGGGTCATGCTACTTTCTTGCTCCTTCAGGGCTCAATGACACTCAAAGGATACACAAGGTGTCATCCTCCGACGGTCACATTCCTGGTTCTGGCCGAGGCCTCATGTCGACGGAATAAAACTTCCTGACCTGGCGGGAGTTCCGTGGATCGTTGTCGCGGTACTTGGAGTGACGCGTGTGAGCCGGTGTCTGAAGAGCAAACAGCCCAGGAGAATCTGTACCAGTGCCATACAGAGCGCGACACCACTGCTCATGGGTCGGGCCTGACGACGGGCTGGGGGCGAGGACCGGCTACCGGATCCGGGCTTTCGCGGCGACGAGCAGCAGGGCGGCATGGTCGACTTCGCCGTTTTTGATCTCGCGATTGAGCTTGTGTAGCACCACGGGGCAGCGCAGGCAGCGGATGCCGGATTTGCAGCACTTCTTCTTCGGCGTCATCGCAGCCAGTTTAAAGGGGTCCTTGCCGGCGAGCTTTTTCGCGGCTTTGGCCTCGGCCTTCGAGTATTCGGGCAGACGTAGCGAGGTCGTTGCCGCAGCCTTTTTCGCGGCTTTGGCGGCGTCCTTCTTCTTGCCCTTGTCGCCTTTCTTGCCCTTGGCCATGCGCGTTCCCTTCGTCGCGAATTTTCCTGAATTAGGTTAGCGTCACCTCATGCGATGTGGGGAGGCGTGGGTGCCTGACGGGTGTAATTGGGTGTTGCTTGACGACGGCTCGCTTGTCGGCCAGTGTCGCAGCGGTAAATGACGGCCAAAGGACGCAAAATCGACCAAAACGACTCAGGTCTGTTTGCTGTGACCTGCGGAAATGGCGAGCGGTAGTGAGTTGTTTCGGCGACCAGTACAAGCAGTGGAATGCAGCTTTCGACGCGGGGTACTGTGCCGCGCTGGACAAGCCGTACATCACGCTTCACGGTGAGGACATTGTTCACCCGCTCAAGGAAGTTGATGCTGCTGCTCAGGCGTGGTGGACGACGACCGACCAGGCTGTAGAGATTCTGCGCTATGTGCTCAAGGCCTAAGGCCTGCAGAATTAGGAGCCAAAACAAAGAGCGACTTCGGAAGACAATTCCGAAGTCGCCCTTTGCTTAGTCAACGCTGCGCGGAACAAACCGGACAGAAACAAGCCTGCTAGGAGATTGCGAAGCCAGATGCTGGGCCTGGCTTTTCGACGGGCTCGCCAGCCTCGTCGACCATCCAGTCAATTTCCAGCTCTAGCCCGCGCTCGATGTCGGTACGCTTTCGGGAATCGACGACTTCTATCGTTGTATTAAACGATGTCGGCATGGTCATCGTCACCGCGGACTCGCCAGTGCCGAGAGTCATTTCCCCGGCGCGGATGCGAGCTGCCAGTGTCTCCAGCAAATCAGCGAGCTCGTCGCGATTGAAGCTTGTCTTGCTCTTCACCAGCTTTAGATTCTTCGGGGCGTAGTCTTTTTAGGTTTCGGTGCCGTGTCTTTACTTACCTTTCCAGCCGTATCGGTACTTGTGCAGCGCGGAGAATTGGCCGGCACTCCACACTGTCTTTGAAGATGGTCTAGAGAGCTTTCAGGAAGCCTGCCTATCCCCATTATCCCAATAAAAAGGTGTTTTTAACAGGAGAAATAATAAGAGGCTAGAAATTCCTATAGGTAGGTTATAAATTGTGGAAAACCCTTACGCTATGCTCTGGGGTGCAAGGTCCTGAGTGCTTTAGGTGAAGAGCTCTAGTAATGGCGCCCTTCGTCAGTGCTTCAAGTGGGTCGACCGACAGCAATAGGGGAGGAGTAAACGTCACATGGTGTCACCCGACAACATCCTGATGTACCTTCTGCCTGAGCAAGAGGCGCAAGTAAGAGAAATCTTTGCGCAACTCGCAGAGAGTGGCTTTCCGCAGCAGAATCAGAAGCCGCACATCACGGTCACGTTCGCGCCGACCATGCGCCCAGTGGCAATCCAACGAGCAGCCGAGATTCTCCCACCGCTTATGCCAGCGGAGTTTCGCAGAGTGGGAACGGTCATCTTCGGCGCCAAGAGTAAGCAGACTGTTGCCTGGTTGCTGGAAACCAGCGACGAGCTGGAAGAGGCCGCCCGCGTAATCAGCCGTCTCAATCCTGATGGGCGTGGCTCCCGTTGGATTCCGCACCTGACCATGGGCCTGAGAATTCCACGCGATATTGTGCCGGACTACGTGCGCGCACTTGACGAAATAACGAACCCGCACTTTAAAACTCTCAACGCGCCACGAGCTGCGTTCTGGAGTCCCAAAGTGCAGGAATTAACGGAGTTCTAGGGAGACTCCAGTACTTGTGTGCTGCTGTTCCTCAGCGATTGCGTCCCGCTATTTCGCAAAAACTGTGGTTTCAGAAAACAGTAGGCTAAGAAGAAAAACTAAGCAGCATCCATAATTTTCTTGGCCTGTGCATTGAAAACGTCCAACGCACGCTTCTTTGCTGCTTCCTTAGACTCTGGAGTTGCCTCTGGAACCTGCATAGGATCCGTCGTGTTTTCCATGTTGCCAGTTGGTACATCCGGAGTCGGGGCGGCGGACACCATTACCATTACGCCATTGACGATGCCGACAATGTCGTAGCTGGTGGCCGTAGTATCCGTGCCACCGGCGTTAATGTTCGCACTGGTCTCGTGTGCAGTGAACTCAGCTGGCTTGACGGAAAGATTTGGCTCCCACTTTTCTCGGTGCAGTTTCATTGTGGTCGTCATGTCCATGTCATTAAACATGTCCTGCATCTCAGGAGAAATCTCCTGACCTTCCATGGAGTCTTTCAGAATGTCGGAAGCATCCATCGTAGCCGTCACATCGGAGCACTTTTCGAGGTTGTCCTCGTACTTCTGGTACGCCTCAGGATTCTTCAATACCGAGACGCTGACAGTGACGTTCTCTTGCTTAATGTCCGTGTAAGCGCCGGCAGCATTCTCCAATTCCTCAGTTGAGTTGGTGAAAGTGGCGCATTCGGCCGGTTCAAACTTCATGGAGTCTTCCGAAAACATCTCCATGGCATCTTTGAACCCGGTGATTTTGTTTCCGGAGAAGTCCGCCCCTTGAACTTCATTGGTCAGCAGGAGTTGATCCTCAGATGCAGCGGGGGCTGATCCATCTGCCTTCGTCATCTTGGTCGCTGAATCCTTGCCGGTTTCACCACCTGCATTGTTGCCCTCATCGCCAGAGCCACATGCGGTGAGCAACGCGGCGCTTGCCAGACCCGCCACTACAGTTGTCGCAAACTTCTTCCACATTTCAGAGCCGTGCTGCTTCATGATTCCTCATTCCATCGAGCTGAATTTCAACAACCTATGCAACCCGCCCAGACGTCCTAAGCCGGAGCCAAGCTTTTGTGAAAGAAAGAATACAAGAGCGCGTCACGGCACGCTTCCCAAAAACAAGAATTTCAGTCGCGTCTGCTTTACGACGCTCCGTCGGACCTCACCGCAGACTGCGCAACCTTTGCCACGGGATACATGGATGCCAATGCAATAATCGCACCGAAGATGAAGACGGGCACAAACCCGAATTTCGGCGCTGCGAAAGAAATGACAAAAGGAGCGAAGAAGCCAACATAAGTCAGCGAATAGTAGATGGCGGTGGCCGCGCCCAACTCAGCCGTCGGTGCGATAATTTGCACTTCGCGGAGGCCGGAGACCATCATTACGCCGTACGCGGCACCGAGGGCCAGAGCAGCGGGGAAAACGCTCCACACATTCTGGGTGAGTGCGACGATAAGGCTGAGCAGCATTCCGACCGTCGTCAAGCCGAGACCGAAAATAGCTGGCGGGATAAAGCTGCTGGAACTAATTCGAGTGACCAGTGGTTGCACCAGAACGCCGGTGCCCATCGTAATGCAGGCGATGAGTCCGGCGAAGGCAATGGGGTAGCGGGATTCGGTGATTGTCGGAAGGACGACGAACGATGTGCACGCGGCACCGAAGACCCACGGTGCCCAAGCGGCGACTGCCCACAGGAATCTCGGGCTTAGGATGGCGGAGGAGAAGAACCGTTGCGGGGTGTCGCTGTGCTCAGAGGTTGGCAGTCCGCCGGAAGCGTTCCATGTCAGTGGTGTGATGCCAAGCAGCAGTGCGAGATGAACAAGATAGGGGATGACATCAGGGCGGGGAGCGAACTCCGCGACCAACCCGGAAGCCAGGGGACCGAGGGAGAACCCGGCGGAGAGCGCAACGGTTGCGCGCCGGGCGGAAATTTGAGGTGCGACGGGCGCAATCTCTTTGATCCACGAGGCGCCGGCGGCCATTACCATACCCATCGAAATGCCGACGACAAGGCGTCCTATCAGCAGTGATGGGAAGTGGAACCAGACGCCGGTGAGTAGGACGACGGAGCCGGCGGCAGAGGTTATGAGTGCGGGCCGGATGATGGCGCGACGGCCGAGTCGGTCGGAAAGTGGGCCGCAGATGAGTAGCGCGGGGATGAGCCCTGCGACGTAGATGGCGAAGAGAAAGGTGACCTGGGACTGGTTGAGAGCATCGGTTATTCGATACGCGGGCAGGAGCGGAGCAAAGAGGTTGGCGCCAAATGCGACCGCGAACATACCCAGGGCTACCCGAATCCAGTCTCGTGCCACGATTTGCCTCCTGTCGACTCTCCGATGGGGATAAGCAGCGTAGTAACAGAATAGGCCAGCTAACAAGCGCTAGCTGGCCTATTGAGTTATTCGGGTTGCCTACCCAAGTTAGTCGCCCTAGTTATTGGCGGCACCGAAAAACGCGGTAATCGGCGAGAAGAATCCCTTGGACTTCTTTGCCTTCTTAGCTGCCTTTGTCCTGCCAAGAATACGCTCAGAGATGCGGTCGGTAAGAACCCCTACCAGCTTGCCGCTGCGGACGACGGGCAGCTCGCTGAGGCGCCCGTCGATAAGCTGGCGAGCCCTGATGGCAGCTGGATCCTCGGGCTTGACGAAGACCTTCACCGGAGCGCCGACGGTGTTCATGTAGGCATCGCGGTCGGCGTATTCGCGGAGTTCCTTCAGCGTAATGTCGCTGGTCAGGTAGCCTTCATCGTCGACGAGAAAGACACAGGTATCGTCATCGAGACCAGCAAATTCAGCTGCGTAGGTGCTCAGTGCCTCGCCGACAGTGATGTCCTCCGGCAGCGCAATGTAAGAATCCGTCATGTGCATGCTTACGGTGTCAGGCAGGAGGCTGTAGGGGCTGATTGAAGACTTTGGCTTGAAGAAGTTGGCGATGGTGTTCTGTGTCTGTGTCATTGTGGATCCTTTTCCAGGTATCCCAGCTCCTTTGCTAGGAGGGAATTTCTGTCGATTGATAAATTGTGGCTCCCTCGCCTAAGAGCATTGGCAATGTAATGCCGTAACTAAAGGTGGCCACTTGAGATGAGCCCTTGCCTCGGGAGTCTTTCGAAACTCTCGATTAAGTGCAGGGCAGCGGCCTATGTGGATATAGGAGCCTTACCTAACGAGGTTGTTCGCTACGCAAAGGTTAACACAAGGTTACGTACACAGTAAAGAGGAATGAACGAAAAGCTTCCTAAGGGTGGCGGAAGCTACAAGCCCATGAACTCTCGAATTGCTGGCCATTCGGCATCGGCTTGTGCACGGCCGAGCTCGTAGTTGTGCATCAGCTTCGACCGCCTCCGCTCCGCCTTTGTGATGCTCATGTTATTGGCGTAGAAAACATATGCTTGGCCTTTTCGTTCAAGCTCAGCAGCCCAATCGAGAGAGGCGTTGTAGCGCTCGTGCCTGGTGATAAGTAGCTCAGCCACTATCGGGTTACTGCGGAAAATCTGGCGCAGTAGCTGTGGGCGCTTAGGGGCGGTGCGGCGGAATCCCTTCGGACGGGTCAGAACGATGAGGAACTTCTTAAAGCCGTCGGCTTCTGCGGCATCGATTGGGATACCACCTGATGATCCGAGTGCACCGTCGACAAACGGAACGCCATCAATATAGGGCATGCGCATGACGCCCGGAATCGTCGAGCTGGCGCGAGTGTACTTCATCAGCGTGGGTAGATCTGGAATATCGTCCGGCCCCCAGTTGATGGTCTCACCCGTATCCGCTCGGACAGCAGAAATCCGATAGGGAGTTGGATTGTTCTTAAAAGTCTCGTAATCCAAGGGCATGGCGCCGTCGGGAAGCCCCGCGTCTTCATAGATGTACTCGGCATCGAAATAGCCGCGTCCGCGCAACATTGGGCGCCAGCCGCTGCTGGCCGGCTGTGCAATGAAGTCAGTGAAACTATTTATAGAGCGCTGGATATCCCGGGAAAGGTAATTGACTACGTGAGAGGCACCGGCGCTTACCCCGCCGACCCAACCGACATCGATGTCCTCGCGAAGTAGCCGTTCGACGAAAGGTGCCGTGTAACTATTGCGAGTCCCTCCGCCCTCGAAGATTAATGCCACATCGCTGACCTGCATTTATATCCCTCCGGTTGTTATCGCGCTAGTGCCTTTCGGGCGTTACGATCGTTCAAGACTACCCGAACGCCATCCATATTAGATTTCGGTTAGCGTAGTTTACGGCGCATCCTGGAGGATGACCGGCAGCAGCCCCTCGCCCATATCTGGGTTCGGCAGTACGCCCTCCGGGTCGTAGAACAAGATCTCCTTGCCCTCGTGGCTCAGACGTCGCATCGCTTCCAGAATCAACGTGCGCCCCACCGGGTTGACAACGCCAACGCGGCTGACGTCGAAGACAACTTCGCTTTCCGACGGTGTGGAAGTCGCCAACCTGTTGAGAACAATCTCGGCCGCAGTGAAGTTGACTGGCCCCTGAATCTCGATGATCGAGCGGCCATTGCTGACGCGCGTACCGCGCAGCGCACGCGAACCAATCGCATCGGCATCCATGAGATGAAGACCCAAATCTTCGGAGAGCTTCCGGAAGATGGCAATGCTGCGGACGCTGTTGCCGTGGTCGTTCAATCGCGGCGAAAAGGCTGCGAGACCCGCCTGTCCAGGCAGCGCGCCCAGCAAGCCGCCGGCGACACCGCTCTTGGCGGGAATTCCGACTTCGGTAAACCATTCACCGGCCTCGTCGTACATGCCGGCAATAGCCATCACGGACAAGACTCTGCGAACAACCGAGCGGCCGAGCACAGTCTGATTGGTAACCGGGTTAACGCCGCCGTTGGCCAACACTGCGGTCATCATGGCGACATCGTGGGTGTTGACCAGCACGGAGCACTGTGCGGTGTAGCCGCGGACAGCATCGTGGGGAGTGGTTTCGATAAAACCGTAAGCTGCCAGCATATGTGCGATGGACATGTTTCGATGCGCGGAATCCATTTCGCTTTCATAGGCGTCGTAGTCAACGCGGAGCTTGCGGCCAGCCAAAGTTGAGAGAAGCTCCACCATGTGCTTGGTGCGAGTCTTCCAGTTGGCACCTGGCTGGCATACGAACTGGTTGATCGCCAGTGCACCGACGTTAATCATCGGATTCTTTGGTCGGTGCGTGCCTTGCTCCAGCGACAATTCATTGAAGGCCTCACCGGAAGGCTCGGTGCCCACAATGCTGTCGATTTTGTCTTTGCCGTGCTCAGTGATGGCTGCGGCATAAGCGAAGGGCTTGGACATCGACTGAATCGTGAATTCAGTATCGGTGTCGCCCGCGGTGTAGGTGCGGCCCGACACCGTGGTCATAGCTAGTGCCAGGCGGTCGGGATTAGCTTCAGCAAGGGTGGGAATATAGTCCGCTACCTCGCCAGACTCATCGGGGCGGACGGATTCGACGATTTCGGAAAGGTAATCTTTGATCGGCGTTTTCATCAGATTTTGCTAAGCATCTTTCCTGGGAAAGGTAATCCCGGTTGAGTCAGTGGAGTCCCGTTCGAACCTACACCAGGCAAGGCCGGCCACTGATCCTCACCTCTGTGCACTCTCACCGTGCGCGCCGGATAAATCAGCATATCCTGGGGTATGTGAAATTCCTCAACAATCAGTCCGTGCCCTACGAGCTGACCTACAGCGATGTGTTCATGGTGCCGTCGAAGTCATCCGTCGGCTCTCGCATGGGCGTCGATTTGTCCACTAATGATGGCACCGGCACAACCATTCCGATTGTGGTGTCCAATATGACGGCCATCTCCGGGCGCCGGATGGCCGAAACCACCGCCCGCCGAGGCGGAATTGCCATCCTGCCGCAGGACGTTCCAGCTGATATTGCCGCTGAGACTATTCGCAAGGTCAAGTCCGCTGGGCTGGTTTTCGACACCCCGATCGTCGTCAAGCCTCACCACACCGCGGGGTATGCGCGCCATCTTCTGCCGAAGCGCGCGCACGGTGCGGCAGTGGTGGTGGAAGACAACAAACCGGTTGGTCTGATCACCGGCCGTGATCTGGCGGGCGTTGACAACTTTGCGCAGGTGGGGACGCTCATGTCCACTTCGCTATTTACGCTTCCGGCCGACATTGAGCCCCGTGACGCTTTCGACCAGCTCACTGCATCCGGGCGCAAACTCGCTCCGGTGGTGGACGCCGATGGCGCGCTGGTGGGTATTCTCACGCGTAAGGGCGCGCTGCGTGCGACGCTTTACAAGCCCGCTGTTGACGCTGAGGGAAAGCTGCGCGTCGGTGCGGCGCTCGGCATCAACGGTGATGTTGAAGGACGCGCGAAGACACTGCTCGATGCAGGCGCCGACGTGCTTGTTGTCGATACCGCGCACGGTCATCAGGATTCGATGCTCCGTGCTTTACGACGAGTCCGCGCGCTCAACCCGCCTGTGCCAATTGCCGCTGGCAATGTCGTGACCGCCGATGGTGTTCGCGACCTAGCGGAGGCGGGAGCCGACATTATTAAGGTCGGCGTCGGTCCGGGTGCGATGTGCACAACCCGAATGCAGACCGGTGTTGGGCGTCCACAGTTCTCCGCCGTGCTCGAATGCGCTGCAGCTGCTCGTGAATGCGGCGTGCATGTCTGGGCTGATGGCGGAGTGAAGGATCCCCGCGATGTTGCGCTTGCGTTGGCTGCGGGTGCGTCCAACGTGATGATTGGCTCGTGGTTTGCCGGCACTTTCGAGTCCCCAGGAGATGTCCAGAAAGACGTCGACGGGCGCATGTTCAAGGAGTCCTTTG
The DNA here is from genome assembly GCF_001837775.1 of Corynebacterium sp. HMSC073H12. Classification (NCBI taxonomy): domain Bacteria; kingdom Bacillati; phylum Actinomycetota; class Actinomycetes; order Mycobacteriales; family Corynebacteriaceae; genus Corynebacterium; species Corynebacterium sp. HMSC073H12. The sequence continues at coordinate 193,038 of NZ_KV834040.1, read as the reverse complement.
GCATGGCTTCACACCGCGCAGTGGAGAGCCGAAATGCGCAGGTAGAGGCCTTTGAGAAGGCCCGGCGTGAGATGTTCGAAGAGGGCATCTCGACTGCGAAAATCTACCTGGAGCCCGGCCGCGAAGGCGTGGAGGACCAGATCGATCGCATTATCTCGGGTGTACGTTCTTCGTTTACATACGCGGGTTCGGCCACCATTGAGCAGTTCGCTGAGCGGGCAGTGGTGGGAATTCAATCCGCTGCGGGCTTTGCGGAAGGAATGCCGAGGGCGACGCGGTAGCCGTCGTCAAGCCTCTCGGGGCTAAACCGACTAGCGGCGCTGCCGGCCAATTGGTAGGTATGTAAAGACGTTGTTAGGACGTGTTTAGTACCACGTGTGAGATTGGGGAGGGCTGGCGACTATGGGTCGGCAGGTAAGAGAAAACAGTGCTGTAACGGAGGCTGGATTGGGAGCAGGAAACGGTGCTAGAGCAGGAAGCGGGAACGCATTTTTCGCTCGCGCCCGCGTTACTGATTCCGATTTGTGCCCGTGCGGTGGGGGACTCTACGGGCAGTGCTGTGGCCCGCTGCACCGCGGTGAGCAGGAGGCTTTGACCGCAGCTGAGCTGATGGCAGCGAGGTACAGCGCTTACGCTGCCCATGAGGCGGATTACATCTGGCGGACGTGGCATCCGCGCTACCGCCCGGAAGTTATCAATGTCGATGACGGTGTCGAATGGGAAGGACTCACCATCATCAACACTGTCGATGGTGGCGAGGACGACCGCGAAGGCATCGTGGAATTTGAAGCGGCCTTTCATGACCATGACGGTGTCGGCACGATGCACGAGCGTTCCCGTTTTGTTCGTCGTGCGCGACGTTGGGTCTACGTCGACGGTGAGGTCACCTACTCCTAAGCGTCAGCTTTCCTTGGCAGAGGCCTTCGCTGCATTTTCCTGGTCAGACTTGTTGTGCTTGCCGTGGCCGAATGGCAGCACGGCGACAATCGCCACAATGATTGCACCCCAGATGGTGCCGAAAATCAGTGAGCCGGTGGTGTTGGCCAACCAGCCGAGGAAGCCACCGGTAAACAGCTGCTCAAGGTTGTGGACCAGCTGGTAGGGGAGGTGCCAGCCCAGCTCGTCGAGACCGACCACCATGATGTGGCCACCGACCCACAACATGGCAAACGTGCCAATAATGCCGATCGTGTTCAGAACGATTGGCATGGCTTTGACCAGCGCCGCACCAAACTTGCTGATACCGGCTGACTTCTTGGACTGCAGGTGCAGGCCAATGTCATCAATCTTGACCAAGAAGCCCACCACGCCGTAGACCGCAAGCGTGATGATGAGTGCCACCACGATAAGAATCAGCGCGCGGTTGAGCAGCGGCTGATCAGCGACCTCATTGAGAGAAATCACCATGATTTCCGCAGAGAGAATTAAGTCGGTGAAAATTGCAGACTTCACCAGCGAATCTTCATTCTGCGGTGTGCGGTTGGTCGCCGCCTCCATCCGTTCCTGCTCAGTCTGATCGGGAGAGATCCGGTGCTTAATCTTCTCCCAGACTTTTTCCATGCCCTCAAAGCACAGGTATGAGCCACCGAGCATCAAAATCGGCGTCAGCGCCCAAGGCAGAAACTGACTGAGCAGCAGCGCAATCGGCAGAATAATGACAATTTTATTTACCAAGGAGCCCTTGGTGATACGCCAAATAATCGGCAGCTCGCGTTTCGGCGAGACACCATCGACGAATTTAGGCGTCACCGCGGCGTCGTCAACCACAACACCGGCGGCTTTAGCGCTAGCTTTGCCGGCCGCAGCCGCAATATCGTCTGTTGTTGCCGCTGCAGCACGTGCAATCGTGGCAACGTCGTCAAGCAGCGCGACAAGTCCGCCTGCCATAAAAACCTCCCGCATTGGAGGACGCGACCAGGAGTCGTCGTCGTATCAAAGAATTACCGGAGCAATTTTAACCGCTTTCCCGGATTGACTCTGTGTTGTCGGTAGGGCGTCGATGCCCTATCGATAGTTGGCGTGCTCCTCTGAATGTGAGCACGTGGCAAGATATAGGCCATGAACGCTTCCTTCTCCGAAATCTACCGACAGGTCAATGCGGACAACTCGGACAATGCTGACACCGGGGCAGACACCAGCAACGACGCCCACTCCGAGGAACAGCAGCGTCCGGCGCGTCCCCGCATGGCACTGGTAGTCGTCGACGCTCAGAATGATTTTTCCGCCGGCGGCGCACTTGCCGTCGACGGTGCTGAGGCAGCGTACACCGCTACCTATCTGCATGTCGCGGGCACAGCGAACAAGTACTCGGTTCTTGCGACCACCCGTGACAATCACGTCGACCCAGGCACTCACTTCTCTGAAACCCCGGATTTCGTCGATACCTGGCCGAAACACTGTGTCGCAGGTACCCCGGGTGCGGAAATTCACCCCGGCATGCAGCGCGCCATCGCGTTTTTTGAGCAGCTCAACCCCGCTGCTGTGCGCATCGATGTTACGAAAGGGGAGTACGCTGCCGCCTACTCCGGTTTCGAGGGAACAACGGAGGCTGGCGTTTCGCTTGCCGACGCTCTCCGCGCCTCTGACATCGAGGAAATCGATGTGGTGGGTGTTGCGACTGACCACTGCGTCCGCGCCACCGTGCTGGATGGCCTCAAGGAGGGCTTTTCCGTCCGCGTTTTGAGCAATCAGGTCGCGGCGGTGGACCCGGAGCGCGGCAAGGCTGCACTAGCGGAATTGGCTGCTGCCGGGGCGACCGTGGTCTAGTTAAAAGTCACCATATCCAGGTCGACCTCGCGGAGGTGGCGGTGGTTGGACGCTGTATCCACATAACGCCCTGCATGGGCGATGAAGCCCTCTGCTTCCTCTGCCGTGAGCTGGCGACGCACCTTGGCGGGAACGCCGGCTGCCAGTGATTTCGGTTCAATCACCTGATCTTCCAGCACCACGGCACCTGCGGCAATGAGGCTGCCAGCGCCGATACGGGAACGCGAAAGCAGGGTGGACTTCATACCGATGAGGCAACCATCTTCAACCGTGGTGCCATGAACCAGTGCCATGTGTCCGACGGTGACATCATCGCCGAGAATTGTGGGCACTCCTCGGTCGACATGGACCGTGGAGTTGTCCTGAATATTGGTGCGCTGGCCAATGCGAATCGGTGCGACGTCACCTCGGAGAACAGAACCGTAGAACACGGAGCTATCCGCACCGATTTCGACATCACCGATAATGACCGCGCCGGGCGCAATCCAGGCGCTGGAATGAATGCGTGGGGTCTTATCTTGGTACGTGAGAATGAGCGGAGTGTTCATCATACAAACCAATATAACTGTCACCTGAGGTCAGCGTAAGAAAAATTCTCAGCGAAACTCTATTCGTCGAAGGGTGCAATTCTGCTTGGACGCGCATACAGTGGGCGACATGATTTTTATCGTTGTGAATTACCAAGTTAAGCCGGAGTTCGCCGACGAATGGATGGACCACGTCGCTGAGTTCACCGCTGCCACCCGCGCAGAGGCTGGCAACAAGTGGTTTGAATGGTCCCGCAGCGTAGAAGACCCCAACCAGTACATTCTCGTCGAGGCATTCGATGATGACGCTGGTGAAGCCCACGTCAATTCTGAGCACTTCGCCAAGGGCCTTGAGGCGATGAAGCCGCTGCTCGCTGAGACCCCGAAGATTGTCTCGCAGGTACTGCCAGATAAGCAGGACTGGGATCGCATGGGCGAGCTGCAGGTCGACTAATGTCCTCAGACACCATTCGCGATGGCGCAGCCGCTTCCAGCAGCGACACCTATTCTCTGATTGGACGCGGCCTGCGTATTGGCGCCGCTGTGCTGGCCTCTGCTCTCGTCGTTGGTCTCAGTGCCTGTGGGGACAGCGATGAGGCAGCTTTGGAGGGCAGCCAACATCAGCCAAGCCAGGCGCCGAGTGCTGTTGCCTCCACCGCCGCTATTCGGGATAACTTGGCTCAGCTGGCGGCGGATACTGCGGCGCTGAAGAAAGCATCGCAGACGCTAATTGGGAAGGAAACGGTCTCGGAAGAGACCCGAAAGATTGCGCAGCAGGCGGAGCCAATCTTTGCTGAAGAGGAAGCGCAGCTAGTCAAGACTCTCGGCGTCGATGTCGATCCGTCTGAGACCAAGCTCGACACCGCCACCATGACTCGCCTCGAAAACGAGGAGGGGCCACACGCAGATATGGCTTATCTGACGTTGATGGAAGGCAGCCTGGATAAGATGCTCGGCCAGTGGGAAGAACTGGAAAAGCATGGCGGAAACGACCTGCAAGAGTTGGCACGCTCTTCTCAGCAGCAGCTGGAAGATATTCAGCAGGCGCTGGAAAAACGTATGCAGTACTAGCCGCTGCCCAAACCTCGTGGGGGAAATTCAAGTAAAAAGTCCTGCAAAGCGTGCCCGGGGAACCGGGGAAGTGAGTAGCGTGTAAATAAAGCCAGTGCGCTGTGATCGTCGTCAAGCGAATGCGCACTCGGATGAAGCGCAATGCTGACTAATAACCCAGAGTAGAAGGTAGGAAAATACGCCAATGGCAAATAGCATCTCGCGAGTAGGTATCGTCGGCGCCGGTCAGATGGGCTCCGGAATTATTGAGGTCTGTGCGAAGGCCGGTAGCGATGTCAAGGTCTGGGAGGCCAAGGAGGAGTTCCTTGAGTCCGGTCGCGCCCGTATTGAAAAGTCGCTGGATAAGGCCGTTTCCCGTGGCAAGCTAGAGCAGTCTGCACGTGATGAGATTCTGGGGCGTATTAGCTTCACCACCAAGCTGGAAGACTTCGCTGACCGTGAGCTGGTCATCGAGGCCATCGTGGAGAACCCGGAAGTAAAGGCCAGCGTCTTCTCGCAGCTCGATGAGATTGTTGAGTCGGACGATGCCATCCTGGCTTCCAACACCTCCTCGCTGCCAATTCAGTCCATTGCTGCAGCCACCAAGCGCCCGGAGCGCGTCATGGGCCTGCACTTCTTCAACCCGGTTCCGGTTCTGCCTCTGGTAGAGCATGTCGTCACTCTGACGACCGGTGATGTTCAGTCGGAGCGTGCGTACGAGTACGCTTCCGAGGCGTTGGGCAAGACCGTCATTCGCGCTAAGGACCGCTCGGGCTTCATTGTTAACGCTCTGCTGGTTCCGTACATCCTCGGCGCTATCCGCATGCTGCAGGACGGCATCGCTACCGCAGAGGACATCGATGCCGGCATGGTCAATGGCTGTGCGCATCCGATGGGCCCGCTGACTCTGGCCGACATGGTTGGTCTGGACACCATCAAGTTCATTGCTGATGCCATGTTCGATGAGTACAAGGAGCCGACTTACGCGGCACCTCCGCTGCTCAAGCGCATGGTTGAGGCGGGGCACTTCGGCCGCAAGTCCGGCCGTGGCTTCTACGACTACTCCAAGTAGTCCACGCTTTTAGCCCCGTTTGGGGCGAGTATTGAATTCTTACCGGTTGACGGGCGCCTATCCCGCCGACCGGTTTCTTTATGCATTTATCAGTGAAAACCCGGCGTCTGAGGGGAAAAGTTCCCACGATTGGCACTAGCATTTTGGAAACTTGTTTCTTTTCAACGCGCCGAAACCTCACCGTGGCCTTAGCATGAGTGAAGATTTTGTCAGACCTTGACTTATAGGGCACTTCACAACTGGTGCCCCAGGCAGCAATCTGGAAAGGAACGTCTTAGTGTCTTCTTCGAAGCCGCACAAGCGCACAGCAACTCGTACTCGCGTTGGCGCTGCTACCGCAGCGATGGCAGTTGTAATGGGGCTCACGCCGGCAACGGCTTGGGCGGCTCCGGTTAACCCGCTGGCTGAGCTGGGTAGCCGCCTGGACTCAGTTTCGACGCTCCCAGCTAATGTAACCGCTCCGGAAGGGATCAAACTGCCCGGCGGTGGCTTGGAGGTCCCGGATTCCATTTCGCTGCCATCATCTTCCGGGGAAAACACCGACCCGAATGCGCCGAAGCCAACCTCGTACCGCCCGGACCAGATTGCGCGCGCGTACCCATCGGATGCCGCCACCGATAACTGGTTCTACTTCTACGTTGTGCATCCTTTCGTGGAGCTGGAGAAGAGCCACCCAGAGGTCATGGACCAGAACCTCGAAACGGTCGTCCGCATTAACAACGCTGCCAAGAATGACCCACAGGCACAGGAACTCGCTCTCGATGACGACTACCTGGATCCACTGGTCAATATCTCCACTGCTTTCGGTGCAAACCTGGGTCAGCATTTCCGTGATGCCTTCGATGAGGGACGTCTGCCGAAGGTGAAGGCACTGCTGTCCGGCAACCTTGCCCGCGGTGGTGGCCTTGTCAGCTCGACCTTCTTCGAGAAGTACGCATACGGCTATGATCGCCCGTTTGTGGTGGCGCCGGAACGCATCGAGCGCTACTACCGCGAAGGTCAGGATGACCCGTACTCGACCACGCCGTCCTACCCGTCGGGCCACACCAACAAGGCTGCATGGACCTCGACCATGCTGGCTATGATGCTGCCGGAGGTCGCACCGCAGATTCAGGCGCGTGCTTCCGAAGCTGGTCATTCGCGCATTGTCATGGGCGTGCACTACCCGCTGGATGTCATGGGTGGCCGCATGATGGGCAACCAGGCCGCAGCTGACCGTTGGGCAGACCCAGAGTTCCGCTCACTCATCGAAGAAGCAATGGATGAGCTGCGCACTGAACTTGAATACCGTTGTGGCGACACCATCGCCAACTGCGTTGCCAAGGACACCCCGTACATGAGCACCGCAGCTGCCGTTGAGCAGTACACCGAGCGTATGACCTACGACTTCAAGCAGGTTGGCCCAGCTAATGAGCCAGTTGTTGTCCCGAAGCGTTACGCAGGTTTGCTGGAGACCCGCTTCCCGCAGCTGACTGAGGAACAGCGCAACTCCATCCTCGCTCAGACCGCAATCCCGTCCGGTTACCCGCTCGACCGCACCGACGGTGAGGGCCAGCACGTTCGCATGAACCTGGCTCGCGCCCTGGCCGCCAACGTTGTTGTCAACGCCGATGGCAGCGTCACTGTCACCAACTAAAACGTCAACTACAAGCGCAGGGCCGCGTCGAGACGGTCCAGGGCCTCACTGAGGATTTCCGGGGAGGTCGCAAAGTTAAGCCGCACATGCCCAGCCCCGCCTTCGCCGAATGCGAAGCCGGGGTTGAGTGCTATTTTGGCGTTTTCAACCAACCACGCAGCTGGGTCATCACTGTCAACACCAGGCACGTCGCCTAAGTCCAACCACGCCAAGAATGATGCCTGCGGCGGGGTAAAGCGAGCCTGCGGCGCAATAGTGGACAAACGTGTTCGCAGAGTCTCACGGTTGGTGCGCAGGACATTGACAAAGTTGTCCAACCAGGGCACACCATCGCGGTAGGCGGCGGTGGCCGCGGCGACTCCAAGAATTGAGGCGCCCTCGCGCACAATGAAGGGCAGCTCCAGCCAGGTTTTGGCATCTTCGTCGTTAAAGATAATCTGCGCACACTTGAGGCCAGCGGTATTCCAGCCCTTCGAGGTAGCAGTCACTGTGATAGTCACGGCCGCCGCAGTATCCGACACCGACGCGGTTGGAGTGTGAGTGCCATTTAGAACTACTGGGCCGTGAATTTCGTCTGAGATAACTCGCGCACCAAAGCGAGCGGCTAAATCGGTAATCTCACGCAGTTTGTCAGCGGAGTAGGTAAAACCGAGAGGGTTATTCGGGTTACACAAAATTAGGCAACCTGCACCGTCGGCGAAGGCGCGTTCGAGGGCGCTGAGATCCGGGCCGTCGGCAAGCGTGGGGATGCACACTGTCTCGCGCCCCAGCGCGGGACCTACCTGGAAGAACGGCATGTAGGCGGGAGTGGGGACGACAATTGCGGAATCGGGGCGGGTGAAGCGTTCAACCGCGAGCGTGACACCGCGGACGACGTCGGCGACTGCAAAGATATTGTCGGGGTTCGGGCGCCATCCGTAGCGTGCTGCGGAAAAGTCCGCGGTTGCGGTCGTAAGCGCGGTGATGTCTTGCGAGAGGTATCCGAACTGTTCGCGCTGACACGCCTCGTCGATTGCGGCGCTGACCGCAGGGCAGGTTGTGGCATCGGATTCGGCGACCCACAGTGGCAGCACGTCCGGGGAATATGCGGTCCATTTGACTGTCCCGCGGGAGCGGAGTTTATCGAGGGAGGGGAATGTGACAGCGTTATTTACATTCATAGTTTCCGTGTATACAGAAAAAGCGGGAAGTCCGAAGACTCCCCGTTTTATCCAGTAGCTACGGCCACATCAGAAGCAGCCACAGCAATGACCAGCGCTAAGCCAGCCTCAGTGCCTCCTCAGCAGCTGGCAGGGCAGCTTCGCGATCAGCCTTGACCAGCCCCAGACGTGTGCGGCGATCGAGAATATCGTCGACACTGAGAGCTCCCTCGTGCGTCACATGCCAGGCGAACTCGGCGCGGGTGACATCGAGACCCTCCGCTACCGGGGCAAGCGGTCGGTCGAGCGGACAGGATTCGATGACCTCGAAGGATTCGGCACCGTAGCGATTAAACAGCGGCATCGGGATACGGCCTGCAGCGGCAGCGGTGCGAGCGCGGTCGAGCTCCTCCGGCTCGGAGCCCAGCACAGGGATCGTGCGGGTGGAGCACGGAGCAAGCGAAACACCGAGCTTCTCTTCGACCTTGTCCACGGTTTGCTCAGCCATAAGACGGTACTCGGTGAGTTTGCCACCAGTAATGGAAATCAGGCCGTTCGGGGCCTCCAACAAGGCGTGTTCGCGGGAGAGGTCAGCGGTGTGCGCCTCGCCGGCGTCGATGAGCGGACGCAGGCCGGCGAAAGCGCCGATGACATCGTCGCGAGTGAGCGGAACCTCGAGTGCCTGGTTGATGACATCGAGCAGAAAAACGATGTCATCCTCCGGTACTTCCGGCTCGTCCGGGATCGGGCCCGGTGCATCCTCATCTGTCAGGCCAATGTAGACGCGGTTGTGCTCTGCGGGCAGGACAAAACAGAAACGGTTGGTGTGACCGGGCACCGGTACCGTGAGAGAGCCGGTAGGGTTGCCTAGCTTCGCGGCGTCGAGAACCAGGTGTGTGCCGCGAGATGGGCGAATCTTGATGTTCGTCGCCAGTTCGGCTGCCCACACACCAGTGGCATTGACCACAGCGCGCGCCGGCAGCTCGAAGGAATCGCCAGTGAGCTCGTCGACTAGTGTGGCGCTCGTGCCAGAGGCAGTCTCGCAGCGCACCCGGGTCAGAATAGTTGCACCGTAGCTAGCGGCAGTTCGAGCGATAGCGGTGACCAAGCGTGCGTCGTCACGCAGCTGACCGTCGTAGTTGACGTAGCCGAATCTCACCTCGCGCTTACGTACGGTCGGCGAAAGCTGGCTGACTCGGCGGGAACCGACAGTGCGGGACAACGGAAGGGTAGTGGCGGAGGTACCAGCGATAATGCGCAAAAAGTCACCGGCCAAAAAGCCTAACCGTGGCAAAATTCGGGTCAGCGGTGCAAACTTATCCATCACCGGTACGACCTGCGGCAGGTTATGCACCAGGTGCGGAGCGGTGACGTCGAGCAGCGCACCACGTTCAATAGCTGAGCGGCGAGCGATACCGACATTGCCGCTGGCAAGGTAGCGCAGGCCGCCGTGGGCGAGCTTCGACGACCAACGAGAGGTACCGAAAGCTAAATCCTTCGATTCGATGAGAACGGTCTTCAAACCCCTCGACGCTGCATCTAAAGCGATGCCGACACCAGTTATACCGGCGCCAATGATCAGCAGATCGGGGATGTTGCCCTTAGCGGTTTCTTCGCGCAGACGATTCAAGTCCGCTTGCCGACGAGCCTTGTTCAAAACCGCAGCTGAGCGATCGCGCTGAGGAGCGTGCGTGGCAGTCATAGTCTTTCTTCCTCGACTTTCCCGAAGACGGTAATAGTGATGAAACGATCTGGCGTACGTGATGAAGTTGTGGAGTGCGTAGTGAGCGTGAACTATTTCGGGCGTAACCCATTGCAAGGCAATTAGAAATAGACTAAGTTGTTCATTATCAACGACCGGCACGGATATTGATTCAAGAAATCTTTCTTAGTTGCGAATCATTTCCCGGGGATTACAAGGAAGGAGACACCTCGATGGCTATGCACCCAGCGTCCAACCGCTCTGAGTCCATGAACCGAGCTTTCGCTGCTATTGCACCATCGCTGCAGATGTGTTGCTGCTGTCTCCAGTCCGTGCCGCCCCAGACAGGTCGTAACTAAAAAGACGCGCTTAGGCATGTAAAACGCCACGCTGTTTGCGGTCGCACGGACGAAATCGCACCGATTGAGCCGACCCATCCCACCATCCGAGCATTCTCGCTTGGAATCCTAGGAAGAAGCGACAGCGACAATGACCGCAGCACTCGAATCTTTTACCCTTGACGATTACGTTTCACTGTTTATTTATGACGGCCCAACGTCGCCGGAAATCTACGCTAGCGAACTGGTCAGTCTGGCGCACTAGTCGCTGCTAATGGCTAGGCATGCCGGACTTTCCATGTTTGGCAGAAAAAGGCTGTTGGGCTGCAGATGGCGGCACCAGGGTTAAATCATGTTGCCGTCGTAACGCTCTTCCAGGGAGCGCGGGCCGGTAGCCAACTTGCCCGGGTTGAGGATGCCAGCGGGGTCGAGTTCGTCCTTAATTGCGCGCATGACCTTGGCGAACAACTCGGTGTTCTCCTCGTAGTACTGCGGGCTGTGATCCTGGCCAATGCCATGGTGGTGCGTGATGGTGCCGCCGAATTTCATCATGGCTTCTGATGCCGCGGACTTGATGTCCATCCACTGCTGGAGAATCTCGCCCTCGGTCTCGCGGAAGAAGTACGTGAAGTACAGCGAGCAGCCGGATTTGTACATGTGCGAGATGTGGCAGAAGACGTACACCGGGGTGCCATGCTTTTCGCCAGCGGCTTCCATCGCGGAGGCGATTTCGCGGCGCAGTGTAGCGGCGTTATCCCAGGTGGTGGCGGTCTCTAGGGTGTCGACACCGACGCGGCGGGTCATCATGACATCGCGCAGGTACGGCGAGGAGAAGCGGTGGTTAACCCACGCCATGCCCGGGATGGAGCCCATGCGGACGCACTTCTTGGTCAGCAGGCGAGCGGCCAGGCGCTCACGGGTGACGCGGGCGCCGACCGGATCGGTCTGGGCGAAGCCAAAAATCACCATGCACGGGGTATTGATGCCACGCAGCTTCAGGTACTTTGTGACCTTCTCGGACATGCTGGCGGAGCCCAGCTGAGTGAGTCCAAACAGCGTCTCCTTCTCGTCGGAGATGCGCGCTAGGTGCGGGATATTTCCGCTCTGTTCCAACTTGCGCAGCTCCTCGGCGGCTTCCTCAAAGGAGTTGAAGAAGTAGGTGTCGAAGAGCATCTCCTTTTGTGGACGCTGATTTAGGGCAATCGTCACATGCGTGATGATGCCCAGGGTGCCCTCCGACCCCAGGAAAAGCTCACGCGGGTTTGGGCCGGATGCCGACGACGGCATGTCGCGGAACTCCATGGTGCCGGCTGGCGTGACGACGCGCATGCCAATCACATTGCGGTCGATGCGACCGTAACCAGAGGATTCCTGGCCTGCAGAGCGGCAGGAAACCCAACCGCCGACAGTGGAGTACTCGAAGGACTGCGGGAAGTGACCAGCGGTGAAGCCGACCTTGGACAGCTCCTTTTCCAGGTCGGGGCCGAAAACGCCGGTCTGGGCGGTGACGGTGCCAGCGACCTTGTCAATGTCGATGATCTTGTTAAAGGCGGTCATGGACACTGCGATGGCCTTACCCATGCCACCGTCAATAGCCTCCACGCCGCCGACGACCGAGGTGCCGCCGCCGAAGGGGACGACTGCAATCTTGCGCTCAGCGCAGACCTTGAACAGGTCCTCGATATGCTTTTCAGTTTTCGGTAGTACAACAGCATCTGGGGCAACATCGAGCTTGGCAGCACGAAGGCGAACCAGGTCGGGGTAGGAGCGGCCGACCGCGTGCTTGACGCGGGTTTCATGGTCGGTGGCGACGGCATCCGCGCCGATAGTAGCGCTCAGGGCTTCGATATCCTCGGTGTTGAGGCGGCTATCGGGGATGGTGACATCGGCGATATTGCGCGGCGGGTTGTTTGCGTCCAGCGACATACCGATTTCGCGTTGCAGGAGTTTCTCGCTGGCCACGGTGATTGGCTTGTCGTTGCCGTCAGCACCCCAGCCCCACCAGCGCATGCGGTACGGAATCGTGAGCTTGTTAGACATCCTGAGCTTCTCCTTGGGCATCGGTGCTGCGCGTCTGAACTGAGAAGTTATTTGTAGCTTGTGCAGAAGCACATCTTTACAGCTTTTATTATAGCGACATTGCGTTACGTTTTCTCAAAAAATGTCAATCATTCTTGGTAGACTTTAGTTAGATGCGGTAGCAAAACCGCATAAAGGCCAGTTTCGGCTGGTCAAAAGCCCACGTAAAAGTAGGTAATTCTTCGATGAACGCTAACGACAAAGATCTCAGTTACCCGCTGGGAACAACTGAGATTCGTACCCTCGCTCTGGTCACTAACCCCCACGCCGGTCATGGCGCCTCGCAGATTGCCTCAGCTCGGGCAAGTCGGGTGTTCGCGGATCGCGGTATCGACGTCATCGCTCTCCAAGGTGCTAACCCCGACGACGCCCGCAAGCTCATTCGTGAGGTCATCGCCGACGGCCGAATCGATGCCTTGGCAGTTTGCGGTGGCGACGGCATGATTAACCTCGCGCTGCAGGAGCAGGCACAGACCGGCATCCCCCTCGGTATTATCCCCGCTGGCACCGGAAACGACCACGGCCGTGAATACAATCTGCCGCGTGGCAATGCTCGCGATGCTGCTCACGTTATCGCCGACGGTTTCTGGACAACCACTGACCTCGGCCGCATTACGAGCGCAACAGGGGACCGGCGCTGGTTCGGCACCATCATGTGTGCCGGCTTCGACTCCATTGTCTCCGACCGCGTCAATCAGATGACCTGGCCACACGGCCGCAACCGCTACAACCTGGCCATCGTCCGCGAATTCTTGGCTTTCCACTCCCTGCCATTTCGCATCACGCTTGATGACAATCGGGTTCTCGAAGATCCCATCACGCTGGCCGCTTTCGGCAACACCCGTTCTTACGGCGGTGGTATGAAGATTTGCCCGTCTGCAGACCACTCCGATGGCCTGATGGACATCACCGTCATCGGCAAGGCCGGACGGATCAAGGCCGCCCTTGCTTTCAAGTCCGTATTCGACGGCACCGTTGAAAGAATCGGTGAGGTCAGCACCTATCGCGCTAAGAAGGCTTACGTGGAATATATTGGCCCGCCACGCCAGATGAATGCCTACGCTGACGGTGACCTCATGTTCCCGATGCCAGTCACGGTGGAAATCGTTCCAGGCGCTGGCCGCTACATCGTTCCCCGTCCGTAAAAGAGCGCAAGGGGGTTCTCGTCGTCAAGCTTTTCCCGCATGCTTGACGACGGCGCGCTACCCCTTGATGCCGTACTTCTTCAGGCGCAGACGGTCCGCCGCCGAGGCTGAGGCCGTCAGACGCAGTAGCTCTGCGTAGATGCCGTCGGTCTGCGCCAATTCGGCGGGCGCACCCACCTCGTCGACGTGACCATCACGCAGAGTGACGATGGTGTCGACATCGGAAATCGTGGACAGACGGTGGGCAATGATAACCGTGGTGCGCCCCTCCATCAGCTTGTCCAAGCCACGCTGAACTTCGCGTTCTGCCTTGGTGTCCAGCGCCGAAGTGGCCTCGTCCAGGATGAGCAGGGGAGCATCCTTCAAGATTGCGCGCGCAATAGCGATGCGCTGCTTCTGGCCACCCGAGAGCTTCAGCCCGCGCTCACCAATAGTGGTGTCGTAGCCGTCGGCGAAGCTGCGAATGAAGTCGTCGGCATTGGCCTTTTTGGCCGCAGCGATGACTTCCTCATCGGTAGCGTTGGGTTTGCCGTAGGCGATGTTCTCCCGAATCGTGCCGGAGAACAGCGAGGAGTCCTGGAACACGACGGCAGAGCCGGCGCGCAGAGTCGAACCGGAAACCTCGGAGACATCCGACCCCAGAACTCGTAAGCGGCCTGCGGTCGGGGCATAAAAGCCGAGCATCAGGTTGACGATGGTGGACTTGCCGCCACCCGATTCGCCGACCAAGGCGACTTTTTGGCCTGAGTACGCCTGGAAGCTGACGTTGGAGAGCACCGGCTTGTCCTCTTCGTAGGCGAAGTCCACTGCATCGAAGTCGACGACGGGAGCGTCAATAGCCTCCTGCTCGGCTGCGCGTTCCAGGGAGGAGCGGTAGGTGCTGTCGCTGGCCTCGTTGGTTGAGGTGGAACCAACGGATGCGGGGGCGAAGTCGCCGTTGTTCGCGGTCGCCGCATTGAGCAGCTCTGACTGCGTGCGAGCCTCTGGGGTAAGTTCCATGACCTTGAAGTAGTCCCGGGATCCGGCGACTGCGCGCTGGGCAGCGTCGACCAAGAAGCTCATCATGGTCACCGGTTGGCGCGCCATATTAATCAGCTGAATGAGCATGACCATGGTGCCGATGGAGAATTCCCCCGACAGCGTGCGCAGGAAAAGCAGCAGGTAGATGCCTGCGAAGATGACGTTCAAAATGCCACCGCGCAGGGCATCCATGCGGTGCCACCACGTCGACTGCTCGTGGGTCAGGGAAATGGTGCGGCGGAAACGGGAACCAAAGAAAGCAATCTCGCGCAGCTCCGCAGTGAAGGAGCGAACAACCTTGACCTGGCCGATGACCTCGGCAAAACGGCCACCGGCGATATCAATCTGTTCGTTCTTCTTGGCTTCAACCTTTTGCCAGCGTCTCGACGTCAATGCGGTGAGTAGGGTGTAGACCGGGAAAACGATAATCAGCAGCACCGCCAGCGGCCAGTAGTACCAAGCAGTGATGCACAGCACGGCGCCGACGGTCAACAACATCGGGAAGAAGTTGTTGGAAAAGGCCTGGAGGAACTGCGTGATATTGGTAATCGAGCGTTCCAGGCGGGCAATAATTGTGCCAGTGACCTGGCTGTCGAAATAGCGCTGCGGCAGCGACAGCAGCTTTGCATAGTAACGGGTCGACAGAATCTCGCGCATGCGCGCAGTCATCACATCGCCTAGGTAACCACCGATGTTATGCACGATGGTTTGCGTCAGATCAGCAATCAGCAGTCCGATGACCAGCCAAATCACGATGCGAGTGGTGTCGGACATCGCCGCTTGGCTCAAGCCTTCATCGCTGGACACCGCGCCGACGATGGCGTCGGTGGCATCGCGGATGAGGAAGGGGCTAATCAACGACGCGGCGGCGGTGGCCAGCGAACAGATGATGACCCCGATATAGAAAGGCCAGAGCACTCGCGTGGTGGATAGGATTCTGCTGAGCAGACGCACGGAAGACCTCTATCTTGTGGGATAGCGAATCCCACTATGAAATTACTGCGACAAAAGCCCTATCCTAACAGCGAGCGCACAGCACCAAGCGGCAGCGGCAGCCAGTTGGGACGGTTCTGTGCTTCATAAAGGCACTCATAGATGGCCTTATCCAGCACAAACGCTTCCAACAGCGCCGGGTCGCTGCTGTCGCCATAGCCTTCCAGGAAGGCATCGATATTGCGGCGAGCCCACTGCTCAACACGCTCGGTCGCTGCCTCGGTGTCCTCACGTCCCGTCAGCAGCGGATAGTGAGCGGCGTAATCGAAGGAGCGAATCATGCCGGCGATATCGCGCAGGCGGTGGTCCGGCAGACGGCGCTCCTCCCACGGGCGCGACGGCTCGCCTTCGAAGTCAATCAAGCGCCATGAGCTTGGAGTGCGCAATACCTGCCCCAAGTGCAGATCACCGTGGATTCGCTGGACGACGGCACCACCTTCCGGTACCGCAGCCTCTGCTCGATCGAAGATAGCCTGCGCTTTATCCTTGACCTCCGCAATCTGTGGCACCACGCCAGCGACAAAGTCCAGACGGGCACGCAGTGGAGCTATCAGCTCCGCTCCAGTCAGGCGATTCTTCACCGCGACAGCGGCTGCAAGACTGCTGTGCACCGAGGCCACTGCTTCGCCGAGCGCACGCGCTTCGGATGCAAAGTCGGTGCCCAAATCTTCCAGCGGGGTCTGGGCGTCGCGGATGGCATCGCGCACTGCGCCGAGAGCCAGCTCCCAGCCATCGACCGAGTTCGGTGCGAATTCCTGCAGCATGGCGGTGGTGTAGGTGTCCTCGCCAATGGTGGTCTCTACCCAGGAGTAGAGCTCAGGGACGAACTTGCAATCCGCCTGGGCCAGTGCGGCCAGCAGCTCCACATCGGCATTAGTGCCGGGGTAGAGGCGACGGAAGAACTTGCACATCACGCGGTCGTCGAAAATGACCGAGGTATTCGACTGCTCGACTCCCATGGGGCGGCCGGATTCCGGTCGGGGCTGCTCAGAGCCCGGCACACGCCGCAGTTCCATGCGACCGAGCTTGCCTTCGTCGGAAAGCTTCTGGCCGAGTGCCGTGATGGCATCCGAATCGATCAGAGCGTCGTAGCCGACGATGCCCTCGGCGCGAACTAGCAGGGATTGCTCGTGGCCCTCGGGGACGTCCTCCGCCCAAGCGATGGGCAGCTGATAGGTCGGTGCGGAATGGGCGGTGTGCACCCTCACCAATGCGATATCGACATCGGGACTGTCGGGATTGTCGCGCAGTACGGGGTCAAGCGCGAGAATCTCGACGTGGTCGATGTCAGAGACCTTGTCAGCGAAAAAGCGCATCTTGACCAGTGTGTCTGCCAGCTCTTCAGCAATGAAATCGGCGGTGGGAATAGTCATTTCAGTTCATTCGCCTTTCGGGACGTAAAAGATCACTCTTTATTATCGGCGTTTGTGACGGCATCGGTGGCGGTGCCAGAGGGCTCGCGTGATGACGTCACCGGCGCGTCCGATATCGCCTGTGCAACCGGGATTGTCGGCGCGGACATTGAGACGCTCGATTCGGCGTTTGTTTCCGGCGGAAGCTGGATTTCGAACCAGTAGAACCCGTGGCCAGGAAGCGTGATCTGGTAGGAATCGGTGCCAATCGTGGGGAAGGGTACCGAACCAGTGAGCTCTACCGGTGTGGCACCGGCGAACTCGGACAGATCCAGTGAGACGGCCGCGGGGTAGGAGGACAGGTTGTTGACGCACAGCAGCACTTCGTCGCCGTATGTGCGCAAATAGGTCAGAACAGAGGCGGTATCGCTATTCAGCTCGCGGAAATCACCGAGACCAAAAGCCTCATAGCGCTTGCGCACCTGAATCAGTCGACGCACCCAATTCAACAGGGAGTTGGAGTAGCTCGCTTGGTTTTCGACATTGACCGCCTGGTAGCCGTAGGTCGCATCCTGAATAGTCGGCAGATAGAGCCGACCCGGGTCGGCCTTGGAGAACCCGGCGTTGCGGTCGGGCGACCACTGCATTGGTGTGCGCACGCCATCGCGGTCGCCGAGCCAGATGTTGTCGCCCATGCCAATTTCGTCCCCGTAGTAGAGCACCGGCGAACCCGGCAGGGAGAGTAGCAGGGCATTGAAAAGCTCGAGCTGGGTGCGGTCATTTTGCAGCAGAGGCGCTAGCCGACGGCGAATGCCGATGTTGGCCTTCATCCGCGGATCGTGGGCATACTCGGCGTACATGTAGTCGCGCTCTGCATCAGTGACCATTTCCAACGTCAGCTCGTCGTGGTTGCGTAGGAAAATGCCCCACTGAGCCGAAGAGGGAATCTCTGGCGTGGACTCCAGGATCTCCGAGATGGGAAAGCGGGACTGCTTGCGCACCGCCATGAAAATGCGTGGCATAAGCGGGAAGTGGAAAGCCATGTGGCATTCGTCGCCACCGACCTCCGGGTCGCCGAAGTATTCCACCACATCGGAGGGCCACTGGTTGGCCTCCGCCAGCAGGACGCGACCCGGGTATTCCTCATCCATGACCTTGCGGCAGCGCTTTAGAAAAGCGTGGGTCTCGGGCAGGTTCTCGCAGTTAGTACCCTCGCGTTCAAAGAGGTAGGGAACAGCGTCGAGGCGGAAGCCATCAATGCCGAGATCCGACCAGAAGCGCAGCACATCGAGCATTGCTTCCTGCACCGCCGGATTGTCATAGTTCAGATCTGGCTGGTGGGAGAAGAAGCGGTGCCAGTAGTACTGACCACGCACCGGGTCGTAGGTCCAGTTGGAATCCTCGGTATCCACGAAAATAATGCGCGCGCCCGAGTAGGTGTCCGGGTCATCGGTCCAGACATAAAAGTCGCCGTAGGGGCCATCGGGGTCAGTGCGCGACTGTTGGAACCACTCATGGCTATCGGAGGTGTGGTTCATCACCAGGTCAGTAATAACGCGGATACCGCGCGCATGGGCCTCGTCGAGAAGCACCTTGAAATCCTCGACCGTGCCAAACTCGTCGAGAACGGCGCGGAAGTCGCGGATATCGTAACCGCCGTCGCGCAGCGGGGAGTCGTAGAAAGGCGGCAACCAGAGGCAGTCAACGCCCAGCCATTGCAGATAATCGAGCTTTTCCGTCAGCCCTTTGAGGTCGCCGGAGCCGTTGTCGTCGGAGTCAAAGAAGGCTCGGACGAGCACCTCATAGAACACCGCGCTGCGGTACCACTCGTAATCTTTCTTGGCGATAGTCATGCATCCCAGCGTAATGACTATGCCACTAGCCTGCAGAGAGAACCTTTCTGCGAGATCCCACAAAACCGCGCGAGTCGGCCGTCCTGGGAGACCTCATGAAACACCTTTTAAACAGCCTTGTGTTCCTGAATCAGCGCGGCGAGTTGGTACGCATCAGCCAGCGCGGGGTCGACCGGCTGCAGCGCAGAATTCTCGGGGATTAAAAGATTAAGCGGCTCCATAGTTGACAGTTAAACACAGAGGGAAAGCTTGCTTCTGGCCTGGGGGTTCGGTTACAACGGTGGCTATGGATCGCAGGAAACTTATCGCAGTTCTCATCACGCTTATCACCATTTTGGTCTGTGTAGAGATTTATCAGTACATCCAGACTTTGCCGGCCTAAGTTGCTGGGCTAAGTCGTTGAGTACAACAGTGCGGTACTAAGCAACGCAGCGCTAACCAGTGCGGCCAATGGCAAGCCTTACCCCGCCTCATGCGCCTAATCCCGCTTTATGCGCCAAAGAGCTGGCGCGGAGCCGCCCACGCATCGATGGCAATGCCCTCGACTGCCTGGGCGTCAGCGCCGGCAAAGGTAGTCACCTTGCGGTCATCGTTGTAGCGGGGCATGCGTGAGGTGCCTTCGCGGATGAACTCGACCGCCACTTGGTGGAATGGATGGTTGGGCTCTTTCATACCGAAGAAGCGTGCAATATCGATGCAGTGCGGAGCACCACTGGTGCGGCCAGCAGGTGCGTAGCCCAACCCTTCTCCCGGTTCGAATTGTGCCGCCCACACATCTAACCCAGCCGCTACGGACCGTTCGGCGACTTTAACAGCGTAAGAACGAATCGCGGAGTCAGAAATGACATTTCCCATCGGACGCTCGGCATAGGCGCCGGTAGGAAATTCGCCGCGGCCGCGATGCCCCCTGGCATAGCGCCGAGCCATCCACTCCCGCATGGGCAACTTGTCCATCGCCACAACCGGCGGTTCTGAGAAGAACTCTTCGCTGGTGGCGGTCACCATCGTGGGCAGTGTGGGAGCAAAGCTGTCAAAGCGAGGCCCAATTGCCGGATCCGAAGGCGAGGATGCCGAAACCAATTTCTGGGCCCGAGCGACCCTGCGTTCGTCGGCACGCGAAAAGACCTCGGTGGACGGCGCCCGTCCCACACCGATGCCCGCCAACGTGCGGCGGAGGCGCGAGCCGGACAGCAGCGAGAAGGCCGGCGACATGGCGATGGTGCGCTGGATCTGACCGCGCGTGCGTTCGTCGGCCGCGAGGGTGAGCGCCAGCGCCGCACCCGCCGATTGCCCCGAGATAGTGATGTTGTCGATATCGCCGCCGAAGGCAGGCGCGTTACGACGAGCCCACTGCAGCCCCAGATACAGATCATCAATGGCCCGGTAGGTCTCTGTTTGACTGTCGCGCCAGAATCCCTCCAGTCCCTTGCGGTATCCGAGCGAAACGGTGATGATGCCGGCCTGCGCAAAAGCCGTCGCGTCCGTCCAGGGCTCAGAGGGATGCCCAAACTCGTAGCTACCACCGTGAATCCACAGCAATACGGGATAGGAAGCGTCCGCGGGCCCAGCCGGTGCGGTGACGGTGAGAACTAACTCGCGCTCGGGCTCACAGCGCCGAGTGCCTGACTGTGGGCCGTCGGCCACTGGTACCGACGCGGCAAACGGAGCAGCATCTGCGTAATCGATATTGAAAACTTGTATTGCGCCTTCGCGAATCCGGCCGGTCAGTTGCCCGCAGGGAGCGGAAATAGTCGTCTCTGTCATGGCGGAAAACGCCTCCTCGTCACTGTTTGGTCCTGCCAGAAGGGCGGGGAGCCTGTGGTAGTCGCGCTCGCGTTTTCGAGCACGCTACAGTTGAATTCACTATGACCAATGATGCACGAAATCCACTGTTGACACCGTCGGAATTGTTCTGCGAATTGCCAGATTTTGCGGCAATCGATGACAGCCACGTCCGCGAGGCGTTTAGCGAAGCAATGCACAGCCATGCACGCGAGATTGACGCCATCGCCACGTCGTCGGAGGCACCGACCTTTGTTAACACCATCGAGGCAATGGAGAAGGCGGGCCAAGATCTGGACCGCGTCGCTGCTTATTTCTTCAACGTTGCCGGCACGGACGCCACCGATGTCCGCATGGAAATTGAAGCCGAGATTGCTCCGCAGCTCACAGCACACCTGGATCAGATTCGCATGCGCAGTGACCTGTGGCAGCGCATCAATGCCATTGACAGCGTTGACGATGCCGCCAACCCGGAAGAGGCGAAGCTGCTGCTGAAGAAGATCCGCGAGGACTTCCAGCGCGCCGGTGCGGACCTCAGCGACGAAGACAAAACCGAGCTTAGTCGCATCAATTCCCGCCTCTCTGAGCTGTCCACCGCCTTCGGCGAAAACCTGCTGAAGGACACCGTTGCGCGCGCCGTGGAAATCTACGACCGCGAAGAACTCGCCGGGCTTTCCGACGATGCCATTGCGTCCTTCGCCGCCTACGCGAAAAAGGCAGACACCGATGCGCCGTGGCTGATTCCACTGGACCTACCATCAACTCCTGCACAGCTGGCTGACCTGGATAGTCCGGCTACTCGTGCCAAGCTCTACGAAGCCTCACTGGGACGTGCGGGTGCTGCCTCCGGCAAGTTCGACAACTCCGACATTGTGCTGGAAATGGCACGCCTGCGCGCCCGCCGCGCCAAGCTGCTCGGTTACGACACGCATGCGGATTACGTCATTGCCAAGGAGACGGCAACCACCGCAGAGGCTGCTCGAAAGCTCATTGCAGACCTGGCGCCAGCTGCCATTGCCAATGCTGAAGGCGAGTACAAGCGGGTCGCTGATCTGGCTGGCGATGAGACGGTCACGGGCGCTGACTGGCCGTACTGGGAGCGCCGTCGTAAAGCGGAAGAATTCGCAGTCGACACGGAGGAGCTCAAGAACTACTTCGAGCTGCACCGTGTCATCGAAGACGGCGTGTTCTACGCTGCCCGCAAGCTTTACGGCATCGAAGTCGTCAAGCGCGAGGACCTGCAGGGATACGCGCCGGGAACGACTGTGTGGGAGGTCCGCCAGGGCGGAGGGGAGACCATCGGCCTGATTATTACGGACTACTTCTCGCGTCCGACCAAGCGCGGTGGTGCGTGGATGAGCTCGTTTAGGGATCAGTCCCGTCTGCTGGGCCGCCTGCCGGTCGTGGTCAACGTGATGAACATTGCCCAAACCGAGCCGGGAACCCCGGTGCTGCTGACACTCGACGAGGTCACCACTGCTTTCCACGAGTTCGGGCACGCCCTCCACGGTCTGCTTTCCGACGTCACGTACCCGACCTTCTCGGGCACTAACGTCCCGCGCGACTTTGTGGAATTCCCCTCTCAGATCAACGAGAACTGGGCGCTTGAGCCGTCCATTCTGGCCAACTACGCCGTCCACGTTCGTACCGGTGAGCCGATCCCAGCAGAGCTAGTCGAGTCGGTGAAGAAGGCCCGCACCGCTGGTGAGGGATTTGCCACGGTTGAGTACCTCGCAGCTTGCGCCATCGATTTGGCCTGGCACAGCCTCACCGAGGAGGAAGCGGCTCAGGTCACCGATGTCGACGCTTTCGAAGCGGAAGCACTCGCCGAACTCGGCCTCGATGTTCCCCACCTGGCCCCGCGTTACCGCTCCCGCTACTTCAACCACATCTTCGCCGGCGGGTATTCGGCGGGCTATTACTCCTACCTGTGGGCAGAGGTGCTCGATGCGGACGGTTTCGGTTGGTTCACCGACAACGGCGGTGCCACAATCAGCGGCGGCAGCCACTTCCGTGAAGAGATCCTCTCCCGTGGTGGCGCCATCGACTTCATGGCTGCGTACCGCGCTTTCCGAGGCCGCGATAAGGACATCCAGCCGCTCCTCGAACGCCGCGGACTGTCGGGCACTGATGCCTAGCTTCATGCTTTACGACGAGCCCCGCGACCGCCGCCCACTGGTTATTCCGGTCACCGGCAGGGTAGGTTGACACTCATGGCAGAAGCATTCGACAGAGTAGGGCAGTGGCTTATTCAATTGCCACTGCTTGCGCAGGTCAGCGCGCTATGCGTGGTTCTGCTGGTAGTCGGAGGGTTTGTTGCTTTCGTTCTCGTTGGTGCAATCGATGTTGTCAGCGGTCGTCTGTGGCAGAGGTCGGTGCGCCGGCGGGAGCGTTCGCAGGAGCGTCGAGGAGCGGGCAGCGAGAGCTAGCCGATGCGGTAGTGGCCTGCGGATAGCTCACTGGGAGGCCCGAAGAATTGAGCTGGGACAAGCCCCCGTTTAAGTGTTGGGTCGCTATCGCTGCCCTAAGGTATGTCTTAAAGTATTAGGAAATTTGCCCAACAGGCTAGAGTTGGGTAGTTCGCAAATATTTCGCAGTAGGGAGCTGAGTTAGCATGCATCGGTCGAGGCACTCGAAGGTCCTACTTGCCCTAATCGTTTTGCTTCTTCTCATCCTCATCGCTGGTGCAGTCACCGATTTCCAGTTTTAGCCTCGGTTTTAGTGCCGGGCACATAACCTGAAAAATCGGTGAACAGCAAAAATGAGGGATTAGGCGCTCACGAACCAATTAACGCTTGAATCCGGGGAAGCGAGGCAGGTCCTCGACAAGCACGGCCTTGCCCTCGGCATCGGTTAGCGGAATGCACCAGTTCGGGTATTGGTCGTGGCTCGTGCCCGGCTGGTTCTGGGTACGACGATCGCCGACCATGTCCACCAGGGCCTCACACTTCAGCGCGGATGGCGTCTGGTCGAGGAAGCGGTGCAGGCCCGTGACCAGTGCGTCAATTGGTGGCAGATTTTCGCGGGTAAGGGACTGAACATCCATGTCTGCGGCAGCCGTGTCACCAAAGCAGCCAGCTTCTTTGGCGGCGCCCAAAACCTTTCGAATCCACTCGAAGTCCCGGCGGTCTTCCTCCGCGACGTCGGAAAGCAATAGCCCCAGGCGTTCCCGCAGTTTGATGTGCTCGCCTGCGAGGTAGCCTGCCGTCGGCGGCAAATCGTGCGTGGTGACGGAGGACAAGCACAGGCTGCGGTAAGCGCTCGGTGGTTTCGGCTGGTCGCCGTCGGATTCAAACCACACGATTGAGGTGCCCATGATGCCCCGCGAAGCCAGGTAGTCCTGCACCCACGGCTCGAAAGTGCCCAGGTCTTCGCCTACGACGACGGCCCCAGCGAGCTCGGCCTCAAGTGCGAGAATGCCGACCATGGCCTCGTGGTCGAAGTACAGGTAGGTGCCATTGACGGGGGACTCCATCCGCGGCATGACCCAGAGGCGGAACATACCCAGCACGTGGTCAACACGAATGCCACCTGCGTGGCGAAGGATTGTGCGCAGCATGTCGCGCCAGGGGCGGTAACCGGCCTCGGCTAGCTTGTGCGGGTTCCACGGCGGCTGCGACCAGTCTTGGCCGCGCTGGTTAAAACCGTCTGGCGGTGCGCCAACAGAGATAGCAGGGGCGAGCCAATCAGCGAGGTTCTCGGCATCCGCACCGCCAGGGTGTACGCCGACGGCAAGGTCGGCCATGATGCCGATGCGCATACCCGCATCCAGGGCTGCCTCTTGTGCCTGGCCGAGCTGCTGATCGAGAATCCACTGCACCCAGAGGTGGAACTGGAAGATTTCCTCCCGCAGAGATTCGACACTGGCGTGGTTGCCCAGCGGTGGAACCAACTCGATATCGTTCTCGGCTACGGCACCAGAATCGGAAGTGGCAGCGCGTGCAGCATCGCGGGCAGCAGCGCGATCCGCGAGCTCGCGCTCGGTGCACCACGACGCGTAGTCGTATATGCCACGGCCCTCGGCCTCCAGCCAACGGTCAAATTCCGCCTGGCGTGCGTTGGACAGGGAGATCTTGTGAATTGCCCGCAATACCTTGAGCTTTGCAGCGTAGATGGGGTTGCGGTCAATCTCATCAGAGCTGTGATTGAGCTGGTGGAAGGAGTTCGCTAGCGCACGGGCTTCATCGGCCTCGTCCTTGTCCAGGTACCCGAACTCGTCGATAAGCTCTGGACGCGCGTACAGCGGATTGACATAGCGGCGCGTGGTGGGCAGGTACGGCGAGTCTTCTACCGGAGGCAGCGGTTCTGCGGCGTGCAGCGGATTGATGAGGACGAAATCAGAGCCCGCGTGCTGAGCGCTGACCTGTGCCAAGTCGCCGAGGGTAGCGAAATCGCCGATACCCCAGCTGCGGCTGGAGCGTACCGAGTACAGCTGTGCCATGACGCCATGCGCAGGATTCTGCACGTACTTGTCGGCAGTAGCGAGACGGTTGGGGGTTACGGCCAGATCGCACTCAGCGGCGTTGTCGTCGTTGACTGCACGCAAACGGTGCCAACCAAGTGGCAGATCCTCTGGAATTGCGAAGGCGGCTTCTCCCATCAACACATCGCCGACCTGGCGTGGTGGAACCAAGTGATGCACCTGTGCGCAGGGCCATTCTGCGCCATCCTCCAGTTTCACAGTCACGCTGACATTGCTGCCGTGCGGTACGTGAACCAGAACTCGGTGGAAGATGCCCTGGCGGGTAACTACCACGGGTGGGAGAAGGCGAGACCACTGCGTGTCCGCCCACTCACGACGGGCGTCGTTGATTTCGGCATCACTGGGATCTGGGCCCAAATCGATGTCGAGAGCAGCGAGAGTTTTTAGCACTGTCTCACGAGAGACGTGCACGAGTTGGCCCTCGGTGGAGTAGTAGGAAACCCCAACTCCGACATCTTTAGCGAGGTCGGCGAGCGGAGAGGAAAGGGGAGGATTGGAAGCTGCCTGTGTCACTCTTTCCATCATGCCAGTTTAGAAAAACTTTGCCAGTAGTAAGACAAATCACTTCGTTATCGAAATATTTAGTGAAATCACAACGGCGCAGGGTTTGATGTTCTAAGTTGATTCCTAACGAAACCAACGACGGACAGAACTACCGAAAGTAGGGGTTTGTAACTCGATGCGTGAATATACTACCGAGGCGAAATACGTCATCGGCGAGGACGAAACGATTATTACCTCGCTGCAGGAGCTGGTGCAGAAACGCCCGAAGCTGGTGCTTTTCACCCGCCCCAAGAACTTTGAGTGGGTAAATGTCACCGCTCAGGAGTTTTATGACGAGGCAAAGGGGGTCGCTAAGGGGCTAATCGCCAATGGTGTTCAGCCGGGCGACCGCGTAGCGCTGCTCAGTGAGACTCGCTACGAGTGGAACCTGATCAATACCGCTATCTGGATGGCGGGCGCCGCTGTTGTCCCGATTTACGGCTCTTCTTCGTCTGGCCAGATTCGTTGGATTATTGAAAACTCCGGTGCTGTTTTCGCATTTACTGAGTCGCGTGAGCACACCGACCGCATGAAGCCGCTGCTGGTCGAAAAAGGCACCGAGAACCCGGAGGGCGAGTCTCAGCTGCGTCGTGTGCTGGAGATTAACGCTTCCGCTACTGACACCATTAGCTACGAAGGCCGTGACATTGACGGCGACGAGGTCGAGCGTCGCATCAAGGGCACCAAGGCCGACGACCTGGCAACCGTGATTTACACCTCCGGTACCACTGGCCGTCCGAAGGGCTGCGTGCTCCTGCACAGCAACTGGCTGGCGGAGGCCCGCGCCATCCTCACCAACGAGATTGGCCTGATTGCCCGTCCGGGTAACCGCATTCTGACCTTCCTGCCGTTGGCGCACGTGTTGGCTCACGCAGTGTCCCTAGCTTCGATTATCGCTGGTGCTACCCAGTCTCACTGGGCTGATACCAAGACCGTCACCCTGGAGTTCCAGCGTTCTCGTCCGCACCTGATTCTCGGTGTGCCGCGCGTGTTCGAGAAGGTTCGTGACTCCGCCTACGCCTCCGCTAAGGAGAAGGGCGCATTCGGTCTGGCCATGTTCGAGCGTGCGGAGGCCACCGCCATCGAGTACTCCAAGGCGCTGGATACTCCGGCAGGTCCGTCGCGTGTCTTGAAGCTGCGTCGCCAGCTCTACGATCGCCTGCTGTTCTCGAAGATTCGCGCAGCTATGGGTGACGCCGTTCAGTACACCATCTCCGGTGGTTCGGCTCTGTCCTCTGACCTCGGGCACTTCTTCCGCGGTCTCGGTGTGCCTGTCTACGAAGGCTACGGTCTGACCGAGTCCACGGCTGCCATCACCGTGAACAACCCGGGCGAGCAAATCATTGGCACCGTTGGTCGTCCAGTTGGTGGCTGTTCCGCCGCTATCGCCGATGATGGCGAAGTTCTGCTGCGCGGTCCGGTTGTGTTTGACCGCTACTGGAAGAACGAAGAGGCAACCAAGGAAGCCTTCATCGACGGCGAATGGTTTAAGACTGGCGACCTCGGTGAGCTGACCGAAGAAGGTCACCTGAAGATTACCGGCCGCAAGAAGGACCTCATTGTCACCGCCGGTGGTAAGAATGTCGCGCCGGGCCCGATGGAAGACCGCATGCGTGCGCACCCGCTGGTGTCTCAGGCAGTCGTCATCGGCGATGGTCGTCCGTTCATCTCCGTGTTGGTCACTCTTGATGAGGAGGCACTGGAGAAGTGGAAGATTGAGCACTCCGTCCCCGAGCACACCTCGATCCGTGAACTCGCTGCCTCCAGTGCAGTTTTGCGCGCCGAGATTCAGGATGCCGTCAACTCCGCTAATGAGCTGGTTTCTCACGCAGAGGCTATTAAGAAGTTCCACATCCTGGACAAGGACTTCACCGAGGAAAGTGGCGAGCTGACCCCGACCATGAAGGTCAAGCGCAACATTGTCATGGACAACTACTCGCGTGACATTGAGGCTCTCTACCAGCGTTAATTCACGCTCTACCCGCTGTCGATAGAAAACGGCAGCGTGTTGTTACCGCGCTAGCGCCCCTCACCCCATTAAGGTGAGGGGCGCTAGAAATTTTTAAGGAGTTTTCAGTTTTCGAACGCCGAAGTTCGCCGATATTTTCCGGCATTCGTCAAAATTCGTCGGTATTCGAAAGCGGAAAACTGCAATGATGTCACTGACGCCGAAGATGTCGTGGGAGGGCGGGCAATGATTAACCACTTCGATGCTCGGCTACGCCTGCGCGAAGTGACCCAAGAGCTCTACGACATTGGTGACGAAGTTGCCGAACACATCGAGCACCTCGCTCAGGCGGTTGCTGATGTAGATCGTGAGCTGGTGGACGAATGTGTCCTCGAGCTCGCTGACATCGTCGACGAGGCCGTTGAGGACTGCCGCCCTCTGATTGGTGAACTTGATGGGCTACGCCAAGCGTTTACCTCCGGCATTCGCTCGGGGCGCATCGGTACTCTTTCCTCTGCTTCGACACCGCGGCGACACCCGCATCCGGCACCGAAGTCACCGGATGTGCAGTCGCTGTCGCTCATCCCGGCGCCATTGAAGCATCCGGTTGCAGTCCCTACGGTCACGCAGGCAATGATTGCTCGCTCCGATGCCGTGGCCTCCTACCTGGAGGAACTCGCCGACTGGGTTTCCGCCGAAAACATCCGAGGCGTGGAAAAGCTCGGTAGTGTGGTGCTTCCGCAGCTTTACGCGCAGTCTGGTCGCCGTGCTCTGTCTGCTGCCGCTGCCTGGTGCGTTGCTGTTCCCGAGACTCATCCTGCAGTTGCAAATGCGCTGCGCGGCCGCAGGCCTCCGGAGTTCCTGATGGAACGCGCCCGCATCGATGAAATTGTCCGCCGCGTCAAGCAACGTCGAGCCAAGGAGCATGCGTGAGCGAAGCCTCCGCACACACCGATTCCTTCGGTGTCTACTTACACGTCCCCTTCTGTGCCACCCGTTGTGGCTACTGCGATTTCAACACGTACACGCCAGGTCAGCTGGGCAGTGGCGCGACGCAGGGAGACTACCTCGATGCCATCGTGGCTGAGCTCGAGATGGCCGTCGTTAAGCACCCTGAACTCGCGCGTGGTGCCGACACCGTATTCGTCGGCGGTGGTACGCCGTCGATGTTGGGGGCGAGCGGTCTTCGTCGTCTGCTCGACGGTGTGCGCAACAGTTTTGGGCTTGCCGACGACGCCGAGGTCACCACCGAGTCGAATCCCGAGTCGACCTCTCCGGAGTTCTTCGAAGGCCTGGCCGAGGCAGGGTTTACCCGTGTGAGCTTGGGCATGCAGTCGGCTGTGCCGCATGTGCTGGCCACTTTGGATCGTACGCACACGCCGGGGCGTCCTGCGGCAGCGGTGGCGGAGGCACGCGCGGCCGGTTTTGAGCACATAAACCTCGACGTTATCTATGGCACGCCAGGGGAGTCGATGGCTGACCTCGATACGACGTTGGAGGCAGTCCTGGCCACGGAGGTCGATCATGTTTCGGCGTACTCGCTGATTGTCGAGCCAGGTACCGCGATGGCGCGTAAGGTTCGTCGCGGTGAACTGCCGATGCCTGACGACGATGATCTCGCCGATCGCTACGAGCGCATTGATGCTGCACTGAGTCAAGTCGGTTTCTCCTGGTATGAGGTGTCCAACTGGGCGAAGCCG
Source organism: Corynebacterium sp. HMSC073H12 (assembly GCF_001837775.1). Taxonomy (NCBI): domain Bacteria; kingdom Bacillati; phylum Actinomycetota; class Actinomycetes; order Mycobacteriales; family Corynebacteriaceae; genus Corynebacterium; species Corynebacterium sp. HMSC073H12. Next base: position 163,910 of record NZ_KV834040.1, on the reverse strand, counting down.
GGTGGCCAGTGTCGCCACAACATGCTCTACTGGCGCGATGGAAATTGGTGGGGTGCGGGACCCGGTGCACATTCGCACCTGGATGGCACGAGGTTTTACAACGTCAAGCATCCGGCTCGCTACGCGGCGACCATTTCCGGCGGCGAGTTGCCGATCAAGGATTCAGAAGGGCTAACGGCCGAGGATCGACACACCGAGAAGATAATGCTGGGCCTCCGCCTGGCCGAGGGTATTGATGCCAATCTGCTCGGTGAGGATGAACTGGACAAGGCACGTCGGCAAGCGGAAGCGGGCATGGTGGAGTTTGTTTCCGTCGATGGTGGTCAGCGGATTCAGCTCACCAATCGCGGCCGTTTGCTGGCCGACGCAATAATTGTTGACATCCTTAGTTAAACTATCCGCATGTCATCTCAGACGGATAAGCGCAGGCAGGAAGTTCTTCGGGCAATTGTCTCGGATTACGTAGCTTCCCAGGAGCCGGTCGGCTCGAAGGCTCTGGTGGAGCGCCACAATCTGGGTGTGTCCTCGGCGACCATTAGAAATGACATGGCTGTGCTGGAGGCCGAGGGCTATATCCAGCAGGAACATGCATCATCCGGGCGTATCCCGACTGAGAAGGGCTACCGCCTTTTTGTGGACAGCCTTTCGCAGATTAAGCCGCTGTCCCGGGCTGAGCGCCGAGCTATCCTTGAGTTCCTCGAAGGTGGCGTCGATTTGGAGGACGTGCTGCGCCGAAGTGTGCAGCTGCTGGCCCAGCTAACCCGCCAGGTTGCAGTGGTGCAGGTGCCGACGCTGGAGGTCTCCCGCGTCCGACACTGCGAGGTCGTCCAGCTCGCCGACGCGCGATTGTTGCTGGTCGTCATCACCGACACCGGGCGCGTGGAGCAGCGCAATGTTGAGCTGCCAGCACCGATGGATCCCGATCTCGTGCCGCTGTTGCGTGAGCATTTCAACCGCGCAATGTCGGGGCACACACTTGCCGACGCGTCGATTGCGATTTCCGATCTTGCGGCTAACGCCCCGCGCGATTTGCGGGATGTAATCATCCGCTGCTCGACGGTGCTGGTGGAGTCGTTGATTGAGAAGCCGAATGACAGGCTCATCCTGGCCGGAGCGTCGAATTTGACCCGTGGTAATATGGCCGGTCGCTTACCTTCTACGTTGCCCATGGTTCTTGAGGCTCTCGAAGAACAGGTGGTCGTGCTGAAACTGCTGTCGGCCGCGCAGGATTTGCACCATGTTCGCGTTTCTATCGGTGAGGAAAACGAGGACGAGGAGCTGCGCGCTACTTCAGTTGTTTCAACTGGCTATGGCACCGGCACTGAGATTTTGGGCGGCATGGGAGTAGTTGGCCCCACATTTATGGATTATCCGGGAACAATTTCCTCGGTTGCTGCTGTTGCACAGTACGTTGGCCGGGTATTGAAAGGAAGTAGCTAAAGTTGGCACGCGACTATTACGGCATCCTCGGAGTGGAGAAGGACGCTACGGACGCTGAGATTAAGAAGGCGTACCGAAAGCTGGCGCTCAAGTACCACCCAGACCGTAATCCGGGTGATGAAGAAGCTGCGGAGAAGTTCCGTGAGGCCTCTGAAGCGAACGAGGTCCTGCTGGACCCTGAAAAGCGCCGGATTGTGGATATGGGAGGAGATCCTCTCAATCCACAGGGCGGTATGCCAGGCGGTGGCTTCGGCGGTTTCGGCGGCGGCGGAGTCGGCGATATCTTCGAGGCATTCTTCGGCGGTGCCGGCGGTACCCGCCAGCGCCGCTCGCGTGTACAGCCAGGTGCAGACGCGCTGCTGCGTATTTCTCTGGGCCTCGATGAGGCATTCACCGGTGTCCGCAAGCCCATCACGGTGGACACCGCGGTGCTGTGTGACCAGTGCGAGGGAACCGGCTCGAAGTCCAAGTCCAAGCCGAAGATGTGTACCAGCTGTGATGGCACTGGCGAGATTCAACAGGTCCAGCGTTCTTTCCTGGGCAATGTGATGACCTCGCGGCCGTGCCCGACTTGTGAGGGCACCGGCGAGATCATCCCAGATCCGTGTAACAACTGCGGTGGCGACGGTCGCGTTCGCGCTCGCCGTGATCTGACGGTAAACGTTCCGGCAGGTATCTCTGATGGCATGCGTATTCGCATGGCAGGGCAGGGCGAGGTCGGCCCGGGCGGTGGCCCGGCGGGTGACCTCTACGTGGAAGTTGCCATGGACCCGCACCCTGTATTCGAGCGTGAGGGCGATGATCTGCACTTTAACGTGCAGGTGCCCATGGCTGATGCCGCTCTTGGTACCGAGTTTGAGGTCGACGACCTGCTCGGTGAGCCAATGACCATCAAGGTTGATTCGGGTACCCAGCCGGCAGAGCAGATCCGCCTGTCGGGCAAGGGAATGCCACATCTGCGCGGCGAGGGCAATGGCGACGTGGTCGCACACGTCGATGTCACAGTGCCGACGAAGCTGGACCGCAAGTCCCGCGAGCTGCTGGAGAAGCTACGCGAGCACCGCGATGATGATGCCAAGGTGGCAGACTCGAATGAGCGCCACGGTTTCTTCTCCCGTTTCCGCCGCCGTTAAAACACGCCATCCCCAAAGCCCCCTCCAGTGAGTGTGAAGCACGCATGAGTTTGCCCGTATTTCTCGGTGAGTTCACCGAGCTGCCGCGCCCGGAAGAAATCATTCGAATCCTCGGGTCGGAGGCAAAACACATCAGCGTTCGCAGGCTGAAAGAGGGTTCGGAGATTCTTCTTGCCAATGGTGCGGACAAGGTGGTGCGGGCACAGCTCATGCACGTAGATCCGCGTGAGGTCCACGTTCGTGTGGTCGCCGCCGAGGAACGTCCACGTCCGCGCCCGCACGTCACCGTGGTGCAGGCGCTGCCGAAGTCGGATCGTGCTGAGCTTGCGGTCGATTTGATGACCGAGGCCGGGGTCGATGAGATTATCCCCTGGGCGGCCGTGAATTGTGTGGCCCGATGGCAGGGTACCGCGAAGGTCACTAAGTCCCGCGCTAAGTGGCAGTCGGCTGCGCGCGAGGCAGCCAAGCAGGCTCGTCGTGCATGGATTCCGCCGGTCGCTGACCTACATAGCTCCGCCGATATTGAGCAACTCATCCGGGAAACCACGTCAGCAGGTGGTGCGGCAGCCGTTTTGCACGAGGAGGAAACAGCTCCGTTCGTGGACTTCGCCGCACGGGCAGCAAACGCTGACAAGGTTCTTTTTATCGTCGGCCCAGAAGGGGGAGTCAGCCCTGGGGAACTCGAGGCCTTCTGTGGCGCAGGTGCGAGCTCGGTAGTACTCGGTCCGACAGTTCTCCGCAGTGCCCTTGCTGGAGCTGCTGCTCTTTGTGCACTGGGGCCGTTGACAAAGCGCTGGGGCGGCGCACCCACGCGTGGTCAGTAGGATAGACGCATAATGACAAAGTATTCAGTAACTGCTCGTACCACTGCCGTCGTCGAGCTCGATGACAATCTCGCGCCGATTGTGGTCGGCCATGCGGACCAGAATCTGCGGCTGTTGGAATCTCTGCTGGCAGCGGATATTCATGTCCGCGGCGGGGTTGTGACAATCAAGGGTGCTCCGGCGGATGTTTCGTTGGCTGTCCGCGCTTTCAAGGAGCTGGAGGCGATGGCCCGTCGTGGGCACGAGCTCTCCCCGGAGTCGGTGCGGCACGCGGTGGGCATTGTGGATCGCGGGGAGAAGTCCGCCAGCGAGGTGCTCGGTGGCGGCATCGTGACTCATCGTGGCAAGACCGTGCGTCCCAAGACAGAGGGACAAAAGAACTACGTCGATGCCATCGACCGCTATAACGTTGTTTTCGGTATCGGCCCCGCCGGTACGGGCAAGACGTTCCTGGCCATGGCCAAGGCCGTTGCTGCGCTGAAGAATAAGCAGGTAGAACGCATCATTCTGACTCGCCCCGCAGTGGAGGCGGGTGAGAACCTGGGCTTCCTGCCGGGTACGCTGCACGAGAAGATCGACCCCTACCTGCGCCCATTGCACGATGCGATGCGCGAAATGCTTGAGCCAGAGTTGATTCCAAAGCTGATGGAAACTGGGGTAGTGGAGGTCGCACCGCTGGCGTACATGCGCGGTCGTACCTTGAACAATGCGTTCATTATTCTCGACGAAGCACAGAACACTACTCCGGCGCAGATGAAAATGTTCCTCACCCGCCTGGGCTTCGGTTCGAAGATGGTCATCACCGGCGATGCCAGCCAGGTCGACCTACCCCGTGGGCAGAAGTCTGGCCTAGCCGTCGCCCGTGAGGTGCTGCGCGGCGTGCCGGGAATCGCTTTTCCGGCGTTGGCCGCCGCAGATGTGGTGCGCAACCCGCTGGTGACCGCAATTGTCGAGGCCTACGATGACTACGATGCCTATAACGAAGGTATTGAGCAGGGCGCCGAGTCCCCACAAAAGCGACAGTCCGCCACAAAGCGATAAAGGACGCTGAAATTACATGAGCATTGAAGTTTTCAACGAGTCCGGTCAGGGCGTCAATGAAGAGTCGCTTATCGACGTTGCCCGGTATGCGCTGGGGCGCCTGGACGTGCATCCGGCAGCTGAGCTGAGCATTCACATTGTCGACTTGAAGACGATCGAAGACCTCCATGTGCGCTGGCTGGATCTGCCGGGGCCGACGGATGTGATGAGCTTCCCGATGGATGAGCTCACTCCTGGCTCTGGCCGACCGGATGCAGCTAGCCCAGGGCCTGCGATGCTGGGCGACATTGTGTTGTGCCCAGAGTTTGCCGCGGGGCAGGCGGAGCGTGCAGGCCATCCGCTGAGCCACGAGTTGGTTTTGCTCACCGTGCACGGCGTACTGCACCTGTTGGGCTATGACCATGTCACGGCGGAGGAAGAGCGTCAGATGTTCTCCCTGCAGAATGGTCTGTTGGCGGACTGGTACGACGACATCGATCGTCGTGGCGTGAGCTTTTCCGAAAAACCAATCAACCCCAATGCGTTCCCGGAGCGTTCTAACGAGCGATGATCACTTTAGTAATTGTCGCCGTTGTGGCGATGATCTGCGCTGGCGGACTCAACACAGTCGAAACTGCGGTCGCAGGGATTTCCCGTGCACGCGTGGCAGAGCTGCAGTGTGACGAGGTCGCGGGTGCTAATGCGCTGCTCAAGGTCGTAGAAAATCGGGCTCGGCACGTCAATGTGCTGGTGATTTTGCGGACGCTGTGCGAGTCAATCGGTGCAGTGACGCTTGCGGCGGTCTGTCTTAAGCTTTTCGAGCCGGAGCGCTGGGCCATTGTGGCTGCAGTGGTGTTGTTGGCTCTGTTCACCTTCCTGGTCCTCGGGGTGTTTTCCCGCACGATGGGTCGGAAGAATCCATACTCGATTTCCCTTGCCACCGCGGTCGTTCTGAGTTTTATGGCCAAGGTGTTGGGGCCACTGGAAAAGTTGCTGATTTGGTTCGGCAACATCATCACCCCTGGTGGTGGCTTCCGCGATGGCCCGTTCGCCACCGAAGTCGAGTTGCGCGAGATGGTCGATATCGCCCAGGAGCGCGGCATTGTGGAGCACGATGAGCGCCGCATGATTCAGTCTGTGTTTGATCTCGCGGAAACGTCGGCACGCGTTGTTATGGTTCCGCGCCCAGAGATGGTGTGGATCGAGGCAGATAAGCACTGTGGTCAGGCAGTGGCCCTATGCGTGAAGTCAGGTCACTCGCGACTGCCGGTGATTGGCGAGAGCGTTGAGGACATCGTCGGCGTCATTTACTTGAAGGACATTGTCCAGCAGACGTACTCGCGTACTGATGGCGGCCGCGGCGTTCGCGTCTCCGAGGTCATGCGCGACTGCGTTTTTGTGCCCGACTCCAAGCCACTGGATGATCTGCTCGATGAAATGCAGCGCACCCGCAATCACATCGCCATTCTCATCGACGAATATGGATCGGTCGCCGGCCTTATCTCTATTGAGGACATCCTCGAGGAAATTGTCGGTGAGATTGCCGACGAATACGACGAGGCCGAGCAGGCCCCCATCGAACCGCTGGGGGATGCCTCCTACCGCGTGCAGGCGCGCCTCAGCTTGGGCGAGCTCGTTGAGCTTTACGACGAAGCCCACGGGCGCGAGCTCGTGTTCGATGACGAAGTCACCGATGAGGTGGATACGGTCTCCGGCCTGTTGGCCTATGAGCTCGGACGTGTACCATTGCCGGGTTCATACGTAGAATATGCAGGACTGAAGTTTACCGCTGAGGGGTCCCGCGACCGTCGTGGTCGCATGCGGGTACGCACTGTGGTGGTGGAGCCGACTGCGGAGTTCTACTCCGAGGAAGAAGATACTGATGGGCAATCTTGATGACATGCTGGCCAATGCCGGACTTGGCGGCGATGCTGATGATTACAGCGCGCCGGAGGGCTTTCGCTCCGGGTTCGTTTCCATTGTGGGACGTCCGAACACGGGTAAGTCCACGCTGACCAATTCTCTGGTGGGCGAGAAGATCGCTATTACCGCTAATCAGCCGGAAACCACGCGTCACCCGGTGCGCGGTGTGGTTCACCGCGAGAACTGCCAGATTGTTGTCGTGGATACGCCCGGTCTGCACAAGCCACGCACGCTGCTCGGTGAGCGCCTGAATGACATGGTTCAGGAGACCTATTCCGATGTGGATCTGGTCGCGCTGGTCGTGCCTGCCGACGAGAAAATTGGCCCCGGTGACCGTTGGATCTACGAGAACGTCTCCAAAGGTTGCAAGAACATCATGGGCATTGTGTCCAAGGTGGATAAGGTCTCTCGCGACACCATTATCGAGCGCCTGATTGAGCTGCAGGAGTTGCTCGGTCCGGATGCTGAGCTGGTGCCACTGTCGTCGAAGTCCGGCGAGAACATCAACACGCTGATTGATGTCATGGCTTCCCAGTTGCCGGAGGGACCGCGACTGTACCCAAAGGGTCACATCACCGATGAGGATCTGCACACTCGGATGGCAGAGCTCATCCGCGAGGCGGCCCTCGGCGGTCTGCGCGATGAGTTGCCGCACTCTGTGGCAGTCCAGATTGATGAGGTGCTACCGAGCCAGGACCGCGAAGGCGTCCTGGACGTCCACGCCGTTATCTATGTCGAGCGTTCGGGGCAGAAGTCCATTCTCATGGGGCGCGACGGTCGACGCATGGGCACCACCATTCACAAGGCTCGTAAGGAACTCATCGCGTTGCTTGGTCAGAATGTTTACCTTGACCTGCGCGTGAAAGTGTTGAAGGACTGGCAGTCGGACCCGAAGCAGCTGGGCAAGTTGGGATTCTAAAAAATTGGTCGAGCCGTATCGCGACCGTGCGCTGGTCGTACGCCGCTACGACCTCGGCGAAGCCGACCGCATCATCGTCCTTTTCACCCGCGACCACGGCCTAGTCCGCGGTGTCGCCAAAGGCGTGCGCCGAGCGAAGAGCCGCTTCGGCTCCCGCCTGTCACCATTCGTCGACGTGGATGTCAATATCTACCCACGCCGGGGGCTGTCCACTATCGCAGGCGCAGATACCGTGCGCACGTGGGCGGCACCGCTTGTCGACGACTATGCGCGCTACACCTGTGCGTGTGCAGTCCTGGACGTCGCCGAACGTATTGTCGGCGAGGAACAAGTGCCGGCTCCCGAATTGTGGGATCTCACCACCCAATCGCTCGACGACGTTGCGGCCGGTCGCCATCGCCCCGAGTTGTTGCTGACCTCCTACATCCTGCGGGCAATGGCACAGGCCGGTTGGCAGCCAAGCCTCTTTGAATGCGCAGGCTGCGGCAAAGCCGGGCCTCATCATGCGTTTTCTCCCGCACTGGGTGGAGCAGTGTGCACTAACTGCAGGCCACCGGGTGCAGATACTCCGCCGACCGAGGTTCTGCATCTGATGTGGCAGCTTGCTCATGAGCAATGGGCGGGCATCGATACGTCGTCAAGCGAATTTGAGGGGCGGATGGCGACGGCGCGTACCCTAACGGCGAAGTACCTGCAGTACTACCTGGGCCGCCGGGTGCCGGCGCTGGAACACGTGGATGCTTTTTGGCAGTAAATAGTAGCGGTGGGGCACAATAGGAAGCGTGTTGAATCCTCCTGTACCGCAGCAATTCGTGCCCAATCACATCGCGCTTGTGATGGACGGCAATGGTAGATGGGCCGAGCAGCGTGGGCTCAAGCGCACCGAGGGGCACAAGCGCGGTGAAGCCGTGCTGATGGAGTGCGTCGATGCTTGTTTGGAGATGGGCGTTAAGCACCTGTCGGCCTACGCATTTTCCACTGAGAATTGGCGCCGTTCTGTCGATGAGGTCCGATTCCTGATGGGCTTTAATCGTGATGTGCTGCGCCGACGCCGTGATGAGTTGGATTCGAAGAACGTTCGCGTGCGTTGGGCAGGGCGTCGTCCGCGCCTGTGGCGCTCGGTGATTAAGGAGCTTGAGATCGCCGAGGAACAGACGAAGGACAATGACGCGCTAACTCTGTATATGTGCGTCAACTACGGTGGTCGCGCTGAGATTGTTGACGCTGCTAGAGAGATTGCTCGTCAGGCAGCAGCGGGGGAGCTCAGCGAATATGACTTGACTGAGAAGTCTTTCGCACAGTTCCTGGATGAGCCGACTATGCCGGATGTTGATTTGTTCCTGCGTCCGTCGGGTGAGCAGCGCACGTCCAACTTCTTGATCTGGCAGTCCGCCTATGCGGAGATGGTCTATCAGGACAAGCTTTTCCCGGATTTCGGTCGGGATGACATGCGCGCCGCAGTGGTGGAGTACGCCAAGCGCGACCGTAGGTTCGGCAAGGCCTAGAGCCGGTATTTTTTTGGGGAGGGGAGCTGGGCTACTTCTTCTGGCAGTCCCTGCACAGGCCGAAGACCTCGGCAGTGTGCCCGGTCAGATTAAAACCGTGCTCCTCCGCCAGGCTGTGAGCCCACTGCTCGACGGGTCCGCCAGCGACTTCAACGGTGCTGCCGCAATCGGTGCAGACTAGGTGATGATGGTGGTGGTCACCGCACAGCCGGTAGAGAGCCTCCCCGGAGGCATTGTGCAGAACATCGACAATGTCCATTTCTGCAAGGGACTGGAGCGTCCGATAGACCGTCGTCAAGCCGACCTTGTCCCCACGTTCCGTCAGCGACTTATGAATGTCAGCAGCGGAGCGAAAATTAGGAGCTTCACTCATAATCGACACGACGGCGCGGCGTTGGCGAGTACTGCGCTGGCCGATGCGGGTTGCGGCCGGCCGCGCGGAGGCGTGCGTCCCGGGGCTAGCGGGGGAGCCCGTACCACGTGGGTTTTCGCCAGAACTAACTTCGTGCATATCATCGCCAGCCATGTAAACGACACTACCCGGTATCGGTGGGACAAGATGCGCTAGAGTATAGGGGAACTTTTAACTGGCCTCTCGGGGTCAGTACATTTTGCTTTTCATTACGTCGTTCGCCGCACGGAACGGGCTGAATCGAGTGTCCGGAAAAGGCGTGTGGTGTGCGATGCGAAGCCATTTATAAGGAGTGGTCTAGACCGTGGCACCTAAGTCAGTTGTCGATACCGTCGCCAACCTGTGTAAGCGCAGGGGATTCGTTTACCCGTGTGGTGAAATTTACGGCGGTACCCGCTCGGCATGGGATTACGGTCCCCTGGGTGTGGAGCTGAAGGAAAACATCAAGCGCCAGTGGTGGAAGACCTTCGTCACCGGCCGTAAGGATGTCGTCGGCCTGGATTCCTCCATTATCCTGCCGCGCCAGGTCTGGGAAGCTTCCGGTCACGTCGCTACCTTCACTGACCCGCTGGTGGAGTCTCTGCACACCCACAAGCGCTACCGCGCTGACCACCTGCTGGAGGCCTACGAGGCCAAGCACGGTCACCCGCCGGCCAATGGTCTGGCAGACGTTCCGGACCCGGAGACCGGTCAGCCGGGCGATTGGACCGAGCCGCAGATGTTCTCCGGTCTGATGAAGACCTTCCTCGGCCCGGTCGACAATGAGCAGGGCCTGCACTACATGCGTCCGGAGACCGCTCAGGGTATCTTCGTCAACTTCAAGAACGTTATGACCACGGCTCGTATGAAGCCACCGTTCGGTATCGGCCAGACCGGTAAGGCATTCCGCAACGAGATTACCCCGGGTAACTTCATCTTCCGTACTCGCGAGTTCGAGCAGATGGAGATTGAGTACTTCGTCGCACCGGACCAGGCTGAAGAGAAGTTCGACGAGTGGGTCGACGCCTGCTGGAACTGGTTCATCGACCTCGGCGTTAACCCGGAGAACATGCGTCAGTTCGACGTTCCGAAGGACGAGCGCGCGCACTACTCTGCACGCACAATTGACTTCGAGTACCGCTTCCACTTCCAGGGCAACGAGTGGGGCGAGCTGATGGGTGTCGCCAACCGAACTGACTACGACCTCGGTTGCCACATCGAGCACTCTAAGGAAGATCTGCGTTACCACGACCAGGTCACCGGCGAAAAGTACGTCCCGTACGTCATCGAGCCGTCTTTCGGCCTGACCCGCGCCCTGATGGCCTTCCTGTGCGATGCCTACACCGAGGAAGAGGTGCCGAACGCAAAGGGCGGCACCGACACCCGTACCGTGCTGAAGCTCGACCCGCGTCTGTCGCCGGTTAAGGTTGCAGTTCTGCCGCTGTCGAAGAAGGACACCCTGACTCCGACTGCTGAGGCTGTCGCGGACAAGCTCCGCCGGCACTGGGCCGTCGATTACGACACCTCCGGTGCTATCGGCCGTCGTTACCGTCGTCAGGATGAGATTGGTACCCCGTACTGCGTCACCGTTGACTTCGATACTCTCGAAGACAACGCTGTGACCGTCCGCGACCGCGACACCATGGAGCAGGAGCGCGTCAAGATTGACGAGCTGGAAGGCTACCTCGCAGCTCGCCTGGTGGGCTGCTAATGGCCGAAGAAGTTTTTTGGGAATCCTATAGTCTCGGCGACGGCTCCCGGGAAAAATCCGAGCAAACCTGGCCGATTCTGAAGGAAAGCACCGAAATAGGCACGTACAGCCGTGATGAGCAGGGCGATCGCCTCAACACCCCGGAAGGGGAGTGGGTCATTGATGCCTCTGCTAATCACCGTGTTTCCGCCACGCTTCCCGACGGTCGTGTGTTCTCGACCGTTGCTGCTGACCGTGACAAGATTTCGCGAGCCAAGCAGCTTTCAGTGACCTTTGGGCCGGATCGTCCCGAAGGCAAGCTGGTGTGTGAGGGATCGACGAACTACGTCATTGAGAATGCAAAGACCGGCGAGAAGTGGGGCCAGTTTACCGGTGCGTCCCGTGGCGTGCGCCACGCAGAGGTGCAGTTCGACACCGACGAAGGCCGTGCGCTGCCGGAAGAGGAGAAAATCTTCCTGGTCTACAGTGCTCGTCGAGTGCTGGAGTCCCGCATGGTTTCCTCAACCTGGATTCTCACTGTCTGCTTGCTCTTGCTGATTGCCTATATGATTTGGGTGTGGATCGTGTAGCAACTATTGCAGACGGCGTCGTTTACGACGAGAACAAAAAGGCCCTGTCCGACGGTTGGAGCTGTCAGGACGGGGTCTTTAGTGCTTTTTGGATCACCTCGCCACAAGGGCGTGGTTGGCAGGTGAAAGCCCGCTTTTTTAGCACGAACGCGCTAGTAATGACGAATTCGGACGAGGGGGAGTCTTTCGTCCTCAACAGAGAAGGACGGGGAATTCGTACGGTCTTCGACATCGAGCGCCCAGGCTATGAGCTCGCCCGAATCGTCAGAGAGGACAGCCTAGGCCGAGGGGTATTTGGCGTCTATGCCCAGGAGGGAGACTTCCGGGGGAGTTTCGAAGACTGGCTGATTGCCGCCGCACTGGCGACGTGGTCTGTGGATGGACCACGCCAGATGCGAATTTAGGCGGGAATCTAGAAGCCCATTGTGCTGCCGGAGCCGCCTGGTCGGCTCGAACCTCCGCCGAAACCGCCGATACTGCCTCCAAAGCCGCTGTTGTTGCTGAGCATGCTGCCCAGCACCATGCCGGCGACCATCGAACCGTTGCTGCCGCCACCGCGGCGCTGATCCTGGTAGCGGCGGATGTCACGGCGAGCCAAGTCAGCGGCCTCAGCCGCGAGCTTGCGCGCACGACGTGCGTAGGCCAACGCCTTTCGCGGATCGTCGTTGGCCAAGCCCTGAGCAGAGCCGTAAGCACGCTGTGCCTCTGCGAGGCGAGTGCGAGCCTCTGCGCCAACCACACGGCGGCGGGTAGCAATCAAGTCAGCTGCGGCGCGAATGTGGTTGTCGGCATCTTGCATGCTGTGCTGCAAAGTGGCGGTAGCTCGGACGAACGATGCGGCCTTGTCTCGAGCGGAGTCCAGGGCTTCGTCGAGCAGCTCATCGGCATCGGTCAGTGCGGTCCAGGAACTCAGCGGATCCACTTCGGACTTATTGGCTGCCACGCCGAGTGCTTCACGGCCTGCTTCGATGGCCGCATTGAGACGCTCGCGGTTGATGTTGGCACCTTGCGGTGCCGACATCAGGTGCGAGGCCTCATCGATTTCACCGCGGACCTCGGCGATAAGGGAAGCCAGTCCAGCGGCTGCAGCGTGAATATCGCTATCGGCGTGTTCAATGGCGCTTAGCAAGCTCTCTGCCTGTGTGAGCGCAAAGTCGGTGGCCGACAGCGCATCGATCAGACCACCTTGCTCACCGGCGGGCAGGTCAGCGATGCGGTGGGCCTCAGTCATTGACTGGTCAGCCTGATTAAGGTGCTCCGTGGCCATGTCGATATTGTCGGTCACAGAGCTGAGCATCTGCTCTTCGTAACGTGCGCGCAGACCGTCGAGAATTTCGCCGGCACGCGGCATACGAGAGCGCAGCTCGACACTTCGCTGAGTGAGCTTCGAAATGGTCGCTTCAGCATTCATCAACTCCTGGCGGAGTTTCTGGAAGTTTGCGGCCTCGCCGTCGAGCTGGTCATCCGCAACACCACAGGTGGAGATAATCTCCAGCAGGACACTGCGGCGCTCGATTTCGTCGGCTACGGAGCCGTCGTCAAGCCGTTGGCGAAGGGTGAATGCGCGCTCGAGCGTGGACTGAGAGTGCTTCAGTGCGTTGTCGAAGCTGCGGATGCGTTCGGTGCCGAACTCAGCGCGAGCAAGGTCGAGCTCGGTGCTGGCCTTGCGGATGGACTCATCGGTACTGACAATCTCATCGCGCGCAAGAACATCGAGCGAGCTGGTACTCAGCGAGTCCAGCGAAGAGACATCCCCGGGGTCGATGTTGCGGCCACGAGCAATCTCTTCCTCGTCGCGCTTCTTCTTATTGCGACGGCCCACGGCCCAGGTGGTGCCACCGACAACGGCGGCACCACCGAGGCCGGCGCCGAGCGCCCACCCACCGGCGGAGCCGCTGCCACCGCCTGCCTCGGCGATGGCAGCTTCGCCCGCAGCAGCCCAGTTGTCGTCCTCTAACAACTGCCCTTGAGCGGCGCTGTTGACGGCTTCTGCGTTGCTGGGGAAAGAGTTGCCGACGAACGCGCCTAGGTTGCGGTCTTCCACGGCGACGACCAGGACACCGCGGTTGTCAGCAGCGCCGAGGTGCTCCCAGGCCTGCTGCGCCCATTGCTCGCCCTGAATGCCGTCGAAGCTCTTGATGTAAAACACCGAGAACAGGAGCCGCTTGTCGGTCTTGAGCTGCTGAATCTGCTCCTTTAAGCGAGCCTCTTCGCTGCCGCTCAGCACACCTGCGAGATCGTCCACGTCACCTGACACATCCGCCGGTGCTTCGGCGTGCGCCAACGGTGCTGACGGTGCGAGTGCCAGTAGCGATGCAGGTGCATGAACCGGCGGCTGTGTTGGTATCGCAGCTGTGATGAGCGGCATGCTCAGGCCGAGGAAAGCACCCGATGCGGCAAGGTAAAGGGGGCGAAACACGCGATTCCTGTCAGACATATCTACAAGGATACGTAACAATAATTACGTGGCCGGTAAATTTTCGTATTCATCTTTTGAACTCGCTCGTATTGTCGAGGAGTCTCCGAAGCAGTCATTGCTGCCCGGGGTGCAGTCCTTGGAATCCCACCGGGCGGCGTTTGCACGAGATCGCGCCCGCGTCCTGCACTCCGCAGCGCTGCGCAGGCTGGCTGACAAAACCCAGGTTGTGGGGCCAGGGGAGGGCGATACTCCGCGCACACGCCTGACTCACTCGCTGGAGGTCGCGCAGATTTCCCGTGGAATCGCCAGCGAGTTGGGTGCAGATGAGGATCTCGCAGAGCTGGCCGGCCTGACGCATGACATCGGGCACCCGCCGTATGGCCACAATGGCGAGCGCGCCCTCAACGAGATTGCTGCTGGTTGCGGCGGGTTCGAGGGCAACGCTCAGACGCTGCGTATTCTTACTCGCCTCGAGCCGAAGGTGCTCGATGGTACGGGTGAGCCGTGCGGATTGAATCTCACTCGGGCGGCGCTCGATGCCGCTTGTAAGTACCCGTGGACGCCAATCGGTCCCGATGGTCAGCTCCGCCACAAGTACGGGGCCTACCAGGAAGATGCCGCGATTTTGCAGTGGATTCGACAGGGCGTTCCGCACGGCAAGCAGTGTCTTGAGGCGCAGATTATGGACTGGTCTGACGATGTCGCCTATTCTGTCCACGATGTCGAGGATGGCATCGTATCTGGCCGCGTTGATCTGGGCGTTTTGTGGGACACGGTGGAACTGGCCGCGCTCGCTGATAAGGGTGCTGCCGCATTTGGTGGCGATCCAGCGGAGCTCGTCGAAGCTGCCGGGCGTCTTGCCAGCTTGCCGGTGGTATCAGCTGCGGCGTCCTATGATGGTTCGCTGCGCTCGCTGGTTGCGCTGAAACGGATGACCTCGGAGTTGGTCGGCCGTTTTGTCACTGCTTCCGTCGCGGGTACGCGTGCTGCCTCCGGATCGACGCTTCCGCTCGGGCGTTACGACGCGGACCTCGCCGTGCCCAGCTCGATTCTGGCGGAGGTCACCATGCTGAAGACCATCGCCGTGTTGTACGTGATGGATCTTCCGCGTCATATTCGCCGTCAGGAGCGTGAGCGCGATCGCCTTTTCCGGGTGGCCGAGTATCTGCAGGAGGGTGCTCCGGGAACGCTTGATCCGATGTTCCAGTGGCTCTATTCCCGCGCGGAGAGTGACCAAGCGCGGCTGCGGGTAATCGTTGATCAGCTAGCGTCGATGACGGAGTCTCGTGTAGAGCGGCTTGATCGCCAGATTGCTGGTGTGGCCGCGGCGTGGGGATAGTTGTCTAGTCCTCCGCGTCAGGAATTTCGCAGAAGCTCTCGTAGTGGTCGTCGGTGTAGTACCAGACATCCGGGTCATTTTCGGAACCGCCGCCGACAACAATGCGACGTGCACCGCGGCTGGAATTGCCCGGGGTGGTCACGGTGTATTCGCGGTAGTAGTCACCGCGCTGCCTCGGCAGGCGTCCCTCGTAGTTGCCGAAGTGCTTGCCGTCGTGCTGCGAATAGATGTGGTCCTGGTCGGTCAGGATGCGGTCGATAACATCGTCGGCCTCCTGCGGCAGAGTATCTACTGCGCAGGTGGCACCCTTGGCACCAGCCTTGTTGCTGCCCGAATTAGTGCCAGGCTTCGGACTCGATTTCGAGCTGGGCGCAGCGGAAGTCTGCGATTCGGAATTCTGCGACCCCTGTGAGTTCTCGGATGCCGTAGAGTTCTGATCTCCGCCATCGAGCCCGAGATAGCTACCAGCCAGCACCAGAGCGGCAGCGCCTACGCCGCTCGCAATCTTCTTCCACTCAGCCATGGCTAGTATCTTTCCATATCTGCTGCCGCCGGCACGTTTTTGGGTTGGGCGCGGGCGGCTCGTCGTTAAGCGAAACCTCTACGGCGGAGTCGATTGGACGGGTTGGGTAAGGTTATTTTCATGGCTAGGGGAAGAATTCCGGACTCCGATATCGCGGCAATCCGCGAGCGGACTCCGATTGAGGAGATCGTTGCGGAATACGTGAACCTCAAACCGGCTGGCGCGGATTCTTTGAAAGGGCTTTCGCCTTTTAAAGACGAGCGCACGCCGTCGTTCCACGTACGCCCCAATCATGGCTATTACCACTGCTTTTCCACTGGCAAGGGCGGTGATGTATTTAGCTTTCTCATGGAGATGGAACACCTGTCTTTCCCGGAGGCTGTCGAAGCCTGTGCGGAGAAAATTGGCTTCCACATTAACTATGAGGGCGGCGGCACGGGCCGTCGCGAGGAACCGGGAACCCGCCAGCGTCTCATCGCCGCAAACCGCGAGGCACAGAAGTTCTACCGCGAGCAGTTTTCGACTCCAGCGGCAGCGCCCGCTCGCGAGTTTCTGGAAAATCGTGGCTTCACTGCCGAGCATGCGGCCCAGTTCGGCTGTGGCTACTCGCCGGCCGGTTGGGACACTCTAACCAAGCACCTGCAGCGCCTGGGCTTTAGTTTCGAGGAGCTGGATAAGGCGGGTCTTTCCAAGATGGGGCGTATGGGGCCAATCGATCGTTTCCACCGTCGTCTCATGTGGCCGATTCGCAATATGTCCGGCGATGTCATCGGCTTTGGTGCCCGCAAGCTTTTCGACGATGACAATCTGGGCAAGTACATGAACACGCCCGAGACCATGCTGTACAAGAAGTCCAAGGTGCTCTTCGGCCTGGATCTGGCCAAGAAGGACATTGCTGCTGGCCACCAGGCCGTAATCGTTGAGGGCTACACCGACGTCATGGCCATGCACGCCTCGGGTGTGACTACTGCCGTTGCTTCCTGTGGTACCGCTTTCGGCGAGGAACACCTCCAGCTGCTGCGCCGTCTCATGCTCGATGACAACTTTTTCCGCGGCGAACTCATCTACACCTTCGACGGCGACGAGGCAGGGCAGAAGGCCGCCATGCGCGCCTTCGAGGGCGAGCAGAATTTCACCGGCCAGTCCTACGTCGCGGTCGCGCCGGACGGCATGGATCCGTGCGATCTGCGCCAGAAGAAGGGCGAGGCCGCAGTGCGCGATCTCGTCGCTTCACGACGGCCATTGATCGAATTTGTCCTCCGCACGCTTCTGGCCGACTATGACCTGACCACCGCTAATGGCAGGGTCTCCGGGTTGCGCCGCGTGGTGCCTGTCCTGGCCCAGCTCAAGGACGCGGCGCTGCGCGATGAGTATGCCCGCGAAGTTGCCGGCTGGATCGGCTGGAATGATGAGGCCGAGCTGGTGCAGCGCGTCCGCGAGGAGGCCAGTCGGCCACAGAATGAAAAGCGCACCCCCTACCAGCGTCGCCAAGAAGAGGCCCGTGCCCGCGAAGAGGCGGAGGAAGCGCGGCGCCGGCGCAACCCGGCACTGCCGTATCCAAATCCGCGGGACCCTGTGCTTTATGCGCAACGTGAGGCCCTCAAGCTGGCAATTCAGGAGCCCGCCACCACCGGTCCGGTATTCGATGCGCTCGCACCCGAGACCTTTGGGCATCCGACCTACCGAGCGGTATTCGACGCCATCATGGCCGCCGGGGGTGCCTGCGGGGAAGCGGCCACACAGCCACATAGTTGGGCGACCGCAATTATGGATCAGGCGCGGGAGGACGTCGTCAAGCATCTCGTGACTGAGCTGGGCGTGGAGCAAATCGCCGTCGATGAGGAGACCTTGCGCCCGTATGCGCAGGCGATTCTGGCGCGACTGCAGGAAGTGTGGGTCGGCGACCAGATTGCACAGCTGAAAGCGATGCTCTCGCGGATGCGGCCCTCAGACGACGAAACCGCCTACAACTCGCTGTTCGCGGACCTGCTCGCGATGGAGCAGTACCGCCGCGAACTGCAAGCAGAGGCGGTCAAGGTCGTATTTGAGTAGCTAGTGGCTAGCAGTTTCTAGGCGCCAGCCACCCGTCAGCAGCTAGCGACTAGTAGCCGCGGCGAATCCACTCTTCCAAGTGCGGAGCCTCGCGACCAATCGTCGTGTGATCGCCATGACCCGTGCGGACAGTCGTTTCCGCAGGCAGGGTCAGCAGGTTGTCGCGGATGGAGTTAATGATCGTGTCGAAATCCGAGTAGGACCGACCGGTCGCTCCAGGACCGCCGGAAAACAGCGTGTCCCCAGAGAACAGCTCCGCGGCCTCCGGCACGTACAGACAGCACGAGCCAGGGGAGTGGCCCGGAGTGTTAATAATGACAACCTCCGTGCCCGCAATCTCCAGGCGCTGACCGTGTGCGAGGTCCTCGTGCGCGAGGTTCGGCCAGGACTGCTCCCACAGCATCTGGTCGCCCGGGTGGACCAGCAGGGGAGCGTCGAGCTTTTCCTGCAGCTCAGGTGCCACAGTGATGTGGTCGTTGTGTGCGTGGGTGCACACGATGGCCTTTACCTTGCGGCCATCCACCGCATCAATGATCGGCTGCGCCTCATGCGCCGCATCGATGACAATGACCTCACGGTCATCGCCGAGCACCCATACGTTGTTGTCTACGTCCCACGTGCCACCGTCGAGCGAGAACGTGCCCGACGTGAGAACGTGGTCGACCCTCAAATCCTTGTTCACAGCGTCACCACCGATCGCAGTACCTTACCGGCCTTCATAGTTTCGAAAGCCTCATCAACATCCTCAATGCCAATGCGTTCTGTTACGAAGCCCTCCAACGGTAGGCGGTTTTGCAACGACAGATCTACCAGCATCGGGAAGTCGCGCTCCGGCAGGCAGTCGCCGTACCAGGACGACTTCAGCGCACCACCGCGGCTAAACACATCCGCCAGCGGGATGTCCAGCTCCATCGTCGGTGCCGGAACGCCGACCAGAACAACACGTCCAGCCAGGTCACGGGCGTAGAACGCCTGCTTGTAGGTTTCCGGACGGCCGACCGCATCAATCACGACGTCAGCACCGAAACCGTCGGTCAGCTCACGCACTCGCTTAACGACGGGATCCTCTTCCCCGGTGCCCTTATCGCTCTTAGCCAGCTCCGCAGAGTTAATGGTCTCGGTGGCGCCGAATTCGCGGGCGGTGTCGAGCTTCTCGTCCGAGATATCGATGGCAATAATCGTGCTAGCGCCAGCCAGCTTGGCACCGGCGATAGCGGCGGTACCAACGCCACCGCAGCCGATGACGGCTACTGATTCACCGCGCTTAACCTCGCCGGTGTTGATGGCCGCACCGATGCCGGCCATGACGCCGCAGCCAAGCAGACCCGCAACGGCCGGATCGGCTGCCGAATCGACCTTGGTGCACTGGCCCTCGTGGACGAGGGTGGCATCCGCAAAAGCGCCGATTCCAAGGGCTGGGGTGAGGACGGTGCCGTCGGCAAGCGTCATGGGCTTGGAGGCGTTGAAAGTGCTAAAGCAGTACTGTGGCTCACCACGCTTACAGGCGCGGCACTCGCCGCAGACAGCGCGCCAATTGAGGACGACGAAATCGCCGACGGCAACATGCGTGACCTCTTCGCCAATCTCGGAGACCACGCCTGCAGCCTCGTGGCCGAGGAAGAACGGGTACTCGTCGGTGATATCGCCGTCGCGGTAAGCCAGGTCTGTATGGCAGACGCCGCAGGCCTGGATGTCGACAATGACATCGCTCGGGCCCGGGGACGGGATGTGGATATCAGTAAGTTCTACAGGTGCGCCTTTTTCGCGTGCGATAACGCCGCGAACAACGCGTGCGGTTTGCTCGGTGTTTTCGGTTCCGTTGGTTTGTTCAGGCATAAGCCCCATCGTATGAACGCGGTATGAATAGTGCATGATGGAAAGTGTTTTCAGTACTGCTCGGGGCTTCGTTGGACCGTGTGAGATTGCGCGGATTGCGTGGATTGCGCGGATTGCGCGGATTGCGCGGATTGTGTGGTTTCAAGAACTCACAACAATGTCATGGCCGATGGGTATGAGATGCCTAAATTGGCTTTTGACCTGGCGATTTGTGAGTTTCAAGGGGTCTGGGTAAAGTATCTATCCGTCGCAAGGAACGGCGTGGCCAAAGTATGGTTTAGCTGGTTCTTGGCGGTGATTATTCCTCCATAGCTCAATGGCAGAGCATTCGACTGTTAATCGAAGGGTTGCTGGTTCGAGTCCAGCTGGAGGAGCAATTAGGCCAGGTCAGAGAGTTTTTCTCTGGCCTGGTTTTTTATTCGCAGTGTTAATCCACTAAAACAATCATTAAATATTCGGGCCAAAGGACAAAATTCGTGTCTTTCCCCGACGCGCCCCGGCTGGTTATTGAGGGGTTGGGGCCGTGGGAGTGAGCGGTCTATTTTCTATTCCGCCACTTATGGCCAAGTTTCGGGGTCTTGTCGATGGTGTCGGTGTCTTGTCGATGGTTTTTCGGCACTTATGCGCACGGTATTGGCCGGGTCTCTCACATGTCGATGAGGTATTCACTTATGGCCACGCTCCAGCGCATCGATAGGTGAATACCTTGGCCACAAGTCGCTGGAGTCTTGGGCCAGAGCGCTGGAGCCGAAAGCTTGCCACTTACTCGCCACTTATGCGGGGGTTCTAGAATCCCAATAGCGCAATGACAGGTGAAGAGGAGCCATCACAGCATCGCGGCAGCACGCCACGTATGGTTCGAAGATGACGTATGGCTCGACAGTAACGTTTGGCTCTGTATACGCGACCATATGTACACATTTGCGCCACAGGTCACTTTTGGGCCATAGGCGGACAGTTAAGCCATAAGTGGACAGGCGCATAGGAGGCGATGGAGCACTTTTTTTTGGGGGGGGGGCACAAAGCTGCCCGAGCTAGCCAGTACCTGAGTACTTAGAGACGTGGGCGCTATGAGTTCCCCAGCCGAAGCCGCAGGTGGCGCGGTTGGGCTGGGGCGCGGGGACCGTCGTAAAGCTAAAGGTTAGACCTGATCTAGGAGGTCCCAGAGTGTCGAACTGTGGATAATCTGCAGGTCGTGGGCTTCGGGCGCGACGTTGACGTGACCGGGCATGAGCGTCACGGACGAATGCGTGTGACCGTGAACGATGCCGGTCCAACGATTAGCGTGCGGAGCCCAGCGGACGGCATTCTTGGACGCGGTCCGATCCATCAGCGTGGGGTAGTGGTTGAAGAGATAGGCCTTCTTGCCCTGTTTAATCTGGAGATTCAGGCTGATGAGGTCAAAGACATTCTGGAAGGCGCCCATCCATTCCATCTGCACAGCAGGCTGGAACTTGGGATGAATCTGATCGTGGTTACCAGGATTCAGAATCATGGTGAGGTTGCGCGCTGACTTGACCTCGGCCAGCTTCTCCAGCGCGTAGGTATCTTCGTGAACCGAAATATGGGTTAAGTAGCAAAAAGTGTGTCTGGTCGGCGTTTCGCCGGTGGGCGCCTTTTTCCGTTTAGCCCCAATGCGAGTTACTGACCACGTTTATGCCCGGTGCCGTTGGGCCGATCCGAGTTACTGACTGCGTTTATGTCAAAAATGGCCCGGAAAATTGCCTGAAAGTGTCATAAGCTCGCACAGTTTCACATTTGCAGCCCGCAAGTTTTCGGGTTGTCGGTTTTTCTACTTAGCCCACTCTATGCTCGGAGGGTTTTGCGCCTGTGAGCGTAACTCGATTCTCCGTTGGAGGGGAGAGAGACTCAGTCACGCTGCAGGTCTCCTCACGTAACCTGGGACGCATGAGGCTCGACAATATAACCCGCCCCTTGCTGGCGTCCTTTTTCGCCGCGGTCGCGTGGAGTGTTTTGGGTGGGCTAATCTTGCCGGAGCCCAATCTCGCCTACGACGAAGGAATTGCGTCGTGGATCGTGTCCATGCTGGTCTCAGTAGTGCTGGTCGGAGCAATAGCTGTTTTTGCCGGTGATCGTTCGTCGGCCCGGGGGATGACCAGCGCGCGCAGCATTGTCGCAGCAGCTACCGGCGCAGGAATTGCTGCGCTTGGCGATTTGGCATTCCTATTTCTCACCACGCCGCCCGACGGGCAGGACGGCCTAGCCGTCGCCTATGTCGTGTTCTTTTACATCCCGCTACTATTTATCGGCGGATGGGCCGCCAGTGCCGCGATTAAACGGGTGTGTAGGGGGCGCCGGAAAGCGAAGAAAGAAAGAGAGACCTAGCTGGCGGCCGTGAGCTAGGCCTCTAAATTTGGAGTCGCCAGCGCCTGGTGCGTCCGGTTAAGGCCGACCATTGTAGCCGGCCAGGCGCGGAGGGCGTTTTTTTTGGGGGGGGGGAGCAGAGGCAATTGTCGACACCTTCATCGGACGTGAATCGGAATCGACAAACCGCCTAGCCCCAAAGGGATAGATTCTTAGAACAGGCCAGTCGGGTTCTCGTCGTAAGAGACGAGCATGCACTTGGTCTCCTGGTAGTGCTCGAGCATCATCAAGTGATTCTCGCGGCCGATACCGGACTGCTTGTAACCGCCGAAGGCTGCGTGAGCAGGGTAGCTGTGGTAGTTATTCACCCACACGCGACCAGCCTGGATGCCGCGGGCAGCGCGGTAGGCGTCGTTCTGGTTGCGGCTCCACACACCGGCGCCAAGACCGTAGATAGTGTCGTTGGCAATCTCGAGAGCCTCGTCCAGAGTCTTGAAGGTTGTCACGGCCAGGACCGGGCCGAAGATCTCCTCGCGGAAGAAACGCATTGAGTTGTTGCCCTTAAAGATTGTCGGCTCGACGTAGTAGCCTCCTTCCAGCCCTTCGAGCTTGGCGACGTTGCCGCCGGTGAGAACCTCCGCGCCCTCCTTCGGCCCGGACTCCAAGTAGCCGGAGATTTTGTCCAGCTGCTCCTGGGAGGCCTGGGCGCCCATCTGTACCGACGTATCCAGCGGGTTGCCGGTCTTAATCTGCTTAACGCGCTCGACCGCAAGCTTCAGGAACTCATCAGCGATGTCTTCGTGGACCAGGGCTCGCGACGGGCAGGTGCAGACCTCGCCCTGGTTCAACGCGAACATGGCCAGGCCCTCGATGCACTTCTCGCGGAACGCATCGTCGGCGTCCATGACGTCGGGGAAGAAGATGGACGGGGACTTGCCGCCGAGCTCCAGCGTGATCGGAATAATCTTGTCGGACACTGCCTTGTTGATTAGCTGGCCCACGGCAGTCGATCCGGTGAACGCAATCTTGGAGATCCGGTCGCTTGCGGTCAGCGCAGCACCGGCCTCGGTGCCGAGGCCATTGACGATGTTGAGGACGCCGTCCGGAAGCAGATCGGCGATGATCTCGGTGAGCATGAGAATCGACGCGGGGGTCTGCTCTGCTGGCTTGAGCACGATGCAGTTGCCGGCGGCGAGGGCCGGGGCGATCTTCCATGCGGCCATCAGGAGGGGGAAGTTCCACGGGATAATCTGGCCGACGACGCCGAGTGGCTCGTGGAAGTGGTAGGCGACCGTGTTGTCGTCAATCTGCGAGATGCGCCCCTCCTGCGTGCGGGTGGCCCCGGCGAAGTAGCGGAAGTGGTCGATTGCGAGCGGGATGTCAGCGGCGAGGGTCTCGCGAATGGCCTTGCCGTTCTCCCAGGTCTCGGCGACGGCAATCTTCTCAAGGTTTTCCTCCAGACGGTCCGCGATGCGGTGGAGGATTAGCGCCCGCTCGGCCGCAGGAACCGAAGCCCAGGAGTCCTTCGCTTTGTGTGCGGCGTCGAGGGCGAGCTCAATGTCTTTCTCGTTAGACCGCGGAACCCGGCAGAAAACCTCGCCCGTAACCGGGGTGGAGTTGTCCATGTATTGCCCGTCTACTGGAGGTGTCCACTTACCGCCGATGAAATTCTCGTACTGCTCCTTGTACGTGAAGATGGCATCGGGGGTGCCGGGGTTGGCGTAAACAGTCATGTAGACACATCCTTTTGATGGGGAAACAACAAACGTATGAGCCAACTCTAAATTGTGACTCGTGCCATAATCAACACTTATTTTTTCATCGCTTTTGCGAGAGATGCGATTGCTGCCGACCCTAAATCTGCCCCGACGTCGCCGTGAGAAATTCCAAAATTGCCCGCACACGGCGGTTTTCCTCGCCGGGCTCCAGATGCAGCTTCATAAAGATGTTGGACACGTGTTTCGCCACCGCCGCCCCGGAAAGCACGAGGTCATCGGCAATCTGCTTATTGGACTTGCCGCGTGCCATCAGCTCGAGCACTTCGCGTTCGCGCGCCGTTAAACTGGCTAGCCCCGATTTGCCGGACTGCATCAATGCCGTCGCCACATCAGGGTCAATCACCACGCCACCACCGGCGACGACCTCGAGCGAACCCAAGAAGTCCAGCACCTGGCCAACGCGGTCTTTGAGCAGATACCCGGTCCCGCCACTCGAGCTGCTGCCACTCGAGCCGACCCCAGTACCAACCCCAGCACCGCCCGGCGAGAACAACTCACGCGCATACGCCGGCGCCACATACTGTGACAGCACCATCACATTTAGCTGCGGATAACGCTCGCGCAACTCGACCGCCGCCCGCAGGCCGTCATCGCTCATCTTGGGAGGCATGCGCACATCGGTTATCACCAGGTCTGGCAACTCGCCCGTGTCATCAAAACGATCATCGATGTCCGCCACCAGGCCGTGGGCAGTGTCGACCATCGCAATGACTTCATGTCCACGCTTTTCGACGAGTCCCGCGACCCCCTCCCGCAGGAGTGCCGAGTCATCCGCAATGACAATTTTCATTTTTTCTCCGCACCTTTCTTCTCCACGCCTTCCATTTCTCCAATGCCCGATTCCCAGCGATTTAGCATCAAGGGAATTCTGGCTATTACCTGCGTTGGCCCGCCTTCGGGAGAGTGCATGGTCATCGCACCGTCGAAAGTGGCCAGGCGCTCTTTCATGCCACGCAATCCGCGCCCCAATTTTGCCCCACCCGGACCTTGGTCGGTAATTGAAATATTCAGTGTTTGATCTGAGGTGAGCAATACAGAAACAGGAGCATTCGGCGCATATTTCGCCGCATTAGTCAGCACTTCTGCACAGAAAAAATAAGCTGCCGCGAGCACACTTTCATTTAATTCCGGCAGGGGATAGGGAGTGTGCACAACAACGTGAGGGCCGTACCCTTCAGCAATTTCCTCAACAGCCGCTTGCAGACCGCGATCGCGCAACACCTGCGGGTGAATTCCGTGGACTGTTCTCCGCAAAGCTCGCAGGCCATCCTCCAAATGGCCGCGAGTTTCCGCCAGGAGTTGCATTAATTCCTCATTGTCCGTATTGGATGCCTCTAATTCCGCAAGGCCCAATTTCATTGAAGCCGCAACAATGTATTGCTGAGCTCCGTCGTGGAGGTCATTTTCGATGCGGCGACGTTCAATCTCAAAGGCTTCGGCAATTGTGCGTCGTGAAGCGGTAAGTTCGGCGATGCGAGCGGCGGCGGATTCCTCGTAGCTGCGTTTATGCGCTTTTTCGCGGCGGTTCGCGCCGATATATTTGCGGAAATAATCCTTCAGCTCCATAGTCTCCCATGGTACGAAAGCTCTGAACGCGGAGGAATTATTTTCCGGCATGGTAGACCTAGCACTACCGCAAAAGGAAAGTGAACACGGTGTTGAAATCGCGTCCGTGCGAGTGAAATGAGTGCCATGACAGAGAACAACAGCCCAAAAAACGCACGACTTTGTATCCGCGACATCACCAAGTCCTACAATTCCGCTCCCGTTCTCACCGGCATTTCGCTGACCATTGAGCCCGGCGAAACCGTTGCAGTCATGGGACCGTCCGGCTCTGGTAAGTCCACGCTGCTGCACTGCATGTCCGGCGTGCTGCTGCCGAATGACGGCGATGTCATCTACGGCGACACAAAGGTCAACTCGCTTTCCGACGCCGACCGCTCCGCCCTCCGTCTGCACGACTTCGGCTTCGTTTTCCAGGATGGCCAGCTCCTGCCCGAGCTGACGGCACGGGAAAACGTCGCTTTGCCAATGATTCTGCAGGGCAAGAAGCGCTCAAAGTCACTGGCGCTTGCCGACGATGTCCTAGGCCGCCTGGGACTAAAGGACCTCACGCGCCGTCGCCCAGGACAGATGTCCGGCGGTCAGGCACAACGTGTGGCCATTGCCCGCGCGATGGCCGGTGAGCCAGGTGTCATCTTTGCCGATGAGCCGACTGGCGCGCTGGACCAGTCCACAGGCCATGAGGTGATGCAGCAGCTGATTGCGTTGGTGGAGCAGACCGGTACGACATTGGTGATGGTCACGCACGATGTGAAGGTGGCCGACTGGTGTCGTCGCCGTGTGGAAATCCGCGATGGCCTGATTCACGATGACCGCCTGCTGGCAGGAGCGGAGGTTACAAAGTGAGCACCGTAACTGAAGCAACGAAACCTCAGAAAATTCCTACCGGTGCACTGGCGGACTTGAGCACGCGACTACAGCGCGCCGGGCGTGAATCTCATTCGGGAAACGGCTGGTTATCCGCACTATCCGTGGTAGCTATGACCGTGAGTACGTGGTTGGCGCTGGTCGTCGTCGGTGGCACGGCGATGTTTTACCGCCGTTGGCAGGCTGAGCCAAAGCTGCCACCGAACCCAACACCCGAGGATTACATGAATGAGGGCTCGGGCGAGATGTACCTGCAGTTGGCACTGGTGGCCTGCGTTTTTGTGATTCCGGCAATGGTTTCGCTGGTGGCACAGTCGGCGGTGCTTGGCGCTGCAGGACGTGAGCAGCGATTGGCAACTCTGCGCTTGATTGGTCTGTCTAACGGGGCAGTTACACGCATGGTGATTATCGAAACCCTCGTATTGGCAGCTGTTGGGCTTGCGGTGGGCACATTCTTGTCAGTTGCCACTGCGCCGTTTTGGGCAATGATCAAGTTCGACAATGATTATCTGGATACCTGGGACATGTTGCTTCCCTGGTGGGGTTACCCGCTGGTTTGGGTAGCAGTGGTGCTTCTCGCGCTCTTTGCAGCTGTGGTTGGTTTGCGAAGGGTGATGATTTCACCACTTGGCGTTAGCCGCAAGGAAGTGCCCAAGTCGATGAAGGCATGGCGCATGATTGTGGCCGTTGTCATCGGTGCGGTTGTCCTGTACGTGGTTGCCAACTCCAATATCGCAGGCGGGACCATCGCTACCACGATTGGTGTTGCCGCAATGATGTACCTGATGGTCTGGGCAATTGGCCTAGTGGCGCCTTTCTTTATCCAGATTGTTGCCCGCATCTCCAGCTTCTTCGGTACTTCAAGTGATTTTGTGGCGACGCGACGAGTAGCCACTAACGCTAAGGAATCGTGGCGTCGAGTAAGTTCCATGGCCTTCCTGTCCCTGCTGCTTGGCTACACAATGATGGTGCCGAGTGAAGACAAAATTGAAGAAGTTGCAGATGTCACATTCGCGCACGATATTGCAACTGGTGTGACTATCACCTTCGTAATTGGCTTCATTCTGCTGCTGGTATCGACTGTGCTGACGCAGGCCTCAGCTGTCTATGAAGAGGCCTCGCTGACAAAGGCATTGGACTTCATTGGTACGCCAATCGCCTTCCATCGCACGGTCACTTTTAAGCAGACGTTCTTCCCCATGCTTGTGACCAGCATCTTCGGCTTTGCCATGGGTGCACTGTTGGGAGCCGTCATGTTCGGTTCGGGCGCGTATGAAGTTACCTTTAGCCAACGCTCACTTGTTGTTGCGCTGGCGTACCTGTTGGGAGTTCTAGCAGTTGGTGCTGTGACCTTGGCTGTCGATCCACTGCGCCGAAAGCTGCTGGGGCGCCAGATTCGCCACAACGACTAGTTGCCATTGCAACGACTAGTTGCCCTTAAAAGGGCAGTGGAGTGGCCGTGCAGTGGTGCTCGGCCAGTTCCTTAGGGTTCAACTTGAGGATTAAAGCCTGTAACCAATTGTGGTTCTGCTGATAACCAAGCATTCATCTCACAACCACGTAATTTCTACCTCTGACTTTTAGCCTGAAGTCATGCGTACCTACGTACTTGATACCTCGGTCCTGCTGTCCGATCCCCACGCCACCAAGAAGTTCGATGAGCACCAAGTTGTGCTTCCGCTGGTCGTGGTGAGTGAGTTGGAGGCCAAGCGCCACCACCCAGAGCTGGGGTGGTTCGCCCGAGAGGCGCTCCGTTTTCTCGAAGAGCTGCGCTACCGCTACGGCCACCTGGACCGACCTGTGCCCGCCAATGACCTTGGCGGGTTTATGCATATTGAGCTCAACCACTCCGATCCTTCTATCCTCCCCGCTGGCTTCCGCACCGCCGAAAACGATCACCGTATTCTCGCTTGCGCCCTTAACCTTCAGCACGATGGCCATGATGTCGTGCTGGTCACCAAGGACATTCCGCTTCGCGTTAAGGCTGGTGCGGTGGGCTTGCCTGCCGACGATTACCGCGCCCAGGACGTCGTACTGACTGGGTACTCGGGAATGGTGGAAGTGGACGTCGACCCGGAGGAAATTGATCGTCTCTTCGCCAACGGCTTTCTGGAGCTCGAGCAGGTCCAGGAGCAGCCGCTGCACTGCGGCGTGCAGCTCAGCGCCGGTAGCCAGTCTGCGCTGGCAAGGGTGAGCGCCCCGGGCGTCGTCAAGCTGGTGCGGGGCGATACGGAGGCGTTTGGGCTGAAGGGGCGGTCGGCGGAGCAGCGCGTTGCGCTCGACCTGCTGTTGGATGACTCGGTGGGGATTGTTTCCCTCGGCGGCCGAGCCGGCACGGGTAAGTCGGCGCTTGCGCTGTGCGCGGGTCTGGAGTCGGTGCTGGAGCGCGGACTGCATCGCCGAATCGTGGTGTTTCGTCCGCTCTACGCGGTCGGTGGCCAGAACCTTGGTTACCTGCCCGGTAGTGAGGACGAAAAGATGAACCCGTGGGCGCAGGCTGTCTACGACACGCTGGAGGGGCTAGTCTCGGAGAACGTCATGGATGAGATTGCCTCGCGCGACATGCTGGAGGTTCTGCCGCTGACCCACATCCGTGGTCGCAGCCTGCATGACAGCTTCGTGATTGTCGATGAGGCACAGTCGCTGGAGCGCAATGTACTGCTGACGGTGCTGTCACGTCTTGGCAGCAATTCGCGGGTCATTCTTACTCACGATGTGGCACAGCGTGACAACTTGCGCGTCGGCCGCCATGACGGTGTGCAAGCGGTGATTGAGAAGCTAAAGGGCAACGAGCTTTTTGCGCATATCACGCTGAAGCGCTCGGAGCGCTCGAAAATTGCGGAGCTGGTGACCAGCATGCTGGATTAGCGGCGACGGTCGTGTTAGGCATCGTCCCTAGTAAGAAGGAAGGTAAGCCGTCGCCGTGTAGCCAGACCCGCCGCTCAGAAACCCGCTAGTAAACGCGGATAGCGGGGAAGTCCTCGGCTTCAACCATCTCCAACAGTTTTTCGCGACGTGCAAAAGCGGAGCATGCGCCGACCGCCTGTACGGCTGCTGCACCTGCTGCGGTGGCCAGGGGTACGGCGTCGTAAAGCGAGGTGCCCTTAGCAAGCTCTGCGGTGAGCGTGCCTACGAACGCATCTCCAGAACCGGTGCCGTCGACAATCTTCTCCTCTGGAAGTTTGAGCGCGGGCTGTTCGTAAATTGTCGGCTCATCGTCAATCCCATCGGTGTGCTGGGCGAAGAGGCAGCCGTGGTCGCCGCGGAGCATGATGACGCTGGGGCAGTACTGCAGTAGGGCCTCGAGCTGTGCGCGGTAGTCGGTGGCGAGGATGCCTTCGGCGATGTCCAGGCGTCGAATGGTCTCCCAGGCGCCCTTCATGTTGACGATGAGCGGATCAGCATGGTCAATCAACGCAGGAGTAACGGTGGTGACCGGATTGAGGTTCAGTACTAGTCGCGCGTTATACATGGATGCGACGGACGCGATGGCCTCAGTTGCTTCCGGGAGCAGCTCGCCCTGTGCGAGCACGACATCCGCTGATGCGAACTCGTCGACGAAATCGGTGGGGTCGGTCAGCGCGTCAGCGCCTCGCTGGACAAAAATGACCGGTCGACCCTGCCGATTTGTTGCGACGAAAGCGCTGCCGGTTGGCAAATCCCAGGAGGTTTGAATGGAGTGGACATCCACGCCGTGTGCGTTGAGTTCCTCGACTACGACATCCGCAGCGCGATCCTCGCCAACCGTGCCGGCCATGACAGCGCGGACACCGTCGTAAGCAATGGCAACGGCCTGGTTAGCGCCCTTACCGCCTAGCGAATTAGTGCCGTCATCAACGATGAGCGTGCCACCTTCGGCGGGTACGCTATCGACCTGTACCAGGGTATCTAGGTGGATAGAGCCACATACAACAACGGTTGGATTCTCATTCAGGTCAGGAATCGGCTGCATAAAAATATAGGATAGTCGGGAATTCAAATCCGTGTTGGTCGCCCGAGTTTACAGCCGTCAGAGCCCGCGAATCGATGCCCTACAATCGATGGCTATGGCAAAACTGTACTTCCGCTACGGAACCATGAACAGCGGAAAATCCATCGAGGTCCTCCGCGTCGCGCACAACTACCGCGAGCGCGATATGCGACCGTTGATCGCCAAGCCGGCCGTCGACACCTTGGCTGACGGCGACGTGCACTCCCGCATCGGAATCGCGGAACGCGCGCACCTCATCCACGACGGCGATGACCTCTCCTCGCTTGCCGACGGCCACGATTGCCTAATCATCGATGAAGCACAGTTTCTCACCCCTGACCAGGTTGACCAGTTGCTGGGCATTACCCTTCGCGGTATCCCGGTGCTCTGCTACGGACTGCGTACCGACTTTCGTACCCACGCCTTTCCCGGCTCGCAGCGCCTGCTCGAAGTCGCTCACACCATTGAGGAAATTAAGACTATTTGCACCTGTGGCCAGAAGGCCATCTTTACTGCGCGGTTGCACTCGGACGGCAGCATTATTCTCGACGGTGAGACTGTGGAAATTGAGGCGCTCGAAGCGCCGAAGTACATCTCCCTGTGTGCCAGCTGTTACAACCGGATGTCAGGCAAGTGGGTGTGAGCGGGCTGGGACAGTTCCGAGATTAGAGTGCGACAAGAAAACGCGCGACGAAAAATAGGGAACAAAAAGGGAACAGCCCTGGCAGTTGAACTGTGGAAGTTCGCCCACCAGGGCATTTAGTGCCCCCACCAGGGCTCGAACCTGGGACAAAAGGATTATGAGTCCTCTGCTCTAACCGACTGAGCTATAGGGGCAAGGCTCGAGTGCTGTGAAGCGGCAATTAAGCACCGTAAATCAGTGCCCGAGGCCTCATAGCATCATAGCAATCTGCCACCGTGCGGTGATAAAAGCCCTATAACCAGCAGGTTCTGCTGCCATCGCACGGATTCAAAGAAGCTGTCCCGCGTTCTCGATGCCCTCATCTCTGAGCTCGATGAAGCAAAGCGTCTCCCGTGCTCAACGAACCAAAGTTGCTCCGTAAAACTGTCGGCAAAATTACGACTTTCGGTTGATGAATCAGTACTTGGACACTCCTAGCATTAATCCTATGAGTGCAAAACCTTCCTTGAGCAGCGCCGACGTCTCAGCCGACGCACAACCCGGCGCCACGGCGAAAGCGAAGGGTGCCGCCGTCACGGCAATTGCCAGCGATGAGCAAATCGCTGAGTTCGCAGCCTCGCCACAGAGCTGGTGGGGCCTGCTCGTGCTCGCGGTTGGTCTCGGCATGATCGTCCTCGACGGCACCATTGTCGGTGTTTCACTGCCGACCATCATTTCGGAGCTGGGTCTCGACATCGTGGGCGCGCAGTGGATTACCACGATCTACTCCGTTGTCTTTGCTGCACTGCTGCTAACCTCCGGCCGTGCTGGGGACCGCTTCGGCCGTCGAACGCTTTTCCTCGTCGGTCTGGTCATCTTCACGGTCGGCTCCGTTGTGGCCGCGCTTTCCACATCCTTGGCCCCGTTGGTCATAGCCCGCGTTATCCAGGGCATTGGTGGCGCGTGCATTCTGCCGTCGACACTGTCCAGCGTTAACGCACTGTTCCGTGACAAAGATCGCGCCACCGCATTCGGCATCTGGGGTGCGGTCATGTCCGGTGCCGCAGCAGTCGGCCCGCTCTTGGGTGGCGTCCTTACTCAATTCGCTGGTTGGGAAGCTATTTTCTGGGTCAATGTTCCCATCGCCGTGGTGCTCTTTATCCTTGCTCTGCGTTGGGTACCGAACACCGCGGGCGATACCAATGGCGCTGGTGGTTTCGATGTCGTGGGGCTGGTGCTGTCTGGAATCGGCTTTGGTGCCGTGGTCTTCGGCATCATTCAGGGTGCCAAGATTGGGTTTGCTTTTCCCTCCGCGCCCGTCGTCACGCTCTTAGTTGGTGCGGTGGTGCTCGTCGCCTTCGTGCTGTGGGAGAATCGTCGTCGAAAGAACGCGGATCCTGCGCTGTTGGATGTGTCGATGTTCTCCTACGCCACGTTCAGCTGGGGAAATACCACGGCGATGCTCGTCGCGGTGGGTGAGTTCGCGCTGGTCTTCGTGCTGCCGCTTTACTTGGTGTCGGCGATTGGCTTGTCGACGATCGCAACTGGCCTGGTCCTGGCAGCGATGGCTCTCGGCGCGTTTTTCGCAGGTGCCATGGCGCGTCATCTGGCGGCCCGGATTACCCCGGCCGGTGTGGTGATTGTGGGGCTTGGCCTCGAGGTCTTCGGCTCGCTGCAGTTGGCGGCGGAAGAGCGTGTTGATCTGCCACTGTGGCTCGTTGTGTTTGCGCTGATTATCTACGGTCTGGGGCTTGGCCTGGCATCAGCGCAGCTGACCTCGCTGGTGCTCGGCGATATTCCGGTGCGTCTGTCGGGGCAGGCGTCGGCGACGCAGTCGACGATCCGCCAAATTGGTTCTGCTCTCGGTGCGGCACTCGGTGGTATGTCGCTGACGATTGGGCTGGATCGC
The DNA here is from genome assembly GCF_001837775.1 of Corynebacterium sp. HMSC073H12. Classification (NCBI taxonomy): domain Bacteria; kingdom Bacillati; phylum Actinomycetota; class Actinomycetes; order Mycobacteriales; family Corynebacteriaceae; genus Corynebacterium; species Corynebacterium sp. HMSC073H12. The sequence continues at coordinate 131,272 of NZ_KV834040.1, read as the reverse complement.
GAGATTGAGAAGTTGTCGCCGGGACTGGAGCAGATGGGGCAAGGGTTGAAGGATTCTGCCGGATCTATGCTGATTGGTCTGCGCGCGCAGGGTGCTCCCGACGGTGTATTGATCCCGCTGACAAATGCGTTTGCACATGCCACGCAGTTTGCGCTGTATTCCGCTGTCGGCGCGCTGACTGTAGGCTTCCTCTGCTCGCTGAAGGTGCTGCAGTTGCGCAAGCAGGCTGAGAAATCGAGTTAGCTACTTGGAATATTCGGGTGAGGGGCCGCGTTGGGAATTGGTGTCACAACATCAATCGTGGCAGTCTTATCGTTTGTCTCTTAACCGGACTTGCAAGTTAGAAATGACCAACATGAAAATGCTCACAAAGCGGCGTTGGCTCGATTACGGCCGAATTTCTACTTCCTCCTGTCGCTAAACACTTCGGGCTTCCGCCCCCCCGTTGCGCCTACCTCTTCGAGGCTGAGCCCAGCGGCCCCGGATACCCCATCACGCGTATATGCCAGACGGGCTTAGGGCGCGGCACAAGTGTTTTCAGAGAAATAAAATCCCAGGAGGAAAAGTGAATAAATTTAAATGGGCGACCGGCTTCGGTGCCCAAGTTGTCTATGGCCTGATTATTGGTCTCATTTTGGGCTTCATGGCCCGCAGTACTGGCGATGACTCTTCGCTGCGCACAGCGCTGGACGAGGTCGGTAGCACCTACGTCACGCTGTTGAAGCTGCTCATCCCGCCGCTGGTGGTCACCGCGGTGGTGGTGTCGATTGCCAACCTGCGTCAGGTCGCAGGTGCAGCCAAGCTGGCTGTTTCGACACTGGTTTGGTTTGCCATTACGTCCTTTGTATCGGTGGTCATCGCCATCGTGCTGGGGTTGGTCATCAAGCCGGGCGTTAACTCCGGCGTTGATGCCTCGGCCGCACAGGAACCGGATTCCGTGGGTTCCTGGTGGGGATTCCTGCAGAGCATTGTCCCGCAGAACTTCCTCGGCCTCGGTGTGAAGATCAGCGAGTCTGACGGTGCTGTATCCGGCTCGCTGAACTTCAACGTTCTGCAGCTGCTGGTCATCGCGATTGTCTTCGGTATTGCCGCAGTAAAGGTCGGCTCGAAGGCTGAACCGTTCATCGAGTTCTCCGGCTCGCTCCTGACCATCGTGCAGAAGGTGCTGTGGTGGGTTATCCGTCTGGCACCAATCGGTACCGCGGCTCTGATTGGCCATGCGGTTGCTGAGTATGGCTGGGAAGCGCTCGGCAGCCTGGGCAAGTTCGCCATCGCCATTTACGTTGGCCTATTCCTGGTCATTGCAGTCGTGTACCCGGTAATTTTGAAGATTCATGGCATTAGCCCGATCGACTTCTTCCGCCGTGTTTGGCCGGTGACCTCGCTCGGCTTCTTCACCCGTTCGTCGATGGGCGTCATGCCGGTCACTGAGCGTGTGGTCTCCCGCCGCCTGGCAGTGCCGGATGAGTACGCCTCCTTCGCAGTGCCGCTGGGCGCTACTACGAAGATGGATGGTTGCGCTGCCATTTACCCGGCTATCGCAGCTATCTTCGTGTCGCAGTTCTACGGTGTTCCGCTGGATTTCACGGACTACCTGCTCATCATCTTCGTCTCCGTTATCGGTTCGGCCGCAACTGCTGGCACCACCGGCGCTACGGTCATGCTGACCCTGACTCTGTCGACTCTCGGCTTGCCACTTGCCGGCGTCGGCCTCCTGCTGGCTGTTGAGCCGATTGTGGATATGGGACGCACCGCGGTGAACGTCACCGGCCAGGCCGTGGTCCCGTTGGTCGTCGCAAAGCGTGCAGGAATTTGGAACCAGGACGAGTGGGACGCAAGCGCCAACGCCGATTTGTCGCCAGCCGACGAAACAGCTGACGAGCCGGACGACGAGACCGTGGACGACACTGTGGACGCGCCTGCTGAGAAGTCCACGTCTGCCGCGCTTGCGTAGTCTTGAGGACATGACTTCTTGGAAGCCCTCTGTTCTAGCGCAAGTTGACCAGTGGCCAGTCGACGCGGTCGCGACTGCCGCGCGTGCCGACGATGGCAGTTGGCACACCCACGGTGATAGCGGCCGAGTTTTTGAACTGGCCAGTGTGACCAAGCTGTTGGCGGCCGTGGGAATGCTTGTGGCCGTCGAAGAGGGCGCGCTGGAGCTCAATCAAGAGCTCACGCCACCCGGTCGTGGTGCGACTGTGCGTCACCTACTGGCGCACGCCGGCGGGGTGGGGTTTGCCAGCCGTGAGCTGGAAAAAGAGCCAGGGCAGCGGCGTATTTACTCCTCCGCCGGTTTTGACATCATCGCCGATGTAATCGCCGCGGAGGCAGAGATGCCGTTTAGTGAATACCTGCGCCAGGCTGTGTTTGAGCCGCTGGGAATGGCGGATTCCGTGCTGGATGGCTCGGCAGGGCATGGCGCGCGTAGCAGCGTCGCTAATCTCATGGCCTTCGTCGATGAGATTCTCGCCCCGACTGTTCTGCATCCCGATACCGTGACTGAGGCTTTGACCGTGCAGTTCCCGGGGCTGAATGGTGTCGTGCCGGGCTATGGTATGCAACGTCCGGCCGATTGGGGTCTGGGCTTTGAGATCTTCGGGCACCCCGATTCCAAGCAGGGGCTGTGGTTTGGTGCCTCGATGCCCAAGGATGTCGCAGGCCATTTTGGGCAGGCGGGCACATTCCTGTGGCTGCATCGTCCAACCGGACGGGCGGCAATCGCTTTAACCGATCGAGCATTCGGTGAGTGGGCAAAGCCGCTGTGGACGGATTTCAATGATGAACTCTGGCGTGAGCTGGAAGAACACGCTGAGGATTAAGAGGATGTGGGGCAAGTCGGCGTCGCTTGCGGCGCCGATTTTTCGTCTCAGCGTTAAATCACATCTGGGGGATTAAGGACAACTTGAGGGTTGCCAGCAGCCGTCTCGGAAATAACAATCATAAACACGTGCAACGCAAACCTCAGAAGTGTTGTTTTACCGCAGTGCTTTTTCTGCAGTGTGGCAAGTGTCGTTGGATGAGTTCGTAGGGGAAGACGAATCTCGTCTTACACCAATTGACCGCAACTTTTCCGAGGACCTTCGTCTATGCGCACCCAACTTTCAGGCGTCCTGTGGATTCACAGCATGCCAGGGCCGCTGCAACCACACATCACGTGGGCGCTGGCCCGACTCAGCATGCCCGATGGCACTAAGCCAGGTCGGGATATTTGGCGTGCGACCGACCAGGATTCCACTTTGTGCGCTGAGGTGCCTTTCACTGCAAGTGCTGACACCATCGCCACACTGGTGGACAACCTGGCTAGGTGGCCGCGCCTCTATTTCGAGCTGGCGCAAGACCCAGTCGTGGATGATGACGGCTACGCCATCGACGGTATGCGCTACTGCCATACCCCGCAGCTGGGGACTTTCGCCGGACAGACCGATGCCGCCGGAAACATCGTGATCAACGAAGACGCGCTGCGTTCCATCATGGCGCGCGGCGGCGACATCGAAGGTGCCCTCGACGCGGCCATCGGCGGGCCGTGGGATCGCGTGTTAGAGCCAATGCGCATGATGACGGCAGGCTACGCCCCCGAAGAGTGCTTTACGACGTCCACCCCTGCCGGGCCCGACAGTGCCAGCGGCAACTCGACCGCTGGCAGCGCAGACCTCGGTGGGGTAGAGGCAGCTAACGTGTTGCAGCTCTACCCGCGCCGGGCGGCGATGTAGTCAACTACATCGCCGAGGGTCTTAAACGAGGATATGTCCTCGTCTTCAACGCGGACTCCCAGCTCTTCTTCGCAACGGACGGCCAACTCTACGACGCTTAGGCGGTCAAAACCGTAGTCGGTCAGCGGGGTGGAGAGCTCTAAGGACTCCACCTCGTCGTTAGCCATCTTTTTGACGATTGCCGCAACTTCGCCGTGAAGACCTGCGGGCAGGTCAGCGTCGGCGGAACTCTTCTTCGAGCCCCCGTTCGCTGCATTAGGTGAGGCATCGTCAGCGTCACCGGTGACCTGTGTGCCCAGTAGGGCGCTGAGCTGATCTCCAAGGCTTGAGGTCATTATTCAGCGTCCTGAGTGGTTGTGGTTGGATCGGTAATCTGCAGCTCTTCAGCTGCTTCCTGGGCGACATTCATGTCGAGCTTGCCAGCGCGTGCCAGTGCGGACAGGGCCGCAACAGCGACTGACTCGCCGTCGGAGTTGAAGTAGCGGCGAGCGGCCGGACGGGTATCCGAGAAGCCGTAGCCGTCGGTGCCGAGGACGGTGTAGTCACCCGGAACCCACTTGCGAATCTGCTCCGGGACCGCACGCTGGAAGTCGGTCACTGCGATGAACGGCCCATCGGTGTCGGACAGCTGGCGGGTAACGAAGGCGTCGTCGACCTCTTCAGCCGGGTTGTGCAGACGCTCAGTGTCACGCTCGTGCCCATCGCGGGCCAGCTCATTCCACGATGTCACCGAGTAAATCGAGGAAGCCACGCCGTAGTCTTCCAGGATGTCCGCGGCGCGCAGCGCCTCCTGCATGCCAATGCCGGAAGCCAGCAGGTTGACATGCTTGTCGCCCTCAGCCTTGCGGAAGCGGTAGATACCGCCAAGTAGCCCCTCGACATCGAGGTCTTCCGGGACGGCCGGCTGCGAAGTCGGCTCATTGTAGATAGTCAGGTAGTAGATGACATCTTCGCCACGCTCCGGCCCGTACATGCGGTCGATACCGTCGCAGACGATGTAGGCAATCTCGTAGGCGAACGCCGGGTCGTAGGAGACCACAGACGGGTTCGTAGCCGCCAGCAGCTGGGAGTGACCGTCCATGTGCTGCAGGCCTTCACCTGTCAGCGTCGTGCGACCAGCTGTAGCTCCGAGCAGGAAGCCACGGGACATTTGGTCACCAGCGGCCCAAATGGAGTCAGCCGTGCGCTGGAAACCGAACATAGAGTAGAAGATGTAGAGCGGAATCATGGCCACGCCATGGGTGGCGTACGCCGAGCCGACAGCGGTAAACGACCCCACAGAGCCCGCCTCGGAAATGCCCTCGTGCAGAATTTGGCCGTCCTTCGCTTCCTTGTAGGACAGCATCAGCTCATGGTCGACCGGAGTGTAATTCTGGCCGTGCGGGTTGTAGATCTTCAGCGTCGGGAACCAGGAGTCCATGCCGAAAGTACGGGCCTCATCAGGGATGATGGGCACAAAACGATCCTTGAGGTCCTTATCGCGCATCAGGTCCCTGAAAACACGCACCGTCGCCATAGTGGTGGCGACCTTCTGCTTACCTGATCCCTTGAGGAGGTTTTTCAGGCTCTCAGGCTTTGGCACTGTCAGAGGCTCGTAGCTAGTGCGGCGCTCTGGCACGAAACCGCCGAGCTCCTTGCGTCGCTCCAGCATGTACTGCACTTCCTCGGACTCCGGGCCCGGGTTGTAGTACGGCGGTAGGTAGGGATTCTTCTCCAGCTCCTCGTCGGAGATTGGAATGCGCTGGTTATCACGGAAAAGCTTCAGATCATCGAGCGTCAGCTTCTTCATTTGGTGGGTCGCGTTGCGGCCCTCGAAGTTGTGGCCGAGGCCATATCCCTTAATCGTGTGCGCCAGGATGACAGTTGGCTGGTCCTTGGTCTCCAAGGCCTTCTTGTAGGCAGCGTAAATCTTGCGGTAGTCGTGGCCACCGCGACGGAGGTTCCAAATCTCCTCGTCGGTCATGTCCTCGACCAGCTTGGCAGTGCGCGGGTCACGGCCGAAGAAGTGCTCTCGCACCCAAGCGCCGTCGTTAGCCTTCAGCGTCTGGTAATCGCCATCGCAGAACTTATTCATCAGGTCGACTAGTGCGCCGTCCTTGTCCTTGGCGAAGAGCTCGTCCCATTCACGGCCCCAAACGACCTTGATGACATTCCAACCAGCGCCGCGGAAGAACGACTCCAGCTCTTGGATGATGCTGGTGTTGCCGCGCACCGGACCGTCGAGGCGTTGCAGGTTGCAGTTAATGACGAATGTCAGGTTATCCAGGTTGTTCAGCGCCGCATGCTGAATGGCGCCACGGGATTCCGGCTCGTCCATCTCGCCGTCACCGAGGAAGGCCCAAACGTGCTGCTGGGAAGTGTCCTTGATACCCCGGTCATGGAGGTAGCGGTTAAAGCGGGCCTGGTAGATAGCGTTAATCGGGCCCAGACCCATCGACACCGTTGGGAACTCCCAGAACTCCGGCATGCCATGCGGGTGCGGGTAGGAGGGAAGGCCATTGCCCTCACCGAGGGAAACTTCCTGACGGAAACCGTCGAGGTCCTCCTCGGTCAGGCGTCCCTCCAGGAATGCGCGGGCATACATGCCCGGCGAAGCGTGGCCCTGGAAGAAGACGTGGTCACCGCCGCCTGGGTGGTCCTTGCCGCGGAAGAAGTGGTTAAAGCCGACCTCGTAAAGCGGTGCGGCACCCGCATAGGTGGAGATATGTCCGCCCACGCCGATACCTGGACGCTGTGCGCGATGGACCATAATTGCCGCGTTCCAGCGGATCCACTTGCGGTAGCGGCGCTCAATGTCCTCATCGCCTGGGAATTCTGGCTCCATCTCAGTCGGGATGGTGTTGACGAGGTCTGTCGAGGTCAGCGGCGGTAGGGCCACGCGCTTTGCCGTGGCACGTTCCAGCAGTCGCAGCATGAGGAAGCGTGCGCGTTCCGGACCTGCCTCTTCTAACAGGCCGTCGAGAGACTCAAGCCACTCCCTGGTCTCTTCAGGATCTGTATCCGTGAGATAGGAGGCGACCCCATCACGGATAAGGGCAAAGTTTGACTCATCAGAGTGGGCTTGTGGCGTACCTGACGATGTATCGGACATTGTGAGCTCCTTTCAGTCCCTGAAGGAAAGGCAAAGGTTATTTTTCTCCACTCTACTTCTGAATCGTTTGTTGTGCCCCTAGCCGTTTCTTACACACGCTTTCACCAAATAATCCGCTTGGCTTTACGACGAACATTGCGAAGAACACCGCGAAAACTGCACCTTTTTGGGGAAATTCTTATTTTGCAGCTGTGAAAAATGTATTTGAGCGGTAAAATTCCTGCACATAGTTCGAAAAATCGAGCTGAATAGTTTTTCTAGAGGAGGAAAAGGGAAGTGGTCAACGCCACAGGCGCTGCTCATGAATATGCGAGCAGGCTCGGCATTAAGGAAGGTCAGCTAGTCCAGGAGGTTGGCTGGGATACAGACTGTGACTCAGCAATCAGTGAGTCGGTCGAGAATTTCCTGGATGCAGACCTGCTCGACGAAGACACGGATGAGGTTGTCGACGTCGTATTGCTGTGGTGGCGCGAAGAAGACGGCGACTTGGTCGATGGTCTTGTGGACGCTTCCCGCCCTTTGGAGGATGAAGGTCGCGTTTGGCTGCTCACGCCGGGCGCTGGTCAGCCGGGTGCCATTGATCCTGGCGTGATTGACGAGTCCGCACAGCTGGCAGGTTTCTCCAACACCTCGGCGCTTCGTCTGGGGGATTGGCAGGGCAATTGCCTGGTGCAGCGCTCTAGTTAGCCGGCTTTAGCTGTCCCGTTTGAATCGGCTACTAGCTGAGCTGTTGAAACAATATACTTAAACGCTGTTTGTAGTGCGCAATTGGCAATCTATGTTTGCCGTGTGTTAAAGTTTCGCAGCAGCGCGGCGATAGCTCAGCGGTAGAGCTCTGGTTTTACACACCAGCGGTCGGGGGTTCGAAACCCTCTCGCCGCACAGATATAATCCGCCCGGATTCTTGTAATGGAGAATCCGGGCGGATTTTGTTTGTGCTAAACTCCCGGTCTGTGCGTTTTACAAAATCGCTTGCCACCATTGTTTTTGTCGGATCTCTGCTTGCGGGCGATCCCGCCTACGCAATCGGCGGGGATGGTAAACCGATAATCGATTCGGCCACCTGTAAAGCAATGGTCAAGGCTGCAAATGCGGGCGAGCCGCTCGATGTCGTAGCCGTTCTACAGGGACAGTTTGATTAGATTGCGTACACATGCCAGGAGCCGACACCTCTGGCGGCGTGGTGCGGCTATCGCAGTGGGGTATGCACTTGACCGCATTTTCGCAGACCCCACCAATCACCATCCGGTGGCCCTCTACGGGCAGGCCGTCAGCAAACTTGAGCGCCGAATCTACGCCGACTCCAAAGCGCGCGGTGTGGCGTTCACCGCAATCGCAGTGGCCACACCGGTAGCGCTTACCGCCGCAGTCAGCACGGTCGCACCGAGTCTCACGCTGGCTGCCGCCACGTGGGCTTCGCTCGGCGGCACCACTCTCCGCCGTACTGGCGAGCGCATGACTGACCGACTCACCTCCGGCGACATCGATGCCGCCCGCGAACTTGTGCCGTGGTTGTGTTCGCGTGATCCGGAAGCTCTCGACGCTGATGGCATCGCCCGAGCGACCGTCGAATCGCTCGCTGAAAATACCTCCGACGCAGTCACCGGCACTCTCATGTGGGGTGCCATTGCAGGCGCTCCTGGTGTGGTCGCTCATCGAGCGGCTAATACCCTCGACGCGATGGTGGGATACCGCAACGCTCGCTATCGGCAGTTCGGGTGGGCCAGTGCACGGCTTGACGACGTCGCCGGGTTCTTCCCCGCGAGACTTACAGCTGTCGCAACTGTGGTTGCAGGTCCGGACCGTCGTCAAGCATTGGCAGCGTGGCGACGAGACGCCAGCAACCACCCAAGCCCGAACGCGGGCGTCGTGGAGGCGAGCGCTGCTGGTGCGCTGGGGCTGCAGTTGGGCGGCGCGACGGTGTATCCCAGCGGAGTGGAGATGCGCCCGGTGCTTGGCAGCGGTCGGAGGCCTTCGGTGACCGATGTGCGGCGTGCCGCAGGGCTGAGCAAGCGAGTACAAAACATTGTTGCGCTCAGCTGCGCCGGAGCAGCAGTAGTCGCCGGATGTATCCGACGAGTGAAAGCGCGAGCTGAGAGTTAGAAACGCTCGTCGTATCGGTTATCGCGATAACCTGCGGCGCGGTGGCCAGTGTTGCCGTAGCGTTGCGCCATGCGCTGACGGTGCAGCTCGGTGGCGCGATCCTCTTCGGGCTTAGCCGGCGGAGGGGTGGGAGTGGTGGCATCGTCCGATTCGGGTGTTGCGGCTTCGGCGGCATCAGCGTCATCTGCTGGTTCCGCGGCTTCGGCGTCGCGGAGGGCCTTGGCCATCTCCTCCTGCTCCGCGCGGTCTCGTCTGCGCTCGACGATTTCAGCGCGAATGAACCAGACGACGGCAAGCGGCACGAGAGCGCCGAAGAAGATCCATTGAATGCCGTAGGAGAGGTACGGGCCGGACTCCAGAGTGGGCAGCGGAATGGCCTCGATGACGGCATCGGATTTGTCCGAGAGCTGAAGCCAATCGGGGTTGAGTTCGGTGTCGACTAGCTCGGACACTTCCTTGGTATTGATTCCGTAGACCTGCGGCGGGGTGCCGGCGATTGGAGCGGTCTCGGCGGGAATCTCGTTTCGGCGGGTAAAGGCCGAGATAGTCAAGGTGCCCTTCGGGGCTGGCTCAACATTGGGGGTGCTGGAGTCTGTCGGGCGTACAAAACCACGGTTGACCAGGTAGTTTTCGCCATTGTTAGCGACGAAGACATCGAGTACCTGAACGGCGGGAGCGCCATTTACTGGGCGGTTACGCAATAGAACGCGGGTATCCGGCAGGAAGGACCCGGTGGCGGTAACGCGACGCCATTCGTTGCCCTCGACGAACCCTTTGCCCTTGGGCATTAGCTCATTGACATCTACGGGGTCGAGCTCGAATGAGTGCTCAAGCTGCTGATTGCGATGCTGCGTCGCGGTGTTCTTACCCAACTGCCATGGAGCCAGAACAGTAAATGCGAGATAGGAAAACGCAATGGCGACAATCGCAGTGAGAACCCATCCAGGGGTCAGAAACTGGCGCACATTCTTAAACACATTCATTGAGCTTACCCGGTGCTGCGGATGGCACTAGAGCGTATGGCACTAGAGCGGCTGGCACTGTTGCGGCGGGTGGGCAGTGGCACCTGTTTTCAAAGTGCATACCAAATGTGCACAGTGCTGATGTGGTGATGCGGGAGGAAATGGCTGATTGCCGTGAGGGAAATCTCGCTTTCGCAAGGATTCACCTGCGCGGAGATTGAGTGAACTTCGGGTAAAGTTGTTTGAGCGTATTTGACGGGGAATCTACCCGGGATAGATGGAAAGAGAGGTGTCGTGGTGGGCACGCAAACAGCGAAATCTTCGCCTTCACGCCGCTTCAGCACAGTCTCGCGCCAGTTCATCAAGTTCGGTCTGGTTGGCGGCACAGGTGTGGTTGTCAATCTGCTTGTCGTGATTATTGCTCGCAAGTTCGGGCTCAGTCTGGGCACCAATGAACATGACGTGTTTATGAACCTGTTCGGGACACGGTGGAATATCCGTTACTCCCACGTCTATGCAACTCTGGCGTTTGTCGTGGCTAACATCTGGAACTTCCAGCTCAACCGCTCCTGGACTTTCCGAACTGACAATCGCCCGAACTGGTTTAGGCAGTTCTTCCCGTTTTTATTTGCAGGTATCTCAGCGCTGATTGTGAACCTGGTTGTCATCACGCTGCTGACTAACCCCACCTCGCCGCTGGCACTGCCAACGGACATTTTCGACGACTCCACCGGCTTTAGGAACCGCCTCTACTGGGCAAACCTCATCGGTGTCATCTTGGGCACGCCCGCTAACTTCATCTTGAATAAGATTTGGGCGTTCCGAAACCGGGGCAATGCCAATAAGACAAAAGAAAAGGTTGTTTTGAAACCTTAACGCTCAGAGGCCAGCGCCAGAGTCTCACGCAACCATGCGATGATGCCCGGCGTCGCGGCCTCAATTTCGTTTCGAGTGCGGACGAACCCCTCCGGGCCGCCGTAGTAAGGATCGGCCACGACGGCGCTCTTCGGGGACGCCGGGTCGAAGGAACGCAGCAGGCGAATCTTCTCTTTTGGCACGCCAGCGCGGAGTAGACCATTGATGTGCGATTCATCCATGGCGATGAAAAGCGTTGCATCCATGTGCTCATCGCCCAGCTGTGCTGCGGTGTGATTTGGGTCGTATCCAGCATTTTCCAGCTCGGCCTGAGCCCGCTCGTCGGCGGGTTCGCCGACATGCCAGCCGCCGATTCCGCAGGAAGCGAGCAGGACATCGTCGGCAAGCGCATTGGCTTCAACTGCGTCACGGACGATGATTTCAGCCATGGGGGAGCGGCAGATATTTCCGGAGCAGACAAACACGACGTACACGGACTCAGTACGATGCGACGAGTTCATAAGCATAATAGGCAAAACCAAACTTCTCGGAAAATAAAAATAGGATTGTCACTAATCGTTGACGAGTCTTAAAGATACAACATTTCCCGCACAACACGATTCAGGTTCCCAGGCGAGGCCGCCACCGCCGCAGCCGATGCCCACTCAGATTCCGAGCCGTAGCCCCATTTAACAGCGATGGCCGGGATACCGAACTGTGCGGCGCCCTCAAAATCATGGATGCGATCGCCGACCATTACAACCGACCCACACGGGCGCACTGCTTCATCGGTTTCAATGCCCAACTCCTTGAGCGTGTACTCAATGACCTCAGCCTTTGTCTGCCGTGAGCCGTCGTCGCTGGCGGCGCCGATGAAATCAAAGGCGTCGAGAAGCCCGAAATTATCCAGGGTCTTGCGGGCGAAGTACTCGCCCTTGGAAGTCGCGGTGGCTAGTTGAACACCAGCTTTCCGCCAATCGCGCAGGAGCTCCGGCCAGCCGGGAAACATCTCGGCACGCTGCCAGCCACCGGCGTGTTGATGCTCCATGTACACGGCGAAGGCTCGGTCGACTTGTTCGTCGGAAAGCCCGAGAGATGCGAGTGTTTCCACCATTGGCGGCCCGGGAATCGTGTTGATAAAGCTCTCAGGCGGAAGGGGGTGGTCAATTTCCTCCAATGCAAGGCGAAAGCCATGTGCGATTGCGGGGAGAGAATCGGCGATGGTGCCGTCGACATCAATAAGGACAGTGGGGCGATGGCCAGTGGACATATTGTTCATCCTAAAAGGTCATTAGGCTGGATGGCATGTTAGACGACCCGCTGCGCTATCACGGTGACCAGGCCGCCCATGGCGCTGACCTGGACTTTGCCGTCAATGTCCACGGCGCCACACCGCAGTGGCTACAGAACTCGCTGGCCACGTCCCTCGGAGAACTTGCCGCGTATCCGTCGGCGCAGCTCGATGCCGACGTCCGCGCCGCCATCGCCGCCAACCACAATCGCAGCGCCGACGAGGTACTGCTTCTCCACGGCGTCGCCGAGGGCTTCTCGCTCTTGCCTCACTTGGGCTTGCCCGCCACAATCGTCCAGCCGCAGTTCACCGAACCCGAAGCCGCCTTCCTCGCCGCAGGAGTCGAGGTGGATTCGCTGGTACTGCCGTCGCCGTACACACTCATGCCTACGCTTGTCGACGTCCACGAGAACGCATCCCTCCCGCATTCCCAGCAGCTTGAAGGCCGGATGGTCATCATCGGCAATCCGACCAACCCCACCGGCGTTGCTCATTCAGCGGATAATCTGCGGGGGCTCGCCAGCCGTTGTGGGATCCTGGTCGTGGATGAGGCGTTTATGGACGTCGCCGATGGTGAGATTATTCGGCGGTGCTCGCTAGCCGATTGCAGGCCGGGGGAAGCGAACAGAATCCCCGATAATGTCATCGTTTTCCGCAGCATGACTAAGACCTGGGCAATCGCTGGCCTGCGCTGCGGTTACGCACTCGGTCACCCGGAGCTCCTGGCACAGCTGGCGCGACGGCGTCCGCACTGGCCTCTGGGCACGCTGCAACTTACCGCTATGGCGGCAATCGCTCAGCGTGAGGAAGAGCTGCTATCAGAAATTCGTGCCGAGATTCGTCAGCAGCGCGAGTCTATGACACAGCTGCTAAGGGCCGCCGGCTGGCAAGTGTTGGATTCCGAGGCTCCCTTTGTGCTGGCACGTCCGAGAGGTGACCGGAGTTCTCACAATGGGCAGGGTGCTGCGGAGGTTGACGTCGTCAAGCATGAGCGTTTGCGGCAGGATCTTGCAGAGCGTGGAATAGCCGTGCGACGTTGTGACACCTTTGCCGGCCTGGACGGTTCGTGGTGGCGGCTGGCCGTGCGGGATGAAGCGAGTGTGCGGCGACTAATTGCGGAGGTGGCGGAATTACTGTCGCAGAACTGATGCGGTGGGGCAGAGTTCACTACGCTGGAGGAGAGGCTGGAGAGAAATGCATGTTGAAGGGATGGATGTATGACGGACTCTGCGCAGACCCGTGCCGAGGGCGATAACACGGTGGTGACCGTTGCCGACGTGCGTACGGCGATGGACGCGGCCTACCCACCGGCACTGGCGGAGAGCTGGGATAAAGTTGGCCTGATTTGCGGTGACCCGCAGGATGAGGTTCGTCGCATCGCGTTGGCGCTGGACTGCACTGACGAGGTCGCAGATCGCGCGATTGCCTCCGGTGCTCAGATGCTCGTTGTGCACCATCCGCTGCTTCTGCGCGGTGTGAATTCCGTGGCGGCGGATACACCGAAGGGTCGGATTATTCATAAGCTGATTCGGGCAGGTGTAGCTCTCTTTGCAGCGCACACTAACGCTGACAGCGCACGACCGGGTGTCAACGACCAGTTGGCCACGGTGCTCGGAGTCGAACCGGGTGCGCCGCTAGCTCCGCAGCCGGCTCCCGGCTTGGATACCTGGACGGTGAAGGTTCCGGCAGATCACGTCGATAAGGTCGCGCAAGCCATGTTTGAGGCGGGCGCGGGCACTATCGGCGACTACGACAGCTGTGCGTTTCACATTAACGGCCGCGGCCAGTTCCGCCCGCTGAGCGGGGCAAATCCCTTCATCGGTGCCGAGGGGCAGGTCGAGTATGTCGAGGAAGTGCGCCTGGAAATGGTCGCACCACGGTCCATGCGCGCGGCGATTGTTAAGGCTCTCGTTGCAGCGCACCCGTACGAGGAACCGGCCTTCGACATCGTGGACAATCAAGCCACCGGTCTGGACCCACAGCAGGCTGTGGGCATTGGGCGAGTGGGCACGCTAGATACGCCGATGCCATTTAAGGACTTCGTCGCTCGTGTGGCTGAGCGCCTGCCTGCAACGGCATGGGGAGTGCGCGGCGCAGGCGATCCGGAGCGGATGATTCGTACGGTTGCCGTTGCATCTGGTTCGGGCGACTCTTTCCTGGACACCGTGGCGAAGATGGGCGTCGATGCGTTTGTTACCTCGGACCTGCGTCACCACCCCGTTGATGAGACACTGCGGACCGCGGACTTCTGCGTCGTGGATACGGCCCACTGGGCCAGCGAGTTCCCCTGGTGCTACCAGGCCGCAGACATGCTGGCCGAGAGGCTCGGGATCGCGACCGAGGTCCTTGAGGTGCGCACCGATCCCTGGACAGTGGCAGAATCGTCGACACAGGCAAGGAAGTGAAGACCATGAGGCTTAGTCCACAAATCCAAGTGGCGATGTTGGAAAAGGCGGAAAACCAAACTCTGTTGGATGGGCTCACCGCCCGCCAGAACGTTCTGCCCGAGCGTGCCGAGTTGCAGGAGCTGCGCAAAAAGCACAGCCGTCAGGCCAGTGAGGCTGCGCGCTCCAAGCTCAGCGCCTCCGATATTGGCCGCGATATTGCCAAGCTGGAATCGGACATCAACAAACTGAAGGCCCGCGAAAAGGCAGACCGCCTGTCGCTCGGTGCCGCAGAAGACGCATCCACGCGCCGTGACCTCGAGCACGACCTGCGCTCCACCGAGCGTCGCCGCGAACGCGCTGAACAGGAACTCCAGCAGTACGAGCGCATGCAGGAGGCCTATCAGGTCGACGCCGAGCACGAATACGACGCCGACGAGGCGCACGATGACATCGTCGCCGCCAAGCAAAGGCTTAACGACGCCGAGGTTGACCTCATTGCGCGCATTTCCATCGCTGAGACCCGAATCGAAGAGGCTGACAAACTCATTGATGGTTCGGCAGCCAAGCTATACCGTCGTCTAGCGCTTGCTAACGGCATCCCTGTCGCACGCCTGAACGGGCGCACCTGCGGTTCCTGCTTCATGGAGCTCGATGTCGGAACCGTGCATGAATTCACCACGCTCGCGCCGGAAGAAGTGACGTTCTGTCCTGAATGTGGCGCGATGATCGTGCGTGCGGAAACGCTGGGAGCAGTGAAAGGCAAGTAAATGAGCCAGGCTGCAGACAAGCGCGATAGCGCGCCGGGCTGGACGGGTGCGACCACGGACCCCACGCGGCTGGTGCTGCTGCGCCATGGGCAGTCGCCGATGTCGATTCGCCGGGAGTACTCGGGAAGTCGTTCGAACCCCGACCTGACGGAGGTCGGCAAGCAGCAAGCGGCAGCGGCGGCACGGCACCTCGTAGAGCTGGTTGATAGCGGCAGCATGAATTTCTCGGCCATTGTGGCCTCTCCACAGCGTCGTGCACAGCAGACGGCAGAGGCGGCAGCAGATGCGCTCGACCTGGACATCCACATCGAAGAGGATCTGCGCGAGACCGACTTCGGGCAGTGGGAGGGCATGACTTTCTCCGAGGCGCACAACTCCACCCCTGAGCTGCACAGTTCCTGGCTTGCGGACCCGACCGTGGCGCCGCCGGAGGGGGAGGATTTCCGCTCGGTCGATAGCCGAGTGGGCGCCGCGCGCGAGCGCATCGCTCAACAATTCGGCGCCTCTGATGTGCTGGTAGTCAGCCATGTCACGCCAATCAAGTCGTTGCTGCGCCAGGGGCTCGGCTGTGGTTTTGAAATCTTCACCCGCCTGCACCTGGACCTGGCCAGCCTCTCCATCGCGGAGTTCTACGCAGATGGGCCGACATCAGTGCGGCTGATTAACGACACCAGCTACCTGCGTGGTTAGCAGCCGGGTACGGCGGGTTATTTGAATTGCGGTTGTGGCGGGTACACTAACCATTCGAGCGAGCCGGCCGGGTGATCGCGGCAGTTAACGGAACCGGGCGCCTCTTTTTACAGAGTGTGTCCAGGCCGCTGTCGAGGAAAGTCCGGACTCCACTGGGCATGGTGGTTGCTAACAGCAACCCAGGGTGACCTGCGGGAATAGTGCCACAGAAAATAGACCGCCGGGCGCACAGCCGATGTCTTTGACATAAGGCTGTGGAGATTCGGTGAGGGTGAAAAGGTGCGGTAAGAGCGCACCAGCGGGGCAAGTGATTGCACCGGCTAGGTAAACCCCACCAGGAGCAAGGCAAAATCGCGCATGCTTCGTCGTGCGTGTGCGCGAGTGTTTGAGGGCTGCCCGTCCGATACTCGCGGGTGTGCTGCTTCAGGCTGTCAGCAATGGCAGACCGAGATGGATGATCGCCACCCGGCGCTTTCCGAAAGGGACGCCGAGGGACAGAATCCGGCTCATAGGCCGACTCGTTCACACAAACTTTTTTACTCGACCACCGCGCCGGCCGAAGTGTTCTTCACACGGATGGTCTCGGAACCGCCGTCGTTAAGCGCGGAGGCGATCCGATCGGCGTCGTCGACGTGGGACCACATCACCAGCGACGCGCCCGGGCACGGCGCACAACGGGCAATCTTCTCACAGTCGATGGTGTCGGTCAGCTCGGCAATCTGCCCCAGCACAGAGCTTGCCGACGGTGCGGAGCCACGTTCACTGACATCGCGGGAAACCCCTGCGATGGCTGCTTGAATATCGCTGTGTCGGATGTGACCGATGACTGCGCGGGCGCGGTCGGAGGATGCGTCGGCGTCGTCAAGCCACTGGATGGCGCGGCCGATGGTGGGGATGTCTTCGTCGTCCGGGTGCACCTCGTGACGAGCACGCACCCAGTCCGCGACCCGCTCCTGTGAGTCGGGGAGGCTAGCGAGAGTCGGCACGCCAAAAGCGGCGCAAGCTTGCTGGAAGAACTCGTATCGCTCCTCGTCGGGCGAACCGCCGGTGACATCGGGGGAGTAAGCGATAGTCAGCGCCAACGACTGTGGCAACGCCGTCTGCGTGACTGCCTCGTCGGAGTGGTTGATGCACAGTAGGCTGTCCGGGCGGCTGCGCAGTGCTGTGGTGTAAGGGTACAGCGGCCACGACTGCCCCTTGATCTGCACCATGGTTTCGTGGATAGCGGTGGCAATGCGCGTGCGTGTGGGCACATCATCTCGGTCGCCAAAACGCGCATTGAGAGCCAGCGCGAGTGCACACTGAATTGCCGGAATCTCTCCAAAACCGCGACCTGGCGCGATAGTGGAGGCAATGGTGACCTTCAGGCCGTTGCTGTTGCGCGGAACGAGGTGCAGCGAGTGCTGCAATGCGACGATGGTAGCCGCGACAGCGGTCGGCACCTGCGAAAAAGCGGCGGGGACGCTGTCCGGGAAATCCATCTTGGTAGTTTCGCGCTTGTACACGACAATGAGCTGCTGCTCGTCGATTTCCTCGATACCGACCGCAGCATAGGCCGGAATAGCGGTGGTTAGGAGCATGCCGCCGGAGGACGCGCAGTCCTCACCCAACAGGTTGATGGAACCCGGGGCGTATGCAACTGAAGCATTAGAACCGACGGCATCGAAGACGTCGTTTACGACAGCGGGTGCGGCGGGCATGGGTGAAACCTCTCCAGAGATCGGACTCATAGTGCTTGTGTGCAGTGTTCGCGTTCAACGCTTGTGTCTAAGGTGAACAATTCCGTCGATAATACCCGGCTCGGGGGACAGTGACAAACCTATATACTGGGATTTTATGTCGCCGCAGTGCACATGGCAGGCAAATGGTTGCCTCTCTGCAAGTTTGCTTATGCGCGGAGTAAGCGGTGGCAGAACCGCTTGATAACTCGACATGTTCTCGATGTGGAAGAGGAGAAGAATCGTGAGCGACAACAGCAGTAAGTGGTACTACCAGCCGTCGACAGGTACGGTGTTTCAGGGGAAGAAAACCGGTTGGGACGACCGAATGGGCCCTTATGATTCCGAAGAGGAAGCTCGCGCTGCCATGGAAAAAGTCGCCGAGCGCAACAAGGCGGCCGACGACTGGGATGAAGAAGATGACGACTGGGGCGTAGCTGAGAAATAAGGCTCTACGCGTTTAGGCCTTCTTGCCCTTCTTAATCTTCTTTTCCATCTTGCGGAAGGCTTTGAAAACCTTTGCCACGGCATCGTCGTACTCAGCCAGGGCCTTCAGGCCGTCGTAGTACTCCATCTGGTAAAGCACGCCGTAGCCGAAGGTGTCCCTGCCCGCGCGGGAGGCACGCTTAGCGCGAGCCAACACGAAGTCACGCGCAGTACAGGTGTCCTGGAAGTCACCGAGAACCGACTGCAGGTTCTTGCAAGCAGCGTAGAGCTTCTCGGTCGGCAGGTCCGCGTTCTGAGCAGCTTCCGCGCTGTAGCGGAGCTTCTTCGCAGCCTTACGGACATCGTGGTAGCGCTCGTCCAAATCTGCCTCTGGAAGGTCAGCATCCTCTCGGCCATCGAGTACTAGGTTGTGGCGACGACGGAACTTCGAAAATGCGCTACGCAAGTGATCGAGCAGCACCGCAGTGGTGTCGAGTTCCTTCGGTGCCTCTACCTTCTCCGGCTCGGCCGTGTCCGAGGCCGTGGAAGCAGCTGCATCGGCGGCAGCAGCAGCAGTATCAGTCTCAGCCGCGACCTCGGAGTCAGCTGCCGAAGCATCCTCGGAGGCTGCGGCCTCCGCGCCGTCGACAAGCGAATCATCCTTCTTCTTGGACTTCTTTTCCCCAGCCTCGCCCTCTTCCGAGTTTGCGGCGATTGGCGGGTTGGCGAGGAACTCATCGAGATCGTCGAGAAGTTGCAGGTACTCGCTGGAATTGAGTGCGAAAATGACTCGCTGATGAGCGCGGTCGTAGTCCTTCTGGACATCCGCGACGAGATTCGCACGCAGCTCCTCGCCTAAAGCGGCGCTTTCGCGCTTGGCCAGCAGCTCCTCCCAGCGCATAGCGACGACCTCAGCGTCACGGGCCACACCGAGAACACCCGCCAGCTGCTTGAGGTTGCTCTCCAGCTCAGCGACCTTATCGCCCACTACAATGCCGTGGAAGGTCTGCATGTGACTGCGCAGCTCACGAGTGGCGACGCGCATCTGATGCACCGAGTCGAACTCATCGCGGCGGACCTTCGGGTCGTACTCGACCATCTTGGCCACGTTAGCGGCCAGCGCATCGACCACGGTGCGCCCCGGAGTGCCCTTCGGTAGCTTCGCCGGAACAGGCGGCAGGGGAGCGGAGTCGATGGAGTCACCCAACGCCGTCGCCAACTTCGACGGGCTTTCCGACGGCACGGCACCAGCCACCTCAGCGACCTTGGACATCGCTGCCATTACAGCCTTGCCGTCCGGGTGATCTGCCCAATCCCCCAGAAGCTCAATCTCCCACTCACGCCAGGTGGTGGTTTCGCCGCCGTCGAGGAAGGAAGTCGCCGTGACGTGGTCATCCGCGAACTCCGCCATGGGAGTGCCATCGAGGGCAAACACCGTGGTGACGTGGCGCTCATTGTCTACCTGTGCGATTGGTTGCAGCGGGTGATTGCGCACAATTGCGCGGACGGGGGCAAGTAACTCGGTGGGCACGACGTAGTCGGCGTCGCGGCCTTCACCGTTAACAGAGCCCTCTTCCAGGCCAACGCCATATTCGAGGCGACCGCCGGTGCCCGGTGCCTTCAGATGCCACCCCTCATCGGGGCCGCCAGTGCGGCGACGCAGGGTGTGCTTGGACCGGGTCAGACGCAGGTCCGCCGTGTCCAGATAAATCGCGGAGAGATTTCGCACCTCAGTGGTGGTGGAGCCAACCTGTGGAACGAAATCGAACGATGGGGCTACCACCTCTGGGGTAGCTGAGAACTTAGATTCCACCTCCAACGCCGCAGTTGGAGTTTTGGACTTAGAACCAGACTTAGATGCCATAAGCACCAATTCTACCCCCGAATCGAAGAGCTAACCCGAGAAGTTCTGCGCCTCAGTTGGGAACTCGCGGGAGTGCACCTGGCCGACGTACTCCTTAGCTCCCTTGGTCAGCATCTCGCCGACCTCTTCGAACACCGAACTAAACGACGGCCTGCGGCCATCGGCCGGAACTGCAAAGGCATCTTGCCAGACGAGAACCTGGCCATCGCACTGATTACCAGCGCCAATGCCACAGGTTGGAATGGATAGCTCACGGGTAATCTCAGTGGCCAAATCTGCAGGCACCATTTCCAGGACCACGGCCGAGGCACCAGCATCGGCTACCGCGTGGGCGTCGGCACGCAGCTGTTCCGCCCCCGCACCGCGTCCCTGTACCTTGAAGCCGGACAGCGCGTTGACGGACTGCGGAGTGAAACCGATGTGCGCCATGACCGGAATGCCGGCGTTGACCAGCGCACGGATGCGCGGAGCGATGCGCACGCCACCTTCAATCTTGATCATGTGTGCGCCGGATTCGCGCATCATCTTCGCGGCGGACAGCACGGCCTGCTCATCGGATGCCTCGTAAGTGCCGAAGGGTAAATCGGCAACCACAAGTGCGTTGCCAGCGCCTCGGACGACACCGCGAGCAAGCGGAATCATTTCTTCCAGCGTGATCTCGGTGGTGGTGTCGTAGCCGTAGACAACGTTTGCTGCAGAGTCGCCGACCAGTAGCAGCTCGACACCGGCGGCGGAAAAAGCGCGCGCGGTGGAGTAGTCGTAGCAAGTCAGCATTGCCCAGGGGCGAGACTCAGCCTTCCATTCGGCCAGATTATTCAGACGAATCTTTTTTCCGCTCATGCCAATAGAGCATGCCATAGTCACACGCAATTCGAGACCACGAGGGCAGCAGTTATGACGCGGGTGTGGCAGTTGGCTAGCCACGCCGGATGGTCAAAATGTGTACCGCGAATCCGGGCACCTGGGTAACGTTGGAAAGTATGAACAGTCAGCAGGAATTCGTCCTCCGCGCAATCGAAGAGCAAGATATCCGCTATATCCGTCTCTGGTTTACCGACATTTTGGGGTATCTGAAGTCCGTTGCCGTCGCACCGGCTGAGCTCGAGGGTTCCTTCGAAGAGGGCATCGGTTTCGATGGCTCCGCGGTAGAGGGCTTTTCCCGCGTCTCCGAGGCTGACACCATTGCGCAACCGGATCCCTCGACGTTCCAGGTCATGCCGCGTCTGCATAAAGAAGACACAATCACGTCCGCGCGCATGTTCTGCGACATTGTCATGCCCGATGGTCAGCCGTCGTGGGCAGATCCACGCCAGGTGCTGCGCCGCCAAATTAAGGCGCTTGCCGACGAGGGCTTCCACGCGTTCATCCACCCGGAGATTGAGTTTTTCCTGGTAGAGAGCCTGGCTACTGATGGAAAGCCGCCGGTGCCAACGGACAATGGCGGTTACTTTGACCAGGCGGTCTACGACCGCGCACCCCGCTTTCGCCAAGAAGCGATCACGGTGTTGGAAGACATGGGAATCCCCGTGGAGTTCTCCCATCACGAAAACGCGCCGGGCCAGCAGGAAATCGATCTGCGCTACGCCGATCCGCTGACTATGGCGGATAACGTGATGTCTTTCCGCTACATCATTAAGCAGATTGCGATGAAAAACGGTGTGCAGGCGACATTCATGCCGAAACCTTTCCAGGACTTGCCGGGCAATGGCATGCACACGCATATTTCCCTCTTCGAAGGGGACACAAATGCATTCCACGATCCGGATGATGAAAATCAGCTCTCCGACACCGCAAAGGGTTTCATTGCCGGCATTCTGACTCATGCCAGCGAAATTTCCGCTGTGACCAATCAGTGGGTTAACTCCTACAAGCGCACGGCATTTGGTGATGAGGCTCCGACGTCCGCGACCTGGGGAATGGCCAACCGCTCGGCTCTCGTGCGTGTGCCCATGTACTCGCCGGGTAAGGCACATTCGCGCCGGGTGGAAATTCGTTCCTTGGACTCGGCCTGTAACCCGTATCTTGCTTACTCGGTGATTTTGGCCGCCGGTTTGAAGGGAATTAAGGAGGGCTACCAGCTTCCGGAGCAGGCAGAGGACAACATCTCCGAGTTGACCAAGCGGGAACGACGTGCGATGGGCTACCGCGATTTGCCGACGTCCCTGGAGGTGGCGCTGCAGGAGATGGAACGCTCCGATTTGGTGGCCGATGCTCTCGGTGACCATGTCTACGAGTTCTTCCTGCTCAATAAGTGGCGCGAGTGGCGCGAGTTCCAGCGTCAGGTGACGCAGTGGGAGCTGCGCACAACCCTGGATTATTAGTTTCCCCGCATCGCTCCTTTCCTTTTTCGTCTTTATTTTGTTTTTTTGGGTGACCAGTTTCAATGGTGATGAATCGACCTCGTACATCCCGCCAGTCAGTGCCGCGGCCCGCAGCGCTGGGCTTGCGTAACGACGATCGGACGCGCGCTGACCTGGAAGATTTGGGGTGGTACAACGAGGAGTCCCTACAGCTGTTGTGGGGGCTTGCCGGAGCCAGCGACCCCAAGCTGGCGCTCATGGCACTAGTGCGGCTCAAAGGCGCTCTCGACGAGCTGGAGCAGGATGGAAAGCTGGAGAACTGGGCCACCTGGTCTGGCCTCGATGAGGCCATGCGTGCGCAGGTTCCGCTGCGTACGCGTATGTTTGCGCTGCTCGGGGGATCGAGTGCACTGGGCGATCACTTGGTTGCGCACCCAGAAAAGTGGGTTCTGCTCCAAGCTGAGCTTCCCACTGAGGCAGACATGTTCCGCGAGATGCTCTCCAGCGTTGGGGCTGTGCCCGAGGTCATCGAACTCACTGATGAGGCCAGTCTGGAAAAGCAGGAGGATCCGGAGTACCGCAAGCCGGTCGTTGCGCCCGCCACGCTTGAAGGCCCCGGTTTGTACCGTGCGAAGCTCACCGGCCGTGAGGCCGAAGTTGCGATGCAGTGCGCCTACCGAGACTTGATTATGCGTATTGCGTGCCACGACTTGGCTGGTACGTACCCACGGGGTCCCCGCCGCCCTGGACAGCCACAAGTCCCATTCCGTCAGGTCTCGGAGGCACTCAGTGACTTGGCTGATGCGGCGTTGACTGCTGCGCTCTCTGTCGCGGTGCAACAGGTCTTTCCTTCGTCGCCGGTCTCAACACGCCTGGCCGTAATCGCCATGGGCAAGTGCGGTGCGGAAGAGCTGAACTACATCTCCGATGTGGATGTCATATTCGTCGCAGAGCCGGCGGATGCCCGAGCTACTCGTTTGGCCAGCGAATTTATCCGGATTTCTTGCCACTGCTTCTTTGAGGTCGACGCGAATCTCCGCCCGGAGGGCAAGTCAGGTGCACTCGTACGCACCGTGGATTCCCACGTCGCCTACTACAAGCGTTGGGCTGAAACCTGGGAGTTCCAAGCGTTACTGAAGGCGCGGCCGATGACGGGCGATGTCGAGTTGGGCCGCGAATACATCGATGCTCTAGCCCCGATGGTGTGGACCGCCTCTCAGCGAGAATCCTTCGTCGACGATGTTCAACGCATGCGCGCCCGCGTGATCCAAAACGTCCCCGAAGAGCTTCGCTACCGAGAGCTCAAACTCGGTCGCGGTGGCCTGCGTGATGTCGAGTTCGCGGTACAGCTGCTGCAGCTGGTCCACGGTCGCTATGACGATAGCCTCCGTGTGCTGCCAACTGTGATGGCGCTCGACGCACTCGTCGAGGCTGGCTACATCGGTCGCGAAGACGGTGCCGCGCTGATTAACGCCTACGAATTCATCCGTCTGCTGGAGCACCGCCTGCAGCTGCAAAAGATGCGGCGAACGCATTTGTTGCCCGCCGAGGACGACACCGAAGCTCTTCAGTGGCTCGGTCGGGCCTCTGGCATCCTCGGTGAGGGCGGCACCGATGCCAGCAAACCGCTGGCCAAGCAGGTTCGACTGGCCAGCTCACAGATCCGCTCCCTGCACAACAAACTTTTCTACCGTCCACTGCTGAACTCCGTGGTGGAGCAGGACATTGGAACCCTGCAGCTATCGGCCGATGCGGCAAAGCGCCAGCTAGCCGCGCTGGGCTACCAGTACCCGGATCGCGCCTACGAGCATCTTTCTGCACTGGCGGCAGGCACCTCGCGCAAATCGCGTATTCAGGCGATGCTCCTACCGACGCTGATGGAGTGGCTATCGTCGACGCCAGACCCCGACGCGGGGCTGCTCAATTATCGCAAGCTCTCTGAGAAGCTCCACGACGAAACGTGGTTCCTGCGAACGCTGCGCGATGAGGGCGTCGTCGGCCAGCGGCTGATGCGCGTACTCGGTTCTTCGCCCTACGCGTCTGATCTGATTATGAGTGCGCCGGACGTAATTAAACGGTTCGGCGACGGTGCGTCCGGGCCGAAGCTACTGAATACCGACTCCGATGCAGTCGGGCGTGCGCTGGTCGCAGCGGCTGCCCGTCACAACAGTCCAGCTAAGGCCATTGGTGTGGCACGTGCGTTGCGCCGTGCAGAGCTCGCGCGCATTGCCTCCGCGGATCTCTTCGGGCTGATGAATGTGCAAGAGGTCTGTCACTCTCTGTCGATGGTGTGGGACAACGTGCTCGAAGCTGCCCTCGCCGCCGAAATCCGTGCGTGGTCGCTGGAGCATCCGGACTCGGAGGTCCCGGGCGTTATCTCCGTGATTGGTATGGGGCGACTCGGCGGTGCTGAACTGGGCTACGGCTCCGATGCCGACGTGATGTTTATCTGTGAACCCCGCACGGACGCCGAAGGAACGCCGCTTGTCGACGATTCCGAGGTGGTCAAGTGGGCAACCAGGATTTGTGACTCGTTGCGTCGTCGGCTGGCAAAGCCAAGCCAGGACCCGCCACTGGAGGTCGACGTGGACCTGCGTCCAGAAGGACGCTCGGGCCCGATTGTGCGGACCCTGGATTCTTATATGACCTACTACGAGCGCTGGGGTGAAACCTGGGAGATTCAGGCACTGCTACGTGCTACCTGGATAGCCGGCGACAAAGATCTGGGCACCCGCTTCCTCAGAGCCATCGATCCGCTGAGGTACCCACAGGGCGGAGCTGATGCCAAGATGGTCCGCGATGTCCGTCGTATGAAGGCGCGTGTTGATTCGGAGCGACTGCCGCGCGGCGCTGATCGGCGTACCCACACCAAACTCGGTTCCGGCGCACTGACCGATATTGAATGGACTGTGCAGCTGCTAATCATGCTGCATGCCCACGAAGTGCCGGAGTTGCACAACACTTCGACGCTGGAGTGCCTGGAAGTGCTGAAAGATCGCGAGATTCTAGATGCGGAGGATACCGACGCACTTCGGGATGCCTGGCTGATGGCGACGAATGCTCGTAATGCACTGGTGCTCACGCGCGGTAAGCGCACGGATCAGCTGCCGCAGCCGGGGCGTCAGCTGACTCAGGTCGCAGGTGCGGCAGGATGGGATGCATCGGATTCCAACGGTTTTATTGAGCACTATTTGCGTCTGACTCGCCACTCCAGCCGTGTCGTCAATCGCGTGTTTTGGGGTGAGGAGAACCCCGACCACGAGTAGCCCCGGCAGAGGTCTGCCGAACCTTGCTGCGAGGATCATTATGAGGCAGCGGGGTGCAGCCTTTGTCTTAGCACGGCGACCGGGCATAATGGTGGGCTATGGAACGCAACGTCGATTATTCGGTACGCCCTAGGTATGAGGATTTCATTCTCAACCTCGATGGCACTGACCTGCGTTTTTTATTGAGCCGCACGTGCCCAGCAGCTGACACCTCAGCTGCTGGGCAAGAGGCGGTGGAATTGCTGATGTCACAGGATTCAGCGCATACCGCGCTGTCTTTTTGTGATCCCGATGTTCTCGATGTGGCTCACTTAGTTCATATTCTGGAGGATTCCGCATCGCTGGATACCCTCACAGAAGTGGCCTATTGGGCATCGGATGCGGACGTGATGGCGCACGATACGCCGAAGGGTGTTGACCGCAAACGTCGTCGCGTCGGCAAGCAGCAGCTTGAGCATGTGCTACGCCGTGGCCAGCGCCAGGGGCTCGTGTGGGAGGAACCGGCGGGCGTGTGGCATGTGCCACCACATATTTCGGAGGTGTTCCCGGCGGAACCGAGCCTCAGCTTCCGCGTCGCCGACCTGGTGGCGAATATGCCAGCGGATGTGCTGAGTCGCCGTATGGAGCGCATGGGGCTGGAGCCGGATAGCGCGCGGGGAGAGGGCGCTCCGCGAGCTCTGAACGCCAGCGATTTGACGGTGCGAAATTTGCAGGCTCGCCAGGTGGAGCAAATTGCAGGCTTCCTCTGCGATCCGGTGAAGGTGCGGGCGCTGGTGATGACAGCGCCGGTGGATATTCGCAATGAGCTGCGTTGGATGGCAACCGACGAGAAATACTTGCCCTCCTACATGTGGTCCGAACTGCGTGCCGACGCGGTGCGATGGGCCGAAGAGCGTCTGCTGCTGACTGTGGTTGAAGAACCGGCAATGCCGGTATTCGAGCAAGAGGCGGAAGCACACAACGGGCCGACAGAGGTTGCCCGCCTGGTGGGCGCAGTCGCGTTGGCGCTCAAGGGCGACATGTGGTCGATTCGTAAGCCGCATCCGACGGAGTCTTTCCCGGCAACGCTGGAGTCAAAGGAGTTGACCGAAGCTTCTGTGGCTGCGGTGGCGTTTGCTTCGGCGTTTATGGATGCTGCGGGCAGCGGCGACGGGCGCCTGAAGGACCCGTTGCACATGTATGAGGAATCGAGCCTACTGTGGATTCAGGACTTTGCAGCATCAATAGGCGCGAGTGGTTTCGCGGCGCCCTGGATTGTGGAGATGCTGGTCAACGCGGGATTAATTCACGCTGACAGCGGGCATCCGACTCCGCGCGCACTGCAGTACTGGTACAACGCCGATGCCTCGACCCGTTGGGCGTATCTCGTGGCGGGCTTCCTAGTTGGTCGCGGTCCGTGGCACGGTGAGTTTCCGTGGGTGACGGTGGGTGTCGATGATTTGTCGCATGCCACCCTTGCTTACGGCTACCCGTTTGCCGCACGTGAAGTAGTGTCGCTGGCCGCACAGCTGGAGGAAGACCAGAAGTTCTATGGCTGCTGCGTCGAAGGGCATATGGCTTGGAATGTCGACAACCTCTGCGCTCGCAACGGCGCTGATGGGGACGCGATGGTCGGTTGGCTGCTGGAGCAGGCCGGCATCTTGGGCATTCTCTACCATGGGCACGCCTCGTGGCAGGCCATGGCCATCATGTATGCCTTGCACGACATTTGGCTGACTGATCAGCACGTCGGCGCTCAGCGTATCGCTGAACTCATCGCTGAGTATGCCGCTGGCCAGGTGCCGACGGCGGAGGCAGTCCAGATTGCCCGCCTGTTCAAGGATGCCGCACCTAACGAGCGCCTGGCTGCCACACTGGATGGCGTGGCCAGTAATCAGGTTGCTCTCGCGTTGGACTTCATCGGTGACCGCGAAACTTGCGCGGAAACCTCCCGCTGGATTATTTCCGAGGAGAGCCTGCGCCGCGCATGCCTCGCGGTTGACGGCGATGTTGATGTCCTGTTTTCCCAGCTGGGGCCGCTGGTCAATAGTTCTATGAAGCTGGTCATCTACGCCGAGCTAGTCCGCATTACTAAGACCGAGAAGTTGCAGGAAATGTATGAGCGTGAGGCCGTAGAATCAACGCCTTCGCTTGACGACGTCCCGGAGAACGCAGCCCCCGAAACTGACACCGGTGAGCGCGTTTCCCATGATGCTCAGACCGATGGCAGCGAACGCACGGCGGATAGCGGCCACGCAGACTCCTCTGAGCAAGCGGAGGACTCGGACGACTCGGACAACTCGGAGGGGCTGGAAGGGCCAGAGCAGCTTTCGCTGTTCTAGCCGCTCTGTCTCTCGGCTTCCTGCAGTTCCTACTCCGTAGGTTCCAGCTCAAAACGGCTCTGCTGGGCGACAAAGCGTGCCGCCGCACGCTTTGCGACCAGCAGGCCAACGAAACCAATCACCCACACACCGACGACAGCCAACCAGCCAATGCGGAAGGTTTCCCAGGTGTAGTTTCCATCGGGAGCTGCAATATCCAGCAGGAAGCCGACACCTTGTGCAGCGAGCATGGTGGCCACAAAACCGCCCATATTCGCCAGCCCAGTGCCGGTGGCGAGTACCTTGCGGTCGACCTCTTCGCGCACTGAGTCGAAGCCGAAGTTGGACATCGCACCAAGACCGGCCATGAGGATGTTGACCACGATAATTGCCCAGTACGCTGGTGGGTTGTTCGGTGCCAGGAACACAATCCAGACGGCCATGTTGATAAACGCGATTGCGACAACAACCTTGATGCGGTCGCGGCCGGTGCGTGCCGACACCATGCCCATCAACGGCCCGGCGATAATTACTGACAGCGTGTTAATGACCAGCACCACACTGGCCTCGGAGGGCTTAAGCCCCATACCTAGCATCATCAGAGGCATGCCCCACAGCAATGTGAAGATGCACTGATGCATCAAACCAGTCCAGTGCGTGAAGAAACCCTGCCAGCACACCGGGTGAGTGGTCACAATCTTCAGCGTCTGGCCGATAGTCAGCTTCTCATCGGCTGCGGCAGAGGCTCCGCCATCAGCAGCCGTCTTCGCGGCCTTTTTGGCGGCGCGGCGTTCACGAAGTGACATCCCCACTGTGGAGGAGTTCTCCGGGATGTCGGCAAGCGCGATCATGCCTACGATAGCGATGAGAAGACCCGCGGTGCTCAGCGACAGGAACGCGGGCACCCACCCTGCGGCGTGCAGAATCGCGAGGAATGGGACAGCAGAGATGAACTGGCCGAGCTGGCCAAGACCAGCCGTGAGCTGTGTAAACAGCGGAGTGACGCGCAGCGGGAACCAGGCGGGAAGCAGGCGCATAGCACCGAGGAATGCGGTGGCATCGCCGGCGCCGATGAACACACGAGCGATGACAGCCAGCGGATACGATGTCGTAAACGCGATGATGACCTGGCCCAGCGCCATAATCAGTGCGCCCACGACCATGGTTTTCTTGGCGCCGACGCGGTCAATGATGATGCCCGTCGGAATCTGCGCCAGGGCGTAGACACCAACCTGCACGGCGGTGAACAGTGCGAGTTGGGAGGCGTTGATATGGAAGCGATCGAGCGCCTCGACGCCAGCGACACCCATGGAGGTGCGGCCGACGATGGCAACGATGTAGGTAATCAGCGCCGCCAGCCAGACGGCAATCGCGCGGCCAGTGACGTGCTCGCGCGGGTCCTTTGCCACCGCAGTGGCGGGCTGATCTGTTGATGAAATCTGATCGTTACCGTTACGCTGCTTTACCACTCGCCACATTGTAGACCCCATCAACTAACCGGCCTGAAGTGGGGTCGCACCGGGGGTCTAGGTGACCCGATCATGCCCGCGGCAAACTACCTTTGTGCCTTAGCCAGAACTTCCTTCACGAAGTCCGCAACCACCAGCCGTGAGACCTTGAAATCAATTACGGCAACGGAAGCCTCATCGGAGTTGGAAACGTCATGGAAATAGGCGTCGAGCTGGGAAAAGTCCTCAGGTTTGCCGACACTGAAACCGTGAGCGCCATAGGCGCGCCCGACTGCGGCGAAGTCGTAGTCGGCAATCTCCATGGACGAGGTGTCCAACCCGACATCGCCAAACTGATGCAGCTCCGCGCCGTAGGCAGCATCGTTAATGAACACCACACAACCGCCACGACCACGCCGCAGCTGCTCAATCGCCGCAGGTAGATCCGCAATACCCATCGTGCCGCCACCGTCACCGGCGACTAGCACGCAATAGTCCTCGGGCCGTGCCGCCGCGAGGCCGACAAGCGAGCCCATGCCCAAACCAATTGACTGAATCGCCGTGCCGACAATCACTTGCTGCTGCGGTCCAGGCACATCGAGAAATTTTGGAACCCACCCCAGGAAATGCCCACCGTCGGTACACACAGCGCGCTGGTTGGGCAGGACACGATTCAGGTACTGCAGGCACGCCCGCGGATCCAACCGGCCATCCGCACACGTCAGCGACTCGACCTCCGCTGTCGTCGGCAGCGTCTTCAACTCCGCACGCCATGTGCTTGACGACGATCCCAGCGCCTCACCCATTGCGCTATCTTTGGCTGTCTGCGCCCGAGATTCCAGGGGCTCCTCCAGCCGCTCTGCCAGGACGGGCAGAAGTTCCTCCAACTTAGCCAATAGCGGTGTCACCGATGGCTGAGCGGCGGGATGGGGCTCGTCGACAACCTGGATAATCTTCGCGTCCGGTGCAAACATGTTGCCGCCACGGTTTTGGAAAGCGTTGAAACTTGCTCCCAGGAACAGCACCACATCGGCCTGTCGGGCTAGCTCCACCTGCCACGCGTGCGCAAAACCGCCCACGGTGCCGATCTGCCATGGGCTGGAAAGCACATGACGAGCCATCGCCGAGTGCATAAACAGTGCCCCTACACTGTCCCCGATGCGGCGGACTAGCTCTGCGGTATCAGAGAGCAATACACCTCTACCAGCCATAATGAGAGGGCGGTGGGCAGCCTGCAGTTCCGCTGCCAGCGACGTGACAGTTGACTCTAACCATTCTGGTCTGCTGGTGTGTAGATGCTCCTGGTTAGCCGACTGTGTTTCAGACGCAGATGCCGTTATCGGTGCTTCTTGGATGTCATAGGGGAGCAGCAGCACGACAGGCTGCCGAGACCTCAGCGCGTGCTGGACCGCAAAGTTTGCGTCGTCAAGCGCGGACTCGGGAGTAACAGTGCGATGGCAGACGTCGAGGGCATCGAGGAGCGCCGCCTGATTGAGGTCAAAGGGGCGGGGGCGTTCCGGGTGCGTGCCGACGACAAAAATAAGCGGGATACGGGCTACGCGAGCCTCGGCCAGAGTGGTTAGCGCATTGGTGAATCCTGCGCCGCAAGTGGCGGTCGCGATAGCAAGCCCTCCGCCTGCACGGTGGAAGGCATCGGCGGCCCCGACAGCAGCCGATTCGTGTCGGACGGAGGAGTAGCCGAAACCCGATTCAGTAAGGGTTGACGTGAAGTGGGAGTTCGCGTTTCCGATGAGACCGAAGCAGTGGTCACAGCGCTGGGCCAGTGTGTCGGCCAGCGCCTGCGAGACCGTGGTGATCTTTTGGGAACCTTCCTGCGAGGAGGAAGCGGGCGCGTGGGGCTTAGGACGGCTATTAACTCGAGTGAAACTCATGTGAACAATTGTGAGGTAATCACGGGGGTAATAACAGCCCTATAGCCCAAGATAATGCCGTTTGCCCTTAAAAAAGAGGGCACTATTCCACATCGCTGCTGCGCGAATGGGGGGGGCGTTGGGCTTTGCCAGGTTTTAAGCCACGTTGTCGTCGATGAACTTCTTCACCACATCGACATCATTCGGTAGCTCGGTGACGCGGCGCGGGGCATTCATGATGTCCGCGAAACGCTCCGGGCAGTCCGGCTTGCGTCCGGTGGCCTCCAGGATTGTCTCGGAGAACTTCACCGGCAGGGCGGTCTCCAGGCAGACAATTGGGGTGGACACCTGATCTACCAGACCGCGGGCGACGTGGATGCCGTCAGCGGTGTGCGGATCGACCATGACCTCCAGGCGCTCCCAGCAGTCCTTGATGGTCTCGACGCGGTCAGCGTGGGTGGAGCGACCGGAGAGGAACCCGTACTGGGCAGAAGCCTCCGGGAAAACCGGATCAGCAGTAAGAGAGAAGCCGCCCTCCTTGACCTTGACACCAAAGAGGCCTACAGTGCGCTCAGCATCGCGCCCCAGCAGATCGAAGATGAAACGCTCGAAGTTAGACGCGCGGGAGATATCCATCGATGGGGAAGAAGTCGCCTGTGTCTCCGCAGCGCTGCGCACGCGGTAGGCGCCCGTGTGGAAGAACTCATCCAAAACATCGTTTTCATTGGTAGCCACAATCAGGCGGTCAATTGGCACACCCATCTGACGTGCAATATGACCAGCGCAGATATCACCGAAGTTGCCGGTCGGCACACTGAAGCTGACCTTCTGCGAGTTATCGGCCTCAGCACCGTTGCCGCCAGTGACACGAATCCACGAGGAGACGTAGTACACAATCTGAGCCATCAGGCGAGCCCAGTTGATGGAGTTGACTGCGCCAATGTGGCGGCTGGCCTTGTAATCCAAGTCACCGGAGACAGCCTTAACGATGTCCTGACAATCATCGAAGACACCGTCGAGGGCAACGTTGTGAATGTTGGCATCCTGTAGACCAAACATCTGAGCTTGCTGGAAAGCGGTCATTCGGCCAGCCGGAGTTAGCATGAACACGCTGATTCCCTCACGGCCACGCATTGCGTACTCGGCCGAGGAACCCGTGTCACCAGAGGTGGCGCCGAGGATATTCAGGGTCTCGCCACGACGAGCCAGCTCATACTCGAAGAACTCACCGAGCAGCTGCATCGCCATATCCTTGAATGCCGCTGTGGGGCCCATGGACAAGTGACCGATGTAGAGCTGATCTTCCAGCTTCGTCACCGGCACAATATCCGGATCGGAAAACTTCGGGTAGGTGTACGCCCGTGCACAGATACCGCGCAAATCCTCCAGCGGAATGTCGTCCACAAAAAGGCTGACGACCTCTGCAGCCAAGGCTGCGTAACCGTCGTCGACAAGCACGGAGCGCCAACGCGTCAAAGTGGCATCGTCAACCTGTGGGTACTCGACCGGCAGGTAGAGGCCACCGTCGTTAGCGAGACCTCCCAGGAGAATGTCTGAGAACTTGTACGGCGTGCGCTCTGGGTCGCGAGTCGAAATGAAGTCCAAGGCGGGCCCCTTACATGTATGCCAACACCCGCCGCATCGGCCTATAAGAAGGCCTTGTGAAAGATTGCGACGGGGTCGACCGGTGGATGTTTTCTTTAATTTTTACATATGCACTGAAGCCAGTCAGGCCTCGGCTGTGGAAGATGCGGAATTGGCCACTTCCGCGTCGAAGCTGAGCTCTTCGGAACGGTCGATGACATCATCCTTGGCGAAGCGGTTAACGATCATGGCAATTGCGCCGTCACCAGTGACATTGCATGCGGTACCGAAGGAGTCGATGGCGATGTAGGAGGCAATCATCAAAGCGACCTGCTCCTGATCGAAGCCGAGCATGGACTGCAGCACACCGACCGCGGCCATAATTGCGCCACCCGGAACGCCCGGAGCCGCAATCATGGTGATACCCAAAGTGAGAATGAAGCCGATGGCCATACCCGGCGAAACCGGCTTGTCCGCCATGAACATCACCGCAAACGCGAACAGAGTGATCTTCATCATCGAACCGGCCAGGTGAATGGTCGCGCACAGCGGCACGGTAAAGCCAGCGACCTTCTCCGAGACACCATTCTTCAGCGCGGCCTTGTAAGTCACCGGAATGGTAGCTGCCGAGGACGAGGTGCCGAGTGCGGTGGCGTAGGCCGGCAGCATGTTCTTCAGAGACTTCCACGGGCTGTGGCCAGCGATGGCACCAGCGATGGAGAACTGGATTGCCAACAGAAGCACGGTGCCGATGACTGCCAGAACGAGCACCTTGAAGAACATCGACAGCGTCGTGGTCAGGTTGCCGTTCATGCCCATAGACAGGAACATGCCGAAGATGTAAATCGGCAGCAGCGGGATGATAAACGCCGAGATGATCTTCATAATCACATCGCGCAGCTGCGTCGCACCGCGGTAGAGCGAGTCCGACTTCACGGTGGTCATCGCCACGCCGACCGTGAAAGCCAGCAGCAGGGCGGTCATGACGTCAAACGGCGGTGGCATCTCTACATTGAAGAAGCTCTCCAGCGCGCCCTCATCAATATCCACCGATGCACCGGCCTGATCAGCGCCGAGCAGCCAAGGGTAGAGCCCCTGGGTAGCGGCGTAGGCCAATAGGCCCGAAAACACCGTCGAACCGTAGGCAATAGCAGTGGTAATACCCAACCACTTTCCGGCACCACGGCCCAGGCTGGCAATCGCCGGCGTGATGAGGGCAAAAATCAGCACTGGGATAAAGAAGCCCAGAAAATTACCAAACAGACCATTGAAGGTTACAAAAATCCGAGCCAGCCATTCCGGGAAGAAAAAGCTGCAGATAATGCCCAGAATAATCGCGACAATAACGCGGAAAAGGAGCGTTTGCGTAAAACGCATTCGGGTACTCATAGTCAATCCTTGTTCGGATGGAATTTACTTCTCTAGCGTGCGGTATTTACGTTATGCAACGCAAATAACCGGGTGTAGTTTTAAGCCTTCTCGGCTACCTCTTCTGCGACGGGAGCGTCGGCAAGTACACTCGCCGGGCGATTTGCGCGCCGCTTCCGCGTGACGACGTCAATTGCGTAACCAATCACCGTCGCTGCCAGAGTCGGCAGGAACCATCCGAACTCGATGGCCTGGCCCGGGACGAGACTGAGGAAGTCCGCCAGTGCGGTGCGGCCAACGCCCAGGCCGGAGAGCACCGAGATACCCGACCAGATGGTGGCAACCCAGACACCCAGACGGTAGGTGTAATGCAGCTTGAAGGAGTAGGAAATGACTGGGTCGAGAATTGTCAGAGCAATCAGCGTGATTGCCGGCGGGTAGATGAAAGTGATAATCGGCGCGGCAATCGCCAGTACCTGAGACAGCCCCTGTGTTGCCATGACGAAGGACATGACCGTGAAGACAATCGCCCAGGCCTTGTAGCTGATCCCCGGAAGCAGCAGATTGAAGAACTCGCTGGTTGCGGCAATCAGGCCAACAGCCGTGGTCATGCAGGCCAGCAGGACGATGAGACCGAAGACAATCTGACCACCCTGTCCCATGGCCTGCTTGGAAGCCTCTGCGAGGATGCCCGAGCCGTTATCGAAGGAGGCGGCATTCGGCAGCACCTGGCCGACATATCCCAGACCCAAGTAGATGATGGCCAGCAAAATGCCGGCGAACAGACCTGAGATCATTGTGCCGCGAACCATACGCTTGCCCTCTGGGACACCGCTGACGCGGAGGGCAGAAATGACAATGATGCCGAATGCCAGGCCGGCGATGGAGTCCATGGTCAGGTAGCCCTCGACTAGGCCGGAGGCAAATGGGGTAGAGGAGTACTTTTCAATTGGCCCAGCCGAAGCGGCATCGAATTTGAAGGCCGACATCCCAACCAATACAACCAAGAGAATCAGCAGAGCCGGGGTGAGAATCTTGCCCAGCTTGGACACAATTTCATTCGGATTCCACGCCAATGCCAAGGCGATACCGAAGAAAACAAAGTAGAACGCCGCAGCGGCGGCCAGCGAATCACTGCCGAAAATCGGCTGGACACCGGTTTCATACGACACGGCACCGGTACGCGGCAGAGCGTAGAAAGCACCGATAGAAAGGTATGCGATTACTGGGAAGCCCAGGGAAAAGATGCGGCCCGCGCGGAACGCTAGGTCACGTAAATTGCTGCCTGAAATGGCGATCGCAATGATGGCCAGAACTGGCAACGCCACACCGGTGAGCAGGAAGCCGGTGATTGAGGGGCCAAAGTTGGTACCGGAATCCACTCCGAGCTTCGGCGGGAAGATGAGGTTGCCCGCGCCGAAGAACATCGAAAACAGCATGAGCGCTGTAACAACGATTATGGAAGCGAAAGACTTCGAGGACTCCACTCCGCTCGACTTGGTCATGAGAATTGTGTTCTTTCTAAATTAGTGTCGCCCGTAAGGTCAAGGGCGATGCTGCATGCTGCTGTGGCGACGCCGTTGTTGCTGGTGCTGCGGTGGCGCAAACGCCCGTTACAGCAGCGCAATTGCAGTTCGTGTGCCCATGTAGATGAAAGGCCACGATGTCGAAAACTGACACTTTAATGTGAAATTGTGAATTGTCACGGGCTGGGTGGAGCCTGATGCGTGAATTAAGTTGCGGCTTGTATGAGCCGTCTTTATTTGAACTATTAAGGGGCTTCGACGGCGTTGGTGGTGCCGACGAAGGCACTCTATTTATCCTAATCGGGCGTTCGAGAGAGCGAAAATCAAGAAATTGCCCAGAGAGTTCGCTGCTCGTGATCGATCGACGCGCCAATAAAGAAAGAGCCTGGCACACACTTTTACGCTGACCGTGTGTGCGCCAGGCTCAGTAATAATTCCGTCGCTCTACAGCAGATCCTTCACCTTCGGATCCACCAGCGCGGTCACTGCGGCCTTCGCATCAGCCGCAGTCTCGGCATCGACAGCGTACGCTGCCATCTGCTGGCAAGTAGCGCGGTCGTGGAGGCGGAGAGCGGCGCGGACGGCCGGCACCTTCTTGGAAGCCATGGACAGCGAGCTCACGCCGAGACCCACCAGGACCAGTGCCAGCAGCGGGTCACCGCCGGCTTCACCGCAGACACTAATCGGCTTGCCGGTAGCATTGCCGCCCTTGCATGCGGACTTAATCATTTGCAGTACCGCTGGTTGCCACGGGGAAAGCAGATCCGCCAGAGCCCCCTGCATACGGTCGGCCGCCATAGTGTACTGCGACAAGTCGTTAGTACCAATGGAGGCAAAGTCCACAATGGACAGCAGCTGCTTCGCGCGAATTGCTGCTGCGGGGACCTCAATCATGATGCCGACCTTCGGCAGGCCACGCTCACGCGCCCTGTCCGCAAACCACTTTGTTTCTTCGACCGTTGCTATCATCGGAGCCATAACCCGCAGGTCAGCCTTGCGGCCGGTGGCATCAAACGCAGCGGCGAGTGCATCCAGCTGCGTATCCAGCAAATCTTCCCGAGCCTGCGACAGGCGCAGTCCGCGGCGACCCAGCGCCGGGTTTTCTTCCTCGCCTAGGTCGGCAAAGCTCAGCGGCTTATCCGCGCCCGCATCCAGTGTGCGCACAACCACGCGGCGCTCACCGAATGCCTTCAGCACACGAGTGTAGGTTTCCGTTTGTTCTTCCAAACTCGGAGCCTTGTCGCGGTCGAGGAAAAGAAACTCAGTACGGAACAGACCTGTGCCCTCATTATCCTGCGCTGCTGCAGACTCACCATCTTCCGCCGTACCAATGTTGGCCAGCAGATTCACAGGGTAACCATCAGCGGTCTTGCCTGCGCCCACAGACTGCGCCAGGGCGGCTTCCCGGCGACGAGCGCGCTCTTCCAACTCGGCGACCTCATCGGCGGTCGGATTCGCAATCACCTCACCGGCGCCACCGTCAATGGCGACAAGGGTACCGGCCTCAAGTTCCATGACGCCCTTCGCCTTAACGACGGCCGGAATGCCCAGCTGAGCTGCGAGGATAGCCGTGTGACTGGTCGGCCCGCCACCAGCGGTGGCAATGCCTACGACCAACTCGGGATCAAGCCCCACGGTTTCGGCGGGCGCGAGATCGTCGGCAAGCAGAATAGTTGGGGTGGAGACATCCGGGACGCCCGGCTTTGGCAGACCGCGCAGCTCGCAAATCGTGCGGTCGCGAACATCGTAAAGGTCGGTGACACGTTCAGCCATGTAGCCGCCGAGACTTGCAAGGAGCTGCGCGTAGTCCTCAACGGCATCGTGAACTGCCTGGGTGACGCCGGAGCCCGCCTTAAGTTTCTTCACCACGGCCTTGACGAGCGCCCTATCGGAAGCCAGTTGCGCAGTAGCCTCCAGAATCGGACGTGCCTGCGGGCTGGAATGCTCAGCTTGCTTCTTCAGCGACTCTGCGACGTTGGCCATCGCTTCGCGAACGCGCTCACCATCGGCGACAGGGTCGGTCGACGATGGCTCTTGAGTATCAACTCCCGGAGCGGGGAGTACCTTTACTACTTCAGCGCTGGCCGTACCGGTCGAGACACCGATGCCATAGATGACAGTGTGCTGCTCGTTCATTGCTTCCGATCTCCTTTTCGGGACCTTTGCGGGGAGACCCCGTCGGTCGTGGTGTGCCGTGGTGTTATCCAGGAGTGTTTTAGCTGGGCTTACTCGGCATCCAGGTCGCGCTCGAGCATGGCAGCGAGCTCGTCCAGAGCTGCAGCTGCGGAGTCGTCCTCACAGCTCAGCGTGACTTCATCACCGTGCTTAGCGCCGAGGGTCATGACCTCCAGAATCGAAGCGGCATCGGCCTCTTCGTCATCCAGAGAAATGACAATGTCGTAGTCGTACTCAGCAGCAGCCTGAGTGAACAGGGAAGCCGGGCGAGCGTGCAGGCCTACGGAGGAACCGATGGTCGCGGTACGAGTAATCATGGTTGAATCCTTTCGGGTCGAGTGTGTGAAATTCTCTGACTCAGGCACAGTGCCTGTACACCCCACCGCGGGTGCGCCGCCCGCTGGTGCTTGCTTAGCATCAACGTCGCGCACGCTCCGGGAAGCCCTGGAGGCGGTGGGAGATACAGCCGCTGCCTGCACAATGCGTGCAATGTGCAGGGTGAGGTAGGAAATTTCGTCTTCCGTTAGCTCCGACCCCAGACGCAGTTCAATGACTGCGGAGATGCGCTGTGCGCAACGATATGCCTCTGGGGAAGAGTCACGGATGGCC
The DNA here is from genome assembly GCF_001837775.1 of Corynebacterium sp. HMSC073H12. NCBI lineage: Bacteria > Bacillati > Actinomycetota > Actinomycetes > Mycobacteriales > Corynebacteriaceae > Corynebacterium > Corynebacterium sp. HMSC073H12. The sequence goes on along the minus strand of NZ_KV834040.1, from coordinate 92,961 downwards.
TGGCCAATAGCGGAGGAGTGGTCTTTCAACTGCTCATGCTTGGCGATCCGGACGAACAGGTAGCGCAGGTGCGTGATGAAGCGCCCCACATTGACAGTCTCTGGCTCCAGCGTGATGCCAAAATCACTTTCAATGATTGTGAGCAGCTGCTGCAGCACGCCCGTCATGGTGTAGGTGAAGCTCAAATCGCCCGTAGAAAAACCAGCATTGACCAGGTGTAACGTAATTGCCACCGATTCTGAGCGGGGCAATGGCGCTATACGACGGTCATTGAGAGCGCGATTGATATGCGACAAAATGGCCTGCGCCTGCGCGTACTCTTCACTATAAAGTTGGCTGACTTCCGCGAGCAGCGGGTAATCAGCTTGCTGCCCGTTAGCTGCCCTCATGATGGCGAAACCAATGTGATCGGCCAACGCCACAAGAAGGGAAGCGTTCTTTGTCATTGATTCCGGCAGACCGGCCGCGGTTACCGCATCGGTCACAAGAGTGATGTGGGCCAACGGAATCTCTGTGAGCATCGTGGCAATATGGTCCGGATCGCGGCCTTCCGCTGGGACAAAGATTCGAACAACTTTGCTCGAATCAACCGACTGCCCCGGGCGGGCCTTGAAGCCAATGCCGCGGCCGGTGATGATTTTCTCGCCGGTCGCGTCCTTGGCCAGGACCACGTTGTTATTGAATACTCTTAAGATTTCCATGTCGGTAACCGTGAACTCCTCCATAAGTTGAGGGATTTCAGGCCGGTATGCCTTCTAGAAATCAATTATGGCTGAACTTCGATGACGGTGTCGCCGGCGTGGACGGTGATGCCGGTGACCGGGGAAACCTTGGTCAGCTTCTTGGTATTGGTGATGGTCATCAGCGTCGTGGTTGGGTAACCAGCTTCCTTGATCTTGTCGAAATCGACTTCGGCAAGAACATCGCCGGCCTCGACGTGCTGCTTCTTGGAAACCTGGACATCGAAGCCCTCACCGGCCATCTTGACCGTGTCAATACCGACGTGGACGAGTACCTCCACACCGTCATCGGTCTTAATGCCGAAGGCGTGACCGGTCTTGGCCACGGTCATCAACGTGCCCGATACGGGGGCGACCACGGTCGAATTGGTCGGCTTGATTCCGACACCGTCACCGAGAGCACCGGAGGCAAAGACCGCGTCGCCGGCATCGGCAAGGTTAACAACCTCACCGGCAACTGGGGCCTGTACCTGTACAGGCTTGGTAGCAACGGCCGTTGCGGCACCACCGGCGCCAGCTGCTGCGGCAGCCGGTGCGACAGCCTCGGTGTTGGCGCCGCTTTCACCTGGAGTCCCAGCGGGAGCGGAAGCGGAGTCACCTGAGGCAGCGTGTGGGGTGTCGTCGCTGGGCTCGTCGTCAAGCTCTGCGGCGCGTGCGGCCTCGGCCTCAGCCTTATCTTCCGGCGTGCGGTAGTCGGTGAGGATGATTGCGAACATGGCGACGAAGAACGCCACTGCAATGGAGATCAAGTAGACCCAGATTGGCTTGAACACGACAGTGGTAATCAGAGAGGTAAAGACGAAGGCGTTGGTGGTCACGCCACCGTACGGCGCGGAGAGGATGGCGATTGTCAGACCGCCGGCGAAACAGCCGAGCAGCATACGCGGGTAGATCCTCTTAAAGCGCAGGTGAATACCGTAGAGAGACGGCTCGGAGATACCGCCGAACAGACCCGCAGCGAGTGCGCCTGTTGCAGTCTGGCGCATCTGAGTGTCGTGGTCGCGCATGGAAAGAACCAGCACACCGGCAGTGGCGCCGAAGCAGGCGAAGTTCCAGGCGCCCATTGGGCCTTGGATGAAGTCGTAGCCGAGAGTCTGGATATTGACCAGCATCAGCGCATTCAGTGGCCAGTGCAGGCCAAGCGGTACGAGGAACGGGTAGAGCATCGGGATCAGAATTGCGAACACAAACGGTGCGTTCGAGTTCATCCATGCTAGGCCAGAGCCGATGCCGTTACCAAGCCAGATGCCCAGTGGGCCGATGAGGAAAGCGGTCAACGGAATCATAATCAACATGGAGATAAACGGCACGAAGACCATCTGCACATTCTCCGGGAAGACCTTCTTCAGACCGTGGTAGACCACAGCAAGGATTGCCACCATGATTAGCGGTACGAAGACCTGTCCACCGTAGTCATTGAGCTGCATCGGCAGACCGAAGATGTTGGCGGTGAATGCCTCGGTGCCCAGTTCCTCGTTGACTGTCCGGACGGTGTCGGAGAAGCGCTCAGTATCCTGCAGACTCATAAACTCCGGAGTCATCAGGGCAGCCATGATGGCCGCGCCCAGCCATGGATCTACCCGCAACTTCTTCGCTGCGTTGTAGGCGACCATGATTGGCAGGAAGTAGAAGACGCTGCGCCACATGGCATCGACGAAAACCCAGGTGGCGGACTTATCGTCAGCGCGGAAGTCGACGATATTCAGACCATCGAGAACTGCGGCAATCGCGATGATCAGCGATGCACCCAGCAGCACGCCCAGGATTGGGCGGAACGAATCCGAGAGGTACTCGAAGAAGTTATCCAGCCAGGAATACTTGCCGCGTGCCTTCGAGCGGGCTTCTGCCTTTACGTCTGCATCGGACTTAGTGGCGACCGCGCCCGCCCCCTTCATCTCTGGCAGGTGCTTAATTGCCGTGTACATCGACTCGACACCACCGCCACAGATGACCTGGTAACGGTTGTCGCCCTGGTGAACGACGCCGAGTACGCCCGGCACCTTGTCAATCTTGTCCTCGTTGATCTTGGAGACATCACCGAGTTCAAAACGCAGACGCGTCGCACAGTGTGTCATGCTTGTGATGTTTCCGGGTCCACCGAGGTTTTCAACTATTGCCCTCGCGCTGGAATCTTTTGACGACCCCATCGTGACCTTCCTTCGCGGTAAACAGGGCCGTTAAACGCAAAAAAGACCCGAGGCACCACAAACTGTGGGCCTCAGGTCTTGCCTCAAAAGAGTAACAACCCTGGGTTGATATCTATTGATTTCGACCCTACTCCGCTTTACATAGTTTTGACAAGGTAGTAATTCAAGTCCAATTTTCACATTTGGGGATAGCCCGGATTGCCTGTGGACAACCGAATGCAACTTCCTTCGCGCTCAACACGGAAGTCGTAAGGTGGCAGCTATGAGGATTGGAGTTTTAGGTGTAGGAGCTGTGGGCGGCTGGTTTGGCGGTCGCCTCGTGCAAGCGGGCTATGATGTTGTCTTTCTCGCCCGCGGTGAGACCCTGACACGTCTTCGTGAGGTGGGGCTCACGCTTATCGACGAGCACGGGGAACGCAGCATTATCCCTGTTAAGGCAGCCGACAACTGGGACGAACTCACTGCCGATGGCATCGGCGTCGATGTTGTGATTGCGGCAACCAAGGCGCTGCCGGGCAACGATCCTTTCCCACAAGTTCCGGCTGGAGCCACGGTTGTGACCACCCATAACTCGGTGGAAATCCCTTATTTGGCAGCGGGGCGGTTCGGTGAGGACAAGGTGTTCCCGGGTGTTATCCGCGGTTTCTTTATCCACACTGGCCCGGCGGAAGTTACCTTCCGCCCAGGACCGATGAGCCTGAACATCGGCACATTCGATGGCTCCACTAATGACCTGGTCGGGGAAGTTATCGAGGCATTGCACACGGCTGGGCTCGGTGGCGAACAGCTCCCGGATATCTGGGTCGATATCTGGGCAAAAGCGATGTTCGTGGCTAACCTCGGTGCACTAGGTGCCCTGGCTGATAGCCCGATTGGTTACTTGCGTTCGGAAATGCGCGACAGCTTGACGCGGATGTTTGAAGAAACTGAAGCAGTTGGTCGAGCCTGCGGTGTCGCGCTGCCAGAGGACATCGTGTCGCGGACCTTGGCCTTTACTGATGCTCAGGGGTACGACAACACCTCGTCGATGCAGCGTGACTACACCGAAGGCCTTGCCAATGAGCTCGATGCCCAGATTGGCGCAATCCGCCGGATGGGGCAGAAGGTGTCAGTGGAAACACCGACACTCGATCTGGTGTATGGCGCTCTGGTTGGGCGTCAACAGAACCACAAGGATTAACAGCTGCGGCGCGCAGTTAAATCAAACCGGAATTGGGGGATTGGAAAGACTGATGAAAATTGGATCGGACTACACGGAAAACAATGGGCTCATCATCGGTGACGATGAATTGGCTCGACCGGCGTGGGCGGCTCACAGCGAGCTGCTGAGAGACTATTACGATACCGAGTGGGGGATGCCGGTGCGTGATGAGCAAGGACTATTCGAACGGCTCAGTCTGGAAGTATTTCAGGCGGGACTGTCGTGGGAGACAGTTCTGAAGAAGCGGCCCGCGTTTCGGGAAGCCTTCGCGAACTTCGACCCCGATGCGGTTGCTGATTTCGATGACGAAGACGTCGAAAGATTGATGAATGACGAACGGATCATTCGGAATCGCAGGAAGATAACCGCAGTAATCAATAACGCCGAGGCGACTATTGCACTGCGTGAGCACGGCGGCTTAGCCGAGCTGATGTGGTCGTTTAAACCGGAGAAGTCTCCGGAGCCACGCTCAATCGAAGAGGTTCCCAGCTTCTCCGAAGAGTCCAAGGCGCTTGCCAAGGCATTAAAGAAAGCCGGTTTTAAGTTCGTAGGCCCCACCACGGTCTTTGCATCAATGGCTGCCGTGGGGATTGTCGATATCAACATTGTTGGCGCACATCGGCGCGGTGCCTCTGGCGTTTTTGACTAGGTGAGTGGGGGGGGGAAACTAGGTGAGTGGGGAACGTGACTAGCTAAGGGGAAAGAAAAAGAGCGTGCCGTCAGGCACGCTCATAATCTACCGGTCAGCGTAGAACTACTTGTTCTCGTAGGAGTCGGAGTAGTTCTGGCCGTCCTCAGAAGTCCACTTCATGGTGTCCTTAGTGAACGGCTGCTCCCAGCCGTTTTCAATCTCGGACTCCGGAGCGGTCGGCAGACCGATCTCGTTTTCCAGTGCACCGTTGGCAACCCAAGTCTCGCGAATCTTACCAATCAGTGGCTGTGCACCATTGGTCTCCGGGGACTCAACGAAGGTGACGTTCTCGTATTCAGCGGCAACTGCGTCGCCGACCTTCTTAGCGGACTTGAACTCGCCAGCTTCAGCACCGTACGGGGAGGTGAAGGAAGAAGCTGCCTCGGTGATGGACTCAGGCAGGTCAGCTTCTGCCACATCCTCGCCAGCAGCGTCGCCCAGACCCAGACCGTTCATAGCCTCGTTAGCCTTGTCCTTAGCACCGTCAGCAGCGTCGCCAGCCTTATCCTTGACGCCGTCAGCAGCGTCGCCAGCCTTATCCTTGGCGCCATTAGCAGCGTCGCCAGCCTTATCAGTGGCGTCGGTTGCTACCTGGCCAGCCTGATCCTTGGCGTTGTTAGCAGCATCCTGTGCATCATCGGAAGAACATGCAGCCAGGCCGCCGAGAAGAGCGGCGGAGCCGACGATTGCGGTAGCGATACGGGTCATCTTCTTGTTCTGCATTTCAAACCACTTTCTTGAGAGCTAACTAAGTTACCTATTCAATTATCGGCATCTTCCACTATTTGCCCGAATTAAATTCAAAGAGAAAATGACAATTCTTTTGAATATCAGGCATCGGAAGAGGGCGTGGCTTCAAAGCCGTACAGAAAGAACATTAGGTAATTCTGAGACTTGCGCAAGTCAAATGACGTGAATCTGTGCACTTTGTGCACTATTTGTTACCGATTTTGCGTGACTGCGAAAATGGAATAGTGCTGGTGAGGACGTTCTGGGTAACGGATAGGTATCAATCTTATCAAGCTTGACATTTATTGCTTATTTTCTTTCCCTGCGGGATTGGAGCCGCGGGCCTCGTCGTCAAGCGTGTACTCACCATCTGGTAGGACGAACCAGGCCAAGAGGTAAAGAGCGAGGAATCCAGCGCCAATCTTCCAGCCAAGCATCAATCCAACGCAGGGAAGGATGATGTAGACCATTCGTGTGAAAGTGATATCCCAACCTTGGCTTTCCGCAATTCCTGCCAGGACGCCACCGATGAGGCGGTCATTACGCGAGCGGTAAATTTTCTTGGTGGATTTTTCGGGAGGGGCATCGCTCATTAGATAAATACTCCAAGGTATGGATATTTAAGTACTTCCGGTTGATTGCGCTTATGCGTAAGTTTCCTTCGGCATGATAATCCATGCTGCGAGGTAGAGAAGAAACTGCGGACCCGGCATCAGGAAAGACGCGACAAATATAACGCGCAGCAAAGTCGCATCCCAGTTGAAGTACTCAGCGAACCCACCGAGCACACCGGCAACCATTTTGTTATTGGTGGAACGGGTCAGTGACTTGTTGTTCATACTTATCAAGGGTAGCCCTGATCCGTTTAGTTCGCAGTGGTGCTAGCTCTACTAAATGTGCCGACTAAAACAGCATGCCTCACCTAAAAACACCGCTACCCCAAGACGGTTAGGTGGGGTAGCGGTGTGGGCGTCGTCAAGCGAGTTTTACTGGGCGAGTGCTAGCAGTCGTAGTAGAGCTCGAACTCCTGCGTTGTCGGGCGCAGACGTGCCGGCATAAGCAGCAGCGCGGCGGGCTTCGGGTGCTCCTTCTTGAAGTACGGGAAACCAGACGGGCCACCGGAGGAGGTCGAGGTGCCGGCGATGAGGATGTCGGAGTCGCTGATGGCTTCTTCTTCAGCCTCGACGATACGAACCTCTTCAAGCTGTGAGAACTCGTTCTTAATCCAATCGACATCCTTCTGAGTCGAAGCCTGCGAGCCTAAACCTTCTTAATGTTCATCGGCCACCGTATGCGGCGGCTGTGCTTAAGAAATTCCAGATGCATGCTCTCCAGAATCAATCAAATGCCTCGGCGTGGGCTCTCGAGTTGCCATTTCCGAGGGGGTATGTCGTACCACCATACGGAAAAGCCACAGCGTAGGGGCGTTTACGCAGTCTTCAGCACGCCATTTCCGCTTTACGACGGTCACAGCGGCAGAGTCCAATTTCCGTCAATAAGTTGCCCGTAATAACTACTTCGACATGCACAATTGATGCTTTTTGAGAACGATTACCGATGAGTGAATTATCCTCCCACGCATCAATGTTTATGAACTTTGTCACATGTCATTAATCTGCGACACATTTCTGGTTCAACGGGCGTGATTGCCTGGCATCCTACCTTCGCAGCATGCCCCATCCACCCTTGGTGGCCGCCCCTCGCATCCGTCTCTTGGTGGACGCCCCTCGCATCCGTCCCTAGTGTTGTCCCTAGCGCCGCCCTCGCACTTATGGCCAATTTTTTTGGTACTTATCGATGATTTTCCTTCACTTGTCGACGATTCTTCGTCACTTATCGACGGCTGTCCGGCTCTTATGCGCACGGTATCCTCCCCACCCTGTCACTTGTCGATACGCTGTTCACTTATGGCCACGCTATAGCGCATCGACAAGTGAATATTGCATCGATAAGACCGGGGAGGAGAGTGTGCGACTCTACTCGTGCAGGAGATGCGGCCCTTTTGTGGTGGTGTATGGTTCTGTTCCGGGAAGTGGCCTGGAATCGCGCACAAATTCGTGCTCACATACGCGCGTATGTGGGCCCAGGCACCCGCAGCCAGCATGGCCGCAACGAAAAACCGCCTGGCCACATTAACTGTGGTCAGGCGGCATCTAACAAGCTCGTCGGGCAGTCGTGAGGAGCAATGGGTGATGCTCGCTGCGGCCGTCGTAAAGCGAAAACTTTAGCAGTCGTAGTACATTTCGTATTCCTGCGGAGTCGGGCGCAGGCGAACTGGCTCGATCTCGTTTTCGTACTTGAAGTCGATGTAGGTCTGGATGAGGTCCTCGGTGAAGACATCGCCCTCGAGCAGGAACTCGTGGTCGTTCTTCAGAGCCTCAAGAGCGGCCTCGAGGGAGGTCGGAGCCTGTGGGATGTCGGCTGCCTCCTCTGGCGGGAGCTCGTAAAGGTCCTTGTCGACCGGAGCGTGCGGCTCGATGCGGTTCTTCACGCCGTCCAGTCCGGCCATCATCATGGCGGCGAAACCAAGGTACGGGTTACCTGACGGGTCCGGAGCGCGGAACTCGATGCGCTTTGCCTTCGGGTTGGAGCCGGTGATCGGAATGCGCACAGCGGCCGAGCGATTGCGCTGCGAGTAGACCAGATTAATCGGAGCCTCGAAGCCCTTGACCAGGCGATGGTAGGAGTTCAGAGTTGGGTTGGTGAAGGCCAGAACTGCACCGGCGTGGTGCAGGATGCCGCCAATGTACCAGCGAGCGATGTCCGACAGGCCTGCGTAACCGGCCTCATCGTGGAACAGCGGCTTGCCGTCCTTCCACAGCGACTGGTGAGCGTGCATGCCTGAGCCGTTGTCGCCAGCCAGCGGCTTTGGCATGAAGGTGACCGACTTGCCCTCTTCCCAGGCGGTGTTCTTGATGATGTACTTGAAGGACTGCAGATCATCTGCAGCGTGCAGCATCGTGTTGAACTTGTAGTTGATTTCCTGCTGGCCGCCAGTGCCGACCTCGTGGTGGGCTCGCTCCAGGTCGAAGCCGGCGTTGGCCAGCTGGAGACACATTTTGTCGCGCAGATCCTGGTAATGGTCGTATGGGGCGACCGGGAAGTAGCCGCCCTTCAGGCGAGTCTTGTAACCCAGGTTCGTGGATCCATCTGGGTTCTCGTCCTTGCCTCGGTTCCACCAGCCTTCGACGGAGTCAACTTCGTAGAAGCCGCGGTTGGTGTCGGTTTCGAACTTAACGTTGTCGAAGATATAGAACTCGGCCTCAGCGCCGAAGAAGCAGGTATCGGCGATTCCGGTGGAGATTAGGTATTCCTCTGCCTTCTTGGCGACATTGCGCGGGTCGCGGGAGAATGGCTCGAGGGTAAATGGATCGTGGACGAAGAACTTGACGTTCAGGGTCTTCGCCTTGCGGAACGGGTCAATACGCGCGGTGCTGAGGTCGGGTAGCAGCGCCATGTCGGACTCGTCGATGGAAGTGAAGCCGCGGACTGAAGATCCGTCGAACGCCAGGCCTTCGGTCATCGCATCTTCGTCGAATGCGGATGCGGGGATGGTGAAGTGCTGCTCGGTGCCGGGAACATCTGTGAAGCGAACGTCAACGAATTCGACGCCCTCTTCCTTGATATACGCGACTACTTCCTCGGGAGTATTGAAGGACATGTGCGGTCTCCTTAGTTGGCCTTGGTTAGTGCGAGGCGGGGCTGGGTACGACTTTCGTACGCCTGTCTCGCTGTCAAGGACTGGCCGGTTGACGCTTTTAAGCTTAACGAACCGCGCATTCATTCTGGAATTAGAACCACGAATTTTGCCGTGCAGCATAAAAAACCCGCCAATACGGAATGGGTTACGCAAATAGGGATTAGGTTATCTGTTTGTGGAAACAGGGCAATACCCTGCGCATTCGCGTCACACACGCTTTACGACGAGCCTTTAGCCCCATGCTGATAAGAAAATGGAAAAGGCGACGCAACATCGCCCCCGGAATTACCCCCCCCGCATAGGCTGAGTGGCTGTCCCAGCCCGTGATTTGATAGCCGGATTACTGCATTAGACTATGAACCCATGGAAGAAAAGCACAGTTGGCTAGATGGCCCTCAGATTCCGGGAGAGTTTGATAATCCGGACAAACTCTCGGACTATCCCGGCCAGGCGTTGGGTCTTGCCCCCGATGGCCCAGGCTCGCAAGCGACGCTGATGCGTCGCGTCGGCGGTATTCTTATTGACTGGATTATTTCCTTGATGATCGCCGGCGCTGTTTCGATGTTCGTCGGCCCGAGTGAGGGGCAGATTGAACAGTTCGGGGATTCGTTTATCGCCTGGCAGTCATTCCTTGCGACCTATACGCCAGTTGTCTTCCTCATTATTGGCACGGTGTCGGTTTGGCTGTTCGCCCGCACTCCGGGGCAGTGGATGATGAAGATGGGCGTCGCTCGCGTGGACAAGCCCAGCGAGCGAGTCGGCTTTGTTCGTGCCTTCTTCCGCAGCTTGCTTACTCTTTTCCTGCTGCCGCCAGCAATCACCGACTCGGATATGCGCGGCATGCACGACCGTGCCACTGGCACGGCCGTCATTTTGGGTTAGTTCTGTTTGAGTTAGTGCTATAGCACCAACACGACCAGGACCTGGGCGAGAATGATCTTCATGATCATTGCCATTGGATACACCGTTGTGTATCCCATTGCCGGCAACTCGTTCTTGGCCTGGTCGTTGACGTATGAGAGCACTGCCGGGTGAGTCTGCAAGCCCGAGAGGATACCCGCAGTTTGACCGAACGGAATCTTCAGCACGCGGTGACCGACAATGAGGGTCAACAGTGCGGAGCTAAAGGCGATGATGGCGGCAAGGCCCAGAACTGTCAGTGATGCCGGGTCAGACAACGCAGCCTGGAATCCCTTACCAGCAGTGGTGCCGATACCAGCCAGGAACAGCGCTAGACCCATGGTGCGGAACGCCAGGTTGGCCGAGTAGGGGATAGGCCAAACCAATGGGCCAGTGCGACCAACAGCACCCAGAATCAGTGCCACAACCAGTGGACCACCAGCGGATCCCAGGGCTAGCGAGCTGCCGCCCGGAAGCGGAATCTTGATGAGACCGACCAAGACGCCCAGCGTAAGCCCAAGGGTGAGCGGCAAGAGGTTGACGTCGGAAAGCTTCTTGTAAGAGTCGCCGAAGAACTTTGTTGCGTCCTTGATTTTCTCTGGCGGTGCAACCACTCGGACGCGGTCGCCAAGCTCGAGGCGCATGTTTGGTTCCGCGACGATGTCGTGGTCGCCGCGGCGAATACGCGTAATAATCATGCCGTCCATGCGAGTCTGAAGCTCCGCGATAGGTACGCCAACCACATCAGATGCGGAGACAAAGATGCGACGGAAATCCAGGCGACCGTCGTGCGTCGGATCACCTGGCATAAGCTCACCAATGTGCTCGGCGGCACGAGCAATCTCTTCCTCAGTCCCGACGACGGAAACAATATCGCCGACGGAGACAGTGTCACCCGGAGATGGAATGTAGAGGTGGCCCTTATACTCGATGCGTGAAACCGTGATGTCCAAACCGAACTTCGACGGAAGGTCAGTAATGGAAGGCAGGTCCTCCTTGAGGACCTTGATGTCCCGAGTATGCAGTGGGAGTGCGGCAACACCTGCGTCAATAGCTTCCTGATCGTGATCGACGCGGAAGACCTTCGACATAATACCGATTGAGGCAATCACTGCCAGCACACCGATTGGGTAGGCCAGGGAGTAACCAATCACCGGCATATCGTGGGCAGCGGCCAGCTCGCCCTTATCTGAAATTAGGCTAGGAAGAGCATCGACGATTGCGGCCATAGCCGGGGTGTTGGTCAGGGCGCCTGTGAAGGCGCCTGCGCCCTCCACCGGGTCAATAGGCAAAAACTTGATTAGCAAGAAAGACTCGATAGTGACAACTGCGAGCACACCAATGCCGAACAGGTTGTGCTTAATACCGCGTGAGCGTAACGAGCTGAAGAACTCGGGGCCCGCCTCCAGCCCGATGGTGTAGACGAATAATGCCAGGCCCACGATGTAAATCAGCGGGGAGATTTGAATTTCCGGCTCGATGGTCGCGAGGATAAGGCCGACGAAGAGGACGGCAGCCACGCCAAGCTTGAAGCCGAAGATCTTGATCTGGCCAATTGCCAGGCCAAGAAACAAAATCACTAGAAGCGCTAAGAGTTCATTTTCAGCCAAGAGTTGCACATATCCCATGGTGGCACAACTAGCAGTAATCTTCATTAAGTATTGTTTCCAGCAAGAATGAACCCTTTACCGGCGGCGAGGTAAGTAATAGAAATCGCTTCGACAAGACATCGGAAGCTGCGTTTGAGGGCGCAGCTTTAGACTTCGTTTTAGAGCTTTAAAGCACAAAAAAGGGGCCCGAAAGCCCCTTTTCCACAACCTAGATTGTCCCTCGTCGGGTTGCCCGAGCAACCAACCCTGGTGAAACCTAGCTAAAACCTCTAGTGCTTCTTGCCACGATTGGCGGCACGGCGCGCACGACGGTTCATGCCGGCCTGTGGGTTAGCGCCCTTCGGCATAGGACCCTTGGGCATGTTCGCGCGCGCATCGCGAATGCGGTCCATCGACTGGATGCGCTCATTCAAAGCATTGGCCTGATCCTTATTCAGGTTGCGTGGCAGACGCATGAGTTCGCGCTGCAGCTTCTTCGGCGGGACCTGACCCTCGTCGCTACCAGCAATCATGTCGTAAATCGGAGCTTCGCCCGCAATGCGTGCCAGCGACTTCTTCTCACGAGCAATCATCTGCTTGACGCGGTTCGGGTCACCTTCACCGACCAGCACAATACCGGCGTTACCAATAACACGGTGAACAGCATCCATGTGCTGATTAGCGACAACACCGGTCTTGACGTGCCAGACATAGCCAACGCCCTGACGCATATTGTCCAGCGTCCACGCCGCAGCGCCGGCTTGGCCTTCTGCCTCGGTGTAGAAGGAAGCCTCAAGACGCTTGGAGAAGATGTACATCGCGACCATAAAGCCGATCGAAATACCAATAATCGTCAGAACCCAGGGCCAGACTCCACCAATGAGCAGACCAAGCAGTAGCAGCAGGATAATCGGGCCGAAGAAGCCCAGTGCCATGTAAGGCACGAGCTTGTTGTCCCGCGAGCGTTGCAGCTTAAACGCCTGCCACATCTGGCTACGAGTCTGCTTACGCTGAGCGCGCTTGGCGGCGCGGTTCGCCTTCTTCATTTCTTTCGCATCATTGGTCGCCATAATCACCAACTTTAGGGCATGCGATGTAGTTTTAGGCAATAGACCGCGCCGTAGCGCCGTTTCGCTTTACGACGGCGTTGCGGCCGTCAGGCCTCTAGGAAGCCGGAATAGCCGAAGTGACTGGCGTATCCTCCGATGCGCCGTAGCGGTCGAGCAGAGTCGAGGCTTCCTGAAGCGCGAGGTTGTTGTCGTTGTCGTCGGCAAGCGCGGACAGATGTGCAGGCAGTTCCTGACCGCGGTGCGCCAGTGCGCGGGCGTAGAGCCGTCCAGCGCGGTAGGAAGAGCGGACCAGCGGGCCGGACATGACACCAGCAAAGCCCATCTCTTCAGCGGTCTTGGAGAGCTTAACGAACTCCTCCGGCTTAACCCAACGTTCAATTGGGTGGTGCAGTGGAGTGGGGCGGAGGTACTGAGTGATCGTCAGAATGTCGCAGCCGGCATCGTGCAAATCCTGCATAGCGGAGACGATTTCGTCATAGGATTCGCCCATGCCCAGGATGAGGTTGGACTTGGTAACTAGCCCAGCTTCGCGAGCACGAGTGATGAGTTCCAAGGAACGCTCGTAGCGGAATGCGGGGCGGATACGCTTGAAGATGCGCGGCACCGTCTCCAGATTGTGAGCGAAAACCTCGGGCTTGGCGTCGAAGACCTGCTGTGCGGCAGATTCGTCGCCACGGAAGTCATCGACAAGGAGCTCGACACCGGTATTCGGGTTGAGTTCGTGGATCTGTCGGCATGTCTCTGCGTAGAGCCAGGATGCACCATCGGGCAGGTCGTCGCGGGCGACACCGGTGATAGTGGCATAACGAAGACCCATCTCGCGGACGGACTCTGCAACACGGCGCGGCTCATCCTTATCCAATGGGTCGGGCTTGGCCGAGTTAATCTGGCAGAAGTCGCAGCGGCGGGTGCACTTATCGCCGCCGATGAGGAAGGTGGCCTCGCGGTCTTCCCAGCACTCGTGAATGTTCGGGCAGCCAGCCTCCTGACAAACTGTGTGCAGGGAGGCGCCCGAGACACGGTTCTTCATGTCTTTGTAGCTGGGGCCCGGGCGAACCTGGTTGCGGATCCACCGTGGCTTGTTTTCGATAGGGGTCTCGGCATTTCGTGCCTCGACGCGCAGTAACTTACGTCCTTCTGGCTTAACAGTCACAGTTTCACCCTACTTGTTTGTTGATGAGTACTCGAATATGCCGGTAGTGGAGTTATGCTTCACCCGGTGTGGCAGGCCCTTCGTGGGGTCGGGCGCGGAGCCGAAGGAATGGTCGGCAACGGTCAGACGGCCTTCCAAAGCATCTTGTAAATCCGCCAGAAGCGGCTCTGTCATCTCTGACACGCTAACATCTCGGTCAAGCTCCCGGGATAGGGTGGTCACTCCAGCATCGGAGATGCCACACGGGATGATGTAGTTGTAGAACTCCATAGAGTTGTCGCAGTTCAGACTGAGTCCGTGCATGGTCACACCATGAGTCACGCGGATTCCCAGTGCCGCAATCTTTCGGTCGGTAATTCCGTTTGATGCGGGAATCCATACCCCCGAGCGGCCATCGATACGGCCAGCAGCTGCGATGCCGGCCCGGCGAACGGTTTGAATGAGGGCTTCTTCCAATCTGCGGACGTAGTCCACCACATCGACCGGCTGAGCGAGCTTGATGATGGGATACATCACCAGCTGGCCCGGGCCGTGCCAGGTGATGCGGCCCCCGCGGTCGACATCGACGACCGACAACCCATTGGTAGGGCGGTCCTCGGGCTGGGTGCGCTTTCCTGCTGTGTAAAGACTCGGGTGCTCAAGCACGAGAATCTGATCTGGAATCAGGTCTTTCGCACGCTTGGCGGCAAGATCTGCCTGTAGGTGCCAGGTCTCTTCGTAGTCGACAAGACCCAGGTGCTGAATCTCGATGTCGGAGCTAGAGGCTCGAATGGATTTATCTGCGCGAGTAAAAGGTTTTCTTGGGGCAGTCATGGTGGCCTATAGGATACGCCGAATTTCTGTGGGCCTCAGATTTCTTGTTACTTGGATAGCATCAGCCACAAAAATACCCCGGTGGTCACTAGAAAGTGACCGCCGGGGCGAAAGTGGCGTGCTTTTGTGGGCTTAGCCGAAGACGACGCGCAGGATGGAAACGGTGATTGCCGAAATACCTGCAGCGGCCGGAAGGGTAATAACCCAGGCCAAACCAATCGGCTTCATCAGGTTCCAGTTAGCGGCGCGGTTAACGATACCGACGCCGAGAACGGCACCAATCAGAATGTGGGTGGAGGAAACCGGCAGACCCAGCAGGGAAGCAATCATAACGACCACAGCAGCGGAAAGCTCTGCAGCAAAACCCGATGCCGGGTGGATCTCAGTCAGGCCGGATCCGACCGTCTTAATAACGAAGCGGCCGATAAACCACAGACCGGAAATCAAAGCGACACCCATGGTGGCCATGACTGCCAGCGGAACACCGGACTCGGAAGAAATCTCGTTGGTACGGAGAACATCCAGAATTGCCACGAACGGGCCAAGCGCGTTAGCGATGTCGTTCGAACCGTGGGAGAAAGCGAACGCAGCAGCGGTGAAGACCTGCATCCAGCTGAACAGCAGGAAGGTGGAACGATCCAAATCCTGACGTTTCAAAGTACGCGCAAAGATGTAAACGGCAAGCCACACAGCGGTGGCAATCATGCCCATAATCAGGAAGTTGTCCAGGCCGGACAGGCCCAGGTGCAGGTTCTTCAGACCCTTGAACAGCATCATCGCGGAGATGACGATAGAGCCCAGGGCCGCTAGACCCGGAACCCAAGCTTCCAGCGCGCGGTGAGCGCGGACATCATCAACCTTGGACTCGATGTGGACGAGCTTGCGGAAATACTCAGACTCCAGGTCATCCGGAGTCCAGTCGTTGTCACGCATCGTTGTCGCATCGCGAAGCATCGCGTTGGTGTAAGAGATCTGCTCGTGCTCAGGCAGCTTTTCGAACTCTTCACGGTGCTGCGCCTTGAGGTCCGCCTTTTCCTGGTGGATGGACTGCAGCTGCTTGGAAGCCTTGTCGTTGTAAACGAGAATCGAGTTCTTAATACCGCCGAACAGAAGGAACGCAACCAAACCGCCGAGTAGCGGAGAGAGGACCCAGGAAATTGCGATCTGGCCAATCTGATCCCACTGGACCATGCTCCAGCCACCCTTGCCGGTGATGAAACCGACCGTCAGTGCGGCACCGACGATACCGCCGACGATGGAGTGGGTAGTGGAAACTGGCCAACCCATGCGGGTGGCAACGAGGAGCCACACTGCCGCGCCGAGAAGCGCGGACATCATGATGAAGGCGAACTCCATCGGGTCCAAACCGTGGATCGCATTCAGGTCCACAATGCCGGAACGGACGGTGTCAGTAACCTCGCCACCTGCGAGGACGGCGCCCGAAACCTCAAAGACTGAAGCGACAACTAGCGCCTGCTTCATGCTCAGGGTGCCGGCACCGACTGAAGTACCGAAGGAGTTAGCAACGTCGTTACCGCCGATGTTGAACGCCATGAAGATGGCGAACGCGATGGTAATCAGAAGAATTGCCGTATTTGCCTGCGAGCCGACGAAGTCATAAGCCCAGAAGACAAAAATTACGATGTTGATTGCGAGAAGCCCGCCGAAGAAGAGATGCCACCACTTATCTGAGGAGTTCGATTGCTCAGACGATGTGGCCCCGGTCGACGAACTAGTATTCGCTGGAGCCGAGGACATGCTCCACCTTTCTAAGTTACGTACAGAGAGCGAAAATAGGCACGCCAAAGAAGCCTGCTGTCTGATGATTTCTTAGATTGGTAAAGGCTAATTGCTAACTAGGTGACGGCTAGGTTAACAGATAATGAATTTAATTATCGCTATCTTTGGTGTCGGTGGACGCTGCTGGAAATTATAGCTGGAACTGCGTGTGTGGGTGTACGGAGTTTTCGCATTTCTGCAGTACAAAAGCATGCACATTTGCTACTCAGGGCTTTGTTTCCGGTTAAAACCTCCTGCTCTCCGCCAATGGCTTAATGGCGCAATAACAGCACGTAAATTCTTTGTGCCGATGGGGTCTTCGATAGGTGTGTAGATACGTGGATTCTCAGCACAAGCCAAGAATAGGGCGCGAGGCATTTGAAGGAATCGCGAATCAGGTTTAACTGCGGGGCGAATGCACCAAAAGAAATACCCGCGTCGGCCGCAAATTGCGACTAACGCGGGCAGGGAAGAGGTAGAACCTCTTGCTAGCAAACTAGTTAGATTCCCACGGCGCTACGCCCCTTCCCCCCCCGGGAGGGGAGAAGGCTGCTTAGAGCTGCAAATCCGATTCGAAGTTAGCAACCTCGAGGCGGTCAACAACGGTCGTCATGAAGCGACCTGCATCAGCGCCGTCGATGAGGCGGTGATCGTAGGTAATTGGCAGGAAGACCATGGCACGAACACCAATGGCATCTGCCTCATTCTCGGTGACGACTACTGCGCGCTTCTTAATCGCGCCGGTGCCGACCATTGCAGCCTGTGGCGGAACCAGAATCGGGGTGTCGGTCAGGGCACCCTCGGAGCCAATGTTGGTAATGGTGAAGGTGCCGCCGGACAGGTCCTTCGGGGTCAGCTTGTTATTGCGAGCGCGGTCTGCGATGTCCGCGATAGCGGCAGCCAGCTCCGGCAGGGACATATCCTGAGCGTCGTGGATGACCGGGGAGAGCAAACCACGTTCGGTATCGACAGCGATACCCAGGTTGACCTGCTCGTGGTAGGTAATCTCCTTGGTCTCTTCGTTCCAGGAAGCGTTGACGTTCGGGTGGCTGACCAGAGCCTCAACGATTGCCTTTGCAAAGAATGGCAGGAAGGTCAGCTTCGCGCCGTGCTTCTTCTCGAACTCAGCCTTCTTAGTAGCGCGCAGATCCCAGATGGCAGTCATATCTGCCTCGTGGACCTGGGTCAGCTGTGCGGAAGTCTGCAGAGACTCGAGGGTCTTGGCGGCGGTAATCTCGCGGATGCGGTTGACACGCTGGGTGGTGCCGCGCAGCTCAGCGAGCTCAGGACGAACGCCCTTGTTGGACCAGTTGGAGCCGGACTCGGCAGCAGTCTCCTGGCCGCCCTCGGCAGCGCGCAGAACATCCTGCTTACGAATGCGGCCGCCAATCCCAGAGCCCTGGACCTTAGTCAGGTCAACGCCGTGCTTGTCAGCCAGCTTGCGAACCAGCGGGGTGACGTAAGGAACGTCCTTGTTGGCGGAAGGCTTGGATTCAGCCTTCGGAGCCTCAGCCTTTGGAGTCTCCTTCTTCGGCTCTTCCTTCTTTGGCTCCGGCTTGGACTCTGCCTTCGGCTCTTCCTTCTTTGGCTCCGGCTTGGACTCTGCCTTTGGAGCTTCCTTCTTCGGTGCGGCCTTCTTTGGCTGGCCACTGCCAACGCGAGCGATGACCTCGCCGACATCAACGGTGTCGTCTTCGTCGTAGAGGACCTCGAGCAGGGTGCCTGCGACCGGGGAAGGAATTTCGGTGTCGACCTTGTCGGTGGAAACCTCGAGCAGTGGCTCGTCGACCTCGACGGTGTCGCCGACCTTCTTCAGCCAGGTGGTGATGGTGCCTTCGGTGACGGACTCGCCGAGCTCCGGCATCTCAACGTCGGTGGCGTCGCCAGCGTCAACGTCAGTGGAGTCTTCCTCAGTCTCCTCGTTGGCCTTTACTGGTTCCTCTTCCTTCTCGACTGCAGCAGATGCCTCTTCGGTTTCTTCCTCAGCCGATTCGTTGGCGGCCGGAGCAGCGTCTGCATCGCCAACGCGAGCGATGACCTCGCCGACATCAACGGTGTCGTCTTCGTCGTAGAGGACCTCGAGCAGGGTGCCTGCGACCGGGGAAGGAATTTCGGTGTCGACCTTGTCGGTGGAAACCTCGAGCAGTGGCTCGTCGACCTCGACGGTGTCGCCGACCTTCTTCAGCCAGGTGGTGATGGTGCCTTCGGTGACGGATTCGCCGAGCTCCGGCATCTCAACGTCGGTAGCGGAACCGGAAGCGGCCTTCGGTGCTTCCTTCTTTGGCTCTTCAGCTTCTTCCTTCGGAGCTTCTTCCTCAGTCTCCTCTGCGGAATCGTCAGCGCCTTCCGGCTCTTCGCCCGGCTCTCCGACCTTTGCGATAACCTCGCCAACATCGACGGTGTCGTCTTCTTCAAAGAGAATCTCGGTGAGAACACCGGCGACCGGAGATGGAATTTCGGTGTCGACCTTGTCGGTGGAA
>NZ_KV834040.1:322-73869 GCF_001837775.1 Corynebacterium sp. HMSC073H12 | reverse complement strand
GGTGTCGCCGACCTTCTTCAGCCAGGTGGTAATGGTGCCTTCGGTAACAGATTCACCGAGCTCCGGCATCTCAATAGAGGTCGCCATGTTTGTGCACTCCTCGAAAAGTTAAGAAATCTCGTTTTAAGACGGTTATTACAAATAAGCTTACAGGTTGAAAACTCTGCTTGCCCCGTGGGCTGCGCCCGCCCTCGACTGGTGTGTGGAATAGCTCATTTCAGCCAGGATTCCAGCCGGGCGGGGCGCAGTCGGATGACCGGCTACTTCGTTGCCAAATCCTCAATTACAGAGAACATTGTGCGAACCGGGACACCAGTGCCCCGCTTCGGGGTATAACCATACTCCCCAGTGGTGTTGAAGGCCGGACCGGCAACGTCGATGTGAACCCATTCAACATCCTCACCAACGAATTCGCGCAGGTATGCAGCGGCCACGCTCATACCGCCAAAGCGAGAGTTCGTGACATTCCGCAGGTCAGCGACCGGAGACTTCAAGGCCTCTGCTAGCTCAACTGGAATCGGCATTGCCCAACCATTTTCACCAATGCTCTGAGACAGCTCTGCAACACGGTCACGGAACTCGTCGTTACCCAGGACGCCCGGGGTACGCTCGCCAAGAGCGACCAGCTGCGCACCGGTCAGGGTGGCGGTGTCAATCAGGTGAGTCGGCTTGTCTTCGCAGGCGCGGACAATGGCGTCCGCGAGTACGAGGCGGCCCTCTGCGTCGGTGTTCAGAATCTCAATGGTCTTACCGCCGTACTGCGTAATGACATCGCCCGGACGGTACGCCTTACCGCCCGGCATGTTCTCTGCCATCGGAACGGTTGCGGTCACCGGGGTGGAAACACCCAAACGGGCAGCCAGGACGACTGTGGCAATAACAGCCGCAGCGCCGCCCATATCGGAGATCATGTTCTCCATGCTGGCGCCCGGCTTCAGCGAAATACCGCCGGTATCAAAGGTGATGCCCTTACCGACCAGTCCCAGCGATTTCTCTGCCGACTCATCGCCCTTCCAGATCAGGCGCACCAGGCGCGGCCCGCGCGAGGATCCGCCACCCACGGCATTGAGGCCTCCGAAACCGCCGGCGCACAGAGCGTCGTCGTCAAGCACCTCGACCTCGAGCCCTGCGTCACGGCCCAGCGCTGCAGCAGCGTCAGCAAACGTCTCGGGGTAGAGGTGCGACGATGCTGTATTGACGAAGTCACGCGCGGTGGCAACGGCATCCACAATCGCCGCAGCGCGCTTTACGACGTCGTCATCAGCGCCCAACACGACCACTTTCTGGGTGTCCTCGTTGCTTTCTTCGGCGCTCTTCTGGCCGGAGTAAGCGTAAGCGCCCAGTGCAAAGCCCTCGGCTGCAGCCTGCGGATCGATGGCGCCGAGAGTGTTAAAGACCACCTTGGCCTTGGACATACGGCGGGCAGCGGCACCGCAGGCACGGCGGATATCCTCTGCATCCAGGTCCTCAGAACCCACGCCAACGCCCGTGACACTGTCGACATCCAGGCCAGCGGGGGCCGGAATGGTGGTCACGGACTCGGCCTTAGCACTGGCGGAGACTGCCTCAAAGGAGGCGAGCAGTTGCTCTGCAACCGAACCGATGGCCTCGGGTGCGACCAGCTCGAGGCCATCCTCGCCGTCGATAAGCGCGACGAGAACCGCGTCGGCGTCCGCGGGCAGAGACTTGTCGGCAGCGATGACCACGCGAGTGCCGATAGCCGGCAGGTAATTGGACAAAACTGCAGCGTTACGAGAGGCGCCGAACTGCGTCGAATCATTGTTAGCGGGGACTGACATGTAGTTGCATCTCCTTGTAGTCGTACTATGTGGTACACCACCGTATCCCTATTTGCCGGTTCGTGTCCTTCACCCCTGGACAGCGGACCGACGAGACAGCGCCACGACTATTGGAATGTACCCGCGCCTAGTGCCCGCGACGCTGACATTAGCCTGACTAACACGGTCTTTCGGGGGCGAGTATTGATACGACTCGATCCTCGACGGTTTAGGATGAAAGACATGTCTGCTTTGGAATTTGCAATCGAACGTAACCCGAATCCACTCTCTGATGTCGAGCGCGAGGAGATTCTGGCCAACCCCGGTTTTGGTAAGCACTTCACCGACCACATGGTCCGAATTGACTGGACTGCAGACGAGGGCTGGCATGACGCCAAGCTGCAGGCATATGGTTCGATTGAAATGCAGCCGTCTTCTTCGGTCCTGCATTACGGGCAGTCGATTTTTGAGGGTCTGAAGGCGTATCGCATGCCGGATGGTTCCATTGTTACTTTCCGCCCGGAGCAGAACGCTCGTCGCTTCCAGCGCTCCGCTGACCGCATTGCGATGCCGCAGCTGCCGGAGGAGACCTTTCTCGAGGCAATCCGTCTGCTGGTTGAGGCCGATGCAGCATGGGTGCCGCCAGCTGGTGGCGAAGAATCCCTGTACCTGCGCCCAATCATGTTCTCCACTGAGAGCACCCTGGGCGTGCACCCGTCGAACTCTTACACCTTCCTGCTCATCGCTTCACCTGCTGGCGCGTACTTCTCCGGTGGTATTAACCCGGTGACCGTGTGGATCTCCCACGAGTACGTGCGTGCCGCGCCGGGAGGCACCGGTGCTGCGAAGTTCGCAGGTAACTACGCAGCTTCGCTGGCGGCTCAGCAGCAGGCAGAGGAAAAGGGCTGCGACCAGGTTGTGTGGCTGGATGCTGTCGAGCGTAGGTACATCGAGGAGATGGGCGGCATGAACCTGGCGTTCATCTACCCGGATGAGACCGCTGACGCTGGTGTTCGCCTGGTGACTCCAGAGCTGTCCGGTTCGCTACTGCCGGGCATTACCCGGGCATCGTTGCTGCAGGCTGCTCAGGATCTGGGCATGAATGTCGAGGAGCGCCGCATTTCCACCGAGGAGTGGAAGAATGATGCCACTTCCGGTGTCATGAGCGAGGCATTCGCCTGTGGTACCGCTGCCGTCATCACCCCGGTCGGTTTTGTGAAGTCCGCTGAGGGTGAGTTTGAGATTAATAACGGCAACACTGGCGAGTGGACTATGAAGCTGCGCGAGCGTCTGACTGGTATTCAGCACGGTGAGGTTGAGGACACCCACGGTTGGATTCACAAGCTTGTTGAGGCTTAGTTTCGGCGTAGGTCGGAAAAGATAATTTAATAGTGGTTACGAGAATTAGTACTTTCGCAGCCCCCTGCTCGGTATTTGCTGGTCAGGGGCTGCGTTTTTGCTTTGCTGGTTCCTCAACGGCTGTGCGGTTTCCCCATGGTTCATGAATTGTTCAGAGGGCATTTGTTTAGCCGTTAAAAATACCTCTAGTGTGACCGGGGGCACTGTGAAAAACTACCAACACGATTGGTTTTTGTAGTTGGGAAAACAGTTTGAGGCGCTGTGATGGTGGTAGTTCAAGACTTTTTTAAAGATAGTTTTTCGTCAAGTAGTTCAAAGCGCCTAAGGGTAACCATCGTCGTCACGCTGTTGTTGGCGGCGTGGACGATCGGGTTTAGCGCAATCCCGGCTCCTGTGGCGGCAGCTCAAGATACGCCGCCACCGTCCGGGGTGGAACAGCCCGCTCCTACGGGCGAAGGGGGCACGGGCGAAGCAAAAGTAGAGCTAATCATGGATCTGTCAGGCTCGATGCTTGCCGACGATGCCGGAGGCACCCGCCTCGATGCGGCAAAGCGCGCATCCACGGAGCTGATCGACTCCCTCCCGGATGATGCGCTACTTGGCATGCTGGTTTATGGCCAGCGCGAATCCAGCGATGAATCCAACCGCGAGCGGGGATGTCAGGACATTGAGGTCCTGTCACCGGTCCAGAAGGTAGACAAGGAGGCGCTGAAGAGCAAGATTGCCGGTTTGCAGGCCAAGGGTTACACCCCGATTGGCAATGCACTGCGTAAGGCTGCCGAAGAGCTAGGACCGGACGGGGAGCGGTCAATTATCTTGGTCTCCGATGGCATTGATACTTGTGCGCCTCCACCAGTGTGCGAGGTCGCCAAAGAGTTGGCTGGACAGGGCGTTGGCCTGACCATTCACACCGTGGGATTCAAGGTCGATGAAGAGGCTCGCGCTGAGCTTGAGTGTGTTGCGCAGGCAACTGGCGGTCAAAGCATGACTGCTGATGATGCCACCCAGCTGGCGGATCACATGAAATTCTTGACTCAGCGGTCAGTGCAGGGCTACGAAACTACGGGTACCCCGTTCGAGTTTTCCAAGACCAAGGAAGGTGCGAAGTGGCTCGGTGCAGGCAAGTATCAGACCACGCTGGTGCCAGAGGTTGCCCACGATGACCGCACCCCGCTCTACTACCGAATCGCAGTTCCGAAGGGGCACAACGCGATTGTTACCTCAAAGGTGTTAGCGAATATCGATGCTGAGGGTAAGGGGCAGCAAGAGGTCCGAACTGAAATTGAAGAAATCATCAATGAAACCGGCGGAGAATGCCAGGACGATAGTCGCATGGGGTCGTTGACCGGAGCCACGGCAACTGCCGATTCGTGGACTCCAAACTCAGCAGATGCAAGCATTCTTGAATGGGATAGCGACAGCATCGAACCCAGCTGCGATCAAACCAAATGGCTCGTCGAAAACAACGTATGGGTCTATGACAGTGAATCAGTAGCAGACTATCGTGATGAACCCGTGAAGGTTGAGGTTAGCGTCCAGTTTGAGCCAGTGCTGAAAAAGCAGGAGGCTGACAAGCTAGATGAGGGGCGGCATTCCTCCGGCGACAAAGCCTACAAAAAGGCCACTTTCGGGGAAGCCAAGCCTGTAAGTGGTGGCAATAACGCAGCTCAAGCCCCGGAAGTCAAGTCTGGGGACACTATCTCCGACACAATCGTTCCCGGTGAGCAGAAGTTCTACAAGATTCCAGTCGAATGGGGTCAGCGACCAGTGATTGCTGCCCGTACTGGAAATTCGGAGCGCGATAATGCCGATTCCATGGGAGTTGCTCTGTTGAATCCATTCGAGGTTTCCGTGGCGGATGGAACAATGCACTTTTATCAGGATTCCGAGGACCTGAATTTGTCAACAGATCGTCCGGTCGAATACAACAACCGAAGTACCAATGTTGGCGGACAATCTATAGCCAACGCCGGCTATTACTACGCGACTGTCCGCATGGCTAACTACCGCCCGGAAGAAGAGGTCGCTGGTATCGATCAGCCGTTCCAGCTCGCATTCCTCCTGGACAACAAGCCAACTAAGGGGCCTGACTGGCGACCGACCGACAAGAATGGCCCGACTCCATCCGATAAGCCGATTCTGGCCAAGGGAGAGTCGGAACAGGAATCGTCAAAGGATTCATCGGAAGACTCATCTGAGGGCTCGTCTGATGATTCCTCTAAGGGATCCGAGACCTCTGATAGGGATTCTCAGGCATCCACATCCTCGTCGGACATGGAAGACGAGGGTATGAGCCCGCTGGTCATTGGCACCGTTGTGGCAGCGGTCGCCGTGTTTATCGGCATCGCAGGCGCAATCGTCTACCA
Organism: Corynebacterium sp. HMSC073H12; assembly: GCF_001837775.1. Classification (NCBI taxonomy): domain Bacteria; kingdom Bacillati; phylum Actinomycetota; class Actinomycetes; order Mycobacteriales; family Corynebacteriaceae; genus Corynebacterium; species Corynebacterium sp. HMSC073H12. The sequence continues at coordinate 68,366 of NZ_KV834040.1, read as the reverse complement.
GAACAAGAAGCGCAAGGAGTAGACAAACCGTAAGCTCAGGAAGCTCCTGAGCAGGAGGGGTAGGGAAAGCAGCAAAAGTGTGTCCGCCTGGCGTATCGCTGGCGGGCACATTTTTTGCTACTTAGCCACAAAAACTGACAACTCTAAAATTTATGGGCTGCAGATGTGAAACTGTGCGAGTTTATGACCCTACCGGCCATTTTTTGGTCCATTTTTTGTCATAAACGCAGTCAGTAACTCGCATCGGCTCGCCGTCGTTAACATAACCGCAGTCACTTGCCCCCCAGAACCCAAACCCCACTGAACCCAAACCTGGGAGTATCGCCCCAACATAGAAAAGCGCATCCCGTGCATTGCTGCGACGGGACGCGCTTTTTTAATTAGCTGGGAGGCTAGAAGGTGTGCTCGTTCTTGGCGCCCCGGCAAACGGTCGGCGCAAAATAATTTGGGCGAGCCCCGAAACGAGCCTCCTGTACTCCGCCTTCCCGGCGGTGTGCCCTCAGAATACGTCCGCGTCAAAGTGACCGTCAATAGTTCTTTTTAAAGAAAACCCCAACGGGGGCAATGCGTGCATTTTCCCTGCTAGAACCCTATGGCAAGTACCACGGCACAGACAGCGCATGTTACCTCAATGACCGCACCAAACACGTCGCCGTTGACTCCTCCAAACCTCTTCACGCAGTGCCGTGTCAGCAGCAGTGTAACGCCGAAGCTCAGCACACAAGCGGCTACGCCCACGAGCCCAATCAGCCCGCCCGACACAGCTAGTAGCAGTGTCCACCAGCAGGCCACCGTCACGGTGGACTGTGTACCAGCCGTCAGGGAGCCGAAGCCGCTGTTCGAAAAAGGCGGAAAGCCACGCCAGCAGGCAGTCGTTGCCGCCGCGCGAGAGGCCACAAAAGGCAAGCACAGCGCAACCACACCAGGCCACATCTGACCAGCAGACCAATGTGACAGCACACTAGCCACAATCACGGCAAAAGCAGTCGTCGTCGTCAACATCGTCAGCACGATGGAGCCCACGCCCATTGGGCCGGTGCTCGGGTCGCGCAGCACCTCGCGCGCCCCCTCCGGCGGTTTATACGAGCCGAGGGCATCTGCCACGTCCGCCAGCCCATCCAGGTGCATCGCGCGGGTCAACATCTGTGCCGCCACCATAATCAGGGCGCCGCCGAGAATCGGGGTGACGTCGTAAAGCGTGGGCGTGCGTGACGACGACGTTGCGAACAGCCCCGCCGTGATGAGAACTGCACCCGCGGCAGGAACGAGCCCAGCCACTGGCAGTGCAGCGATGGCGCGGCGGCCGGTAATGCGGTCGAACACGCTCGCGCCTTTGAAAGGCAGGACAGTGAGCCAGGACAGGGCAGTGGTGATGGCCTCAGCGACGGCATTGCCGTGAGCGGAGGGATCACCGTCGAGGTTGTCCTGGTGAGACGGGCCGGCTTTGTCGGACAAGTCGATTAGTCCTTGGTGCTTACGCCTGCGTCGGCGAAGGTAGCCATGTTGCGCAGGACGGATACGCCGGACTTGACCAGCGGTAGGGCAGCGACGGCGCCGGAGCCTTCGCCAAGACGCATCCCGTATTCGAGAAGTGGTTCCTTATCCAGGTGTCGAAGGGCAAGCGCGTGCGCGGGCTCTGCCGACTTGTGGCCGGCGACCCACCAATCGCGGGCGCCCGGAGCGAGCTGGTCAGCCAGCAGAGCAGCGGATGTGACAACCACTCCGTCCAAAATCACAGGAGTGCGACGCACCGCTGCCTGAGCCAAGAATGCGGCCATCACAGTCATATCCGGCGAGGAAATACGACGGAGCACCTCAACCGGGTCATTGCGCAGGCGACGCACGCGGAACATGGCATCGCGCACGGCAGCGACCTTGAGCTTCCAGCCCTCGTCATCAATGCCAGTGCCTCGGCCGACGACGACAACTGGTTCGGAGTTGGTCACGGCACCAATCAGCGCTGCGGCTGGAGTGGTGTTTCCGATGCCCAGGTCGCCGGCAATGAGCAGGTCAGCGCCTTCATCAACGGCGGCGTCGGCAATAGCGATGCCCGTGCGGATGGCCTTATCGACCTCCTCCTCGCTCATCGCATCCTCGCGGTCGATAGAACCGCAGCTGCGACGGATACGGTATGGCCCTTCGGCATCGTGGTCGAGGGAAATGTCTACACCGGTAACTGTGGCTCCCGCGATGTCAGCGATAGCGTTCACGCCGGCACCCTTTTCCTCGATGTTGGCAAGCATCTGGATAGACACCTCGGACGGGTACGCGGACACCCCGCCCTGGGCAATGCCGTGGTCACCAGCGAAGACATAAACACGACAATCGTCCAGGTCATGCGGAGGGCATTCTCCCTGGCACGCCGAAATCCAAATGCCGAGTTCTTCCAACCGGCCGAGTGAGCCTGCGGGTTTAGTCAACTGCTCATGGCGCGCGCGGGCGGCCTGTTCAGTCTCTTCGTCAGGGCGCGCTACCGGTCCAAAATAATCCGCGTTCATACTCTCAAACGCTACCCGAAAATGATTTGTGTACCGACCATTGGTACACAGTTATTCGCATTGCTGGGAAGACCGTCATAGGAGGAGGGGCGTGGAGTGAATCTAGCTCGCCGCCTTGACTTCCATAGGGCAGCCCGCCACAACTAAGACAACACGATCACAGACAGCTGCGAGCTGCTGGTTGAGAAGGCCAATTTCATCACGGAAAAGCCGCCCTGAGCGGTGTTCGGGAATGACACCGAAGCCCACTTCGGGTGACACAATGAACAGGTCGGAATCTGCGGGGAAGTTGCGCACGGCGTCGACAAGCGAGTGCGTCCACGGCGCGACGCTGCCCCTCGGTGCCTCCCACAGCCCCTGCGCATCGATGATGTGCGTCAGCCAGGTGCCGACATCGTCGAGCAACATGCGCCGCCCCGGCCCAGCGAGTGCATCCACCGCATCGACGTCATCAACCGTGTGCCAGGCCACTCCGTGCTCTTGTGCCTGTGCTTGACGACGAATGCGGTGCTCCTCGACCCTGGAATGAAAGTCACTATCACCGGGGAAAGGCCGTGCAGTTGCGATGTAGTGCAACACCGCTGAGGCTGCGGCATCTGAGGCACCGTCGGTTGAGGCTGCGGCGGTGGCCAGCAGCTCGTGCTCAGCCCATGAGGACTTGCCTGAGCGGGCGCCACCGAGAACCAGAGTGCGCATGGCAGATGGAGGCTACTTGATCTCGTCGCCGATGTTGACCTGCGGACGCGGAGTACGCAGACGACGCGGCTGAGAAGCGCGGGAGTAAGCGTAGAAGCCCAGCCCCCAGGCTCCCTCGGTCGTCTTCGGGAAGCGCTCGCGCGTCAGCTTGATGGCGCGGCGGCCGATGTAGATACCTTCGATAATCAGGGCGATGATGAGAACCATCGCGATGAGAGATGCGATGTTGGCCAGCTTTGGCAGGGAAGTGCCAATCATCATAATCAGCAGCAGAATCAGCGCGAACGGGAGGAACACGTTAGCGAGGAAGCGGCGGGAATCAACCCAGTCGCGGACAAACTTGCGCTCAGCGCCCTGGTCACGCGGCAGCATGTAGCGCGGATCGCCGGCGGCCATACGCTCGTCGGCAATGCGACGCTGCTCACGTCGCTCTGCTCGCTCGCGTGCCTTGGCGGCCTTGAGCTCTTCCTTGGACATGGAGGCCTTAAGTTCCTTGCGGCGTTGGCGAGCTTCCTTAGCGGTCAGCGGTGCCTCGACCGGGCCACGGCGGATGCCGCGTTCGCGCTCAACCTCGTTGCGCTTCGGGGTGGGGCGCCCCTTCTTCGGAGTAAAAGCACCGTTGTGCTTCTTCTCGGGCTGCTGAGACTCCGAAGCGGTGCCCTTGGCGCCGCTGGATGCGGTCGCGTCGGTGGCTACGTCTCCGGCGTTGGTTGCGTCAGCTTTAGTTGCGTCAGCTGCCTTGGACTTTTTGTCATTCTTTTTCCACGGTAGATTCACGACCCCAGATTATAAGGTCTCCAAGGTGCTTCCCTAATTAGGTTGCAGGTTGAGGGCCAGGGTTCCGGGGCAAGGGCGTGGTTTTTGGGGTGGCCGCAGCGTGGGGTGGGAGGGGAGAGAGTGCGGTTGTGGCGTGGGAAGCCGTGGTGCGGTTGCGAGGTGGCGGCAAGAAGAGACTTCAGAAAAAGAGAAAGAAAAAGAGAACCCAGAATTGGGAATTAAAGACTGGTCGGTAAGGTTGTGATAAATAATGACGTAGCCGACCTTGGGGTCGACTCGCATACTTAAACACTTCAACAAGGAGGACACGCGCTATGACTACTGCTCAGAGCACTGGCGTTACCCTGACCGAAGCTGCGGCTGCCAAGGCAAAGGCACTTCTGGACCAAGAAGGTGCTACCGACCTGGCACTGCGTATTTCTGTGGCTCCGGGCGGCTGCGCCGGCCTGCGCTACCAGCTCTACTTCGATGACCGCAGCCTCGACGGCGATGTCGCCGAGGTTTTCGGTGGTGTCAAGCTGGTTGTTGATCGCCAGTCGGTTCCGTACCTGTCCGGTGCCACTATTGACTTCGCTGACACCATTGAGCAGCAGGGCTTCACCATCGATAACCCGAATGCCACTGGCTCCTGTGCTTGCGGTGACTCCTTCAACTAAGTCATTAGCTGAGCAGAGCTGTTAGTAGACGCTGTAAAAAGCGTCGGATAGTAAAAGGCTCGGACCTCACTCTTGTTAATTGAGTGAGGTCCGAGCCTTTTCTTTTGGTTGCGCCGGCTATGGTGGCAGCCTGCCGGGGCAGGATGGGGTTGAGGCGCGGGAACCGTCGTAAAGCGAACTAGCGAACTAGAGCTCGACGGGGTAGTCGCGCTGCTCGATGTCCGGAGTGATGCGGTCTTCGATGAAGATGCCGTGCCAGACCATGAAGGCCAGGATGGTCCAGAGGCGGCGGGAGTGGTCGCGCTCGGTTGGGTGGTGCTCGGCGAGCATCTTGAGCACGGCGTCCTTATTAATGAACTCATCAGTCTGGGACTCGCGGATGATGTCCTCGGCCCAACCGTGCAGTTCGTCGCCTGCCAGCCAGTGGCGAATCGGCACCGGGAAGCCCAGTTTGCGGCGGTTGAGAACGTGCTCCGGAACAATCTGCTCCATGGCGCGACGCAGTGCGTACTTGGTGGTGCCGTGAGAAACACGCATGTCCACCGGCAGCGTCTGTGCAACGTCGAAGACCACACGGTCGAGGAACGGCACGCGCAGCTCCAGGGAGTTGGCCATGGTGATCTTGTCGGCCTTGACCAGAATGTCGCCACGCAACCAGGTGAACAGATCCAAGTGCTGCATCCGGGTCACCGGGTCCCAGCCTTCAGACTGCGCGTAAATCGGTGCCGTGACATCGCTGTGGTCCCATTCCTGCTTGGCCCACGGCAGGACTTCCTGCAGCTGCTCAAAGTTAAAGGAACGAGCATTGCCGTAGTAGCGCTGCTCCAGCGGAGTAGTGCCTCGCTGCAGCAGCGACTTGCCACGCATGCCTTCTGGCAGAGCTTCGCCGACCTTAGCCAGACCGCGCAGCAGGGGAGAGGGAACCTTGTCGAACGGTTTCAGCGACAGTGGCTCCTTATAAATGGTGTAACCACCAAAGAGCTCATCTGCGCCCTCACCGGACAGTACGACCTTAACGTGCTTACGAGCCTCTGCGGCCACGAAGTACAGCGGCACCAGTGCAGGGTCAGCTACCGGGTCATCGAGGTACCACATAATCTTCGGAATCGCCCCGGCGAACTCCTCCGGCGAGACGACCTTCACAATGTGCTCGACGCCAATGGCGGCGGCGGACTCGGCAGCCACATCGACCTCGGAGAAGCCCTCGCGCTCGAAGCCGGTGGTAAACGTCAGCAGGTTCGGGTTGTGGCGCTTAGCCAAAGTTGCAATCGCAGTGGAGTCGATACCGCCCGACAGGAACGAGCCCACCGTGACGTCGGCACGCATATGCTTCTCGACGCTGTCCTCCAGCGCACGAGCAATGCGGTCAAAAACGTCCTGCTCAGCGCCCTTAGTCACTGGCTGAATCGGGAAATTCGGCTTGAAATAGCGGGTCTGCTTAACTTCGCCACCAGGCGTAACGATGGCAGTGCAACCCGACTCCAGACGAACAATGTCGGTGTGCAGCGACTCCGGCTCCGGCACGTACTGCAGATCGACGTAGTGCTCCAGTGCGCGCTTATTCAGCTTCTTCGCATCGATGCCCATCTCCGGCGCGGCCTCGAGCAGGGACTTCTTCTCAGAACCGAAAATCGTGCCGCGCTCGGTGGTGGCGTAGTAGAGAGGCTTAATGCCGAACGGATCGCGCGCCAGGAAAAGCTTGCGCTCGACGCTGTCCCAAATGGCAATGCCGAACATGCCGCGCAAGTGCTTTACGACGTCCGCTCCCCAGTGGTGGAACCCAACGACGATAGGTTCACCATCGCCGGAGGTATTAAAGGCATAGCCTTCCTTCTCCAGCTGCTCGCGAAGTTCGACGAAATTGTAGATTTCGCCGTTGAAGGTCATGGAGTAACGATTCGGCTGATTCTCTGGTCCCCACTGCAGCGGTTGGTGGCTGTGGGCAATATCAATAATGGATAGGCGGTTGAAGCCGAAAACTGCGTCCTCATCGTGCCACGTGCCTGCATCGTCAGGGCCGCGGTGCCGCATGCAGGGCAGAGCCCTTTCGACAACGGGAACGAGCTCCGCTGCGTCAGAATTTGCAGCCAGGATTCCGAGAAGACCACACATGCTTCGTGCGCGCACCTTTCGCTTAGTGTCACTTAGTGGATTTTCGACGGCTCCGTAGCTAGCGGCTCAGCGCGACTGGCTGTCGCCTGAACCGGTGGCCGTGAAGAACCGCCGCGTGGCTGAGTAGCTGGGTTGAACCCCAGATTGGCGCCACATAGAAATGCTGCACCTACTTTAATGCCTTTTGGGGAAAAGCGAGAATGTCTGAGTTTGCCGTGTCTAGGGCTCGGGGCGAGGTTGTTCGGGACGGTGTGTGCGTCAGCGCGTGGCGCAAACACTAAAAAATTCATAGACTTAGGAGCGTCAACAGGGTGTAACTGGTGAGAATGCCACCCCCGATAGGCGGGTCTTTCTCAGTATTTTATTAGGGCAGATATACTCAAAGGCACCCCACAGCCATATTTATTGTGGAGAAAGCTTAAGAATCGACTACTCTGCTTGGGTAGGACGAAACCTTAATCGGTTATCGAAAATTGTGTGGATCAGGAAGGCAGACACACGTGAATCAGCGTAGAAAGTTCGGAGTCGCCCGTAAGCTCGGCGTCCTCGGCGTTGCCACCGGTAGCGCAGCCTTGCTTGCCGGCTGTGATGTTAATCCTCCGGAGAACGGCTTCTTCAAGCTGCTCCGCTTTGGTTGGCCGGAAGGTGTGACCCCGGAAGCACAGTCCATGGGTAACTTCTGGGTTTGGACCTGGGTTGCAGCTTGGATTATCGGCATCATCGTTTGGGGCGTTACCCTTTACTCGATGGCAAACTTCACAGCTAAGAAGGCTGAGAAGAAGGGCAAGGGCGAGTTCCCGCGCCAGACTGCATACAACGTTCCGGTTGAGTTGTCTCTGACCATTCTCCCGATTCTGATTGTGATGACTCTGTTCTTCTTCACGGTTCAGACTCAGGACAAGGTAACTGCCCTGGATAAGGATCCGGAAGTCACCGTCGACGTCACCGGTTTCCAGTGGAACTGGAAGTTCGGTTACGCCAACATTTCCGCTGACCTGATGGGCGGCGAGGAATACAACGGCCGTATTGAGAAGCCGGCTGATGAGCAGTTCTTCACCGAGGGCGGCCACGAGGTTCCGTCCGCTGAGGATCGCGCAAAGCAGAAGGAGTACCCGGTTCACGGACGCTCCAAGGAGAGCCTCGACTACCTGCACTATGACGAGATTGAGACCCTCGGTACCACCGAAGAGGTTCCGGTCCTCGTTGTTCCGGAAGACACTGCAGTCCAGTTCGACCTCGCGTCCGCTGACGTGATTCACTCCTTCTGGGTTCCGGAGTTCCTCTTCAAGCGCGACGTGTTCCCGCACCCGGAGGCTAACAAGTCCAACCGTGTCTTCCAGATTGAAAAAATCGACTCGGACAAGATTGCCAACCGACCAGAGGACAACCCGAGCGACAAGGTCAAGAACGCATTCGTTGGCCGTTGTGCCGAGATGTGTGGTACCTACCACGCAATGATGAACTTCGAGATTCGTGCTGTCTCCCGTGAGGCATTCACCGAGTACATCAAGTTCCGCCAGGAGAACCCAGAAGCTACTAACGCTGATGCTCTGAAGCACATCGGTGAGCCGGCATTCGCAGTCTCCACTTCGCCGTTCAACTCCGGTCGTGTCGACACCCGCGACATGGGTGATCGTGGTGCTAACACCATTGACCTGAACGCGACCGCCAAGTAAACCCAGCAAGATTCTTACCTAAAGGAAGTTCTCAAATGAAGTCTGCAGCAAAGCTCTTCTACGGACTTACCGTGTTCCTGGGGTTCATGGCTGTCGTCTACATCTTCGGCACTCAGTACCTCCAGGACACCGGTAACGTCATCAACGAAAGCCAGGGTCGCCTCGAGTGGGCTGGCGCAACCGGCCTGGTCCTCGCAGCTCTGATGACTCTGATGCTCGGTGGATACTTCCACTTCACCGAGCGCCGCTCCGACATCACCCCGGCTGACTTCGAAGAGGCAGAGATTGCCGACGGTGCAGGTACCCTCGGTTTCTTCTCCGCTAGCTCGATTTGGCCGTTCGTGATGACCATGGGCATCCTGCTCATGGGCTACGGCATCGCATTCATGGCCTACTGGCTGATCGTTCTTGGTGCGGTAATCCTGATCATCGCCGGTACGAAGCTCAACACTCAGTACATCACTCCGCCGGAGAAGCACTAGTCCGAGTGCAATCAGACTGAACCACAGTCGTAGATAACCGAAAAGTCTCTCCCACTAACAAGGGCGTTAGTGGGAGAGACTTTTTTGTTTGGGCAAGTGGGGGGGGGGATCCCAACCGGCGTTACTTTGCCGGTTAGGCTCCGCAGTCGGTAGGTGAGTGGACAGTATGTGATTCCGTATCAAGCGAATTCGACGGGTTTCTGCCCCTTAGGCAGTTCGATGACCTCACCATCAGTCACCTGCAGATGACGCGCTTCGAGCGAGTTAATCATGCGGTGATCGTGGGTAATCACAATAATTGTGCCCTCTGCAGATGCGATCGCGTCTTGGACCTGCTCGATCAGATCCACACTCAGATGGTTGGTAGGCTCGTCGAGCAGCAAGATCTCCGGCGGGTTGGCTACGACCAACGCTAACGCCACCCGTCGTTGCTGGCCGATGGAAAGGCTTCCTACCGGGCGATTGGCATCCTCGGGGCTAAGCAATCCAAAGTCGTCGAGAGGCACGCGGGCATTGGGAGCAAGGTCGTACAACTCACGGGCGGACTTCTTTGGGTTTTCCCAGTCTTGTTCCTGAGCCAGCATGGCTACTCGACAGTTCTCGCCGATACGCACCTCGCCAGCCTGCGTCTCAACTTGCCCCATGATCGTCTTAAACAAGGTAGATTTGCCGGCCCCATTAGGGCCTGTGATAACGACCTTGTCTCCGGGACGAATAATCAGTGAACCAACTCGAATTCGATCTGGGACGACCACACCGCGCATCTTGAGGTGAAAATCCTCATCGCTTCCCGAAGCAGCGCGCTTGGTCGGTAGGGGCGCCGTCAACGGGGCATCAAAGCCCAGTAGCGCCGGCGGACGCTCCACACCTTCCTCGGTCAGCTCATCCAGTCGCTGCTTAGCCGAACGCACGCGGCGGGCGATCTGCCGCTCTACACGACCGCCACGCCGGTCGTAAGCCATCTTGTTATTGTCAGGCATTGCCCGGCCCGGTGAGACCTCACGGGCGCCGTTCTCGATGGTGTCTTCCAACCGATTGCGTTCATGCTCCTCGGAGCGCCACTGGTGCTCCCATAGCTCACGCTGGTGGCGACGGTGCTTCGCGTAGTCGGAGTAATTACCACGGAACAGCCCGATACCAGGGCGCCCCGGCACCAAGTCTCCAATTACAGTACAAACGGCATCCAGGAAGTCGCGGTCATGTGTTGCCACCACAACCACTCCAGGGTGGTTCTGAATGGTGTCAATCACGAGCTGGCGACCGCGTTCATCGAGATGGTTGGTGGGCTCGTCGAGAAGCAAAATCTCTGGCTTTCGAATGAGCGTAATCGCGAGCCCCAGTCGCGCCCGCTGCCCGCCGGAAATCTCCGTGGTTAGTTGCTCTATCAGGGGAGCGCCGTCGGGAGCAGTACCGGTCAGGCCGAGGTGGTCGAGCACAATTTCTGCGTTATGTTCGGCGTTCCAGTCATCGTGAGCCATGACGTCCGAGAAGACCTTCGAATACGCCTTCTCTGCCGCCTCAGACTCATCTGGGGTCTCTGCTAAGGCCATCGCCTCAGCTGCCTCTTCCAACTCCGCTAGACGACGTTTCGAGGGGCCGAGGGCCTCATCGATAAGCATTTGCACCGTGGAGTCGAAAGGCGCTTCCAGCTCCTGAGAGCCGAGCACACGCGTGCCAATATGAGTCACCGTACCGCTCGTGGGCCGACGACGACCCGACAGCAGCCAAAGAAGAGTGGATTTTCCGGCTCCGTTGTCTCCGACCAATCCGAGGACATCGCCGTCGGAAAGCGTGAGCGAGACATCGCGCAGAACAGGCGTGGCCTCGTAGTCGAAGTTGACACCGTTGGCGACAAGCTGTGTGGCGTTGTTCGAAAGATCGGTGGTGGGGGAGGGACTCGTAGACATATGTCCATTTTAGTACTGGTAAACAGCAGATTTGGTATCCGACATATGCGGGAGTCAAGGCGAGTTCGGAAGAACCTGGGTAATAAAAACCACCCCGGTCGACATCCGAAGTGGATGCGGACCGGGGTGGTCTTATTTGAGCGCAGTAGAAAACCTACCGCGGAGTTTTACTGCTCGAGCTGGCGACGCTCTTCAGCGTTCTGAGCTTCGAGGTCACGGAACATCTGAGCCTGCTGCTCGTGGTTCTCGTGCTCGATACGAGCTGCCTCTTCGGCGATCTCCGGGGAGTCCGGGGAGAAGAAGCTACCGCGACCCGGGTTACCAGCGGCGCCCAGTTCGTTCATGGTCTTCGGGACGTAAGCACCCTGGTACTCGAGCGGAACGGCGTGGCCGTGCTCATCGACCGGACCCAGTGGCTGGTGGACCTCGATGAAGGAACCATCAGGCAGCTGGTTGATGATGCCCGTCTCAATGCCGTGCTCCAGGACAGCGCGGTCAGAGCGCTGCAGGCCGATGCAGATTCGGTAAGTGACGAAGTAAGCGATCGGAGGCAGGATAATCAGACCGATACGGCCAACCCAGGTCATCACGTTCAGCGAGATCTGGAAGTGGTATGCAATCAGGTCGTTACCACCGGACAGCGTCAGCAGGGTGTAGAAGACCAGAGCCATGGCACCCAGGCCGGAGCGAACCGGCACGTCGCGCGGACGCTGCAGCAGGTTGTGGTGGGCGTTGTCGCCGGTGATCTTCGCCTCGATGAACGGGTAAGCGAAGAGCAGGACAACCAAAATACCACAGAGCAGGGCGACCCAGAAGACTGCCGGGATCGTGTAGGAGCCCAGGTAGAGCTCCCACGGCGGCATGACACGGGCAGCACCGTCAGTCCACAGCATGTAGATATCCGGCTGGGAACCGGCGGAAACCTGCGCTGGGTTGTACGGTCCAAGGTTCCAAATTGCGTTGATCTGGAAGATACCAGCGAACAGCGCCAGGAAGCCGAAGGTAATCAGACCGAAGGAAACGGACTTGACCGCGAAGATCGGGAGGATACGAACGCCGACGACGTTGTTCTCGGTACGACCTGCGCCGGGGAACTGGGTGTGCTTCTGGTACCAGACCAGAGCCAGGTGAGCGGCAATCAGACCCAGCAGCAGAGCAGGGAGAATCAGCACGTGTGCAATGTACAGGCGTGGGATGATCATGTCACCCGGGAAGTCGCCGTTGAACATCATCCAGTGCAGCCAGGTGCCGATAATCGGCAGACCGATGATGATTGCGGACATAATACGCAGACCAACACCGGAAAGCAGGTCGTCCGGCAGGGAGTAGCCCATGAAGCCCTCTGCCACGGACAGCAGCAGGAGGATGGAACCGATGACCCAGTTAGCTTCACGCGGCTTGCGGAATGCGCCGGTGAAGAAGATGCGGAACATGTGCGCCATGATGGACACGGCGAACAGAAGAGCACCCCAGTGGTGGATCTGGCGAATGAACAGACCACCGCGAACCTCGAAGGAGATCTGCAGGGCGGTCTCGTAGGCGCGAGACATCTCGACACCGTTGAGTGGCGCGTAGGCACCGTCGTAAATGACCTTCGACATCGACGGGTCGAAGAACAGAGTCAGGTAAACACCCGAGAAGAGCAGGACTACGAAGGAGTAGAGTGCAATCTCACCCAGCAGGAAGGACCAGTGGGTAGGGAATACCTTATTGAGCTGCTTACGCATGCCGCCAGACAGGGTGTAGCGGTCATCCATATTTTTAGCAGCGGTTGCTAGTTTCGTTGGATTACTCATGATTGACGCTCCCAGAATGCCGGACCGACGGGCTCAACGAAGTTGCCCTCTGCGTACATGTAGCCTTCTTCATCAACGCTGATCGGCAGCTGCGGAAGAGCGCGAGCAGCTGGACCGAAGACCGGCTTGCCGTAGTGCAGTGCATCGAACTGCGACTGGTGGCATGGGCAGAGAATACGGTTCGTCTGCTGTTCGTACAGAGAAGTCGGGCAACCAATGTGTGTACAAATCTTCGAGTAGGCGAAGTAGTCGCCGTAGTGGAAGTCTTCCTGATCCTTGCGCAGGATTGCCTTTTCAGCGTCCTGGGAACGCAGACGAATCAGCATGACCGAGTTGCGGGAGCCGTGAATCGAGTGCATGTGTGCCTCGTAGACATCGGCATCCTTGGAGTACTTGTCGCCGTCGTTGACGTCCTCTTCCGGAAGCGGGAAGACAGTCTCCATAGAACCTGCGGACAGGTCCTCCGGGCGGAGGCGAACCAGACGGGAAACGCCCTTGGTGGTGTAGCCGTGTGCACCCTCTTCAGCGATAGCACCGGTGTCGCGACCCAGGTAAACCTTGTGGCCCTGCTCAACGAGAGTCCAACCGGTGGTCCACAGAGTTCCGTCACCAGTGACGTCAACGTCGTGGCGTGGCTTCCACGGGTTTTTAATCATGCCGCCAAGAGGAAGAATCATGCCGATACCAGCCAGGACGGCACCGGTACCGAGGAGGCCCTTGATAGCGGAGCGACGGCCCAGGGTGGAGGTCTGCCAAGAATCGTTCAGCAGGGCAACGATAGTCTTCTGGTCGACCTCTTCGGACGGACCATCGTGGCGGCGCTGAACCGAAATCTCTTCCGGGATGAAGCGCTTGGTGAATTTAACTGCACCAATACCCAGGGTGACGATGCAGCCACCGATGGTGATACCCAGCAGCGGGGTGTACATGGTGTACAGCCACAGCCCTTCTTCGCCGTGACCCTTGTAGTGCCACGGGTAGAACAGGTAGATGGCGATGAATGCCAGGCCAAGAATGACCGACAGAGCCAGCCAGATGGCGACGCCACGGGCCGCGCGCTTTTCAGCCGGGTCGTTGGCAATCGGGAAGCGTTCCTTGCGGTAAGCAATGGTCACGTCGTCGAGCTCAGCGCCCAGACGAGCGAGATCCGCATTGCTCATCTTCGACAGCTCTTCGGAGCTGTACTTCTTGTTTTCGTTATTACTCATCGGCGGGATCCAATCCAAAGAGCGGCCGCTACGAGAGCGACGATGCCTACAATCCACATGACAAGACCCTCAGCAACCGGGCCGATGCCACCAATACCCCAACCACCCTGGGTCGGAGTTTCCTTGGAGTTCTTGATGTAGGCGATGATGTCCTTCTTCTCGTCAGCAGACAGCTGGCGGTCAGAGAACTTCGGCATATTCTGCGGGCCGGTCAGCATGGCCTGGTAGATTTCCTGCTCATTTGCAGGATCCAGGACCGGTGCGTACTTACCGCTGGACAGTGCGCCGCCACGACCGGTGAAGTTGTGGCAGGATGCACAGTTCAGGCGGAACAGTTCGGAACCGCGAGCAACGTCAGCCTTGTCAAGCTCACCGTTCGGGCCGGCGTTCTTACCGCGCAGCGACTCCATAGCAATGGAGCCGTCTTCGTCGCGGACAATGCCTGCGCCGCCACCATTAGCCTGGACGTAGGCTGCGATAGCCAGCGTCTGCTCTTCGGAGTAACGCGGGGTCTTACGTGCTGCCTGAGCTTCATTGCGAAGCATCGGCATACGACCGGAGTGAACCTGGAAGTAAACCGAACCCTCGCCGACGCCAATCAGTGACTTACCGCGGTCCTTAACGCCCTGGAGGTTGGCGCCGTGGCAAGTAATACAAGCAACGTCATAAAGTTCCTTACCCTGCTTAATCATTGCGGCTTCATCCTGCTGAGCAGTAGCCGTCTGTGCATCAGGGGTCAGAGCATTAGCGAGGAAGCCCGCGCCGGTGAGGGCGAGAGCCATAGCCATAATGCCGGAGGCAGTACGGCGCATCTTGCGGCGGCCCTTTGACTTCGGAGCCGCAGCCAAGGACGTGGTGTCCTTGGTTTCGGAGGTAGTGTTTTCCATCTTTTTCCCTTTAAGACTGTTCGTGGAAAGTGGATGGGCTGTAGGCCGTACTAAACAAAGGACGGCCAATACGGCCTACTGGATGAAGTAGATGGTGATGAACAGGCCAATCCACACGACGTCGACGAAGTGCCAGTAGTACGAGACCACAATGGCAGCAGTGGCCTGTGCCGGGGTGAACTTCGCCTTGGAGGTACGGATAAGCACCACAACGAAAGCCAGCACACCCGCGAGAACGTGGGCTGCGTGGAATCCGGTTGTGATGAAGAAGACCGAACCGTAAATGGAGTTCTGAATGGTCAGACCGTGGCTAACCAGGGTGAAGTACTCGTAAGCCTGGCCAACGAGGAAGATTGCACCCAGGGCGGTAGACAGTGCGTACCACTTACGGAGTGCGAAAACGTCGCCACGCTCGGCCGCGAACACGCCCCACTGGGCAGTGAACGAAGACGACACTAGGATCACGGTGATCACTAGTGCGTACGGGACGTTGAGGTGGCCGGTACCCCAATCCCACGAATCGCCCTGGCCGTTCGCGCGTGACACGAAGTACATCGCGAACAGACCGGCGAAGAACATTAATTCCTGAGACAGGAACACAATCGTGCCGACACTGACCATATTCGGTCGGTTCAGTGTCGCAGCACGACGTGGTGCTGTCATACCTTGATTTTCAACTGCGCTCGTCACATCTAACAGTATGTACTGTTCTTAAGGAGTAGTCACGTTGCAACCCCCGTTTTTGTATAAAAATTCCTAAAATCCCAGGTCGTGAGGAAAGGTTTCTGAGAATTTCACTAATTTTCACCCTGTTGGGAACTTTCCGGTGTTTTTATCCGACGCGGGTGAATTCGAGGGTTTTGTTGTGCCGAGGTGCGCGGTGTCCATCCCCCTGGACTGTCAGGTTCACCTCCAGCGAACCTGAGTTGGCGATACTGCGGCATCAGCTGTCGGCTAGTTTATCGCAGGTTTGGCTCTGTTTAATATCGTATTTTTCCAGTTGCCCCAATGGGGGTGAGATTTTCGGTGAACGCAAAAGGCGGACCTGGTGATGCGCCGGATATATGGGGGAGGTATCTTGTCTTATTACGTACACCACGGTGGGATTTTCCAGAAGCCCGTGATGTGGTGCACCTGGTGGGCGGGGTAACTAGCAGTACCTAGGTGCAGTTGTATTAATAAAGTACGAGTACAGACTTGACTATCTAGTGGAAGGGAGTGGCGATGAGCGAGATCGGCGATAAGAGGGCGGTCGAAAACTGGCGCCACGTTCTCTCCACTATTGGTGCTGGCCGCGAGGTTTCCGGTGAGGGCATTCGATTCGCCATGAATCAGATAATGTCCGGTGCTTCTGGGGACGTGCAGACCGCAACGTTTGCGTTCGGTCTCCTCGCCAAGGGAATCACGGCTGCCGAGCTCGATGCTGCGGCTGAGGGCATGCTTTCATTTGCCCGCCCAGTTCATGACCCACAGCTCGCCGGTGTTATTGAGCGCGGAGCAGTCGATATCGTCGGCACCGGTGGTGATGGCGCAAATACCGTCAACATCTCCACGATGTCCATGATTGTTATCGCTGCCAGCGGTGTGCCTGTGCTCAAGCACGGTAACCGCGCGGCTTCTTCGAAGTCGGGTGGCGCTGACATGCTGGAGG
The DNA here is from genome assembly GCF_001837775.1 of Corynebacterium sp. HMSC073H12. Lineage (NCBI taxonomy): Bacteria > Bacillati > Actinomycetota > Actinomycetes > Mycobacteriales > Corynebacteriaceae > Corynebacterium > Corynebacterium sp. HMSC073H12. The sequence continues at coordinate 52,020 of NZ_KV834040.1, read as the reverse complement.
CCTTCGGCGTCGACATTGAGGACGGTCTCGTTACTTCTCCGGAACATCCGGATTTCTACGTGCGCTTCCTCTTTGCCGCTCGCTTTCATCCGGCCATGCGCTTCGCTGGACCGGTGCGCAAGGAGCTAGCGGTTCCTACCGTCTTCAACCTGTTGGGGCCGCTGACGAATCCAGCACGCCCGCAGGCGAGCTTGATTGGCTGTGCCTTCGAAGATCAGATGGAGACGATGGCGAACACCTTCGCCCGCCGTGGTCAGCGCGCGCTGGTGGTTCGCGGAAGCGATGGTCTCGACGAGATTACCGTTACTGGCCCCACCAAGGCCTTTATTGTGGAAAACGGTGAGGTTGCCGAAGATGTCATCGATCCACATGACTATGGCATGGAGTACTCCGAAATTGACGCGCTGCGTGGCGGTGACCCTGCTTACAACGCTGATGTTGCACGTCGCATTTGGGCTGGCGAGCTCGAAGGTCCGATTCGCGATGCAGTCATCCTTAACTCCGCCGCTGCAATCGCCATTTCGCGTGGTCTGGGTGGCCGTCCACTAAAGGAAGCTATGGCCGACTCCATTGAAGAGGTCAAGGAAACACTCCAGTCGGGGCTGTGCTTGGACATCCTTACCGCGGCGATGAAGGGTTAAGGTTCGCGTCGCGCTTCACGACGTGCTTGCTGCGCGTCAATTGCCCACTGAAGGTATTTTCCTGCGCCCAGCCTAGGGTAGGAAAACTCGCCTCCGGTGGGCTTTATTCGTACCTCCGGGCGCTGCAGCCATTTCCAGATAATACTGAGTTCATCAATTGATGCTCCTTTATATAAGGAGTCATCTGGAGTGACTGTTTGGGCCGAACTCTCCATGAGGTCGATGATGTAGTTCATATCCGCGCCACGTGGTGCGGTGCTGGCGCCGGCCAACCTGCCATAGCGAATTTCCGCTAGATGCCAGCCGCCATTGCCGTTGGGGAAGGCGGCTTGCAGAGATGGGATGGCGGCAAGCATGCTCAGGCGCTGCTGCTTGTCCAAGCTGATAATGAACTCCGCAGTGCGGTCACGCTGCACTGCCGCGCGTTGGAAGCGGTGTGCTTCGGCAAGTGCTGATATCTCTGCAATCATGTCTGCGATCTCGTCGGCACCGGTGGTAGAGATCTGGGTGGTTGTTATCGCAAAGTCGTCGTTAAGCGCGGAGAACCTGTCGCGGATGGCAGTAGCGGTGTCGCGCGTGCGGAAAGGACCTAGGCTGCGGGCGTCGGTGACTGTCCGGCTAATCTTGGCAGGCCGACCGGGGCTAGCGGGGACGATGTACCAGCCGCGGGTTGGTTCGGTGCGTTGTCGGTTGTAGGGCGGACGGAGTGCAGAGATCAGGCGAGCCTCGCGGATTTCTGCAGCGAAGCCGTGCGGGCACTCGATGATCTCGACGCGTTCGGCTAGAGAGACCATTTCCGTAATCTTGCGACGAGAATCAGTGCCGTTGAAATACTGCAGAAGTCTACGTCGCAAATCGAGAGCTGTACCTATATATAAGGGGTCGTCATTTCTTGACCGAAAAACATAGACACCAGGGGTGTGCGGAGCTTCATCGGCAAGGTGCCGTTTAGCACGAACCTCTGGAGCGACGGTGGGCGAGTAGTGCACTAGCTCGGACGCTGTTTGTACTTCATCGCCAGCTAGTCTCTCCATGAGGTAGTGAAGAACGTCGACGGTTGCGATTGCGTCGTCAAGCGCCCGGTGGGTGGGGCGATTCGGAGAACCGACGTACCGTGCGAGCTGTGAGAGCTTGAAACTGCCAACTTGTGAGCGGTCGAGGACGCGACGCGCCAACGTGAGAGTGTCTACGACACTGGGGCTTGGCCAGTCTAGGCCCAGGTCGGTGCAAGCTTGGCGGAGGAATCCAATATCGAACTTGGCATTATGAGCAACCCACACGCTTCCCCGGGCAAATTCGAGGAACTGAGTAATAACTGTGCCGAGCTGTGGGGCAGTTTCAACATCGGCGGTAGTGATGCCGGTGAGAGATGTGATGTGGTCCGGGATTTCCATGCCGGGGTCGATGAAGCTGGAAAAGGTGCCAATTGTCTTACCGCCACGGGTTTTGATGGCCCCAATTTCAATGATGTGGTCGTTCTTGGCCTTCAACCCGGTCGTTTCTAGGTCTACGACGACAAAGGTGGTGTTGAAAAGAGAATCATCGACGGAGCCTTCGAGGTGGAAGTGCTGTTGTCCTGAATTCACGTCAATAATCCTATTCTGAGCGCTCCTAGTGGTGTTAAAACTGTGAAACTTGAGCAAATTGGGCTTCCGAAGACCGAAGTGTGATGCAAAACACATTCTGGGTTCGTGGTAAAAATGCGTCGACTTCGAAGTGGTAAGTGTAAAGTCTCCTGCGAACTTCAAAACACCAGGTAGTGATAGATTTATCAAACCGTTATCATTCTGTTGCGGGGGAAGTGTCTAGTTGTAACGGGTTGGTAACGGTTTAGTTCTATTGATGGTAACAACGCGCCCTAGGGCGGTTTTCTTGACGGATGGCTAGACAAAACTTGATGCCATTTCGTAACCTTATCGAGACATTGAAACGGGGCCACTGAGTTGGTGCCGGTCATTGATAAGAAAACACAGAGCCTTATCGAAGGTCCTGAGGGTCTAAGTAGTGAGAGCCTCAGGGGATTCGAGCCGGGGACCCACCTCGAACCATGGGGTGAATCCCAAAGGGAGATCCCGGAGGGTAGGAAGTCTTCCATTCTTCCGAACCCGTCAGCTAACCCGGTCGGCTAAACAGGAAGATTTTGGAGTTTCAAAACAATGGGCAAGCACCACCGCCGTTCTAACTTTGCACGCAACGCAGTTGCATTTGGCGCAACCGTCGCCGGCGTTACCGCTCTCGCAGTTCCGACCGCTAACGCTAACCCGCTGAACGACATCCAGGGCGCGCTGAACGGTTTCGATACCCCGCAGGTTGCAGGTCTGCAGGATGTTGTTGGCAAGTTCAACGATGTCGCAGGTGAGGTTACCTCCGGCAGCGTTGCAAACGTTGCAGCACCGTCCACTGGCTCGGCTATCGTCTCCGCTGCACGTTCCAAGATTGGTTCCCCGTACGTGTGGGGCGCTACCGGTCCGAACTCTTTCGACTGCTCCGGTCTGACCTCCTGGGCATACCAGCAGGTCGGTAAGTCGATCCCGCGTACTTCCCAGGCGCAGGCTTCCCAGGGCACCCCGGTCTCCAGCCCGGCACTGGGTGACATCGTTTCCTTCTACTCTGGCGCTACCCACGTTGGCATCTTCTCTGGCAATGGCAACGTGATTCACGCTCCGCAGTCCGGCGATGTCGTCAAGGAAGCTCCGATGAACTACATGCCGGTTCACAACTTCGTCCGCTTCTAATCTGTTTGAACGGATGACAACCTGCGGGGCCTAGGTGCCCTGTAGGGCCTTGGCTCTTTTTAGTGAGGGGCACTGAGGTGAGCGCCCGAGTGCTGACGCTATGCGCGTCGTAAAGCACTTTGGGGCGCTCGCCTCATTTTTGTTTTAGTACTGCGGTTACGCAATGCGTGAAGCCAGAGGGCTATCCTGGTTGCTCCCTTTGGATACCCCTTTATGCTGGCGGTTTGTCGGTGTGTTGTTCCGCGGCAAGGCTGCTACAATTTGCTCGAATGCGTCAAGTGGTTTGATGTTTTGTTTTTCGGGGAAGAAATTTGAATACACAACTTGAAAAGGGTTTGGATTTGTCGCGTCACCGTGCCTCTCGCCGTCGCCACAACTCTCGTCGCGGTGTAGTCGGGCTGACGGTCGTGACTGGGCTAACCTTTGGCTCCGTAGGTTTGGCGCCAATTGCGTCTGCGCAAGATGAACAGCCAGCCCCGGATCTGGCTACTGCAGACGGCATTATTGCAGAGCTGGAGAAGATTTCTCGGGATACCGAAGCGGTTTCTGAGGAAGTTACCGAGCTGGATTCCCAGGTTCAGGCTAAGGAAGAGGAACTCCGGCACGCCGAGGGGGAGCTGAAGCACTCTGAGGATCAGGTTCTCCGAGCACAGGATGACCTCAAGGCGCTCTCTGGTGAGATTTCGTACTTCGCGAAGAAGCGGATGCGTGGTGAAATCGTCGACCCGTTGTCGGCCGCCCTGGGATCTGCCAGTGCTCAGGACGCTATCGACCGTGCCGGTTACATCAATAAGATGTTCCGCGACAACGATGAAGTTGTCAGCCGTGCGGTGCAAGCTCGTAAGGATGCCGAGGATGGTAAGGCCAATGCGCTGCGTCTGCAGGGCGATATTCGCAAGCAGCTCGATGATTTGGCTAAGCGTCGCGATGATTTGGACAAGCGCAGCGCCGAATTTGATGAGCGCGCCGAGCATGTCAAGTCCATGGTTGATTCGCTGAGCCCAGAGCAGCGGGACATTTGGATTTCCAAGAACAATCCAATCACCGAAGGGCTGGACAAACTGCTCGGATCTTCCGCCGCAGTTGATGCCGCGATGTCGAAGCTGGGTTCCCCGTACTCGTGGGGAGCTGCTGGTCCCTCTGAGTTCGATTGCTCCGGTCTGATGTACTGGGCGTACCAGCAGATTGGTAAGTCCATTCCGCGTACTTCGCAGGCTCAGCTCGCCGGTGGTACCCCGGTAAGCCGTGACCAGCTGCAGCCAGGTGACATCATCGGTTACTACCCGGGCATTACCCACGTAGGCATGTACATTGGCAACGGCCAGATTGTCCATGCTTCCGACTACGGCATTCCAGTCCAGGTCGTTTCCATTGACCAGGGTGGCCCGTACCAAGGCGCTGTCCGCTTTTAACTAGCGGCAGGTGGCTTCGCGTCTTTTTTAGTCAAGGTAGATAAACTCGACCCCATGTCTGCGCGCGTACTGCTCATTACGAATGACTTCCCGCCTCGTGATGGTGGAATCGAGTCCTACCTGCGTGATTTCTGTGCTCGCTTGGATCCGGAGAACCTCGTAGTCCTCGCGTCCTCGCGAGCTCCTAAAGAAAAGCTCCGCGCCTACGATGAGTCGCTACCGTACCGTGTTTATCGCATGCGTGATTCCGTGCTGCTGCCACTGCCGCACGTAGCTCGTCGCGCCGCTCAGATTATTCGCACCGAACGCATTGACACCGTCTGGTTTGGTGCCGCCGCGCCACTTGGTTTGCTTGGCGACGCATGCCGTCGCGCAGGTGCCACCCGCATCGTCGCTACCACTCACGGACATGAAGTGGGCTGGTCGATGCTTCCATTGGCCCGCCAGATGCTGGGGCGCATTGGTAAGAGCTCCGATGTTGTGACCTATATTTCCCGCTACACCCGTGGTCGATTTGCGGCAGCCTTTGGCCCGCAAACAGCCTTTGAACGCCTGCCTTCCGGTGTCGATGTCGAGCGATTTTCCCCGGCCCCTGAGGCGGGACAGAAGATCCGGCAGTACCACGGAATCGATGAGTCCCAGCCGCTTATCGTCTGTATTTCTCGGCTAGTGCGCCGAAAAGGCCAAGATATGCTGATTCGCAGCATGCCTAAGGTTCTTGAGCAGCACCCGGGTGCCAGGTTGCTGATTGTGGGCGTTGGTCCGTTGAATCGAGAGTTGGAAAAGCTGGCAGCAAAGCTTGGGGTCTCCGAGCAGGTCATTTTTGCCGGCAAGGTCTCCTATGAGGATCTCCCCGCCTATTACAATGCGGCCAGCGTCTTCGCCATGCCCGCCCGAACCCGCGGACGTGGCCTCGATGTAGAAGGCCTCGGCATTGTCTACCTGGAAGCACAGGCCTGCGGTGTCCCTGTCTTAGCTGGCAAGTCTGGTGGCGCCCCGGAGACAGTTATCGATGGCGAAACGGGCATCGTTGTCGATGGGGCCTCGCAGCGCAGCGTCGCCACCGGGCTGGTTGAGATTTTGGATGATCCGGAGCGCGCGGCGGCGATGGGAGCCTGTGGTCGGGAGCATGTTGTGCAGTCGTGGACCTGGGAGGTCATGGCTGCTCGGGCTCGCCGAATTCTCCGAACCTGCGCAATCCCTTTATAATCAACTGTTATGTCCACCGATATTCCGATTCATCCGAGCTCAGACGAGTCCGCCGCCGCTGAACGCCCGGCTATCGGTTTTGATATTGGTGGAACAAACCTGCGCGCTGCAGTGGTCAGCGCTGATGGGCAGGTGTTGTATCGAGTTCAGACTAGTTCTGATGGCAGCGTGGATGCCATTGAACGTGGCATTGTCCAGACGTCCGAGCGCTTGGTTGAACGTTTTCCAGATGTCAGCGCCATCGGTTTAGCTGTAGCTGGTTTTTTGGATTCTGACCGCCAGACGGTTCGTTTCGCCCCGCATCTGCCATGGCGCGATGCGAACGTCGTCAAGCGTTTATCCTTGCTTCTCCCATGCCCTCTGCAGCTTGAGCACGATGCCAACTCGGCCGCCTGGGGCGAGTATCGCTTTGGTGCGGCCCGCGGTGCGGATAATTGGGTGCTGTTTGCGCTGGGTACGGGAATCGGTGGCGCGATGATGCAGGGTGGTGAGATTTACCGTGGCGCGTACGGCACGGCGCCGGAATTCGGCCACCTCACCGTTGTGCCGGATGGTCGTCCCTGCTCCTGCGGAAAGCGTGGATGCTTGGAGCGTTACTGCTCGGGTACGGCGTTGGTAACCACAGCTCAGGAACTCTCTCAATCCGGGCGCTACTTCTCGCGGCTTACCGACGGGCTCGTGGCCGGCTCGGTAACTGGTACCGATGTCGTCTCGGCCGCTCGGCAGGGGGATGAATTGGCTCTAGCTGCGATTGATGACTTCGCTACCTGGCTCGGGCGTGGCCTGTCGATGGTGGGCGATGTCTTTGATCCGGAATTGATTGTCATCGGTGGCGGTGTTGCCTCGGCATCTGATCTATACCTGGAAAAGGCCAAGGCCGAGTTTGCCCGCAATCTCACCGGTGCTGGCTATCGTCCGGTGGCGGATGTGCGGGTCGCTGAATTGGGTGCCGATGCCGGGTTGATTGGTGCGGCGGATATTGCGCGCAGCGTTGTGGCTGCCGAGGGTGCGGCATCGTCGTAAAGCGTCGATTGGGGGATTGTAGGGGAATTCGCCCGCGAAAAGGTGGGGGAATGGCTGCGGAGATGGATCGCCGGACCACGTGAACCTGTATAGTTTTAAACTGTGAATAATCGCTGGTACAAGTTCTTTAAGTACATCCTCATTGGCCCTTGGCTGCGAATCTATAATCGCCCGTACTACATCGGTGGTGAGAAGATTCCTCAGGAAGGTCCAGCGCTGATGGCGTCGAACCACCTTGCTGTGATGGATCACTTTTTCTTCCCACTGGTCTGCCGTCGTCAGTTGACGTTCCTGGCGAAGGCGGAGTACTTCACTACGCCCGGCTTTGTCGGCGGTATCCAGAAGTTCTTCTTCTCCTCGGTGGGGCAGGTGCCGATTGATCGTACCTCTGGTGATGCAGCTCGCGATGCGCTGAACGCCGGCTTGAAGGTGCTGTCACGCGGTGACCTGCTGGGCATTTCCCTGGAGGGCACCCGTAGTCCCGATGGTCGACTGTACCGCGGTAAAACCGGTGCGGCACGTGTAGCGCTGGAGGCCGGTGTGCCGGTGTTCCCAATGGCAATGATTGATACGGAAAAGGCCAACCCGATTGGTTCGTGGATTCCTCGTCCGGTGAAGGTCGGCACGATTATCGGCGATCCGATTGATCCGTCGGAGTACAAAGCCAAGTACAGCGATGAGTATGAAGCGGCCAGGGCACTGACGGATGACCTGATTAAGGAAATTCAGAAGCTTTCTGGTCAGGAATATGTCGATGCTTATGCGACTGATGTGAAGAAGTCCTTGGAGGCCGGCAACGGTTATCCAGCGGGAACCGAGCCGGGGGGAGAGCTGACCACTCCGGCTCCGGGGCCGAAGCCGACCCCTCGTCGCTGGTTCCGACGCGCTCGCTAGAATAATAAGGCGCAGATAGTTTTCGCGACAGTGGGGCTGCACACTTCCTAGGGCGATTCGGTGCATGGGGAAGATTTGCTCGGTAGGGCTCCACGGTCTTTTGGTCGCGAGGTAGCCGACGCGAGGCCGAGGCTGGAGAGGATTCCACACCGTGCGTTATTTTTATGACACCGAGTTTATTGAAGACGGCAAGACTATTGATCTTGTCTCCATCGGTGTCGTAGCTGAGGACGGCCGCGAGTACTACGCGGTGTCTACCGAGTTCAATGAGAGCAAGGCCGGGCCGTGGGTGCGGGCCAATGTGCTCAATCAGCTGCCCAACCCCTCATCTCCGCTGTGGAAGAACCGGGACACGATCCGCGAGGAACTGCTGGCATTTTTCACCGAACCCGGTACGGGCAGCCCAGAGCTGTGGGCCTGGGTAGGCGCCTACGACCACATTGCGTTGGTGCAGCTTTGGGGCGATATGACCAAGCTGCCGCAGTTCATGCCACGCTATACCCGCGAACTCAAGCAGTACTGGGAGATGGCGGGCAAGCCACGATTGCCAAAACAGACTGCAGGTAAGCACGACGCGTTGGCAGATGCCCAGCATAATCTGCTGAAGTTTCAAAAGATTGCACAGAAGTTGCCGCTTGATTAAGCAGCGGAACTCTCACATTTGGTGACCTGACTAACACCCTTCTGGCAGGGGCACTACAATGAACTTCTGTGAGTTGGACTATTGATCTCCCTGTAGATGACCTGCCCGATCTGCCACCGCTTCCCGGAGACATGGCTGAGCGCTTTGCTGATGTCGTATCCCGCCAAGCCCTACAGCAGCCAAGCTGGGATGCCCGCGCCGCTGCAAACGTGCGTCGCATTCTCGAATCGGTGCCGCCAATTGTGGTCGCGCCTGAGGTTCGTAAGCTTCGTCAGGAGCTTGCCGACGTCGCTAATGGTAAGGCCTTCCTCCTACAGGGCGGTGATTGTGCGGAAACCTTTGAATCCAATACCGAACCGCACATTCGCGCCAATGTGAAGACCTTGCTGCAGATGGCCGTTGTGCTGACCTACGGCGCATCCACCCCGGTCGTAAAGATGGCTCGTATCGCTGGTCAGTACGCCAAGCCGCGCTCGAAGGACATCGACGGCGACGGTTTGCTTAGCTACCGCGGCGACATGGTCAACGGCGTTGAGCCGACCGAAGAAGCTCGAGTTCACGACCCAGCTCGAATGGTGCGTGCTTACGCCAATGCCTCCGCGGCAATGAATCTGGTACGTGCACTGACCGGCTCGGGCACTGCTGACCTGCACCGTCTGCACGAGTGGAACCGTGAGTTCGTCGGCAACTCGCCGGCTGGCGCCCGCTACGAGGACCTGGCACGCGAGATTGATCACGCACTGCAGTTCATGGCTGCCTGTGGTGTTGCGGATTCCAACCTGCAGACCGCGCAGATTTACTGCTCGCATGAGGCGCTGGTCGTTGACTACGAGCGCGCTATGCTGCGCCTGTCCGAAAACGATGGCAACCAGGAGCTGTTCAATCTCTCGGCGCACCAGCTGTGGATTGGTGAGCGCACCCGTGGCATTGAGGACTTCCACATCAACCTGGCTGCAATGATTGGCAACCCCGTCGGTGTGAAGATTGGCCCGACCACCACGCCGGAGGAAGCCGTCGCTTACGCCGACAAGCTCGACCCGTTCTTCCAGCCTGGTCGCCTGACCCTGACTTCGCGTCTGGGCAATGACAAAGTTCGCTCCGTGCTGCCTCCCATCGTTGAGGCTGTGGAAGCTTCTGGTCACAAGGTCATTTGGCAGTGCGATCCGATGCACGGCAACACTTACTCGGCCTCCAATGGTTACAAGACCCGCCACTTCGACCGTATTGTCGACGAGGTTCAGGGCTTCTTCGAGGTGCACCGCTCAATCGGTTCGCACCCGGGCGGTATCCACGTGGAGCTGACCGGCGAAGATGTCACTGAGTGCCTCGGTGGTGCGCAGGACATTTCCGATGTCGACCTGCCAGGCCGTTACGCATCCGCCTGTGACCCGCGTTTGAACACTCAGCAGTCGCTGGAGCTGGCCTTCCTGGTTGCCGAGATGCTGCGCAACTAGTTGCATCCAGCTCAGCTAGATAAAACTAGCCCAGCTAGTGCAGCGCCGCACTCATTAGCGCGCCGTACTTTTTTACAGAGTGCTGACCGAAATGCTGTCACCCGCCGTGGCCTTGGCGCCCGGTCGGGGTGACTGCAATACGATGCGATCGTCCTCGTTCGCAGAGCCGTCAATGTCGAGCTGAAGATGCTGTTTCTCCGCTTCACGACGTGCCTGCGCAACAGTTTTACCCAGCAACTGCGGAACCTTCACTGCTCTGGATACGGTCAGCGTGACAGTCGCATCATTGGGGTTAACCAGACGACCTGCACTCGGTGAGACTGCGTCGACACGGCCGTAGTCGCGCGAGGAGGAGGACGCGTCCTTTACTTCGCTTACCTCAAGGCCTTCGCGCTGCAGAATTTGGCGAGCAGTATCCTCCGACTTGCCCACTACATTGGGCACTTCGATGCCGTTGTTAATGGTCAACGTCACAGAACTACCGCGTTCGAGGCCAGTGCCTTCCTCAGGGGACACGGAAAGAACCTCTTCCGGCTCAGCAGAGGAGGAGAACTCCGCCGATACTTCTCGGACTTCCAGACCGGCCTTCCTCAACAGCTCACGAGCTTCATCCTCTTGAAGCCCCACGATCTTTGGCACCTTCACCGGTGCTGGCCCCTTGGAGTAATGCACGGTCACAACTGAGCCAACTTCGACGGTCTGGCCTGGAGCAGGAACCGCAAAGACTAAGCCGCCGTTGGAGACATCATCGGAAAAGACGGGGTCTCCGACCTCTTCTTTCAACGTCCGCTTAGCTAGGGCAGCGCTGAACACTTCCTTTGAATGGTTTGCGGGATATGCGGGCACAGTCGGGCGGCCGAGGCTGACCAGTACGCGAACATCATCACCGCGGACAACCCGCGCTCCAGCCAGGGGGTCCGAGCCAATAATCTGCGACACTGCGACATCGTTGTCGTAGCGCTCATCAACCACCGGTTCAAAGCCCGCCTCACTGATTGCGGTCATCGCCTGTGGTTGCGATAGCCCAGTGATAGAGGGCACTTCGCCGTAACGGCCAGAGCCCAGCCACCATGCGCCAAGCCCCATGCCCAATGTGGCAACCAGGGCGATAATCAGCCACAATGCACATCCGCGGCGAGTCCGCTGTCGGGTAGCTCGACGGCTCTTCGGCGTCTGAGTCTGAGCAGATCGCGGCTGCGGATGCTGCGGGCCCTGAGTGTCCGGCGGCAGCGGATATTCCGGAGCATTCGGGTCGTCGAAATCATCGAAAATATTCGGGGGTCCCGGTGGTCGGGAAGAAACGGGGCTGCCGGGTGCGTCCGTCGAGAAGCCATAGCCGTCGTGACCGAAGCGCTCGGGTGCCGTCTCTGCGGTGCCGTGTCTGTCATCGAAATGGTCGTTGCCCGGTCGGCGGAAGTCCTCTGTGAGCCCCTCCATGGCGGCAGCGTTGGCGGCTGCTGAATTTACAGGAGATGGCACGCGGAATGGTGGCAGCGCGAGTTTGTCCGCTATGTCTTCGAGTGCGTCACCGAATTCCTCGGCAGTCTCAAACCGATCCTCCGGCCTGCGGGAACAAGCGCGGGCGACCAACTCGTCGAACTCCTCGGGAACGCCGTCGATGAGCTCCGAGGGTGGCGGGACATCTGCGTTCAATCGCTTCATGGCAACGCCCAGCGAAGAATCGGCGATGAATGGAGTGGTGCCGGTAAGCAGCTCAAAGAGCAGAATACCCGCCGCATATACATCGGAGGCAGGGGAGATGGATTCACCCGTGACCTGCTCCGGAGCTAGATAAGCGACGGTGCCGACGATGACCGAGTTAGAGGTCACCTTGGCATCAGCCGCCGCGCGCACTAGACCGAAGTCCGCCAGCTTCACTCGCCCGTCCGAAGCAATCAGCACATTTTCCGGCTTGATATCTCGGTGCACCATGCCGCGGGAATGCGCTACAGATAGGGCACGCAGAACCGATCGCATCACGACGGTAGCCGCATGCGGAGGCATCGGACCGCGCTGACGGAGCAGCTCACGGAGGGTCCCACCGTCGACGAATTCCATGATGAGGAACACATGCCCCGCCGGATCCGTGCCCTGGTCGTAGACGTTGACGAGCGACTCGTCATTGAGATGCGCGACCGCGCGGGCCTCACGTTCGAAGCGGATGCGGAAAGACTCGTCGTCGACAAAACGCGGATCCATGACCTTTGCGGCCACCCTGCGATCGAGCCGCAAATCGGTGGCGCAGTACACGGTGCTCATGCCACCGTGGGCGATGGTGGCTCCGATACGGTAGCGACCATCGAGAATCTGCCCCTCGACAAGCTGCGACATAAACCAGCCTTCCCTGTTCCAATCAGTTGCTTCTAATAAGTATATGGGGACGTACCTACTGCAAGGCCAACGCGCTAAAGTGACCAGTGTGAGAAAGATTCCAACTTGCCACGATGTCCTGAGCGCCGACGAACCCACTCTCGCGCTGCCCGATGCCGCTGACCTCATTGGCGTCACCGTCACCCGAATTCACGCGTTGCTGCAGGAGGGGCGCCTTATTGCAGTCCACCGCGACGGCATTGCACAAATTCCTGCCCGCTTCTTTGAAAATGACGAGGTCGCGCGTTTTGTACCTGGCGCACTCGCATTGCTTGCCGACGGCGGCTATACGCGAGAAGAAACGCTGGAGTGGCTATTCACCGAAGATGAATCCCTGCCTGGGCGTCCGGTGGACGCCCTGCACGGTCACCTCGCACGCGAAGTAATGCGCCGCGCACAGGCTATGGCGTTGTAAACCCGGACGGCGTCCTAGGCCTTCCGTCCTACGCCCTCGATAGCTCCTGTCGTAATCGCCCGGCCACTGCTGTGAAAAGCAGCGGGAGGGCGATTTTTGCTTTTCGAGCGCGCCCGACGTGAGCGCGCTGCGCAAAGACGTTGTAGTTCAAGTGCTCAATTTCGCCGAGAATATCAGAGTAGAGAATTTCCGCGGCACGGATAGCTTGACGCCCTGGCACCTCCAACATGTCCACGCCGCTGCTGGCTTCGGCATAGAGTGCGCGGTTGCGAGCGATGAAGTAGGCCAATGCCTGACGTACCGCCGGGGTCGTCTGTCCCGTGGTGGCACAGTAGCCGATCTCTTCGGTCCCCACTCCGAAGGCCTCCCACTCATTCAGTGGTAGGTAAATACGGCCACGGCGAAAATCCTCGGCGATGTCGCGGAGGAAATTTGTCACTTGAAAGGCTTTTCCAAGGAGCTCTGCGTAGGGGGCGGCTTCCTCACAGGAGACCCCTGCGCGGGTGCCTAGGATGGGCATCATCTCAAGGCCGATGACTGCTGCGGAGCCCCACATGTACGAGTCGAGCTGCTCCCATGTTTCAAAATGCGCAATATGGCAGGATGTGTCGGGCACGTCCATCAGCATGGAGTGAACAAAGTCTGCAGAGAGCTGTGGATCGATGTCGTAGTCGCGAAAAGTCTGTGCGGCAGCCGAGATGACGGCACGGTCGCGGTCGCGGTGGACGTCGTCAAGCGAACCGCTGGCGACAGCTGAGTGGAAAAGCTCGCTTAATCGTGTGACCGTGGCTTCGATGCGCGTGGGCGAGCGGTCGGCATCGGCGGGGCAGTCGACGTAGTCATCGACAATGCGCGCCCAGGCGTAGAGAGACCACACCGCACGCTGTTGGCGGGGTGCCAACAGTCGCGTGGCCAGGGAATACGTGCGACCGTGGGAGGCCATAATATCGCGGCAGAGCTCGTAGGACTGTGGCAGCGCGATGGTCGAGAGAGGCTGTGGGGCGGGCATGGACAACTATGCGACCTCGGTTGACCGCGGCAGGGGCGCCACCGTGGAATCCGGGTTTGCGCCGTTATCGTCGCGCCACGGGTACTTCCAGCTGAATTTTCCTGTGGTCAGCCAGCCGACGGCCAACCAGCCGAGAACGGTGATGATAACCATCCAGGGCACGTCGTAGAAGCGGTGATTGCCACCGCCGGCGAACGACAGCGACAGGATGAATGTGAACAACACGGTGCCTTGAATCACCCATCGTGGCGGGCGAATCGTTCCCATGGGAGTCAACAAGCTGGCGTAGTACCAGGGCAGTGCCACGGCATTAAAAACGCAGGCCACCACATAGGCGGCAATCATGCCAGCGACATTGTTACGAGGGGTGGCCCGGAAGTAGAACCAGGAAATCACGAGCCCCACCAGCATGATGACGGAGGAGACCACGCGTGTGTGGCTGACGATGACGTTGAAACCGATGTCGTCGTTGAACCACGCCATGACGCCGGAGATCACACCAGCGACCGCCGACGGTGCTGCCAGTGGGTTAATCACCTTGGTGTTGCCACTGATCTCGGAGATCCAGCCCCAGCTCGAGCCGGTCAGCCACGTCACCACTGCAAGCGTGCCGACGCAGACTGCGACCAACACGATGCCCACACCGGCAATCGCCGGAATCTTGCGCAGCATCTCATAAACCGTGGTGATGGGCTCGCGCCTGGTCAACACAATCCACACGACGAAGGGCAGCGCCAGGACAGCGGTGGCTTTCAGCGCGACGCCGATTCCGATGAGGACAGCAGCGACCAGGCCACCCCGCATGTGCTCCATGCGCAGTGCGGCGACTAGTGCCAGGCTGACCAACCCGACCATCAGTGCCTCGTTGTGCATACCCGCAATCAGGTGCAGTAGCACCAGTGGATTGAGCACACCGAGCCACTGTGCGAAAGCCGGATTTGCTCCAAGCGCCCGGGCGATTCGCGGGATCGACCAGACAATGGCGGCGAAGCCAAGCAGGCACACAATGCGGTAGAGAATCACGCCGACGGTGATATTGTCGCCGACAATCCGCGTGATGACCTCGCCAATTCCCAGATGCAGCGGGCCATACGGAGTGGTGGTATTCCGCCAATCTGCGGATACCTCCAGCAGCATCGGCCCAGGATTAGCTGCAGCTCCCTCGGTGTAGGGATCAAACCCATCGCGGACCATCGCGCCCTGCATGAGATACGAATACACATCGCGAGAGAACAGCGGTGCGGCCAGCGCGAGGGGAATTGCCCAGGCCAACAGGATTGAATTAAACCGACGCAACGTGGACTCATCGCCGCCAGCGTTCGCTGGCGCGAGAGCGTCTGCTGCGTCGCCAGAATCGGCAGAACCGGCCACGATGTCCCGGATAGTCCCCTTCGAGAACAGCAGTTCCCGCCCGATGCGCAGCCACGAGATCAACAGCAGGGCGATGCCTACCCAAATCACAATCTCACAGAAAATCTGACCGTGACCGTAGGTAATCCAGTCGAGTCCCAGAGCGTGGACAAGGCCGCCACGGTAGCGGTTCGCGCCGGAACCGTAGGAGCCCAGAGCAATGAGGATGCCACCGTAGACACCCAGCTGAGCACTCCGCGATAAATTCATGTCAACCTAAACAATCGATACATTGCTGATGCATTAATCCTAGTTGGTCAGTGACCACCGGCAGACATCCGGGAGACATTCAGGAGCTAAGGCGTTTCAAACCGCTGCGCTGCAAGTCGTCCTGAAATCATGACCGTCGGCACGCCAACCCCCGGCACCGTCGTCGATCCCGCCAGCGTCAGGTTCTTTGGCATCTTCGGAGAGAAGTTGCGGGGACGGAACGGCCCCGTCTGTCGGAACAGATGTGCCAGCCCAAACGGGGAGCCAACGCCCATGCCGCGTTCTTGCCAGTGCTGAGGGGTATCGATCCGGCCGACTCGCCACTTCGTAGAGATCCCGGTCAGTCCGCGCCGCTCCAGCTCAGCGGTTATTTTCGCAACGTAGTCCCCACTGATTCGCGACCAGATTAGATTGGCCGACTGCAAGTTGGGGCACGGCGCGAGCACACTGACGGGTTCCCACTGCACGCCGTTCGCATCTGTGACAATACGCTCCGGCGCACTCACCGCAGGCCGGGTGACCAGCAATGACGGGTCTGACATTAGCTTTCCACGGCGCGGCGACGAGATCTCTTCAAAGGTCTCATTCCACTTTTCGCCAAACGAAATCAGGTGATGCCGCTTCGGCCACGTCGCAGTCGCCGAAACCGGAATCAGTCCGTGCGCCACCACCGCCGATGGGGAAAATCGAACTGGGAACAGCCGTCGCGCTCCCGTCCGCTTTACGACGCTCCGAAGGCCTCGCCGCTTCGATGAGCTACTGGCGGCAGAGGTAGTCGCGTCGTGAAGCCAGCTCTGCACCACAGGTAAATCGGTAGTAGCGATGACGGCATCGGTGGGACGCTCGCCAGTTGCCGTGGTGATGGCGGAGACAAAGCCCGTCTCGTCGAGTTTCAGCCCAGTGACATCAACGCCGAAGTCGATGGTTCCGCCAGCTCGGCGGACGGCCTCGGCGAGCAACTCGCCGACGGCGCCTATACCCGAACCGAATGCGGGGGAGTGCGGATAGTAAACCCCCATCGAAGTATCCATGTGGGAAATGCAGCCGTAGACCGCACGGGCTTTAGCAGGAGGTACACCTGCGTAAAGCGCCTGGAAGCTGAAAACGCGAGCGAGATCATTATCTCCGAGGAAGGCACGAATTTTAGGTTCGAGGGCGCCGAAGGCACCGAGTCGGAGGAGCGTAGTGAGGTCGCGAAGCGCGCCGGGCCCGGTTAATAGGTCCGTAACGCGGTCAAAGCTGCGGGACATGAAGTTGTCGAAGCAGGCATTGAAGAGAGTTTGCAGCCACATGCGGAGTTTGCGGTAACCGGCGACGGTGGAGTCAGAGGCACCGAAGCGGGCGAGCTCATCGGCCATCATGTCTTCGTTGGAAAACACGTCGAGTCCGCCGCGAGTGGCAAATTCCGCACGGTAGGTGGGCGTGATTGGGGAGGCCGAAAAACCCGGGTCGATATCGCGCGCGTAGAGGCCGACGGCGGCGAGGGCATCGTCGACAAGCGAGGGCATGGTCCATACAGTTGCGCCAGTGTCGAAGACTGCGGTGAGCGATTGCCCGTCGATGTCGACTGGGACGGGTTCACTGGCGCAGCGTCCGCCGACGAAGCTTTTCCTCTCGACAACGGTGACATCGTAGCCATCAGCGATGGCGTAGAGTGCGGCGGTAAGTCCGGACAGGCCTGCGCCGATGATGGTCAGTCGTGGTTTGGCGCCCTTATGAGGGCGAGTGACCGCACGTCGCAGACGCGGGGAACTACTGGGAGCACGAGTGGGGGAAGCAGCAGACATGACTACGCAACACCTGGTCTAGTGCTGACGAGCGGTGGCGCGAACGCCCATAGCAATGAGGTTCTCGCGCGAGGTTGCAGGTAGGTCGGCATTCTCGATAGTGGAGAAAGCGCGGCTGGTCAGACGGTCAATTTCACGTTCGACGGCATCGGCAGCGCCGGAATCAGCGATGAGATTGCGTAGCTCATCAATATCTGCAGCAGACGAGACCGCTCCCAGGCGTTCATCGATAAAGCGGGCCTTTTCAGGTGCGGATTCTCGGTAGAGGCTCAAAGCCTGGCCGACCAGGACGGTTCGCTTGCCTTCGCGGAGGTCATCGCCGGCGGGCTTGCCCGTGACCTCGGGATCGCCGAAAACGCCCAGCTGATCGTCGCGGAGCTGGAATGCCGCACCGATGTCGCGGCCGAAGCTGCGGTAGGCCTCAACCAATTCCGCTGGGGCGCCGGCAATCGCGGCACCAATGTGGAGCGGCCGCTCGATGGTGTAGGCGGCGGTCTTGAACAGATTGATTTTCTCAGCGGTCTCGACGCGACTGTCCCGGCTGGCTTCGGCCGTGATATCGAGCAGCTGGCCGCCAAGTACTTCAGTGCGCATAGCCCGCCAGGGGACAAGTGCTCGGGTTAGTGCCTCCGAGCTGAGGCCTGAAGAGTGCATCATGTCATCAGCCCAGGTCAGGGCGACATCGCCAATGAGAATCGCGGCGGAAATACCGAAGCGGTCGGCGGCTCCATTCCAGCTATTGGCCTCGTGCTTGGCCTCGAATACCTTGTGGATAGTCGGTGCGCCACGGCGCGTATCAGCGTCATCGATGATGTCGTCATGAATGAGTGCGCAGGCTTGAATGAGTTCCAGGGCACTCACCGCGTTCATCACAGCCAGGGAATCCTCGGCTGGGGAGAAACGGCCTTCGAGGCCGCCTGCTCCCAACCACCCCTGCCAGGCGAAGGCTGGACGCACGCGCTTGCCCCCATTGAGGACGAAGGAGCGGAGCGAGTCTATGGCCTCGGTGTACACCGCATCGACCGACGCGACATCGTCGCCACGGCTCTTGAGGTAATTCTCCAGCGTTTTGGTAACAGCAGCTGGTACTTCGCGGGGCTGCATCGCGGCCAAATCCAGTTCTTCGCTCATGTGAGCCTCTCGTCGATGACGGGTAATGCTGACTCAAGAATAGGACACCGCTTAGTATGAGTGACTATGTCCTCATCAATGCCACTGTCGCCAGGCCGTCAAGTGTCAATCCGCCAGGCGCTTTCAATGCCGAGCGCGGGCAGTATTCCCTTCTCGGTCGAGTTCATGCCCCCGCGTGACGACGCGGCCGAGGAACGTCTTCTCCGAGCAGCTGAGGCTTTCCATGATCTTGGCGCCTCCTTCGCATCGGTGACCTACGGCGCCGGTGGTTCTAGCCGCGACCGCACCCTGCGAATCGCCCAGCGCGTTTCGAAGCAGCCGCTGACAACGCTTGTGCATCTGACATTGGTAGAGCACACCGTTGACGAGCTGCGGGAAATCCTGCGTTCTTACCTCATCGCGGGGCTGACAAATCTGCTTGTTCTGCGCGGTGATCCGCCGGGAGACCCGCTTGGCCCTTGGGTGGAGACCGAAGGGGGTCTGCACTACGCCAGCGAATTGATTGAGCTGATTAAGGCCGAGCCGGAGTTCGAAAAATTTGAAGTCGGCATTGCGTCGTTCCCGGAAGGACACTATCGTTCGCCGGATTTGGACCATGACACGCAGTACACGCTGGCCAAGCTGCGCGCGGGAGCTGAGTACTCGATTACGCAGATGTTCTTCGATATCGAGCACTACTTGCGCCTTCGAGACCGTCTGGTGGAAGCCGACCCAGTGCACGGCGCCAAGCCCATCATTCCGGGGCTGATGCCGATTACGTCGCTGCGCTCAGTGCGCAGGCAGGTTGAGCTCTCCGGGGCGCAGTTGCCATCCGATTTGGAGGAACGCCTGATTAAGGCAGCGGATGGTGACGAGCAGGCCAATAAGGATGAGATTCGCAAGATTGGTATCGAGTTTTCGACCAACATGGCAGAGCGTCTCATCGCCGAAGGCGTGCCGGGGCTGCACTTTATGACTATGAACTTCGCTCGCGCCTCCCAGGAGGTTTTGCACAACCTCGGAATGGCGCCCGCATGGGGCACCGGCCAAGATATGCTGCGCGGTGGTTTTTAATTGCTAAAAGTCCTGCATGTCGCGGATTCTTCGCGCCCACAGGACACCTAGCACTGAGGCCAGGACACCGGCGGCTGTGGTCACACCGGCAAATAGTAGGAATTGATTCCGCTTGGTGGATCCAGCCGGCGACGAAGCCCATACATTGTGGTTCTCGCCACTGGCGAGCTGCCATTCCACCTTGTTCGGTTCGGTCTGGCGGCCATTGGAGTCAGTAACCTGCTCCGGGAACGCGACGACGAAATCAACCTTCGCGCCGGGCAGGTGAGTCAAATCCATGTGGCCGTTCATCGAAATCTTGCCGCCACCGGTACGGTCTAGGTCGATGTCTATGCGATCGTCGGAAAGCTGTCGGAGCGTATCGGTGAGTTCAATGAAGTGCAGCTCGTTGAACGAGACTTCCATCTTTCCCGTGGAGGAGTCGATTTCTCCCTGTGAGACGCGGTCGGAGAGATCTTCCGGCACTTGCCACTGCTCAAATTGGGAACGGACTTCCTCCGTGGGCGTTACGTGAATTGTGCCCGAGACCCTGTCGTCGCCGGAAATGGTAATGCCAGCCTGTGCGTCAAAGCAGCCGCTGAGCGGCAAGATGGCGGCAATCCCTGCCATTGCTGTGGCAATGCGCAGAGGCGAAAGCCGTCGACGTGGTGTGGAAGGTTCACTCGGTGATGATGTCACGGGGAAGATCTACTCCTAGAACTGCAAAGGGACGGGAGTCCCCTGTGAAATAAAAGTTCCTTAAAACATCCTTGAAACCAAATTGGCGGTAGAGCTGCCATGCCCTATTGGCCTCATTCGGGTATTCCGGGGTTGACAACAGAACTCGCGTCTCTGGGCGGGAATCGACCAACTCGCGGAGCAGCCGTTTACCGAGTCCCCGCCCCTGAAAGCTGGGGTGTATGTGAATCTCAGACAGTTCGGCGTAGTTGCCCAAGAGCTTGACGACGTCCGGTAGCGAGCGCCCGTCCATGAGCAGTCCATCTCTTACCTGGCGATACCACCAGTGCGTGTCCAATCCTGTACGGCAGTAGCCGATGCCAACCAACCTGCAGCGCGGGTCGCGGAGAGCCTGGGCGGGGGAGAGCTCTTCGGGGTGAGCTATGGCTGCAGCAGCCATGAAACCGGGTTGAGTGGTTTGCTTCTGCCACTCATGGAGACGACCGGGCAAGATCGCGGGGTTGTACTGCATCGCGGTGATGTAGAGAGCCACTGCTTCTTGCAGGCGGAGATTGAAGTCTCCTGCTGTCATCGGAACCACGCTGTATTTCACAGTGACCAGATTAGCGACATAGACGAACTTAGTTGTGAGATTACTGCAATAACATCGAGTCGAACAGGTGTGCGAAAGTATGTCTGGCGTAGTCCGGGGTTGGGGATAGATTGCAGTCAATCCCGCTAAGGGGAAGCGGAAAATCTGTGCTCATGTGAATGCTGTGTGAAAGGAGAAGCAGGGCGGTGGCAAGGTCGAACGTGGTGGAGTTTAGGGCGATTTCGCAGTCGGGTTCGGTCGCCCCGGTCGGTGTCTCAAAGCAATCGCTGGAGCTGCTGGGGCGGGCAGAGGCTCTGCTAGTGAATGCTCGGAATGCCGGCTCTGATGAGATGCTGGAGCTTTCCTACTGTGCGGCACTGCGCTGCGCAGGCGCGCTGTTGAATCGCGACGATGCATCGGCGGCTGGGGGTTCTGGCTCGGGCTCTCGTTCGGGCTCGGCAGTTAAGCGTCGTCGTTCGGCAACACAGAGTGCCTGGTTGCGTTTAAAGAAAGAGCAGCCCGAATTTGATAGCTGGGTCACCAAATTCGAGCAGTTCACCGCGCTGCGTGAGGAAGTCCGGTTGGGTATTTCGCGTCGCATTGACTCGCGGCGGGCGCAGGAGTTGTGGGATTTAAGTTGTGCATTCTTGGGGGCTGTCCGGGCCGAGCTGGGTGTTCTGCCCGCGGCTGCGTAAGCCGGTGGGAGCGTGTTAGAGCGTTGCTTTCCTAAATAAATGGGGGATTGTTCGGATTCATGGAACAATAGAGGTGAGTCGCCCGTTGAAGGGGTAAGAATGAAGCTAACGGACGCCGCGTTAGCAGCAGGTGGCCTGTGATTAACTTTGTTGTATCGGCATTGTTAGTTGAAGGGTCGAGGCTCGCCAGTATCGCGGTGGGCAATGCTCAAGTAGGCGATGGAGGAATTGTGGGACTATCTGAGCACGAACAGCGGATGCTCGACGAAATCGAGTCTGCACTCTACGCTGAGGATCCTAAATTTAGTTCGACGATGGCCGGAAATGCGTTCAGCTTTCCGGAGGAAAACGGCGCACCCCGTGGGTTTTCGATTCAGGTTTTTGCGCTCATGCTCCTTGGTCTGCTGATGCTGATTGGCGGCGTCGCTCTTTTCTCTGTCAGCAATTGGTTCATTGCGTTGTCGGTAGCTGGCTTTGGTCTTATGTTCGGTTCCGGCGTTTGGGCTCTGACTGGCGCCGGTAAGCAGGAGAAGTCTAGTTCTGCTTCGGGGCTGAACTTTGGAAAGTCTAAGTCTGGAGCGGCAAAGAGTCGTCGAGGAGCCTCGGGTGGTCGTGGTTCCTCTGGTGATTCCACGTTGGAATCACGTTTCCGTGGCCGCTTCGAGGGGCGTTAGGGGATAGGCCTCAAAGATAAAAAGTGAGGGCAAGCCAGTGATGGCTTGCCCTCACTTTTTGTTTTTCTAGACGCGAATCGTCTCCACAAGATCTCACCCACTTTGCCCCACCGCGAGTCCCCACTTTCCCCCACTTAGCTATTGGGGTGGAGGAATTCTTATCTGCAGTCGTTGCTGGCATTCCTGAAAGTTTGGCTCCGGCGATACAAAGTTGCAGTTCAACGCGCTAAGTCTGGCGACCAGGTTGAATCTGGATAGTTTTTAGTAGGTAAGTGGTGTGTAGTGGGGTGCAGACCGCCTGTTGTTAACTGTGTGGTTGGTGTGACGTCGTTATCGGTGGGGTTGCGGGTGGGTGCCCCACTTTTTGTTCGCACTTTAATTGTCGAGGGGATTCGTTAAAAGCCCATGTCAAATGGGTTAAATCAGATGTCGCGGCGGTGGGGTTGCGCTGATATTGCGGCTATTTTTCTCCTTCTTGTGTTGATAGTGGCAGATAGTGGGGTAAAGTGGGGCGTGATGTTGATTGAGGTTGGTCAACATCGCAGAAGTGAATATCCGATTTGCGCTTAAAGTTTGGCGAGATTTTGGCACGGCGGGAAAAGCACAACCCTCCGGCTCTGCTTGAGGGCAACGCCTAAATCCCTGAATTCGGTAAGCGTTTGTGCGTTGACATTGAGGTTGACACGGGGATAGGAGGCCAGTGACGCATGTTTCTGGGCACCTATACTCCGAAGCTTGATGACAAAGGGCGCCTGACGTTGCCGGCGAAGTTCCGCGAGGATCTCGCAGGTGGCCTGATGGTCACTAAAGGGCAGGATCATTCTCTGGCGGTGTATCCGAAAGAGGAGTTCGTCAAACTAGCTCAGCGGGCCACTAAGGCCTCTCGTACGAATGCCAAGGCGCGAGCTTTCATCCGAAATCTTGCGGCGAGCACCGATGAGCAGCGCCCCGATGGTTCCGGACGAATCACGTTATCGATGGATCACCGTCGGTACGCGAATCTCTCCAAGGAGTGCGTGGTTATCGGTTCTATTGACTTTCTGGAGATCTGGGACAAAGAGTCCTGGGAGGCCTACCAGGCGGAGCATGAAGCTGATTTCTCCGACGGTGAGGATGACTCGCTGTTCGGCGTTTTATAAACCGCTTGAAATAACCGAAAAGAGGGAATGTCCGCATGGACTCTGCCTGATAGCCCCTGGTGTACTTCCCCGATACCAGGTTCTGTCAGGCGGGGCCCTGTGAACATCCCCGCTTTTTGTCTTAGTGCCGATAGCAGCATTCCCGGTAGTGCTCATGAGGTGCGGTCTGGTTGCTGGCGCGGCACTCGTCGTTAAGCAAACCGGGAATACACTCAATAGATTGTCTGACCAGTGCAAACATACCCGGTGAGGAGGGGAAATGAACGGATCGGCGCCTGCGGATGATCGCAAGTCCGGCGAGTTTGGTCATGTCCCCGTTTTGCTTCATCGAGTAACTGATTTGTTGCGCCCGGGCATCGAGGCGCTGGGTGACGACGCAGTTGTTGTCGACGGCACTCTTGGTGCCGGTGGGCACACGGAATATCTGTTGGAGCAGTTCCCGAAGCTCTGCGTTGTTGGACTCGATCGCGATGACAATGCATTGCGCGGGGCAGAAGAACGTCTCGCGCGTTTCGGTGATCGCTTTGTAGGGTTCCGTGTGCGTTTCGATTCGCTCGCCGAGGTGCTCAGTGGTGAGATTCCTGCAGCCGCTGGTGGAAGTGGCGCGGAGAACATTCTTGCCCGCGCCGCTGAGAAGGGCATCGCAGGTGCGCTTTTCGATCTCGGTGTTTCCTCGATGCAGCTTGACCAGGTCAATCGTGGGTTTGCCTACCGAGTCGACGCCCCGCTGGACATGCGCATGGATGCAAGCCAGGGGATTACCGCAGCGGATGTGCTCAATACCTATTCGCACGGTGATATCGCGCGCATCCTATCGACTTACGGCGACGAGCGCTTCGCTGGCAAGATCGCCTCGGCAATCCTGCGTGAGCGGGAAAAGGAACCGTTTACCACCTCCGGCCGTCTGGTTGAGCTGCTCTATGAAACCATTCCGGCGGCATCTCGCCGTAAGGGCGGACACCCGGCCAAGCGTACGTTCCAGGCTCTTCGTATCGAGGTAAATCGTGAGCTTGAAGCTCTAGAAAATGTGCTGCCGCAGGTCTGCGATGCACTCGCAGTCGATGGGCGTGCAGTGTTCATGAGCTACCAGAGTCTGGAAGACCGCATCGTTAAGAAGAACTTTGCGGAGCGTGTGAAGTCGACAACCCCACCGGGGCTCCCGATGGAGCTTCCGGGGCATGAACCGCACTTTGCTCTCATCACGAGAGGTGCGGAGAAGGCGTCGGCAAGCGAGATCGAAGACAATCCCCGAGCCGCACCGGTGAGAGTTCGCTGTATCGAGCGAATTCGAGCCGATTGACCCACCCTTTCCAACCGCACCAAACGCACCCTTCACAATCTAAGTACTGGGAGAACTTTCGAGCATGGCAACGACAATCACGGAGCACGCCCCCACCCGGCGCACCTCCCGCGGCGCGTCTGCAACCGTCGCCGGTGCCAAGACGAAGACTCGTCAGCGCGGTCGCAGCGCCCGCACGGAAAAGGATCTTTATCAGCGTCGGCGGTTTGGGCGCACAGGTTCTCAGCAGGTCATCTCGGTGCGGGGGCGTCGCGTTACGACATCCTCGAGGGATAGCCACAAGTTTGCCGGTGCGGCTCTAATGATTTTTCTCGTTGTCGCGGGCATCGTGATGGCGATGTTCCTGTCTGGTATTTCGACATCGACATCCTTGCAGCTGGATGCTGCGCAGACCAAGGAAAAGGAGCTGCGTAACCAGCTGGAGGTGCTCGAGCGGGATGTTGCTTACATGAAGTCAACCGGCGCTATCGCGCAGCGTGCTGTGGAAGAGGGCATGGTCAATCCGGAGCAGCCTGCCGTTTTGACGACTGATCCGGAAGGCAAGGTCGTGGAAGTGCGACCGGGCGATGAGAAGCAGCAGAAGATTATCGACCTCAACAGTGAGTCGCCGAATAATCCGCATGCGCCGTCGTCGAACCCGAAGGACACCGAGAATGTTCCGGGGATGCAGGCACCGGCTATTGAGGAAGCGCACCCACGTCCGAACGGGTTGCCGGCAACTGCTCCGTATGCGCCGCAGAACCATGCACCCGCACCCGCACCCGCACCAGCACCTGCGCCGGCTCCGGCACCCGCGCCTGAGGCTGAAGCGCCAGCGCCAGCTCCGGAAGCGCCCGAAGCGCCAGCCCCGGCGCCGGAAGCACCGGAAGCGCCGGCACCCGAGCCAGCGCCAGCACCGTAGGAACTTAGAAACTAAACACGGCCAGACTGGCCAACGGTCCGATATTCTGGCGGTTCCACTGTTTCTGGTCAGGCGACTGTAGACTAATTAATTCAGTACTCGCGATGGCAGGGGAATACCGCCTAACGTTATCGCGCGCGGGAGAATCGACTTAGTAGAAAGCACTAGCGCATGATTCGATCTGAAGACGACTACCCCAACCGTGGAGGGGGGTATGACTTCGGCGAACGTGCTTACCGAATTACATCCCGTGAGCGCAGAGACCAAAGTCGAGTTCGGGATGGTCAGCGCAGCCGGAGGCTCGATGCTAATACCAACCGAAGCGTGCCCCCGCGCGAAAAAATGCGCATTAGTAATAAGGACTTCATCCGGCGTCGCAACTGGCTGCAGTTTATAGGCGCTATCGCAGTCGTAGTGCTGGTCTCCCGTTTGGCTTGGGTGCAGCTCGTCGCAGGTCCTGACCTTTCTGCGGCGGCGCAGAATCAGCGCACGGTCGAAGTTGTTGATGCAGCTCGGCGCGGTGCGATTCTCGACCGTAATGGAGCTCAGCTTGCCTTTACGATGGAGGCACGCAGTATTACCGTGCACCCGAACACTTTGCGCAAGTGGATTGGGGACGCACATAAGCAGCGCCCGGATGATGTCGATACCTATGATGAACGCCTCGAGCAGATCGCCAAGGATTTGCCGAAGCTACTCGACGTGGCCGACATCGACGCGGAGAAGTCGGGAAGCAGTCGCCGTCGTCAAGCGGAACCCGAAACCGAGGAGAACTCGGTGATGAGCGCGCCGTCCCGGGTGAGCTCGAAGGACATTCTGGAGAAGCTGCGCAATGAGGACAGCACCTACGAGGTGCTCGTGCGTAATGTCGATCCGGATAAGGCCGCTGCCATCGTGGAAAAGTATCCGGAACTGGTGGCGGAGCGTCAGGATATTCGCCAGTACCCGAATGGGGCGACGGCGGCTAACGTCATCGGCAAGATTGGCATGGATGGTGTCGGTCAGTTTGGCTTTGAAGCCTCTCGTGATGCCACTTTGCAGGGTATTAACGGTGGCAAGACCATTGATATCGCCTCCAACGGTGTGGCAATCCCGGGATCCACGCGCGATGTTCACGCGGCTGTGGACGGTACGACATACGAGCTGACCCTGGACCTAGACATGCAGTACTTTGTCCAGCAGCAGGTCAACCAAGCGAAGGCTAACTCGGGAGCGAAAGATGCGTCGGCAGTTGTGCTCGACGCGAAGACCGGCGAAGTGCTAGCAATGGCGCAGGCGGACACGGCTAACCCGAATAAGGATATGGGGGCCGAGCTCGAAGAGGGGCGCACTATTGGTAACTCCGCTGTATCGAACCCATTTGAGCCGGGTTCTGTAGCAAAGATTATTACCGCCGCGGCCGCCATCGAAGACGGCAAAACCACACCGGATGAGGTTCTACAGGTCCCGGGCACTATTGATATGGCGGGTGTCACCGTGCGCGATGCATGGGACCACGGCACGGAAGCTTTCACGACGACCGGTGTATTCGGCAAGTCCTCCAACGTCGGCACCCTAATGCTGGCAGAGCGTTTGGGTCAGGACCGCTTCGCTGAGATGCTGCACCTCTTCGGGCTGGGGCAGTCCACGGGTATCGAGTTGCCCAGTGAATCGTCCGGCTTGGTGCCGCAGCGTCCGCAGTGGTCCGGCGGTACGTTTGCGAACCTGCCCATTGGTCAGGGTATGGCCATGACACTGCTGCAGATGACAGGAGTTTTCCAGGCAATTGCCAACGATGGCGAGCGCATCCCGCCGCGTATGATTCGCTCGACAATTTCCCCGGACGGCACGAAGACGGCAACGGAGCGCCCGGAAACAGTGCGTGTGGTTAGCCCGGAGACCGCACAAACCGTGCGCGCCATGTTTGAAGGCGTTATGCAGTCTGATCCCACGGGGCAGCAGTCGGGTACCGCTGCCGGCAATAGTATTGAGGGATACTCGCTCACAGGCAAGACAGGTACGGCGCAGAAGGTCGACCCCGACACCGGCGCGTACTCGAATTCCAAGTACCACATCACGTTTGCAGGCATCGCGCCTGCCGACGATCCCCGTTTCGTCATTGGCATCATGCTTGACGAACCCCAGCGTGGTGTCCATGGTGATGGCGGCCAGTCAGCGGCCCCGCTGTTTAAGGACATCGCCGCTTGGGCGCTTAACCGC
Organism: Corynebacterium sp. HMSC073H12; assembly: GCF_001837775.1. Lineage (NCBI taxonomy): Bacteria > Bacillati > Actinomycetota > Actinomycetes > Mycobacteriales > Corynebacteriaceae > Corynebacterium > Corynebacterium sp. HMSC073H12. Next base: position 24,467 of record NZ_KV834040.1, on the reverse strand, counting down.
TACAACGTACCGCCGTCGCCACCCCGCGAGGGCAAGTTGTTGCTGCAGCCGTAACGAGGTCACCATCACAATGAAGTTACAGCGACAGCACTAATACCCAGATTTTTATTACTTTGGTTTCTGCAAAGTGAATCTCTTGAATTTTTCCAACCTGTTGTACACCAACGACTGACTTGAAAGAGGGAACAGCCAATGACCGCCACCCTTGCGAAATTGTGTAACCTCGCGCATGGCCGACTTGACGGCATTACCGAATCCGCGGCGGCAGGAACGGATATCGCCGCAATCGAACTCAACGCTGCCGACGTACCTGAAGGCGGAATGTTTGCTGCCGTCCCAGGTACTCGCACGCACGGTGCGCGCTACGCGCAGCAGTCGGCTGCTACAGCGATTCTGACTGATGAGGAAGGTCTGAGAATCCTGCGGGAAGCAGGGGAGACTCGCCCAGTCCTGGTCGTCGACGATGTCCGGGCTGTCATGGGGCACGTTGCTGCAGAAATCTACGATCACCCCTCGGATTCACTGACCATCATTGGGGTTACCGGTACCTCTGGCAAGACCACCACGACCTACATGCTGGAGGGCGCGCTGCTGGCAGCTGGATGCTCGACAGGCATCATTGGTACTACCGGCACGCGCATCAATGGCCGTGCCGTTCCGTCGAGCCTGACTACCCCAGAGGCTCCGGCCCTCCAGCGCCTGTTCCACCAGATGCTCTCCGAAGGCGTGACGCACGTTGTCATGGAGGTTTCGTCACACGCACTGTCGCTGGGGCGTGTAGACGGAGTCAGTTTCAACGTCGGATGCTTCCTCAACCTCTCGCAGGATCACCTGGACTTCCACAAGACCTTGGAAGAGTATTTCCAAGCCAAGGCCAAGCTCTTTGATCCCGCAGGTCCGACACACGCACCGAAAGCTGTCGTGTGCATCGACGACGACTGGGGTGTCCGCATGGCGGATATCGCTGCCGGCGACCCGGATGTCCAAGTCACCACTGTCCACACTCAGCATCGCGTAACCGACAAGACACCAACTGCCGAGGTTTTTGCAGAATGGCACGCCGCTGCAGCGACCGTCACCACTAATGGTGTCCAGCATGTGGAGCTAACGCGAAATAACACTGACACAGTTGAGGTGGAAGTTCCTCTTCCTGGCGCCTTTAACGTTGCCAATGCCGCAGTTGCGTGGGCTGTGCTCGCTGCGATTGGGCATGCCAATGACGCGGCCAAGAGCGGCCTGGCACAGGTTCGTGTGCCGGGCCGGATGGAGCGCATCGATCGCGGACAGGACTTCCTGGCTGTGGTGGACTATGCCCACAAGCCAGCCGCAGTAGCTGAGGTGTTGGCCACATTGCGTGCACAGACCGAAGGTCGCGTGTTGGTTGTCGTCGGCGCCGGTGGCGACCGCGATAGCGCCAAGCGTCCAATTATGGGAGCTGAGGCTGCTTGCGGTGCCGATGTCGTCATCATCACCGATGACAATCCACGCTCTGAGGTGCCCTCTGAAATCCGTGCGGCCGTGGTCGCTGGTGCGAAGGAAGCCGTTGCCAGCGGCAAGACCAGTTCTGACACGGTTGTTGAGGAAATCGGCGATCGTGGCCAGGCAATTCGCCGTGTCGTCGAGCTCGCCCGCAGCGGCGACAGCATCGTGGTGGCAGGCAAGGGACACGAAACCGGCCAGGATATCGGTGGCGTGATTCACCCGTTCGATGACCGTGAACAGCTGGCCGAAGCACTCGCACAGCGACTGGACGGATTCGCTGATTGAGATTGCCGAAATCGCTGAGGAAGCACACCACCTGACATGCCTACCGCGAACCAGTCGCGGTAAGCGAATAAAATCAAGAAATCATCCTTTACTAGGCGCCTGGAACTCTAACCAACAAGGACTATAGACATCATGATTGCCCTGACCGTCGCGGAAATCGCTCACATCGTGGGAGGTGAACTCGTCCACGTCGATGATGACGCCACAGTGACTCAACCCGCAGAATTCGACTCCCGAAAGATCCGCGAAGGCTCGCTCTTCCTCGCCCTGCCGGGCGCGCGGGTCGACGGCCACGACTTCATCGATCAGGCTGTGGCAGCTGGAGCGACGATGGCACTGGCGGCACGAGATGTTGGGCAACCTGCGGTCGTCGTCAAGCCCCTTGGTAAGCAGGACTCCAATGCTGACGCATTTGCACACGATCCGGACGGGTCCGGGGCGGCGGTGCTGGAAGCGCTTGGTAAGTTGGCGCGTTACGTCGTCGACGAGCTGAAGAAGGATCAGCTGCATGTCGTCGGTGTGACGGGTTCGGCGGGAAAGACGTCGACGAAGGACATGATGGCGACGCTGCTGCGTACCGACGGTCCGACGGTGGCTCCGAAGGGGTCGTTTAACAACGAAATTGGGCATCCGTACACGGTGCTGCAGTGCGCTCCGGAGACGAAGTACCTAGTTGCGGAGATGAGCGCGCGCGGAATTGGGCATGTGGCCCACCTGGCGCGCATCGCACCACCGACGATCGGCGCGGTGCTCAATGTTGGTACGGCGCACCTTGGTGAGTTTGGCTCGCGCGAGGTAATCGCGCAGGCTAAAGGCGAGCTCGTGGAAGCGCTGCCGGCTGCGGAGCAGGGCGGTGTGGCTGTACTCAATGCCGACGATGACTACGTCACTGGCATGGCTCCACGTACCCAGGCGAAGGTGGTGTTCTTCTCTGCCGATGAGAACTCCGAACGCCACGCAACCGCGGATTACCGCGCCACGAATGTGCAGCTCGACGATTTTGCTCGTGCGTCCTTTGACCTGCATATACCGGATGGGCGTACATTCCCGATCCAACTGCAGGTCTATGGTGCGCACCAAGTGGCCAATGCCCTGGCGGCGATTGCGGTGGCAGTGGAGTCCGGTATTGATGCTGAGCAGGTCGCAAAGGCGATGGCCGCGCATGTGGCAGCGTCGGAGCGGCGCATGGATGTCCAGCAGCTCACTGGCAATATCGTCGTTATTAACGACTCCTACAATGCCAACCCTGATTCGATGCGTGCGGGGATTGATGCTCTGGCTCGAACAGCAGCTGGCCCAACGCACCAGGCCGCCTCATCGTGGGCGGTGCTGGGACAGATGGGTGAGCTTGGCGATTCCGCTGAGAATGAGCACTCGTCACTGGGCGAGTACCTTGTGGGCCGCGGTATCGATCGACTAATTGCAGTCGGAGAGAGTTCTAATGTGCATGCCCTGGCCGACAAAGCCGAAGAGTTGGGGTTAAATACTTCTAGGGTGCCGGATACATCCGCTGCCGCGGATTTGGTGGCGGCTGAGGTGCGTCCGAACGATGTTGTGTTAGTCAAGGCCTCCTACGCGGACGGTATGTGGCGGGTCGCGGACTCGCTAGCTGCCAAGGTTGGAACTGCGCCCGAAGGTGAAAGCGGAGAGGAAAAGTAAGTGATTCAACTTATTCTCAGTGGTGCGATTGCATTCCTGGTGAGTGTCTTTTTAACACCAGTGCTTATTCACAAATTCTCTGCTGAAGGTCTTGGCCAGGAGATTCGTGAAGAAGGGCCGAAGAGCCACCTGCGCAAGCGGGGAACTCCGACCATGGGCGGCATCGCCATCATCGCCGCAATCGTCGCTGGCTATTTCCTCTCTCACCTCGTCACTTATATCCAGACTGGCGTGGGGCCGTCCGCCTCCGGTCTGTTGGTCATGTTCCTGGTTCTGGCGATGGGTGCACTGGGTTTTGCCGATGACTTCATCAAACTCTACAAAGGCCGCAACCTGGGGTTGAACAAGACAGCGAAGCTAGTGGGGCAGCTGGCGGCAGCGTTGATTTTCGGCGTACTGTTGCTGCAGTTCCCGGATGCGTCAGGCTTGACGCCGGGTACGACGAACTTGTCGCTGATTCGAGATATTCCGTTCCTGAATCTGGCTCCGGGGCCGGTGTGGTTCGGCATGATTGTCTTCCTGGTATTTGTCTTCATCGTCATTGCCGCATGGACGAATGCCGTCAATCTCACTGATGGCCTGGACGGCCTGGCCGCTGGCGCCACCGCGCTGCTGCTGGCCACCTACACGCTGATTTCCTTCTGGCAGTTCCGTAACTCCTGCGAGGCTTCGCTGGGTAGCGGTTGCTACGACGTCCGCGATCCACTGGATATCGCCGTTATTTCCGTCGCGGGTCTGGGCGCCTGCTTGGGCTTCCTGTGGTGGAATGCAGCGCCGGCAAAGATCTTCATGGGAGATACCGGTTCGTTGGCTCTTGGCGGTTTGGTAGCGGGTCTGTCATTTGTCACCAAGACTGAGCTGCTGATGGTTATCATTGGCTTCATCTTCGTGATGGAAGTTGCTTCCGTGGCAATCCAGATCGCGGTTTTCCAGACGACTGGCAAGCGCGTATTCCGCATGGCTCCTCTCCATCACCACTTCGAAAACGGAGGTTGGGCGGAGACAACTGTTGTCGTTCGCTTCTGGCTACTCGCAGGCATTTTCAACATGATTGGTGCAGCCATCTTCTACAGTGACTGGCTCTCTCAGGTAGGCGTATTTCAATGATTAACTCACCAGACCCGACCAACCTCACCGATATCCGAAACCTCGACTTAGTCGCTACGGTGCGCTCTGGTCGAGTTCTGGTGGCAGGAGCCGGGGTTTCCGGTCGCGGTGCCATTGCGATGCTCAAGGACATCGGCTGTCCGGAAGTTGTCGTCGTGGACGACTCCACTCTCGGCGCACTGGTTGCCGCTGACTTTTCGGTTCGGCATGTCACGACCGCAGACGCTCGCGACGAGCTTGCCGACGCGGTTGCGATTGTGACCTCCCCGGGGTGGCGTCCGACCAGTCCGCTGTTCGACGCTGCCGCTGAGGCCGGTGTCCCGGTATTCGGCGATGTGGCGCTGGCTTTCGCTGGTGACTGTGCCCAGCTGTGGGGGCCGAAACGTACCTGGTTGGTAGTCACCGGCACTAACGGCAAGACCACAACTACTTCCATGCTGGCCGCCATGCTCGGGGAGCAGGGCGCAGCTGTGGGCAACATTGGTGTGGCTCTGTACGATGCACTGACTGCTGAGCCTCGTATCGAGGTGTTGGCCGCAGAGCTGTCCAGCTTCCAACTGCACTGGGCGCCGAATATTCGCCCAGATGCGGGAGTACTGCTGAACCTGGCGGAAGACCACATCGACTGGCACGGTTCTTACGAAAACTACGGTCTGGACAAGACCCGTGCGCTGCGTGGTGCTGTCGCAATCTACGGCGCGGATGACGCCGATGTCGTCGAGCACGTGGAAAAGATGCTGAAAAACGATGAGCTCGGCAACTCCGTCGTGGGCTTCACCGATGGTCCCCCGGAGGCACACCAGGTCGGAGTTCGCGATGGCATGATTGTCGACCGCGCTTTTGGCGGTGGCGATGCCGCAGATGACAACTCTGAGCCGGGCATTGCCATCGCACCGGTAGCGGGAATTTCTCCTCCCGGCCGGGCAGGTGTTCTCGATGCGGTGGCCGCCACCGCGATGGCGCGCAGTATCGGTACATCACCTGAGCAGATTGCAGCGGCACTGGAAGCTTTCGAAGTCCGCGCGCACCGCGGTCAGATCGTCCATAAGGCAAATGATGTCGTGTGGATTGATGACTCCAAGGCCACCAATCCCCACGCTGCCGACGCGGCACTGTCCGGCCATGAGCGTGTTGTTTGGATTGTCGGTGGCCAGCTCAAGGGCGCGGAAATCTCGCCGCTAGTGGCGAAGCATGCTCATCGCCTGCAGGCCGCCGTGGTTCTGGGCGTCGATAGGCAACTAGTCAGCGATGCGCTCTCCCGCATCGCACCTGCTGTGCCGGTCGTTGTCATCGATGACACCGACAAGGTCGATGCCATGGCGAAGGTCTGTATGGCAGCTAGTGAATATGCCAATCCGGGGGACGTGGTGCTGTTGGCACCAGCTGCCGCCAGCTTGGACATGTACTCCGGTATGGCTGAACGCGGCGACTTGTTCGCGCAATGGGCGCAGAAGGTGACATCAACTGATGGATAACTCCCGCAAGGCTCGTAATTTAAGCGCTAGCGCCGCGACAGCACAAAAGGGGACGAAGGCCACCAAGTCACAACAGCCCTCGTCGTCAAGCACTAGTACTCGAGAGCGGCCGGCGTGGGTGGAGCGTTTTAACGACTGGAAGTCGCGCCCGCTGTTCGACTACCACCTGCTGATGATTATCGTCGCGCTGCTGACGTCCATCGGCCTGGTGATGGTGCTGTCGGCATCCATGGCCAGTGCGGGTAACGACTCGGGCAGCGTGTGGTCGGTGTTTATCCGCCAGCTGGTCATGGTGGTGGCGGGTCTCATCTCCATGTGGATTGTGCTGCGAATACGGGTGGAGCTGATTCGCTCGCTATCGACGGCAGCGCTGATTTTGTCCTTTGTACTTCTGGTTTTGGTGATTATCCCCGGCATCGGCATTGGCCTAGAGGAAACCGGTGCGCGTTCGTGGCTGAGTATTGGTGGGATTACCATGCAGCCATCAGAAATCGCGAAGATTGCGCTGGCATTGTGGGGCTCGAAGCTACTGGCTGAGAAAGTCCGCACTGCTGTGTCCTACACCGATTTGTTTGGGCTGTTTGGCGCGGTCAGCTTCGTGATATTGGCACTGGTGATGCTACAGCGTGACCTCGGCATGGTTGCTTCCATGGCGTTCGTCGTGGTGGCGTTGGCGTGGTTTGCTGGCCTGCCGCGAGTCTTTATCACCGGGCTTCTTGCTGCAGCGGCTTTTGCCATGGTGATTTTCACCGTCACCGCGGGTTTCCGTTCGGCGCGAATCAGGGTCTACTTGGACTCGCTGCTCGGTAACTTCAACGACGTGCAGGGCGATGCCTACCAGTCCTACCAGGGCTTTCTTTCGCTTGCCGACGGATCTCTCACCGGTGTCGGTCTCGGTCAGTCGAGCGCGAAGTGGGGATACCTACCGGAGGCGAAGAATGACTTCATTTTCGCCATTATCGGTGAGGAGACTGGTTTCCTCGGCGCGCTGATGGTTATTTTGCTCTATGCAGCGCTCGGCTGGGTGGGACTTCGTATCGCCGGTCGCCAGAACGATCCGTTTCTCCGTTTGCTCGCGGGCACGATTACTGCTGCAACCGTGGTGCAGGCTTTCATCAACATCGGCTACGTCGTTGGTGCGTTGCCAGTGACTGGTCTGCAGCTGCCGCTGATTTCCGCCGGTGGTACATCGGCGATGGTGACGTTGTTCTCTATGGGGCTGCTGGCCACATGTGCCCGCCACGAATCGGAAGCAGTCTCTGCAATGCAGACTTCGGGCCGTCCGGCGCTGGATAGGTTCCTGGGTATTCCGGAGCCGATTCCGTATGACGAATCGCGTCGCCACGCGCCGAAGGTGCGTGCCCATCGCGATCCGCAACGCTTCGGCCCTCCCGTGGTGACCAGTGGAGCGCGTACTCCACGCGGCGAGGGGGCGCAGGTGCGGGAAACCTACAGCGGCCGAGCTGACCGATTCAATCGGGCCGGCCGTAGTGGAGGCAGCCGCAGTGGTCGAGGTGCAGCTCCGCAGCGTGGCTCCCGAACCTCCGGCAGCTCCGGAAACTCGGGCAGCGTTCGTGGCCGCGAAGTGGATTATTCCTCTCGTAGTGACAACGGACGGGCTTGGGGATTTACAGCGAGGTCGCCGCAGGCTGGACGGTCACAGGGCTCCTGGTCGTCGTCAAGCTCAGGTCGGGGCAGTAGGATTCGGGGCGAAGGCCGTGGCGGACAGTCGCGTTCGCGCCAGCGCCCGGGCCGAAACAATAGGAATGGCGGTTCAGCACCGCGGAGGAGGAATCGATAACACCATGGCAGACAAGAATCTGGGCGCAGCCGCTGGGGCGAAAGGCGCTTCGGAGTCTGAGCAGTTTCTCAAGGAAGATGGCTCTGCTCCGACCATCGTGGTGGCCGGCGGTGGTACGGCCGGCCATATCGAACCCGCACTGGCAGTGGCGGATGCGATTTTGAACCTGCAGCCGGAGGCCCGCGTCATTGCACTCGGTACGAATCGGGGGTTGGAGTCGACCCTCGTACCGGCGCGAGGCTATGACCTGGAGCTGATTCCGCCAGTGCCGGTGCCGCGCAAGCCGACTGCGGATTTGTTCAAGCTGCCTCTCAACGTCGCTCGTGCGGTGCGTGAGACCCGCAAGGTTTTCAAGCGTATTGACGCTGATGCGGTCATCGGTTTTGGCGGCTACGTATCGGCACCTGCCTACATGGCGTGTCGTGCGGGGAAGAAGATTCCGTTCCTGGTTCACGAGGCCAACGCCCGTGCGGGTCTGGCCAATAAGCTCGGTGTCGCACTCGGTGGCGTCGGCCTGGCCGCTGTGACCGGTTCGGGTCTGAAGGCCGAGGTCGTCGGCAATCCCGTGCGTGCCAGCCTCGCGGCGCTGGACCGCGACGCCAAGCGTGCCGAAGCCCGCGAGTTCTTCGGTTTACCGCAGGAGGGACCGGTGCTCTTTGTCACCGGTGGTTCGCAGGGGGCGCGTTCTATCAACGAAGCTGTCAGCGGTGCAGCCGCAGAGCTCGCCCAGGCCGGTGTATCCGTACTGCATGCCTACGGAAAGAAGAATCACGTCGAGGTCGAGTCCATCCGCGAGGATGCCCCCTATGTCGCTGTGCCGTACATCGACCGGATGGATCTGGCGTACTCCGCCGCTGACCTGATTTTGTGCCGTTCCGGTGCGATGACGGTAGCTGAAGTCTCAGCTGTCGGCCTGCCTGCGGTGTATGTACCGCTGCCACACGGAAATGGGGAACAGGCACTCAATGCCACCGATGTCATCGATGCTGGCGGCGGCATTCTCATCGCCGACGAGTCGCTGACTGCGGCATCAGTTTCGGATATCGTAATTCCGCTGGTCACGTCCCCTGAAAAGCTTGCCGACGGGCGCCGCGCCCTGGCCAACATCGGACATGGTAACGCTGCGGAGAACATCGCCCGTCGGGTGCTGTCTGCGGCTGTGAACTCTAAGAAGTAAAGCGAGCATAAACATGAACGTTAATTTCGATGGCTTTCAGCCGGTAACGGGAGAGCTGCCCGCAAGTGTCCACATGATTGGCATTGGCGGTGCCGGCATGTCCGGTATCGCTCGCATCCTGTTGGCGCGTGGCATTCGTGTTACCGGTTCCGATGTCAAGGAGTCCCGCGCGGTGGTGGGACTGCGTGCGATGGGAGCCACCATCGCCATTGGCCATGACCGTGCGAATCTCGAGCTGGCCGGTGAGGGAGAGCTGCCGGAGGCAGTGGTCATTTCCTTCGCAGCTATTCCGAAGACGAATCCGGAGCTGGCCGGTGCACATGAGCTGGACATTCCGGTGCTCAAGCGTTCCGATGTGCTAGCGCTGTTGATGCAGGACTCCAGGGCTCTTCTGATTGCCGGTACTCACGGCAAAACCTCTACTACGTCGATGACCGTCGCCGCTTTGCAGGCAGCCGGTTTGGATCCGTCTTTTGCTGTTGGTGGTCTAATGAGCAAGGCCGGCGTCAATGCTCACCAGGGCAGCGGTGACGTCTTTGTTGCTGAGGCCGATGAGTCGGATGCCTCGTTGTTGACTTACCAGCCGCAAGTGGCCGTAATTACCAACATCGAGCCCGATCACCTGGACTTTTTCGGGGACGACGAGACCTACTACGCCGTCTTTGACGCTTTTGCAGAGCGCATTAAGGATGGCGGTCATCTGGTCGTCTGTGCTGAGGATCCGCATGCGGCCGCATTGGGCGAGCGCGCGGTGGAACGCGGCATTAACGTGCTGGCTTATGGTGGGGAAGAAGCCTTGGCTGAACACCCGACGCTGCCGGTCGGTGCCGTTTTGCACGGCTGGACTCCCGTCGGTGGTGGCGCCCGCGTGGAGGCCACCGTTGGTTCGACATCGGTGAGGTTTGAACTGCATCAGCCCGGCCGTCACATGGCGCTCAACGCGCTGGCCGCAATGGTTGGTGGCGACTGCGTCGGGGCAGATTTGGGGCGTATGGCGCGCGGTCTTGGTGAATTTACCGGTGTCCGTCGTCGCTTCGACTACCACGGCACTATCGGCGAGGGGTCATTTGTTGGCGCTCGTATCTACGATGACTACGCGCATCACCCGACCGAGGTCTCCGCAGTTCTCGGTGCAGCTCGGGAATTGGTCACCGAGGCCGGTCGTGGCAAAGTCATCGCTGTTTTCCAGCCTCACTTGTACTCGCGTACTCGCAACTTTGCCGACGAGTTCGCCGCCGCCCTGTCGCTGGCGGACAAGGCCGTTTTGCTCGATGTCTTCGGTGCCCGCGAGGAGCCACTGCCGGGTGTCGACGGTGCGCTCATCGCCAACAAAATGACCATCCCTGTGACGTATGAGCCGCATTTCGCCAGCGTCCCGGCTCGCGTCCGCGAAATCGCCGAACCGCACGATGTCATCTTGACCATCGGCGCTGGCTCTGTGACGATGCTTGCCGACGAAATCGTGCGCGAGCTCAGCGGAGACAACGACGAACAGGTGGAGTCGTAGCACTGTGAAAACCAGCCGAAAGCAATCTCAGCAGACCGACGGTGCCGACCAGGGCACAGCCGTGTCGCGGCGACAGCGTTCAGCGCGCGCCCCGCGACGTGGCTGGCTCATCGGCGGTGGCCTGGTCGCGATTATCGCCATCGTTGCAGCGGTGGTGTGGTTTTCGCCGTGGCTGGTTGTGAAAAACATTGATGTTGAAGGCGTCGTCCACGGTGATAAAGACGCGATTGTCGAGGCCAGTGGTATCTCCGAGAATCAAAAGCTCATTCGCTTGGACACGGAGGCCTCAGCGCGCTCCGTGGCGGGGCAGCCGTGGGTCGACAGCGTGACTGTCAGTCGTTCGTGGCCACAGAGCGTGACTATTTCGGTGCGGGAATTTGCTCCTACGGTGTTTATCCGTGCCACTGACGGAGAGCACCTGTTTTCCGCAAATGGCCAGGAGTTCGTCACGGCAGCCCCACCGCCGGGTGTCATCGAGGTTGTCGATGCACCTCGCGTGGATGAGCCAACAGACGGCAAAGTTGACCCCGAACCGCGCGTTATCAAGGCGGTTTTGAACGTCGTCAAGGCGTTGCCGGAGCCCGTCGCACACCGTGTGGAGCGGATTAGCGCGCCTTCCGAGGCAGAAATCAAGCTATTTCTGACCGATGGATACGAGGTGTACTTCGGGTCCTCGGATAATGCGGCAGAAAAGGCCCGTGCGACGGAAATTGTGCTGAACCGTGGCGAGAAGATTTGGAATGTCTCCAACCCCCGACTACCCGCTGCTAAGGGAGAGTAGAGAATGGTGGTGTCTGGAGTGATTTCTGTGGCTAAACACTATCCCTCAAGTGCAGGTTTAAGGTAGCGACACGCGCTAAAAGGTCGCTGAATTATTTGCAGTTTTCGACCACAATGGGGTCAACAGCTTTTCGGCCATGATGCACTTCTTCCGTGCGGTGTCATGGAGAGCTGTACTGCCCGGCGGTGCCAATGCTGTCGTGCAGCCCATGTGCAACGTGGCTAGATGAAATTATTTAGGACCTATAGGAAAGGGCGAGAAACGCGCAATGACCTCCCCGAATAACTACCTCGCCGTTATCAAAGTCGTCGGTGTCGGCGGCGGTGGCGTCAATGCTGTCAACCGCATGATCGAGGAGGGGCTGAAGGGTGTCGAATTTATCGCAGTCAACACCGACTCGCAGGCCCTGATGTTCTCCGACGCTGATGTCAAGCTCGACATCGGGCGTGAGGCAACTCGTGGTCTGGGAGCTGGCGCTAACCCCGAGGTTGGCCGCACCTCTGCAGAAGACCACAAGGACGAGATTGAAGAGACCCTCAAGGGCGCGGATATGGTCTTCGTCACCGCTGGTGAGGGTGGCGGAACGGGTACCGGTGCAGCTCCGGTTGTTGCGAGCATCGCCAAGAAGTCCGGTGCCCTGACCGTTGGCGTGGTCACCAAGCCGTTCGACTTCGAGGGCAAGCGCCGTGCGCGCCAGGCCGCTGAGGGCATTGAAACCCTCAAGGAGGTCTGTGACACCCTTATCACCATTCCGAACCAGCGTCTGCTGCAGATTGGTGAGCAGGATCTGTCCATGATGGACGCATTCCGCTTTGCCGACGAGATTCTTTACAACGGTGTCCAGGGTATTACTGACCTGATTACCATTCCGGGCATGATTAACGTCGACTTCGCCGACGTCCGCTCGGTAATGGCGGAGGCTGGCTCGGCTCTGATGGGCGTTGGCTCTGCACGTGGTGATGACCGCGTGATGAACGCCGCTACTCAGGCCATTAACTCCCCGCTGCTGGAGTCCACCATGGATGGTGCACAGGGTGTGCTTATTTCCGTCGCCGGTGGCTCCGACCTCGGCCTGATGGAGGTCAACGCCGCCGCGTCCATCGTGGAGGAAAAGGCTGACCCGGATGCCAACATCATCTTCGGTACCATCATCGACGACAACCTCGGTGACGAAGTTCGTGTCACTGTGATTGCTACCGGTTTTGAGCAGGGTAACGGCAATCCGTTGGACAAGCCAGCCGCAGGTGGTGCTGCACGACCGGCTGCACAGGATGTCGAGGCGCGTCCGGCCGCTGAGCAGGCGCCGCGCCAGGGCAGCGCACTGCCGGGCGGTGACAACCTCGGCGCTCCGGCTCCGCGTGCGGAGGAAGAGCGTCCGGTCGCACAGCCTCGCGAGCGTGAGGATCGCGACCGCTTTGTCCCGCGCACCAATCCGAACAGTGGTGGTCTGTTCACCGACAACCCGACACCGCGTACGCAGGAAAACCGCAACTACCGTGGTGCTCACCGTGACGATGACCGCGATGATCGTCGTGGTGGCTACCAGGCCTCCAGTGACCTGCCGGAGTGGGGCTTCTAAGAAATCATGACTGAATCCCGCCGCAGCCGAAAAATTCTGACGAATCGGCGCGGCGGGTTTTCGCTGCCACCATATGATTCCTTCAATCTTGGAGATCACGTCGGCGATGACCCGTCCGCAGTCGAACGCAACCGCCAGCGCTTGGCCGATTCTCTGGGAATCGACCGCGCCCGCTTCGTCTATATGGAGCAGCTTCACACCAACACGGTCACCGTCGTCAACGAACCACAAACTGAGCCTGTCCCGGCTACTGACGCCATCGTCACGACCACGCCGGGTCTCGCGCTGGTAGTGCTCGTTGCCGATTGCGTTCCCGTCTTGCTTTCCGACGATCATGCGGGTGTCGCCGCTGCGGTACACGCGGGGCGGACCGGTGCCCGCAACGGAATCGTTCGTAAATCTGTCGAAAAGATGATTGAGCTCGGTGCCACGCCCGAGAATATCCATGCGCTTCTCGGTGCGGCGGCTTCTGGGCACAATTACGAGGTGCCTGAGTCGATGGCCGATGACGTCGATAAGCACTTGCCCGGAGCGAAGACGCGAACGAAGCAGGGGACTGCCGGTGTCGACGTGCGCGCCGGCCTGTTGCGTCAGCTCTATGACCTCGGAGTGCGGCATGTCAACGTCGAGCCCAGCTGCACTATTGACAATGAGCAGTACTTTTCCTACCGGCGGGAGGGAAAAACTGGCCGTCAGGCGGGCATCGTGATCTTGCCTGAGTAGGACTAAGTTTCAAAGTTGTAATTTTGGCTCGCCAAATTTGCGCGTGTCTATGCGATATTGCTGACCCAGCCGGTAGGTTGTGGGTAGCACAGACTTAAATTCGCACACTAAGAAGGATGTAGCAGAAGATGGCTGATTTCTTCCGTGGGGTTTCAAATTTCTTCGGTCTTACCCCGACTGATGACGCGGCTTACGACGAGCACTACGACGAGTTTGACCGCCGTGATGAGGAGCGTTTTGATGACTCCTATGCCGACTCGCGTCGTGCGGAGCGCCACCGCTACGAGCTGCGCGAAGAGGCTCCACGTGAGGCTGCAAGTGTGAATTCCCGCGAGGAGGACTACCGCTACGGCAACCTGCACTCCGTTGCTGAGACCAAGGAACCAGAGCAGGTCTTTATCAAGCCGGAAAGTGGTTTCCAGGACAAGTACTCCAAGGCTCCGGACATCGGTTCACACTTCCGCGACGGTGACATCGTCACCTTCGATCTGAGTGAGCTCGACCCATCTGAGGCTAAGCGCTACGTCGACTTCGTTGCTGGACTGGTTTTCGGTCTGCGCGGCCGGATTAAGGCTGACGGCTCCGTGTTTACCCTGTACCCGCACGGCTGCGATGTCAACGAGGGGCAGTTCGACCGGATGTCCGGCTAGTCAGCCGGCTCGCATGACTTGTTAGTGTTTCGTATTTCGATTAATTAGCTAGACTGTTTATTCGTGTCTTCACTACTGCTAGTTCTGCTAATCCTGCTGAAGCTTTTCACCTATCTGCTGTTGGCTCGCATCGTGATTGAAATGATTCAGTCATTTTCTCGCTCCTGGCGACCAGGCAGGGTGTTTTCGTCGGTTGGTGAAGTTATTTTTGTCATCACCGACCCGCCGGTGAAGCTGTTGCGCCGACTCATCCCGCCTATGCCAATGGGCAACGTGATGGTGGACATGTCTGTGCTTGTCCTGTTCTTCATCCTTATGATTCTGCGAATGGTGCTGCAGGTGGCTCTCGGCGCAGTGGCGTAAATACCGCTAACTGTTCGCTTGGGGTTCGCAATGTGGATTTCGGTGGAGCTGTGTTGTTTTGACTGTCCCGAATGTGATGTTCTCGGGCATTGAATTGCTGCCGGGGGTGTTAATCGGGGGCAATAATAGGAACCCGTTGGGGAATGCAATCCCCAACGGGTTTTTGTTGTGTCGGGGGTAAAGCTCTGTGGCTAAAGGTGCAGGGTAAGGGCGAGGTTTAACGTTTTACTAGAACTTTGCCACTGGTTAGAACGTGGGAGATAGAGTCCTGCCCAGAATAAATGGGGTGAGGACTGTGACTAGAGCAGGTAGGATTGGCCGGGTAAACAGTACTACTGGAAATAATTCTCTTAAGATTTCTTAAGAACTGTCCGCTCAAAGTGTTAGGGGAACTCACCATGCCGTTGACTCCGGCTGATGTGCATAATGTGGCTTTCAGCAAGCCTCCGATTGGCAAGCGTGGTTACAACGAGGATGAGGTCGACCAGTTCCTCGACCTCGTGGAGGACGCACTGGGTGAGCTCCAGGATGAAAACGCTGAGCTGCGCCAGCGCGTTGAGGACCTTGAAGGTCAGCTAGAGCAGGGTGGCAGCGCAGACTACGCCGCTTCCGGTGCTGCCGCGGTGACGCCGGCTGTCGATGAAGACAAGCTGCGCAAGGAAATTGAGCAGGAGCTGCGCGCTGAGTACAACGAGCGCCTGAACGCTCAGCAGCAGGAGATTGAGGCTCACTACCAGGATCGCCTGGATGCTCTTGAGAAGCGTGCTTCTGAGGCAGAGGCTTCGGCACAGCAGGCTTCCTCCGCATCTGCGGTGCAGCCGCAGGCAGTTGCAGCAAGCACCGGCACTGAGTCGCAGGAAGTTAGCCTCCGTGCTGCTCGTATCCTGCAGGCTGCTCAGGACACCGCCGATCGCGTCACCACTGACGCCGACGCTGAGGCCAACAAGCTTGTCACCGAGGCTCGTGAGAACGCTGACCGCACCGTGGCAGAGGCCAATGAAGAGGCCGAGCGCACTGTCACCAACGCTCGCAACGAGGCAGACGCAACTTTGGCTGATGCCAAGGAGCGCAGTGAGCAGCTGCTGGCTGATGCCCGCAACGAGTCTGAGTCGACCCTCACCGACGCTCGCCAGCGCAGCGAGCAGATGATCAGCGACGCAGACGCTCGCTCCAACGCCACCATCACCGCAGCGCAGCAGAAGGCAACCGCGCTGCAGGAGGATGCAGAGCGCAAGCACCACGAGATCATGACCACCGTCAAGGAGCAGCAGACCGCTCTGGAGGGTCGCATCGAGGAACTGCACATCTTCGAGCGCGAGTACCGCACCCGCCTGAAGACCTTCCTGGAGTCCCAGCTGGACGACCTGAACTCTCGCGAGTCGGCTGCCCCGGCCGACGGCTACAACAACTAATTTCGTAGCCAACACGTACAAAGCCACCGCGCTTGACCGTCCTAAGAAGGGGAAGGTCGAGCGCGGTGGTTTTTGTTGTCTTCGCCTGTGAAACTCTCGTTCTCAGTTCTGGTCAGGGTTGTAGCAGTTGCCTGAGACACTGCTATACTGACACCCATACGCGCAATGAGCCGGCCATCACCGAGGAGCGTTTCGGAAGAACAGTCCAGCAATAAATGGGCCCAGTAGAACCGAACGGTTTGGCACCGTTACAAAGCCTTATTAAATAAGCGGGCTATCGCGTGAAACCGCATGGTTCTTGTTCGCAAGAGCCGTCGTAAAGCGTGATGCCAAGCGGGGTGGTACCGCGCGAGACTCCTTTTCAGCGTCACCAGTAACAACGCTGACGGGGCTAGGCACGCGTCCCCGTGGTGAGTATTAATGATGTTCGACCACGGAAGTGACGTAAAAACGGTGTCTAATTCGAACGATGTAAATGCCTCTGCTGAGGCCACTCCGGCAGGCGGCGCGTATCCGCGCACTGCTGACTTTGGTAAGTACACGTCGAGCCCGAAGTTCCCGGAGCTGGAAGAAAAGGTCCTAGAGTACTGGGGTAAGGACAACACTTTCCAGGCATCTATTGACCAGCGCGATGGTGCTGACGAATACGTCTTTTATGATGGCCCGCCGTTTGCCAACGGTCTGCCGCACTACGGTCACTTGCTGACCGGTTACGTCAAGGACATCGTTCCGCGTTACAAGACCATGCGTGGCTACCAGGTTGGCCGTGTCTTTGGTTGGGACTGCCACGGTTTGCCAGCTGAGCTGGAGGCAGAGAAGCAGCTCGGTATTAAGGACAAGGGCCAGATTGAGGAAATGGGTCTGGCGAACTTCAACAAGTACTGCGCTGAGTCGGTGCTGCGGTACGCGGGCGAGTGGAAGGAATATGTCACTCGTCAAGCTCGTTGGGTTGATTTTGACGGCGGATACAAGACCATGGACATGAGTTACATGGAGTCCGTGATCTGGGCCTTCAAGGAGCTCTATAACAAGGGCCTGGTCTACCAGGGGTTCCGCGTGCTGCCGTACTCCTGGGCAGAGCACACCCCGCTGTCCAACCAGGAGACCCGCCTGGATGACTCCTACAAGATGCGGCAGGACCCGACCCTGACCGTGACCTTCCCGTTCACCGGCGCCAAGGCCGGCTCTGCAGCGGAGAAGACGCTAGCGGACAACCCGGTGCTCGCTGACACTGCAGCTATCGCTTGGACCACCACGCCGTGGACGCTGCCGTCCAACCTTGGTCTGGCCGTGAACCCGAAGGTCACCTACGCCGTAGTTAAGGTCGGCGAGGATTCCTCCGTGCAGGAGTTTGCAGGTAAGACCTTCCTGCTGGCAGAAGCACTGATTGGTGCCTACGCCAAGGAATTGGGCAAGGAACACGAGGTCGTGGCTACCTTCGCTGGTGCTGACCTGGAAGGTCTGACCTACCAGCCGATCTTCGACTACTTCGCAGATCACCCGAACGCTTTCCAGATCATGGTGGCCGACTATGTCACCACCGAGGACGGTACTGGTGTGGTCCACCAGGCACCGGCATTCGGTGAAGACGATATGAACACCTGTAATGAATACGGCATTGATGTCATCATTCCGGTGGACATGGACGGTAAGTTCACTTCCCAGGTGCCGGAGTACCAGGGCAAGTTGGTCTTCGACGCTAACAAGGACATTATCCGTGACCTGAAGGCCGCTGGCCGCGTCGTCCAGCACCGCACCATCGAGCACTCCTACCCGCACTCCTGGCGCTCTGGCGAGCCGCTAATCTACATGGCACTGCCAAGCTGGTTCGTGTCCGTTACCAAGATCCGCGAGCGCATGGTGGAGCTCAACCACGACCAGATTGAGTGGATGCCGGAGCACGTCCGCGACGGTCAGTTCGGCAAGTGGCTCGAGGGTGCACGTGACTGGAATATCTCCCGTACCCGCTACTGGGGTTCACCGATTCCGGTGTGGGTTTCTGACAACGACGAGTACCCGCGTGTCGACGTCTACGGATCCCTCGACGAGCTGGAGGCGGACTTCGGCGTTCGCCCGACCACGCTGCACCGCCCGGAGATTGACGAGCTCGTTCGCCCGAACCCGGATGATCCGACCGGCAAGTCCATGATGCGCCGCGTCCCGGATGTCTTGGATGTCTGGTTCGACTCCGGTTCCATGCCGTTTGCGCAGTTCCACTACCCGTTTGAGAACAAGGAGTGGTTCGAGTCCCACGCACCGGCCGACTTCATTGTGGAGTACATCGGCCAGTCCCGCGGCTGGTTCTACCTGCTTCACGTCCTGTCGGTGGCACTGTTTGACCGCCCGGCGTTCAAGAAGGTCGTCGCCCACGGCATCGTGCTGGGTGATGACGGCAACAAGATGAGTAAGTCCAAGCGCAACTACCCGGATGTCAACGAGGTCTTCGACCGCGACGGCTCCGACGCCATGCGCTGGTTCCTCATGTCCAGCCCGATTCTGCGCGGTGGCAATCTGATTGTCACCGAGCGGGGTATTCGCGAGGGCGTGCGCCAGGCGCTGCTGCCAATGTGGAACGCATACTCGTTCCTGCAGCTCTACGCCTCCAAGCCGGCCGAGTGGTCGGTGGACTCCGACAACATCCTGGACAAGTACATCCTGGCCAAGCTTGCAGCAACTGTCCGTGCTGTCACTGAGTGCCTGGACAACACCGACATTGCTGCTGCCACCGATGAGGTCCGTCAGTTCTGTGACGCACTGACCAACTGGTACGTGCGCCGCTCCCGCGACCGCTTCTGGGCCGGCGATGTCAAGCACCCAGAGGCGTTCAACACCCTGTACACGGTGCTGGAGGTTCTCACCCGCGTGGCTGCTCCGCTGCTGCCGATGGCCACCGAGGTCATCTGGCGCTCGCTCACTGGCGGCCGCTCGGTGCACCTGGAGGATTGGCCGGACGTCGACAAGCTGCCGACCGATGACGAACTCGTTGAGTCCATGGACATTGTCCGCAATGTCTGCTCGGCAACATCGCGCATCCGCAAGGCCAACCAGCTGCGTAACCGCCTGCCGCTGAAGAAGCTAACCCTGGCATTCCCGGATGCCGAACGTCTGCGTGATTACACCGACATCGTCTCCTCCGAGGTCAACGTCGACAAGGTGGAGTTCACCTCCGACGTGGACTCGGTGGGACGTTTCGAGGTCTCCGTCAACGCTCGCGTTGCCGGTCCGCGCCTGGGTAAGGACGTCCAGAAGGTCATTAAGGCTGTGAAGTCCGGCAACTACGAGGTTGTCGACGGCGCCGTTGTCGCCGATGGTATTCCGCTGCAGGAGGGCGAGTACACCCGCAACCTGGTCGCGATCTCGCCGGATTCCACCGCTGAGGTCGACGGCGTCAATGGCCTGGTCGTACTTGACACCGAACTCGACGAGGACCTGGAGTCCCGTGGCTGGGCTGCTGACCGTATCCGCGGTCTCCAGGACGCCCGCAAGAACGCTGGCCTCGAGGTCACCGACCGTATCTCGGTGAAGCTGCAGGTCCCGTCCGAGCGTGAAGAGTGGGCAAACCGCCACGCTGACCTCATCGCCCGGGAAGTTCTTGCCACCGCTTTCGAGGTCGTCGCTGGCGGAGAGTCGCTGAGCTACGACGTGGCGGACGGCTGCTCGGCGGATATTGCCAAGCAGTAGGGGAGAGTAATCTCAATGCCGACTTCCGGGCGGTGGGTTCTGCACATCGACATGGACGCGTTTTTCGCGTCCGTCGAGCAGCTCACCCGCCCGACTCTGCGCGGGCGACCAGTTCTCGTCGGCGGACTGGGCGGTCGAGGTGTGGTCGCCGGTGCCTCCTATGAGGCCCGCGCGTACGGTGCGCACTCGGCTATGCCGATGGCTCGCGCGCGTCGGCTCATGCCACCGAACGCAGTGACGGTCAGCGGACGCAAGGGTATCTACGGGCCTGTGTCGCGCCGAGTGTTCTCTGTAATTCGCGAGCGCGTGCCCGTGGTGGAGCAGCTCAGCGTCGATGAGGCCTTCATGGAGCCCGAGGAACTGCAAGGTGCCTCGATAGAGAAGGTAATTGCCTGGGCGGAGCAACTGCGGGCAGATATTCGGCGGGAGACCGGCTTGGCCTCGTCGATAGGCGCGGGCGCGGGCAAGCAGTTCGCGAAAATTGCTTCCGGCCTGGCGAAACCCGATGGCGTGTACGTGCTGGACCCCGCACGCAATCACGAGCTACTACACCCATTGCCGGTAGAGAAGCTCTGGGGCATTGGCCCTGTCACCGCTGCAAAACTGCATACGCTGGGCGTGGAGACGATTGGTGATTTTGCCGCCATGTCCCAGCGCGATGTCGAGGTTTCGCTGACATCCAAAACCGGTGTGATGCTGTGGCAGCTGGCGCAGGGGACAGATGACCGGCCGGTTAAGGAACGCGATGTCGCCAAGTCTGTATCGGCCGAGTACACCTATCCCGAGGATTTGGGGTCGCAGGCCCAGCTCCACGCCGCCATCGATCGCGCAGGCGAGTCCGCTTTTCGACGGCTCAAAAAAGATGGCCGTGGTGCCCGCACCATCACTTGCAAGGTGCGTCTGTCCGACCTGAGCATCCATACCCGATCTGAGACGCTCGCCTACGCCACACAGGACTTCGACACCCTCATGGCTGTCGCTCACCGAATCGCGTTCACACCCGCGGAGGTTGGCCCAGTGCGACTGGTGGGCGTCGGTTTCTCCGGGCTGGATTCGCACATGCAAGAAGTTTTGTTTCCCGAGCTCGACCGCACTATCACCGTTGAAGATCGAGTGCCGGCACCTACGCTTTCCGACGCTCCTGCTGGCCTGGTAGAGCTATCTGGAACCGGTGCGTTGCCGACTGTTCGGCTTTCCGACTCCAAGTGGGCACCTACCTCGGATGTGCACCACAGCGAGCATGGCCATGGTTGGGTACAGGGGTCGGGGCACGGGATTGTGACTGTCCGCTTTGAAAGCCGCACCAGTGGCCCCGGGCGCATGATCACGCTGAAGGAGGACGACCCGGAGCTGCGCCCGTGCTCTGCGGTGTGCAGTTTGGACTGGCCGGAGTGGCTGGCATCCGACGAAGCAGCAGCTCTTGATTTGCCGCAACCTGAGCGTGAAAGTGAAGACGAGGTTGGCCCCGATGCGGATGCTTGATGCGGTTACCTGACGTGGCCGTTATCCTCGGTGTCGTTTGCGGCGCTCTGTTTATGCGCTGACCGTAAACTGGGGCACTATGACTACCGAATCCCGCATTGCAGAGCTCGAGGCAGCTCGCCGCGCCTCGTTGCGCAACACTGATCGAGATCCGAATCCGACGACCACACTTCCCGACGACGGTCTGGATAACCGCCAGCGCATGCTGAACGGTCAGTGGTATATCGCCGACCATCCGGAATCGCAGGCTCTGAACGCGCGAATTGGCCAGGTGGCCGCGGAATTTGAGGTCGCATTCCGCGAAGACCAGCAGGCAGCACAGCAAGTGCTAGCACCGGTACTGGGGTCTTTCGGAGAGGACAGCACCGTCCGCCCGCCGATCTACCTGGACTACGGCGATAACCTCCACATCGGCGACAACGTTTTCATCAACTTTGGGCTCACCGCACTTGACGTGGTGAAGGTGACAATCTGCGACTACGCGCAGCTGGGGCCCAATGTGCAGCTGCTTCCACCAGTACACCCACTGGGAGCTGAGGCCCGCGCCGCTTATCTAGAGTCTGGAGATGAAATCATCATCGGGCGCAATGCCTGGATCGGTGGTGGAGCCATCATCCTGGGCGGTGTACACGTCGGCGACAATTCTGTGGTCGCCGCGGGGGCCGTGGTGACAAAGGACGTTCCCGCGGGCGTAGTCGTGGCTGGAAATCCGGCGAAAATCATCCGCATCATCGAGGCGTGAATTAAAACAGCGTCTGCGGATGCACATTCGCAGCCAGCGCGGCAGCGAGAATGATGCGCGCCTGCGGTGCATGCACGCAACCAGCGCTAATCACACCGTGCCGAGCCAGCGTCGCACCGCCACCGGCACCACCGTAGGCGGCGTGGACATCACCACGCGGGACGCGCGTCGCCATCACGACGGTCACATCAGCGGCAATGGCCCGGTCAATGGCGGCGGCAAACTCATCGGAGACATTGCCCGACCCCAGGCCTTCTACGACAATGCCGCGTGCACCGGCGGCGACGGCCGAATCCAGCTGTGATCCATCTGCACCTAAGTAGGCGGGGATAATCTCTACCTTCGAGCCCGCCAAGGCGGCCAGAGGCAGCGGATCTGGACGAACCGGCTCCTCCGGGGCATTAGTGGCAAAAGCCAAAGGATCGGTCGTGTGCCACTTTGTCGCACCTCGCACCGGCAAGACTGCGTGGCCAAAGACAATAAGAGCGCCAATTCCCTGCGCAGAGGCATCGGAAGCAATGGTCACGGCCTCAAAGAGATTCCCCGGTCCGTCGGTTTCCGGATGATCATAGGGAAGCTGTGCACCAGTAAAGACAACCGGACGCGAGTCCGCATGGAAAATATCGGCAGCCATGGCCGTTTCTTCCATCGTGTCCGTGCCATGAGTTACGACGACACCGTCCACGGAGTCGTCGTCAAGCACTTCGTGAATAGCGGCGAGAATACGGTCAACATCGGTGAACGCGAGATTCGACGAGTCCAACATGCCGAGCTCACGAACTTCCAGCTCTAACATGCCCTCTGGATAACGCTGCGCGACCGCCGCGACGAGCTCCGCGCCCGAGATGGTCGGGGTTAGCGCACCGCTGCGATCCGTGGTGCAGGCGATGGTGCCGCCGGTGGTGATGACAATGATTCGGCGAGGGGAGACTGTGCTAGACGAGGCCGAGCTAGAAGAAGCCGAGCTAGCCGGGGAATGATCCTGAGTCGACATGTCCACCATCTTACCCAGGCGATGTTTTGGCCTTGTGTAGGATTATGGAAGGCGTGAAGCCAGCGAATCTTCATGCAGATTTTATTGGAGTAGTGCACATATGAAAGTCCCCTGCAACCAGCGTGTTAGCGGAATACGTTGGCGCACAGCGCGTGGTGTGACAGTAGCGGCGATGGCCTCGGTCAGCGCACTTGGGCTCGCTGCCTGCGGTGGTGGCAATACTGCAGCGCCGACGACTGAATCGAAGACATCCAGCTCGGCGGAACCCGTCATCATGCTGCCGACGCGCGCAGAGCTTAACGACGTCCTCGCACGCCTCATCAACCCCGATCTACCTATCGAGGAAAAGGCGCTGACCATCGAGGACGGCGATACTGCCGGCGATTTCTTCGACATTGTCACCCACAGTGCCAATGAGCAGGAAATCAGCTTTGATGTCATTGACCCGGTCACGCCTGGATTCACCACCAAGCAGGCCGTAGCCGGTGTCAATATCCTCCGTCCGGAGGAAGATCCGATGCTCGTGGAGCAGGTGGATTTTATCCATCGGGATGGCCGTTGGATGCTGAGCAAGGAATGGGCCTGCAACCTGGCATCGACACTTGATCCGGAGCACAAGCCTGGGTTCTGCCTCGCGCCGGGCGAGACGCCTCCGCCGCCACCTGAGCCGGAAGAGGAAGAAACCCCGGTTGAGGAGGCTCCGGTTGAGGAGGCCCCAGCACCGGCTCCAGAGCCCGAAGCACCGGAGCCCGAAGCGCCGGTCGAGGAAGTGCCGCCTCCGCCGCCTCCCGCGCCTGAACCACCGGTTGAAGAGGCACCGCCACCGCCGCCACCGCCGCCGGCTGAGGATGCACCGCCTCCGCCACCACCGGCTTAGGTGCCGTCGGACCAGGCGTTACGGCCCAGTCTGGTCGGGGGCACTGGGCAGACAAAAGAAAGTGTCTAGGTTTATGACAGTTCCGCCCATTTTTTGGGCAGGTAGGTTCATGCGGTGAATGCATCACCACTTTCGACCAGGAGAAGTAGTGAAGCAAACCCGCCGATCGAAATACAGTGCCATCAAACCCATTGCGCTTGAACACATCGCCAACGGGGCATCAGCAAGCGCGGTTGGACGCGATTTAGCGATACCCCAACCAACAGTCAGCCGGTGGGCGCGACAAGCCGGATTGAAGATCCAGCACCAGTCGCACTGCCCGAAGTTGTCGATGATGGATAAGCATCGCGTGATCTACGAGATGCTTA
>NZ_KV834040.1:0-222 GCF_001837775.1 Corynebacterium sp. HMSC073H12 | reverse complement strand
TAGTCAATCCACCGTCAGCCGTGAAATCGCACGCAACAGCGTCGATGGCATCTACGATGCCTATCAGGCTGACCAGGCAAGCCGCGGGCGTCTTGCTCGCCCAAAGCTGCGCAAACTCGATGACAATCGGTTCTTACGCGCCCAGGTTGTCGATCTGCTCAACCGTGGCGCCTCGCCGCGTCAGGCCAGTGGCAGGTTGGCTGCACTGTGGGGTGATAATAC
>NZ_KV834039.1:0-237 GCF_001837775.1 Corynebacterium sp. HMSC073H12 | reverse complement strand
CAGGTTGGCTGCACTGTGGGGTGATAATACGTCCATGACTATTAGCCACGAGTCGATTTACCAGGCCCTTTACGTACAAGGGGCAGGTAGCTTGCGCAAAGAACTTGTGTTTGAAAAGTCCTGCCGGACTACCCGGCCAGGGCGTAAACCCCGCTCGCTTTTAGCGGGGGTGCCCAAACCACGAGGAAAACGCTGGACCCATGATGCCAATATTTCACTTCGCCCAGCGGAAGCCAA
>NZ_KV834038.1:352688-462543 GCF_001837775.1 Corynebacterium sp. HMSC073H12 | reverse complement strand
CATGATGCAATGACCGCCTGACCCTACCGCGGGTGAATTCAATTCACGTGTCATAAACCTAGTCACTTTTAGCCCTGTCACCCGTTGAGCTCTCCATTGGAGACACAAAAAACTCCACCCCGTCCTTCGGTGCAATACCGAGTTGTGTCGGGGTGGAGTGAGATGTCTTAGTCGGTGATGGCTAAGACTGCTGCAACTAAGGGCAACTTAGCTGTTCGGACGCTTGCCGTGGTTAGCCTTGTTCTTACGGCGGTCCTTGCGCTTACGGCCACGCTTGCTCATAGCTGGGCTCTCTTTCTATCGGGTTAAACAGGTATCAACCGGTATAGATTACACGGTAAGGGGGTAAGTCTTTTAATTAGACTGCGGTGCTGGTGCGAGTGCGGCGAGTACGGCCGCGGTTGCGACGGCGCTTCAGTGCGCGACGCTCGTCCTCGCTCATGCCGCCCCAGACACCTGCATCCTGGCCGGTCTCAAGTGCCCAAGCCAGGCACTGAGCGGTAACGGGGCAGCGGTTGCAAACGACCTTGGCCTTAGCAATCTGGGCGAGAGCCGGGCCGGAGTTACCGACCGGGAAGAAAAGCTCCGGATCCTCTTCACGACAAACGGCCTTGTGACGCCAATCCATGACAAACTCCTGAAACATTACGAGCCCCGGGTGAGGGCAGGGTTAAATTTCCTTGCGGGAAGGCAGCTCCGGAAATGGATTTCGTCAGACACGACAAATCGCCGTATCTCAACGAGGGTTGGGGTTCATTCCCGGTTGCCCAGGGGTATTAGGCATCTTGGGAGGGGCTACCTGTTGCATCGCCTATGTGACGTGAAAGGTAGTGGGGACTCACCAAAGAGTTTGCGCCTAAAAAGGCGAGACTTGCATGGTTGCACATCCAGTGAACTGCGTGCCTGTCTCGCTGACGATTTACATGTTTTCACGACTGGAGCGGTTCGTAAAGAGCAAAATGAATAAAAGTGCCAAACCTCACAGAAAAGTGAAGTTTTGGTTAAAACGCCAGGTCAAAACTAGCCCCTTGTGGGGGTGATTTTAGTTTTGGTAATTGCAGTAGTAAGGGTGTATAGCGCGTTTTTGTTGGCTTGTCAGTGAACAGTTGCAGCTTAAGCCGGGTTTGCCTCGGTCTTTTGGCTAGTACTGAACAGGCGGCGTGTGCGATCCATGGCCTTTTTGGTCACCACAACGAGCAAGCGCTCGTCCACGGGGCGGGTAGCGACCTTCTTGGTGAACTGGTCCTCGGTGTAATCGTCGGCACGCGCCACAAAATTGATTGCGCCTTGCTTAACGCGGATGTTGAGGCAGTCGCACTGATCGATGTACTCGCCGTCCAGCTGGAGACGAAGTGGAGCAGTAGCGGTGAGCTGGATGCGCTGAGCGTTGTCAACGCGTCGTTCGCGGGCTTCTATGTGGAAGGGGGAGCGCAGTCGGGTGAAGAAACCGGCCAAATTGGCTGCGGCGACAAGCCCCGTCACTCCCTTTAAAGAAGTGAAGCCATAAAACCCCAGACCCCTGCGCAGTGACACAGTGGGGTTGGTGACGATGGGGAGGTCGCCGAGGAATGTCCATGGATTGGAGTTGGACACCACAGCCATTGCGAGATCGCGGCCAAATTCCTTGCCGTCGATAGTTGCGGTGATTTGTGGCGGGCTTTTGCGCAACTCGTTCCATGCGGTGAAAATTGCCGGCAAATAGCGCACGGCTTTGGCGCGGGTACCGTTATGTCGGAGCTGTTCCATGGTGGAAATGACTTCCGCATCGATGCCGATACCGGCATTGACGACGAAGCATCGCTCTGCTGCATGTCCAACGCTAATAGCGCTCCGGGTTCGGGAGCGCAGCAGGCTTGCGATGTACCACGCGGCATCTACGGGGTCGCGGGGAATGCCCAACGCACCTGCCAAGACGTTGGCGCTGCCGGTGGGAATTGTCGCGATGGCAGGCAGTTCCGTGGCAGACAGTGCGGAGAATGGGTTGGAGTCCATGAGCCCATTGACAATCTCGTTAATGGTTCCGTCGCCGCCGAGAGAAATAATGACGTCGTAATCGCGAACCGTTATTCCCGCCACCATTTCCTCAGCATGGCCGGAGTAAGCGGTGAACATGGATGTCAAGCGGATCCCCTCGACTGAGCGAAGCGCCCGCACAATGCTGGGCATGCGTCGAGCAGAGTTACTGGTCGAATTCGGATTGGAGATTAGCAACGCACGCACAGGCACCAAGAGTAGTGCATGAACAGACTTGTGATGGATGCATTGGCCGACTTGCCTCCAGGGTGTATTCATCGGTTCCCGCCGGGCTAACATGTAGGGCGTGAGTAACCAGAAAAACAGCAGCAATGCGTCCAAATCGCGTACTACTGACCAGCTTGCGGTAGCTGACGGACCGATGGCCGCACCTCAGGTTGTCATGGCCGGTGCGTGGATCGGCGTCGCCGAATGTGCCCTCGGTCTGGGCTACGGAGTCTTCCTTCTGATTCGTGATTTGATGGGGTACCGCGACGAGGCCGCGGTCATTTCCGGTTGGGGTACCGCGCTGTGGTTCTTTCTCATTTTTGGCTCGGTTCTCGCTGGTGCGATTATGTTGCTGCGTGGCGCCCGTTGGGGGCGCGGACCGATTATTATGCTCAACCTCTGCTTGCTGGGTGTGGCCTATTACATGTTCCGCTCGAGCGCTTTTCTGCTGGCTCTGCCGACAGCGGCAGCTTCAATTGCGGCGCTGGTCTGTATGTTTAGTCCGAAGGCGATTGACTGGGCTGCCCGCTCTTTTTAAATTTCGATGACGAACGCGTCGACTGACTCACCGCGTTGAACCAGTAGCGTGTCACCGACAACCGCAAGGCGCACGGGCAGTTCCGGCTTGTCCGCATCATTTGCTTGAGTGGACTTCGCAGCTGCAGGCAACGGGAGTGTGCCGATAATTTCGAGAGTTGAGGCATTCAATACCGCGACTCCGTCAGCGACTGGCATGAAAACATGCTCACCCCATGGAGCTGGGGTCCCTGTGGCCTCAGGAAACTCGAAATCCGGTGCCAGGGTGCTCGGACGGAAGCCAAGTAATCCACGTGGCGACCACCACGTCATGTGATGGGGGAGATCCGTTGTAAAAGGCGCACGCGGGGCATCGCCGTCGGAGTTAGCTTCAGCCGGTGCTGGACGCAGGGTAGTCTCACCCAGCGCCAATTCAGTTAGCATCGTGCCGTCCATACGAAAAACGCGGATGCGATTGTCTGCCAGTACCGCTGCCGTGTCCTGGCCAATCGATACCAGCGACATATCTGCAGTTACTGGACCAAGGTCAATATCACTCTTGACCTCTGGTTTCCGCGATTCCTCCGGATTTGCCACCTGCATGACCAGACGTCCGTGACCATCGCAGTTGTTTACAACGGCCAGCAGCTCCACGCGTGTGAGCGCACTGATAATCGAACACTCTGGATGTGGCTGCATCTTCGGTTCCGGAGATGCTGGAACCTTGCCGTACTCGACTACGCGGACCAAGTCAGAGCGCCACAGCTCCAGGAATCCAGAGTCGTAGACGCCCGCGTATGAATTCGAGCGCACGACGGCAGGGCTGTCAGCAGCAATCGATTTTCGGGTCGCGACATACTGCCCCGAGTCGGGTTTGAGTGCAACGGTCTCACCGCAGTCAGCTGCCCCACGAAAAGTCGCGAAAACTTGGCCATCACTGCCCGAGAGCGCACACAGCGGAATATCTCGCCGATAGTGCCAGCGCTCCGTGCCGTCGTTAAGCGAGATAGCACGCACGCCCCGGTCCTCAGCAACGATGAGAGAGTTGTCCATCACCAGTGGCGCCGGAGAGATGGTGTGCGTGCTTGTGCTTGCCGACGATTCGGCGGACCACACCGGCCGGAGAGTATGTGGCATTGCCTCCGGATCGTTCGCAGCCGGGGCTTGCATTGCCGAGCCGACAGAAGCCGTCGTTTCAGTGCGATCGACCTTGCGGGCCGGGGAAGCGACCCATGTCCAACCGATGACTAGCACTACGGCGATGATGAGAATGACTGATGCGATTCGATTTCGACGCAGTCGGGTCTCTGCAGTAGTGGGCTCAGCGTTGGCTTGTGGTGACTGCAGCACGGTTGGAATGTCCTGTCGACGAGTGGTCGTGGAGAGAAGTGAGGCGGGGGAGTCGGCACGCGCAGCAGTTTAGCTGCGACGATGAGAATTGGAGTGGCCGTCCCGCCTTGAGTTTCGTCCGTGGCCGCGATTCCGATGATGAGGCTGTGAGCGGTTGTTTCGCGGACCTCTTCCGCCATGCCCGCGAGGTGGTCGGGAACCCAACACCGGGCGGGCTGGCCCGACTTTCTCATCGATTCCCTCGGGGATGTCAAGAGCTTCGGCGAGCTCGGGGGAGGTGGAAAACCACGTCGGAATCTCGGCCATGTCCAGGTCGAGAGCATCTGAAATAGCCTTCCACTTTGCGGTCTCATCCCAGCCGACGAGTGTAACGGCGACACCACTGTGTCCCGCGCGTCCGGTGCGGCCGATGCGGTGGACATAGGTCATTTCGTCATCGGGCACCTGGTGGTTGATGACGTGGGTGACATCGTCGATGTCGATACCGCGAGCCGCGACATCGGTTGCGACCAGGACGTCGACGTCGCCATTGCGGAACGCCGTCAGTGAGCGCTCACGTGCAGGCTGACCCATATCGCCGTGGACGGCGGTGACCAGGAAGCCCCGCTCGCCGAGCTGCTCAGCAACGGAAGCGGCACCACGCTTCGTACGAGCAAAAATGATGGTGCGACCACGACCGTTGGCTTGCAGGATGCGGGCAATGACTGAAACCTTATCCATTTGGTGCGATTGGAAAACAATCTGCTTAGTGGTCTCATGGACAGTGGCCTCTTC
Source organism: Corynebacterium sp. HMSC073H12 (assembly GCF_001837775.1). Taxonomy (NCBI): domain Bacteria; kingdom Bacillati; phylum Actinomycetota; class Actinomycetes; order Mycobacteriales; family Corynebacteriaceae; genus Corynebacterium; species Corynebacterium sp. HMSC073H12. The sequence goes on along the minus strand of NZ_KV834038.1, from coordinate 457,662 downwards.
CTCGCCTGATTCAGCGCGGATGTGCACCGGGCGATTCATAAAGGTACGTGCGAGAGTCAGAATTGGGCCCGGCATTGTTGCCGAGAAGAGCATGGTCTGACGTTCATCCGGCACCGCAGCCAGAATCTTCTCGATGTCCGGCAGGAAACCCAAGTCGAGCATTTCGTCGGCCTCGTCGAGAACCAAAATCTTTACGCCTGACAGCTCGAGATTATTGCGCTGGTAAAGATCGATGAGGCGGCCCGGAGTGCCGACGATGATGTCCACGCCGCGGTCTAGCTGTTCAATCTGTTCCTCATAGGGGCGGCCACCGTAAATGGTGCATACACGCAGATTGGTTGAGTGCGCAGCGCGGGCTAAGTCCTCGCCGACCTGCACGCATAGCTCACGGGTGGGAACGACGATGATTGCGCGGGCAGTGCCATCTGGTTCTGGAATGCGGGCGTCATCAAAGACGCGGTCAATGAGGGGGACACCAAAACCAAGGGTTTTTCCCATGCCAGTACGGGCTTGGCCGATGATGTCCGTGCCGTCGAGCGCCAAGGGCAGCGTCAGTTCCTGGATGGCAAATGTGCGGTTGATTCCTTCGTCGGCGAGTGCGTCGCAGATTTCCGCGGCGACCCCCAATTCGACGAATGTCGGGGACTGGGACTCTGCCACGGCGACTCCTTTGCTGTTTGTAACCTCACGTGACACGACGGCTTAATCGGTCTCTCTAATCCTAGCCGCTTTGGGAATGGTTATGATGTCACCTATGGACATCACTATTGGATTTGCAGACAATACGCGTGAGCTGAGCATTGAAAACGTCGCTGGTGGCGAGGAGGTCAAGGCTGCGATCTCCCAGAAGCTGGCTGCTGGCGAAGGTGTGATTGAGCTCAGTGACAGCGCTGGTCAGGAGTACCTGATTAATGCTGACAAGGTCGCCTACGTCCGTACCGGTAATAACGCAGACCGTAAGGTTGGCTTCTTCGCCTAATGACGCAAGAACCCTTTCTCGTACGCATTGCAAGGAGTTGGGGGTGGCGAGCCTATGCCATCCCCGTACTTGTGGTGCTCACAGTCATCATTCTCTTCGACATCTTCACTGCTGAAGATGGTTCTTCAGGTTCCGGCAATGGCACTGTCGCCTCGCAGAGTGGCAATAGTCGCCCTGGTCCGGTGCCTGGTGAGGGGTACGGTGATGGCTACGAGGGAGGACAGTTGCCGCCTGGTCCGGCCTTTGCCACGGAACCCTCGGGAAATTTTAAAGATGTCACCGTGGCGCATCCCCGTGTCGGGGAGGGGCGCCGCAATGCGATCAGGTATTCCGTGGAAATTGAAGACAACATTGATGTTCCTTCGATTGGCGGCGAGCGCGCCTTTGCGGAGACGGTGAACTCGATTCTGGCCGATCCACGTGGCTGGACAGCTGATCCAGATTTTTCCTTCGAGGCGGTACCTAGCGACCAGAATCCGACGATTGTCGTGCAGCTTTCCGCGACTGGAACCGCGCATCAGCTGTGCGGAAACACCTTGGGAATGGAGACCTCCTGTTACCTGTCTGGGCAGCGGGAAGGTGAGCCTGGGCGTGTGGTCGTCAGTATCGCCCGGTGGGTTCGAGGTGCCCTGCCTTTTGAGGGGGACATGGGACTGTATCGCCAATACCTTATTAACCACGAGGTTGGTCACGGACTTGGGTACGCGGTTCACGAGCCCTGCCCGAGGGACGGCGGTATCGCGCCAATCATGATGCAGCAGACCCTGAGTGTGTCGAACGATGAACTGCATGAAATCGACAGCAGCGAGGTCTATCAGATCGATGGCAAGACGTGTTCTGTCAACGGCTGGCCGTATCCATTTGGGGCGGACGACGATACGGCCGCACCGACTCAGAAAGCAAGGTAGTAGCAGATTATGATTGCCACTCCTCCCGACCGTGTTTTAGAGGCCTTTGGTGCCGAGGGCGAGCCGCATCGTGCCGGGCGAGCTTGGGACAATGGCTGGGTCTACGACGATTCCATTGTCCTTTCGCCGGTACATAATTCGGCGCAGGCGCTGTGGTCAGCAAAGGTTCGCAGCGCGCTAGATGTCGATGGCGTCCGAGTAGCGAAATCCGTGCGTACCAGTGACGGCCGCTTGGTCATTGCTGGGTGGCAGGCCCGTCATTTCATCCCGGGGGGATTCGCGCCACGTGCCGATGAAACCATTGTTGCCGCTGGTCGCGTGGAAGAGTCGCTTGCCAGTATTGAACGGCCGCAGTTCCTCCTTGATAAGGAGCCCGATTACTTCGTCATGTGTAATCGCGCAGCTTGGGAATCTGACCCAATCGGCATCCTCGAGCAGCTTCTTGACGCGGATAGCGTCCCCCGCGCCGATTGCGCCGAGGCTCTCACGATCTCCGGTGATCTTCTCCAGTTGCGGGCAGAGATGGTTGTGCCAACGGAGCTTCTGCAGGTCTGTCACGCAGACCTCGTCGGCACGCTGCTTTACGACGGCACGGCCGCCCCAGTTCTCACCGATATCGTGCCAGTATGGCGTGTCCGTGGTTGGACAGCTGCCTTAGCGGCAGTGGATTGTCTGTCCATGATGGGTGCTGATGAGGAGCTACTGCGGCGCTTCGATCATTTGCCGGATTTCGGTCAGTTGCTCGTTCGTGCGATGTGCTATCGACTTTTTGTCCACGCTGTTAGTCCGGAATCGCAGCCGGGTGCGTATCGCGGTCTGTTTCGCGCGGCTTCGCTGGTTCGCGCATTTGTGTCTAAGTAGCGCCGGGCAGTATTTACAGTCGTTTCGGGGCGGGGGTATTTCCCCAGTTTCGAATGGATGTTCGAGCATTGGTCCGGGGGTTGTGCCACAATGGTGCACATGAACGTAGATGGAATGCCGAAGGTTCGGTTCGTCCAGGAGGAACCTCCTCGTCGTCGGCAGTGGTTGGGTACTGCGGCAGAGGCGCTTTTCCCTTCCCATAATCAGGCGCTCGTGGTAGAGAACAAGCTTGTAAACCAGTCTGTTGTGCGCGTTTTAGGCGGCCCAGGGACTGGCAAGAGTTCGCTGCTGGCAGATCTCGCGGTGGACTACATGCAGGCGGGCATTCCGTCGGACAGCATTTTGGTGGTGTCGCAGTCAAAAGAGGCCGCCGCGGATTTGAGGCGGGATATTGACAGGCGTTTTTCCTCTGAACTGGGGGAAGACGGTTCGTTCGGGGCAGGTCAAGGTGGAATGGTGCGTGCCGTGCATTCACTTGCCTATGCAGTAGTACGTGATTCCGCCGTCAGTCGGGGAGAGCCTGAACCGTCGTTGACCACAGGTGCACGACAAGATGCTGTCGTGCGGCAGCTTTTGGCCGGTCATGCGGAAGATGGTGGTGCGTATTGGCCAGAGCGGTTGCGCCCGGCTCTTCCATTAGTCGGTTTTTCCCGTGCGGTTCGTGATTTTCTGCTGCGCGCAGCTGAGCGAGGGATTGATGCCCCGAGACTTCAGCAGCTCGGCGTGGACTATGGCATTGAGTCGTGGTGCGCGGCTGGCAAGTTTATGGCGGAGTATCAGCAGACTATGCGGTTGGCGTGGGAGCCCAGCTTGAACGCAGCAGAGATTGTCTCTGCGGCATTGATGGAGCTGGATGCAGACGCGCAAGCACTGGCTCGGTGGGGAAAGTCGGTGGTGCTGGTCGATGATGCTGAACACCTATCGCCGGAGGCTGCGCGTCTTGTGGATCGGTTTGTGTCGCAGGCGGCGGTGGCCGTCATTACTGGTGATGAAGATCAATCGGTATTTCACTTCCGCGGTGCTAATAATGACTATCTCCGGGGGATTGGTGAGGCCGAGTACAAGGCAATCCACTTGCAGCAGTCTTACCGCTGTAACGCTGAAATCGCGGATTTAGTCAACGCAGTTTCTCAGCGCTTGCCTAAGGCTCCTGCATACCGTGGCATTGTTGGTTCAGTTGGAGCACAAGAAGCTAGTGAATTCGAAGTTGGAAACAACAGCGAGACCGTCGCAGCGGAAAACTCGTACGCAGCTAAAAGTGCAGTAAAAATAGCTATTCATCCCTCTGAACGTGCACAGCGAGCCACAGTCGCGGACTACTTCCGGCGCCTTCATATTGACGAGGGGGTGGCATGGAAGGATATGGCGGTCATCGTCCGGTCCGGTGCAGGGGAGTCCTCTCTGTTCCGTGCATTGTCGCGTGCGGGTGTGCCTGTGCAGATTGACCCAACGGACATCGTGCTAAGTCATCAGCGATTGGTGCGAGCGCTGATGGTGGCGTTGCGGGCAACTATGAACCAGCTCGATGACGTGGAGTGGGACGAGTTTCTCTCCGGCCCACTGGTTAACATGGATCCGATTGTCAAAGAGCGTCTGCTGCGCGGAATCCGAAAGGCCGACCTGTTCGGTGGGGCCGCGATGACTCAGCTCATCGGAATCTTGAAGGCAGATGGTCTCACAACTGAGCAGCTGGAGCTTATTGAGTCTCTGTCGCAGCGTGAACGTCAGGCGCTGCAGGTGCCGCTGGATCTGTTGAGCGCAGCGCGTGAAGCGTTGCGTGATGGTGTGGAAGCAACTTTGTGGGCAATTTGGCAGTCCACTGGTTTGGCAGACCATCTGGTGGCGGCATCGTTGCGCGGCGGTACAGCTGGAGCATCGGCTGACCGCGACTTGGATGCTGTGATGGCACTGTTCGACTTTGCTGGTGACCGTGTGGAGCTGAATCCAAAGCTGACGGTTGACGGTTTTATCGCTTCTGTGGAAGAGCAGGAGCTGCCCATCGGCGCACGTGACCGTAGCGGGGTAGAGCGCGACGCCGTGCGCATTCTCTCAGCGCATGCGGCTCTGGGCAGGCAGTGGAAGGCAGTAGCAGTTGTCGGAGTACAGGAAGGCCTGTGGCCCAGCCTCGGTGTGACTGGCTCGGTGATGAAGCAGAACGAGTTCATCGGTCTCGTCGACCACGGGATTGAACCGCGGGAGTACATCAATTCCATGGCGGATGCGCTAGCGGAGGAACGTCGTTTGCTGCACGTCGCGGTATCACGGGCGAGCGACAGGGTACTGCTGACCGCAGTCGATTCTCCTGATGATGTTGGAGTTCCCAGTCCGTTTGTTATCGAGCTCGTTGAAAAGCTCGGTAATTCGGCGACGGAGCTGGCGAAGCAGTCGGAAGCCTCTTCGGCTGCGAACGGAGTCGGGGCTACGGCTAATGAAGCAAACGCCGGCAATTCGGATGTTGCAGAGGCAGAAGATTCCAAATGGGCCGGTGAAGGCCTGCCACGGGTGCTCTCTGTGGAGTCACTGCTGGCAGAACTGCGTGCAGCCGTAGTAGACGATGCGGAGACTGAGACGCGGCGTCGACAAGCTGCACGTCAACTCGCGCGATTGGCACAGGTTGAGGTTGCTGGCGCACATCCGGACACCTGGTGGGGGCTCCGTGCACCGTCGACCTCGAAGCCGGTAAATGACAAGAAGCCGATGAGAATCAACCCTTCCAAGGTGGAAGCAACCCTGAGTTGCCCGCTGAAGGCCATGCTGGATAAATCAGCACCGACATCGGCCATGTATTTGGGCTCTCTACTTCATCAGGCGGTAGAAGCCGTAGCCAAGGGAGTGACTGTGCCTGAGGCGCAGTCCGAAATCCGGCGTGTTTTTGGTGACCTGTCCGATGATCCGGAGTGGCGTAAGCGTACTGAGGAAGAGACCTGGTTGACAGCGCTGGAGGATTGGCAGCGGTGGATTGAGACTAAGAAAGATATCGGGACCGAGGTTCCGGTAAAAGTCACCATCAACGATGACATCGTGATTGTCGGACGAATTGACCGGTTGATTGAAGACGCTGATGGTGCAGTTCAAATCGTCGATATTAAAACCGGTAAGACAGCGCCCTCCGGTAAAGAAGTCGAAGAACACGCACAGCTAGCTACATATCAGCTGGCGTTGTCGAAGGGGAAGCTCGTTGAAAGCGGAGATGGGCTTGCTGTGGACAACGGCGAAGGCATTGAACAATCGGGGGCGTACCTGGTATTTCCGCGAAAGTCACACAATAAGACCATTATCACTAGCCGAGAACAGTCAAAGCTCACGGAAGACAAGTTGGCTGACTGGGAGCGTCGCGTGGAGCAGGTAGCACGTGCGACGTCTGGCCCGCGTGCCTTGGCGCTCGCTGGTGATCATTGCAAGTTCTGCACGCTTTCGAAGGCGTGCCCGGCAGCAGAAGGGAATCGGTAGTCATGTCGGAGGAACGAACCATCATTGATCCCGTCACCCTGTCGGAGATGATGGGCCAGGACTTTCCGCCCACCCCGCAACAAGCGGCGGTAATCGGTGCACCGATGGAACCAATGCTTGTTGTCGCCGGTGCCGGTGCTGGTAAAACAGCGACAATGGCTTCCCGTGTCGTGTGGTTGGTCGCCAATGGCTTTATCCGCCCAGAAGAAGTTCTAGGCTTGACCTTCACCAGGAAGGCAGCGCGCGAGCTCGGCGTCCGTATCCGCCAACAGCTCAATGCGCTTGCTTCCTCTGCCGCATTTCGTGCACAGGCTTCACCAGAGGTACTAGCAAGCCTCGAGGTCATTGCCCCAACCACGCTTACTTACGATGCCTATGCCTCTGAAGTCGTGAGCAATTATGGTCTTTTGCTGCCGACGGAGCCGGGGGTCACCATTATGGATGGCGCGACGCAGTGGCAGTTGGCCTGGGAAACCGCTCGTAATGTGAAGGAAATTGATGTCGATATTGCACCATCGACGCTGGCCAGCCGCATTATTGAGCTGGGGTCGAACATCGACTCAAACCTTTCGTCACCGCAGGCGATTCGCGAGGAAACCGAAGCGTTCATCAGCAATATTGAGCAGACCCCGCAGAAGGGTAAACGCGAGGGGCTAATTGGCAATCTACAGGGCATCGTCGATAAGCAGCGAGAGAGATTAGAGATTTTGCCGCTGGTAGAACAGGTTCGAGCTCGGTGCAATGAAGAAAATGTCGCCACCTTCGGTATGCAGATGGCTCGTGCGGCCCGGCTAGCCACCGACTTCGCGGAAGTCGGGGAGGAGGAGCGGCGTCGCTTTAAGATCATCATGCTCGACGAGTACCAGGACACGTCGCACACACAGCGGCTGTTCCTGCGTGCGCTGTTCTCCGGTGGTTGTGTCACCGCTGTCGGCGATCCGATGCAGGCAATTTATGGCTGGCGAGGAGCAACTGCCGAAAACCTTGTGCAGTTTGTCAATGATTTTCCGCGGTCGGATGGGCAGCCAGCGGAGAAAAAGCAACTGACCATTTCTTGGCGAAATCCGCAGTCAGTTCTGCAGCTTGCTAACGCAGTCTCCGACCGTGCTTTCGCGGGGCAGGCTCGTACGGTAGAGGCACTGGATGCCGGTCCAAAAGCAGGTCAGGGTGAAGTGCAGCTTGCTTTCACCGCAACCGGTGCGGAAGAAGTTGCATACATCGCAGATTGCATGGAGGCGCAATTACGCGAATGTGAAGCAGCTGGCAACAAGCTCGATGCCGCCATCCTAGTTCGGACAAATGCTGAATCGGCTGTCTATTTAGATGCACTGTCTGAGCGGGGTGTGCCTGCAATCATTGTGGGACTCGCTGGATTGCTGCATTTGCCCGAAGTCATGGATATCACCTCGGTGATGAAGATATTGGTCGACCCCAGTTCAGACCAGGATGCTCTGCGTCTGCTGCTCAGCCCACAGTTCAATTTGGGTGCCGCAGACGTGGAGGCGCTTCGCACTCGTGTAAACCAGCTGGCAATGGCAGGCAAGGACGAGTTGGCTCGAAAAAAGGGCAACGTCGAAGAGACTACAGACTCCTCACCGCTTTCCCAGCTCGCTCGCCAGTATGACAAGCTCGTGGAAGATGCCGAAGCAGCATCGTCCGCGGTGGGGCTGGGGCACGCCATCGCCGACCCGGATATTCGTTTTTACGACGGCACCCCGCTGGCGCGCGGCAGTGTGGAAAAAAATGGGCGGTTGGTCTGCAGCGAGTCACTGAACTACACAGATGAAGCAATGGCGCGCATCGCACAGTTGGGTGCAAGCCTACGAAAACTACGTCGGTTCTCGCTGAATAAGCCTCTGCCGGAACTGGTCGAGGACATCGCTACTGAGTTTGGAATTCGCGTAGAAGCAGCGGCTGGACAGTACGGTTCCGCTACCGCGATAACCAGGCCGACGACTGCGCATCTGGATAGGTTTGTCGATATCGCTGCGACGTATTCGCAAAATATCTCGGACGATGTGACAGGGTTTTTGAACTATCTGGAATTCGCTGTTGAACACGATGATGGTTTGGAACGGGCACCTATGAACATGCCGGAAAACTGCGTCCAAATCATGACTATGCACAAGTCAAAGGGGCTGGAGTGGGAAACGGTTGCCGTTCCGGGCATCACCACCAGCAAGTTCGACAAAGTTGATTTGTCATCGTGGCTCACCAATTCAGTTCAGCTGCCTCCTGGTGCAATTACTCAAGTGGATCCGTTAACGGCTAGTGCAGAAACAACAGAGGATGCAACACAGCTTGCAGCAAACGATTGGGCTCCCGTCGCTGATTCTGTCGATAGCAATGCCCCCGAACTGGATATATCAGGCGCAGATAACCAGACCGACCTCAACAAGGTGATCAAAGCCTACAAGGAAGAGCTACGAGAAGTGGAACGGGAAGAAAAACAGCGCCTCTTCTACGTTGCCATGACTCGCTCTGCAAAAAAGCTCATTATTACTGCAAGCAGGCGGCCTAATCCGAGCTTGAAGAACCCCACTGACGTGTCGGCAGACTTCGCAGCCATCGCCACGCAATTCAGTGACTATGTGGTGTCGTGGACTGATGGGGAGGACCCCGAGGTAGAGGAAACCGAAGTCGATCTGAACTGCGACACTGCGGTTGATGGGGTGGTCTGGCCCGTTGATACGCTGGGGAACCGCCGAGATAGGGTGCAGCGAGCAGCCGAAAGCGTCATGCAGTACATGGGCGAGAACCAGGATGAGCGTCCCATTGCAGGTGACCTGTCTGAGGTATGGGAAACGGAAACGACCATTCTCGTGGATGAAATCCTTCGGGCTAAGGCCGCGGAGATTCATCTACCAATGCCGACAAGCATGTCCACAAGCGAATACCAAGCCATGATTGCGGATCCGGTCGCGTTTGCTCGTCGGAAAGCACGCCCGGTGCCGTTTAAGCCAAACCGATTCGCCCGCCGAGGTACGGCATTCCACGCTTGGTTGGAAAATCGCTTCGGTGCACACAGCCTGCTGGACGATGAGGATCTGTTCGGGGATCAACTGGATGACTTCCTCGGCACAGAACAAGTCGCGTCCGAACGCGAACTTGAGAAGTTGAAGGCGAATTTCGAGGCATCCGAGTGGGCTGACCGCACGCCAGTGCATGTGGAAGTGCCGTTTGAAATTGCTATTGGGCAACGGCGGGTCGTCGGCCGAATCGACGCGGTGTTTAAGGACAACGGGAAGTGGAGCGTCATTGACTGGAAGACAGGCCAGATGCCACGCGGAAAGGAAAGGGAAGTAGCGGCGCTACAGCTGGCGATTTACCGCCTGGCGTGGTCGGATAGGCTGCGCGAGATGGGAATGGAAACGGCCTCCGAGGACATCGAAGCCGGGTTCTTCTACGTCTCGGCAGGACGGACGCTAATACCAGATGAAGCGCTGCTGCCAAGCAGGATAGAGTTGGACAGGAAAATGCGCGAGCTGATTGGATAATCATCTACGTATGTAACTGCCGCGTGGCCGTGGCCAGTTATCCAGGTGAAAGCAGCAGTTTGTATGCGCTATTTTTCACCTGGAGGAGTTTTCATGAAAGGCAGGCGAGGAGCGGTTGCGTAATCCAATTCGGAAATCTTCGGGATACGAAGCCGGGCTCAATGATCTTCCCGGGCATGCACTGCTGGGAGTCATTGGGCTGCCCGAGTCCGCGCCGAAGAATCCTTGGCGGCTAATCATACGTCGTTTGAACTACGCCGTATTTTTGCTGCTCATTGCATCCGTCGTGGTCTACTACGACCGCAACGGATATACGGAGCCTCTCACCTTCATCGATTCGGTGTATTACTCGGCTGTCAGCCTGTCAACGACGGGCTACGGTGACATCACGCCGGTGACACAGAGGGCTCGATTACTCAATATTTTGATCATTACGCCACTGCGTGTGGCCTTCCTTGCTCTCTTGGTCGGTACTACTCTGACCGTTTTGACCCAAGAGTCTCGGAAAACCCTGCAAATTCAGCGCTGGAGGAGACAGTTGCGCAACCACACCGTCGTTATCGGATACGGCACCAAGGGTCGTTCTGCCATTGCAGCTCTTCTCGCGGACGGCGTAGATCCGGCAGAAATCGTTGTCATTGATACGGACAAGGAAGCACTCGACCACGCTTCGAATCAAGGCTTGGCGACGGTGCATGGGTCGGCTACTAAATCCGATGTGCTGAAGTTAGCTGGTATTCAGCGTGCCCGCTCTATAGTCGTTGCACCGAACAAAGATGACACAGCGGTGCTGGTCACGTTGTCTGTCCGCGAGTTGGCACCGGGTGCCTCAATTGTGGCTTCAGTGCGTGAATCAGAAAACCGCCACTTGTTGACGCAGTCAGGTGCAGACCAAGTGGTCATTTCTTCTGAAACCGCCGGCCGAATGCTGGGGCTGGCCACGGTGACTCCTTCGGTGGTGGAGATGATGGAAGACCTCCTGAGCCCGGATGAAGGATTCTCTGTTGCAGAGAGGCTCGTCACCGAAGAGGAAATCGGTGCCAGCCCACGGCACCTCGCGGATATTGCACTCGGTGTGGTGCGCTCGGGTGAGCTGTACCGAATTGATTCACCAGAGTGTGAATCGGTGGAGCCAGGCGACCGGCTGCTGTACGTCCGCCGTGTCTACAGCAATGACGAATAGCACTCGACCAGTTTAAAAATGGGGTCTAACAACTTTTGACTTACTCAGAGGCGGATGTGAACGAGCCGGAATATCTAGCTGGGCTGGATCCAGATCAGCGCGAGGCAGCCACGGCTCCGATGGGGCCGGTGTGCATTCTTGCCGGAGCCGGTACAGGTAAGACCCGAACAATTACTCATCGCATCAAGTACCTCATTGACCAGGGGTTTGTGCAGCCGCAAAAGGTATTAGCGGTGACATTTACCTCGCGTGCCGCAGGGGAGATGCGCGACCGCCTGGCAAAGATGGGAACGCCTGGAGTCCAGGCGCGTACTTTCCACTCGGCATCACTTCGCCAGCTGCGCTACTTCTGGCCCCAAGTCGCCGGTGATATGCCCTGGCAGCTGTTGGATGACAAGAAATTCCGTGTTGTCGCCCAAGCAGTACGTCGAGTGGGCCTGGACACCTCTAAGGAAACAATCCGAGATGTCATGGGCGAGATTGAGTGGGCGAAGGCCACTCTGGCCGGTGCGGATCAGTACCAAGCCGCGCTGCGGGAGCATGGGCGCACGGCGCCTCTGTCTGCGGAGAAAATTGTCGATTGCTATCGCGCTTACGAGGACATAAAAACCACCCCGGACGGGCTATTGCTCGACTTCGACGACCTACTCATTCACACCGCCGGTGCGATGGAGAATTCCCGTGCAGTGGCGGAGGAATTCCGCAACCAGTATCGGTGCTTCGTCGTCGATGAGTACCAGGATGTCACCCCGTTACAGCAGCGAGTTCTCAACGCCTGGCTGGGAGACCGTGACAACCTGACAGTTGTCGGGGACGCCAACCAGACGATTTACTCTTTCACAGGTGCGACTCCGCAATACCTGATGAACTTCTCTCGGGACTACCCGGAAGCCACAGTGGTCCGCCTGCAGCGGGACTACCGATCGACCCCACAGGTCGTCGAGCTGGCCAACAATGTCATCGGCCGTGCGCAGGGACGTATCGCCGGCTCGCGGCTAAAGCTGATTGGGCAGCGTGAAGACGGCCCGGAGCCGACTTTCAATCAGTACGACGATGAGCCGATGGAAGCTCGCGCGACCGCGCGCAGCATCAAGCGACTTATCGACGCGGGTACGCCGGCATCGGAGATTGCCGTTTTGTACCGCATCAACGCACAGTCCGCAGTTTTTGAGCAGGCTTTGTCCGAGGTAGGAGTCGCCTACCAGGTTCGTGGCGGGGACGGTTTCTACCAGCGTCCCGAGATCCGCGATGCCATCGCAGCACTTGTGCGAGTTTCCCGTTCCTCACGGACTGTTCCGACATTGCAGGGCACGAATCTGTTGGATTTGGTCAAGCAGGTTTTCGCGGGTCTTGGCATGACTGACCAAGAGCCGGAAGGCACTGGTGCCAGGGAACGTTGGCAGTCACTGCGCGCCCTATTCGACCTGTGTAAGGACATCGTTCATGCCAACACCGAGGTCAATATCCAGGCGCTCCTCGGCCAATTGCACACTCGGCAGCAGGCCAAGCATCCGCCGACGCTGGATGGCGTGACGTTGGCTAGCCTGCATGCAGCCAAGGGGCTGGAGTGGGATGCGGTGTTCCTCGTTGGGCTTACCGACGGTTCGTTGCCTATCCAACATTCGCTGAATAAATTCGACCGATCTCCTGCACAGGGGGCGGAAGCCATCGAAGAAGAGCGCCGTCTGTTCTATGTCGGCATTACTCGAGCCCGCGAACATCTGGAGCTATCTTGGTCATTGTCGCGGACAGAAGGCGGCCGCAGGTCACGTCGCCGCACACGATTCCTCGATGAACTCGACATTGATGTCTCTGACTACTCGGCGGAGGCACAGCGAAGCTCAAGGAGCTCTAGTTCCCGTGGTAAGCGTCAGCAGTCCAAACAGTGCAAGGGCTGCACTAAACCATTGCACACCGATGCGGAGCGGATCTCAGGGCGCTGTGAAGAGTGCCCGGTCAGTGCGGATCCTGCGCTACTGGAAGCATTGCGTGCATGGCGCCTGGAAATGTCGAGGGAAATGACTGTCCCCGCATTCGTGATCTTCTCCGATGCGACCCTTCTGGCCATCGGTGAGCAGCAGCCGACTACGCCGGAGGATCTTCTGCAGATTCCCGGAATTGGAGAAGCGAAGCTCAATCATTTCGGCGAAGGCATCTTGGGAATCGTCAATTCTTTTGTGAATTCCTAGTCAGATTCTGCTCAAGGCACTTCGAATTACATGAACTGCATCTGCGAGTTGCCATGACCACACACTGGGCACTGCGGGTGGGGAGCAACCGTAGTGCGGGTGATATCGAGGCTTTCCAGATCTATGCGCACCTCTGTCGCACATAGATCTGAGAGGTCCGGTCGCCGCAGCTGCCCAACCAACAGCGGCACCGCTGTGTTCAGCCATTCCGGTGCGGTCACGGGCGTAAAAGTGCGAAGCTGTAGCGCAATCAGTGCCCGGACGGGGTCGCGGTCTCGTCGATAAGCTTCGAAACACATCGAGCAGGGCCCTTGACCTGGCTGAACAAGCGGCCCAAGAATCAGTGCTCCATCGCGGAAATGCGTGTGCAGATGCTCAATTCCACGATGAAACAGAGCGCGAACCAAGGGCATGCTCGGTACTTCCATGCCCGTGACCACCGCGAGCCCGATGTCTTCCGGCGTGGATTGAGATATTTTCAGCGTCGCATTGCGAGTGGGCGACATTGCCGTCGTCCAACTACCACAACCCGTGCGACGAAGCTCTTTTAAAAGTCCAGTGCGCAAACTGTCCCGACCGATCAGTGTAATCCGCCGCCGTGTCGGTGGTTTTTGGACCAGTGCGGCTCGGTGAAGGTCGGAGATAAGTGCTGTAATGAACTGTGGTGACAGTTTGTCGTGACTGTCAGCAAAGGCCTCGCTTAAGGTACTACCTCTATGAGCTGCAAGAAGTGCCGAGAAGACAGGCCCCGGCGGGGTGCCGTCGGAAAGCGGCAGAATCATGCTGCGCTCCGGTTCCACGCCGAACTGAATCCGCGCGCCTGGGCGCATGATAATCGGTATCTCCGGCCGCAGTGCGTAGTCCGTGGTAGGCGCGGCAAGCGTTTGTGCTGCGGGTGCGTCCGAACCTATTACGTCAGCCGTACCATCCCGCCCCCGAGAAGTATCCCTGTATTCCCCCATAAAAATATCTTTTACCCCGGGGCCAGCTTTTGCGCAATCGCAGGGCAGAGCATATACGCTTAAAAAGCATGAGCACCAAGCGACCTGAGTACGGCCCGGATGTTGAGGTTCGGCGCTCGAAGCGCCGCCGCCGTACTGTGTCCGCCCGCGCGGAGGGAAACCGGATCATTGTCATGGTTCCGGACGACCTCAGCGCCGCTGCGGAAAAACAGCAGGTCAATGAAATTGTGGCGCGAGTGCGGAAGAAAGTTGGCAGCAACCTGGATAATTCCGAGCTGGAGCGCCGCGCGCGGCTGCTCTCGCGTACGGTGCTGGAAGATCGCCCGCGGTTTGAGTCAATCAAATGGGTCAAGAACATGTCGCGCAGGTGGGCATCGGTCACCGGTGGCGTCGATAGTCCGGGGCGTATTCGCATTTCGCACCGGCTTGCCGACGTCCCGGGGTACGTCCTCGACGATGTCATTGTGCACGAACTGGTGCACACTTTCGTCGACGGTGGTCATACCGAAGAGTTCTGGTATTGGGCGGCAAAAGCCCCGTACCACGAACGGGCACGGGGCTATTTAGAGGCGTATCAGCGCTGGGGAACCCAGAGCTAACTAGCTACTTATCGTCGTCGGTGTCGCCAGAATTGTCCTCGTCGGTGTCACAGTCCTTGCCCTCAGCCGCGCGTTTTTCGGCTTCTTTGCGCAGCTGTTCTTCAAGCTCTGCGATCGGGTCGAAGTCATCGTTGTCCGAGCCGCCAAGAACCGAGTCAATAAAGGCCGCGGGTTCATCCAAATCTTCTGCTACGGGCAGGAAGTCCGGGTGATCCCAGACCTTGTCACGTCGCTCGATGCCCACAGCGGTGGTCAGGCGGTGCCACAAGTTGGTTGCCTCACGCACCTTGGGGGAGCCGAGGTCAATGCCGGTGGCCTTCTCCATCGCCTGTTCAGCACCTTCGGTGGCGCGGCGACGACGCCAGGCTTCATCGAGTTGTGCGGCACCCGGTAGACGCTCACCGAGGGCATCGGTGACAACCATGTCCACCCACCCTTCGACCAGTGCTAGCAGCGTCTGGAAACGAGTACGAGCATTCTCGTTACGAGAACGAATCTTCGGGCTCAGATCCATATTCTGCAGCTGACTCATAGCCTCCTGCATACGCTGCGGATCCTGCATGTTCTCAATATCCAGACCGCGGGCGGCCTCTTCGATCGCGGAGTAGTCGATGACGATGCCGGCGGCGTACTCCTCGACAGAGGAAATCATTCGTTCCGCCAGCCATGGCACGCGGTCGTAAAGACGTTGGTGTGCAGCTTCGCGGGCAGTGGCGTAGATAAACAGATCGCGCGCTGGAACCTCGAGTTCCTCTGCGAGAGCAACTAGATGTGTTGGCAGCAGTACCGCCGCACCAGTGGTGTGTAGCGGCAGCCCGAGGTCAGAACCCGTCAGGCTCGTCTGTGCCAAGTCAGCCAGCGCATTTCCTAGCTGAGTACCGAAACTCATCGAGTTCATCTGGCGCATGATGCCCAGCATCGGGCCCATCATCTCGCGAGCTTCCTCTGGAACGCCCTCGAGGGAGGCATCACTCATGCGGCTGGCGACGGGATCGACAAGGCGAGTCCATGTCGACTTGGTGTTCTCCAACCACTGCAGGCTATTCCACGCTTCTACGCGGTTGACACCAGCGGGAAGGGAGGTGACGTCATCTAGCCACAGTTCGGCCAGGCGCAGGGAATCAGCCAGCGCCTCGCGGGCCGAGTCCTTCACCGGAGCTGGGTTACCAAGACGGGTCCGTGCAACGCGCTCGGCCGCGTCGTAGTTGACAGGGCCAGAGTTAGACTCCTGGAATCGCTGCCCCATGCCGGAGAACATCTCGCCGAACTGGTTGAGAATATCGCCCAAGTTCGGCTGTTCTCCTTTGCCAGAGGCGCCGCTGCCGGGCTGCCCGGGGCCGCCGAAACCGAAGCCACCGGCGCCGCCCATGCCGCCGAAGGGAAACCCGAAGAAACCGAAAGGACCGCCCTGGCCGCCCTGACCGCCCTGGCCGGAGTCATTGTCGCCAGCGTCGTCACGATTGTCATCATTGTCGTTCGGACCAAAGCCAAATCCGTTAGAACTCATGCTCCCACCGTACCGGGCAATGCCCCGCGTGAGTACTTAAAAGCACCACTTTATTGGCAACTTCGCGCCCAGCGAACAGACACGGACAAGATTCATCAGGTGTCCAGTAGGCAGATAGCGAGAATGTAGGGTGTTATTTGTGAATCGTCGTACCCAAACTCTTGTTGCGGGCGCTGTGCCCATCGCCGCGTTGGCAACTGTGCTTTCGCTGCCAACGCTGACAGTGCCCTATGCCGCGCAGGGGCCTGGCCCGGTCTTCGATGTCCTCAGCGATGTCGAGGGAAAGCGCATTATCTCGGTCAGCGGCAGTGCTGCGGACTCCGAACGCTCTAAGGGCATGCTGGATATGACAACCGTCGCAGTCAGGCATAACTTGACATTGCCACAGGTCATTGGCCTGTGGTTTGATCGTGACAACGATATCGTCCCCATCGAGGCGGTCTTCCCTCCGGGCCAGAGCCAGGACGAGGTGGAAGAGGAGAACAAGGCTGCATTCACCGAGTCGGAGGCCAACGCCACCTCCGCTGCACTGGCACATCTCGGGTTGCCGATGGAAGTCACCGTCGCCTACACAGTGCCGGATAGTCCCGTTGATGGGCGACTGCATGAAGACGATGTGATTCTCGCAGTGGATGGGGTGGCAGTAAGCAAGCCCGAGCAAGTCAAGGCGATTATTGCCGGACGCAACCCGGGCGATACCGTCACGTTGAGGGTCAAGTCTGCGACCGTCGATAAGCAGAAGGCTGCTAAGGGCGAGGACTCTGCCCCCGAGAAAGCCGTCGATATTTCTGTGACACTGGCGGAAAACCCGCATCAAAAGAATGCCGCGCTGCTCGGTGTTGGGATGGGGGCACAATCTGCGGGCGACACCAAGGTTGAGTACCAGCTCAGCGGCATTGGAGGTCCGTCGGCAGGGCTCATGATGACGCTTGGAGTGATTGACAAGCTGAGTCCAGGCGATCTGACCGAGGGACAGCACCTCGCTGGCACCGGCACTATTGACGCTGCCGGCAACGTGGGCGAAATCGGTGGCATTACACACAAAATCTCGGCTGCCCGAGATGAGGGTGCCGAGATGTTCTTCGTGCCGGAAGGCAATTGCACAGAAGCTGTGACTGCCGACCGAGGCGATATGAAGTTGATAAAGGTCTCTGTGCTTGACGACGCGCTTGCGGCAATCGAAAAGCCGGAGACCGCGCAGACCTGCTCGTAGTTTTGCCGTAGGCCTTACGGGCAGCTGGTAGTTTCAGTTAGTTCTTGCTGAAAGCCTCGAAGTCTTGCTGAGACTGCCATTTGTCGATTTCCGCAGCCGTTGCACGAAGCTGAGGGTCAAATTCGAGGTATGCCTTTGTCTCACGCGCGATGAGCCCGGACAGGACAATCAGACCGATGAGGTTCGGCAGCGCCATCAGGCCGTTGAGGGCCGAGGCGACGGACCAGACGGTTTCCAGCTGAGTTACCGCGCCGACGAAGACCACGCAGGTGAAGACCGCACGGTAGAGGCCGGTGCCGCGGCGACCGACCAGGGACTCGAAGGCGCGCTCACCGTAGTAGGACCAGCCCAGCATGGTGGAGAATGCGAAGAAGACAACCGACAGCGTGACGATGGTGCCACCCCAGTGGCCCGGCAGACCGCGGGAGAATGCCTCAGCGGTCAGAGCGCCAGTGTCGACGTTGCCATCCTGCCAAACACCGGTGCTGATGATAACCAGGCCGGTGAAGGACACGACGATGATGGTGTCAATGAAGGTCTGAGTCATGGAGACCAAACCCTGACGAACTGGGTGAGTTGTCGATGCGGCGGCAGCGGCGATAGCACCGGAACCCAGGCCCGACTCGTTGGAGAACAGACCGCGGGCAACACCCATCTGCAGGGCGAGAATGAGCGTGGATCCTGCGAACCCACCAACGGCCGCGGTGCCGGTGAAAGCATCGGTGAAGATGAGCTTGAAGGTTTCGGGCAGCGCCGAGACATTGGCGACGAGCACCCACACGGCCGCACCGATGTAGAGCACAATCATCATCGGCACAAAGCTGGCGGTGATGCGGCCAATCGACTTAATGCCACCCATCAGAGCCGCACCTACCAGGATGAACATAATCATGCCGGAGAGAGTCGGATCGACGTCGAAGCTGTTTTCCAGGTTCGAGGCCACGGCATTGCCCTGGGTTAGGTTGCCGATACCAAACGCCGCCAGCGCAGCGAAGACGGCGAAGAGAATGCCCAACGTCTTACCAAAACCATTCGGGATGGCCTTGCGCAGGTAGTACTGTGGACCGCCGGACTGTTCGCCAGCTGCATCGGTCTGGCGGTACTTTACGCCCAGGAATGCCTCGGAGTACTTCGATGCCATACCTAGCAGGCCAGTTACCCACATCCAGAACAGCGCACCGGGTCCACCTAAGCCAATTGCGGTAGCGACACCGACAATGTTGCCGACACCGACAGTTGCTGCGAGAGCCGTCGCAAGCGCCTGGTAGTTGGTGATATCTCCCTCGGCGTCGTCGTCGTTACGGTCGATGAGTCCGAGGCGCAGTGCCGGGCCGAGTTTGACCAGGTGAATTGCGCCCAGGCGAATGGTCAAGATGATTCCGGTGCCGATCAGCGCGGGGATGAGGAGGTACGGACTCCAAATAAAACTATCCGCCGCTGAGGCAAAATCGCTGAAGCTTTCCATGCTGTGGAACTTTACTGGTAGAAAGCCTAAACCCAATCATTAAATTCTCAGAAAATGATTATTGTGCTACTAATTCGCCACAAGTGGGGGTAAACGCATTCCTGCGAAAGCAAAGATTATTCCGCCAATCAGTGTGAGAGCAACGTACCCACATGCCCTCCAAAAGTGTTGGTTTTTAAGGCCTGTGATCTCTCCGGCGAGTGTGGACCACGTCGACAGGCCGCCGGCGAAGCCAATCATTACCGTCGCATAGGCGAGGGCAGGTGTCATGCCATTGCTTATCGACGTTCCCCGCGACCACACCACAGCAGCGACACCGGCGACGAAGCAGGCAATCATATTCGCGGTCCACGTTCCGGGCAGTTTGGAATCAGTCCACTTCACCGCAAGCTCGGCCAGCGCATAGCGCAGCGCTCCGCCTACTGCTGCGCCAACTGCGATAGCGAGGATGGCAGAGAGCGCCGAGGAAAAAGAACTGAGGAGATTGCCGGTCATTCCGCAACCTCCCGTGCGCACTTGGTCCCCAGCCAGTAGGCGAGGGGACAGCACAGCAGGTGAATAAGCCCAACGCTCACAATCAGCACGACTGACGTGTCCGCGTGCACCAACAAGAGAATGACAAATGCGGAGAAAGTGGTGAAACCGCCACAAAAGCCAGTACCGCAGAAAGCGGAAAGCCGAGGACTAGCAAACGCGATACTGCTGACCAGGCCGAAGAGAAAGCAGCCCAACAAGTTGATGACAGTGGTCGAAACTGCGCTAATTCCCGAGCTCACAATCGCATCGATTGCCGCTCCGAGCAGAAAGCGACTTACTGCGCCAATAGCGGCGCCACCGGCCACGACCAGAGCCATGAGAACCTGCGCTCGTCCTGCTGATGGCAGTTTCGCAGCGACAGATTCCTCATTCACGGTGAAAACGCTAGCACAGTGGTTAAAAGGGGAGGTAGGCGCCGACAATTCGGAATCTTTCACGAGAAGGTGTTGCCGTCGGCACGCGACAATCTACCTACTGCACCCTATTGCAGGGGCGAGTTTGCCTTACCGAGTAGTTCTTGCCATGCGCGCTGTCCCTAAAACGGGGACACTGGAGAGAAGGAAGCGCATCTAAGTTCGGTTTCCCCATTCCGGCCGGCTGGTCGGCGGTGAAATCGGTGGTTGCGCAGTTCGCCGATTCAGCAGGAGGATACCCACAATGGCTCATGAGCGCGCCGGGCAATTGGCCCAGCCATCCGACCTTATCGATGTCGCGGAACTGGTCACTGCTTACTACACAAAGCACCCGGACCCGAATAACCCCGACCAGAAGGTTGTCTTCGGTACTTCCGGTCACCGCGGTTCCTCCCTCGACGGCGCTTTCAACGAAGACCACATTCACGCCACCACTCAGGCCATCGTGGATTACCGCAAGGGCCAGGGCATTGAAGGCCCACTGTACGTTGGCCGCGATACCCACGGCCTGTCCGAGCCGGCAATGATTTCCGCCCTCGAGGTGCTCACGGCCAACGGCATCACCGTGATGGTTGACGCGCAGGATCGCTACACGCCGACTCCGGCTGTCAGCCACGCGATTCTGACGTACAACCGCGACGTGGAGGGCGGTCCGACGGGGAGTAGCTCCGCGCGTGCCGACGGCATCGTGATTACCCCCTCCCACAATCCGCCACGGGATGGTGGTTTTAAGTACAACCCGCCGACCGGTGGTCCGGCGGATGCAGATGCGACGGACTGGATTGCAGCTCGTGCCAATGAATACCTGGCTAAGGGCCTGGATGGGGTTAAGCGCCAGCTGGTGGATAAGGCAGGAGACCTCGTCGTAAAGCACGACTACCTCAATGCGTACGTGTCGGACCTGCCGAATGTTGTCAACCTCGACGCCATCCGTGATGCCGGCGTGCGTATCGGTGCTGACCCGATGGGCGGTGCGTCGGTGGATTACTGGGGCGCAATTGGCGATGCGCATAACCTAAACCTGACTGTGGTCAATCCGCTGGTCGATGCGACCTGGCGTTTTATGACGCTGGATACCGACGGCAAGATTCGTATGGACTGCTCTTCGCCGAATGCGATGGCATCCTTGATTGGTAACCGCGATAAGTTCGACATCTCCACAGGTAATGACGCGGACTCGGATCGCCACGGAATTGTTACCCCGGACGCGGGTCTGATGAACCCGAACCACTACCTGGCCGTTGCCATTGATTACCTCTTTGCACACCGTCCGGGCTGGTCGCAGGAGACCGCGGTCGGTAAGACGCTGGTGTCTTCGTCGATGATCGACCGCGTCGTTGCCAATTTGGGCCGCAAGCTCGTGGAAGTGCCGGTCGGTTTCAAGTGGTTCGTCCCGGGTCTCCTCGGTGGCACCATCGGTTTCGGTGGTGAAGAATCCGCTGGTGCATCGTTCCTGCGTCACGACGGCACTGTGTGGTCCACCGATAAAGACGGCATCATCCTGGACCTCCTGGCCAGCGAGATTAGGGCCGTGACCGAGAAGACTCCATCGCAGCTCTACGCAGAGCTCGCCGATAAGTACGGTGCCCCGGCTTACGCCCGCACCGATGCGGACGCAACCCGTGAGCAGAAGGCAGTCCTGAAGAAGCTCTCGCCGGAGCAGGTCAAGGCCGACACCCTGGCAGGGGAGACCATTACGGCCAAGCTGACTGAGGCGCCGGGCAATGGCGCTGCGATTGGTGGCCTCAAGGTGGTTACGGAAAACGCATGGTTCGCGGCGCGTCCGTCGGGCACTGAAGATAAGTACAAGATCTACGCGGAGTCCTTCAAGGGCGCAGATCACCTGGCACAGGTTCAGGCTGAGGCGCAGGACGTGGTCTCGGCAGTTCTGAACGGGTAATCGGTAGCCGCTGGGCTAGTTGTAAACAGTTAGCCTGTACTAATATTTCTATGCATGAAGAATTTCGTAGGCGTGGTGGCACGATTCGGCCTGGCTGCAGTTTGGTTGTACTCGGGTCTTATCAAACTGCTGAACCCGCTGGAATCGCGTCAGGCAGTGCAAGCTTATGAGCTGCTGCCGAGCGATTTGGTGCCGATGGTAGCGGTTGCGCTGCCCGCCTTCGAAGTCATCCTCGGACTCTTACTGGTATTGGGGCTTTTCCTGCGTCCGGTAGCAGTGCTGTCGGGGCTGCTCTTACTGGCGTTCATCGGCGGCATCATCTCGGCGTGGGCGCGCGGCCTGCAGATTGACTGCGGTTGCTTTGGTGGCGGTGGTTACGACGAGAACGCTGGCCCCGCTACGTATCTGACGGAAATCGCCCGAGATATAGGTTTTCTGGCCTTGGCTGTATTTGTGTACGTGTGGCCGTGGAAGAAGTTTGCCATTTACGCCTAGCCCACTGGCTAGAGGGGAAGCCTAGGGGATAGGTCAGGGGGATGGACCCTAGTGATGGGACCTAGTAACCATTTCCTTTTTCTCAGGTGCAATTGTGTCATTGGCAAGAAAACACCGCTATCGTAAGCGGTGTGAGTCAGAAGATTAAGAATCCAAATGAAAAGAGCAGTGGCTTCGTCGTCGGCCTGATTGCTCTTCTTGCTGTCGTTGCAGTTGTTATTGGTGGCGTTATCTACATCGGCCGGTCGCAGCCGATTGAGGGGCTGCCAGATGAGGACGTCGACTTCTCCGTCGCACTCGACGGCGATGCCATCCGACTGAGCAAGGACGGCGCCGAAGGGGCTAAAACAGCCACGATTTTTGAGGACTTCTCGTGCCACTACTGTGCTCAGATGAGCGAAGAGGGCCACGAGGATGAGCTCAAGGCGCTAAACGACGGCAAGCTAGTCGCTGAATACCGCACGCTGAACTTCCTGGATGGTCAGGAGAAGGAGCAGCGTGACGGCCACTCCACTCGCGCCTTCGCGATTGCCCGCAAGATTGCTGAGACCGGGGATGCTCGCGCATATTGGAACTTCCACACAATGATGATGGCTGACCAGCAGAACTCCGTCACGTGGGACAATGATGAGCTGGCTGACCGTCTGGAGCAGCTCGGTGTTGCTGACAATATTGTCAGCGAAGTCCGCTCCGGCATCGACACCACCGAGGCCAAGGCAAGTGCAAACGCCAACTTCGATGACCTTGAGAAGCGCTTGGGCAAGGTTTCCTCGCCGCACGTCTTTGTCGATGGCAAGGATATTCTGGAGAACATTTCCGGTGATGGCGGACTGGGGCAGTGGGTCAAGGTGGCCCTGCGCTAGGTTCCGTGCGCGCTCACACGATTCATCTTCAGTTCATGTACGGTAGATCCCTCTGGAGTACTCGGTGAATGCGTAAAAGAGTGTTCTACATGCGGATTTGGTGATACATGACAGTGCCATGTAGCCTTTGAGGAGTCCACAGCGGAGGGTGAAAGCCACTTCGATGTTGATTCTGGGGCTATGGCGCAGCTGGTAGCGCATCACACTGGCAGTGTGGGGGTCACGGGTTCGAGTCCCGTTAGCTCCACCAGTAGGAAATCCCTCGGTCGAAATGACCGGGGGATTTCTTGTATCTACCCTGGGTAGTGTGCTCGCCGTTTACCTCAGTGATTGGTAATCCGTATGGCTGTAGCAACTTTGTCTAAACGGTGGAATACTGGGGGTATGGCATACAACGACTCCGTCATTCAGAAACTGTCCACCGAAGAGTCCCTTGAGCTGCTGGCTACGCAGACATTTGGGCGCCTCGTTGTTCGTCGTAAAGACGACATGGATCTTTTCCCGCTCAACTACGTCGTTCATGACGGGAGCATTTACTTCCGCACTGCCGAGGGGTCGAAGCTCTTTACTGTGTCTCTGAACCACGATGTTCTCTTTGAGGTCGACTTTGTTGACAAGGATGCTCAGAAGGCATGGTCGGTCATCGTAAAGGGTGACGCAGAGGTTCTCACCTCCCGCGCTGATATTAACGCTGCAGATGAGCTGCCGCTGAAGCCCTGGCTTCCGACGTTGAAGTACAACTACGTGCGCATTACCCCGAACGATGTTTCCGGTCGCCGTTTCCACCTCGGGGAGGAGCCTAATCGCTACGAAGTGTAGTGGTGGCATATGGCGCTTTGCTTTACGACGGTGGAAGCTCCGTCGTGAAGCAAAGCTAGCAGCGTGCAAAGGTAGCTTTTAACGGCTGAGCACCGCTGTTAGCTGTTTTTTAAAAATTGTTGGGTTAAATTACCCAAAAGCGCCCTAAGTGAGATTCAAGGCGTTACAGTCGCAAATGTGACGTGCACCATAGAATCGACCGATGGGGTGCCAGCGCAGCCCGATGTGCGCAGGCAGTCTCCACGTATGCAGAAGATCGTAGATGAAGCGCGCGCGATGCTGCGCGAATCGGGTTGGAGCGCAATCAGTATGCGCCGCCTAGCGGCGCGACTCGATGTGAAGGCGCCATCGCTGTACAAGCACATCAGCGGCAAGGAAGAGCTCCTCCAGCTGCTGCTGACCGAGAGTCTCGAGAATCTGGGCAAGCGTATTCATGCTGCCATTGATGAGGAATGCACTTCGGCGTCTCTGCTGCAGGCGTACCGCCAGGCAGTTCTCGACGATCCGCATGGTTACCGGCTGATGAGTCGCACCAATTTCGTGAATGTCGTCTCGCCTTCGTCATTGGATGCTTGGATTCGCGATGCATTCATTAAGGTTGCCGGCGATGAGCCTAAGGGATTGGCCATGTGGGCGTTCGCCCACGGTTTGGTGACCGCCGAGCTCGTCCAGGAAGGTTCACCTGCGCTGGAACCAAGCGCCGAAGCCGGTGCGGCAGACAGCTTGGCCGCAGTTGGAGCTATTTGGGACGCTGGCGCGGAGGCCTTCTCTTAAGGGTTTTCTCTTAAGGGGTTTGCTGCTCTGCACGGGACGTTAATCCAGCACCCCTCAGATGGGCGATAGTCGGCGGGGAAGTTTTTGGGCCGGATGGCAGTGCTAGATCGGTGGCCCGGGACAGTAGCTTAGTGCCACCAGGAATCGGCCGGTCCGGGAGGGACGGCTCGCTTGTGCCGGGAGATGGAGTAGAGATGCTCGATTCGCGCGGCATCCTCATCTGAGACGGCCTTGCCTTCGAGGTAGTCGTCGATGGCGGTATAGGCCACCCCGAGTGCAACTTCGTCGGGAAGCGCAGGGCGATCTTCTTCCAGGTCGGCCGTCGGCACCTTCTCCCACGTACTGGCTGGCGCGCCGAGGTGACGGAGTAAGGCCGCGCCCTGGCGCTTGCTCAGCCCCTGCAGCGGGACGAGGTCGCAGGCGCCGTCGCCGTGCTTGGTGTAGAAGCCGGTGACAGCCTCCGCGGCGTGATCTGTGCCGATGACCAAAGCGCCGTCAATACCCGCCACTGCGTACTGGGCAATCATGCGCATGCGGGCCTTAATATTTCCCTTGTTGAAGTCGCTGATAGCGCTGCCGGCTAGGGCATCAGTGACCTGGGCGGTCATCGCGGCGGTGGCCGGTTCGATATCGATAGTTAGCCTTTGGTCAGGCTGAATGAATTGCAGTGCCACCTGTGCGTCGTCCTCATCGGCCTGCACGCCGTGGGGGAGGCGAATGGCAATGAAGGTGGCATCCTCGCCGCCGTCGCGAAGCTTTTCGACGGCCAACTGCGCCAAGCGGCCGGCCAGCGTGGAGTCCTGCCCGCCGGAGATGCCCAGCACGAATCCCTTGGCGTGAGCGGTGCGGAAATAATCGCAGAGAAAATCGACTCGGCGGTTAATTTCCGCGGCGGCATTGATGGTGGGCTGGACGTGGAGGTCATTAATAATCTCCGACTGGAGGGGGTGTGGGAAATCCTGTGTGCCTACTGGTGTCATGAGCCTCACTCTACCGCTAGTTCAGGACAGGAAAAGGGATGATTTTCCTGCTAGAAGAGTGCCAAAACTCTCATCTTTATCGAGTAAGTGCTGTTCGGATAGGGGGTCTTTGGCCGGACGGTGGCAAGATTTCCAGCGTGAGTACAACCGAACAGAATAAGACTGGACCGAACCGGGAAACCACCACAACTCGGTCGATAGCCGTGGCTATCATCGCCGCTCTGGGCGGCCTCCTCTTTGGTTACGACACCGGTGTCATCTCGGGCGCGCTGCTGTATATTCAGCGCTCTTTTGAGCTGACTCCAGGACAGGAGTCCACTGTTACCGCCATGCTCTTGGTCGGTGCGGCTATCGGTGCGTTCCTAGGTGGTCGCGTAGCGGACTCCCTGGGGCGCCGTGGCACCATCCTGCTCGGAGCGGTCGGCTTCATCATCGGCAGCATCTGGTGTGCTTTCGCTACTAGTGCGTTTTCTCTGGGCGCTGCGCGTACTTTGCTCGGCGTCTGTATCGGTGGTGTTTCCATCGTCGTGCCGATGTACATCTCCGAAATGGCACCACCGCATGTGCGTGGACGCCTGGTGAGCCTGAACTCGCTGATGATTGTGATTGGTCAGCTGGTGGCGTTCCTCACCAACTCCGCACTAGCATCTTCCGGTAACTGGCGACTCATGCTCGGACTTGGTGCTGTTCCCGGCATCGTGTTGCTCATCGGCATGCTGGTTTTGCCTGACACGCCGGCTTACCTCGTCCGTCGAGGTCAGGAGGGCAAGGCGCTGGCAGTGCTGCGTCAGATGCAGGGGAGTCAGGCGACGTTGGCTGAGGTTGCCGTTGGTGAGGCGTCGTCTAGCGCCGATCAGCGTGCAGCTGAGCGTCTGGCCCTCAAAACCCCGTGGGTGCGACGCACGGTCATCATTGCGATGCTTATTGGTGTGACACAGCAGGTCACGGGCGCGAACGCGATTATGTATTTCGCGCCGACGATGATGAACAAGGTTGGCTTGTCGACGGAAAGCTCTGTCTATACCTCCATCATCATCGGTATCGCCTCGGTGATTTCGTGTGCAATTGGTATGAGCATCATTGACCGCATTGGTCGTCGGCGAATGCTGATTATCGGTTTGGTGGGCTGTGCGAGCTCGCTGCTCGTGCTGGCGCCCGTCTATGGTTTGTCGAGTAACTCTTCGACGGGGGCCATGATGTCGCTTCTGCTGATGACTGTATTTATCGTGTTTCAGCAGGCGGCTGTGTCGGTGGCGACCTGGCTCCTGATTTCCGAGATCATCCCGACAGAGGCCCGTGGCCTGGGTATGGGGCTGGCAGGGCTCGCACTATGGGTTGCGAACTGGTTTGTGGCGCAGGCTTTTCTTCCGATGGTGGATGCTGTCGGTGGTGCGTGGTCGTTCTTCTTCTTTGCCGCCACGGGCGCAATTGCGCTGGTATTCACCGTCAAGGCGGTGCCGGAGACCTCAGGTAAGACGCTTGCCGAGGTCCGCGAGTACATGATTGCTGCTGCCAAGTAGAGAAGTGGAAGCAGCTGCAACGTGGGGAGTCGCGATCTTGGGGTTGACTGTGAAGGAACATGTTTCCCCCGGATTTTTGGAGTTATTCCGCTTATTAGGTAGTATGGCAACTCGTGTCGTAACGCATACTCTTTGATATTTCTTCGGATTATCAGGAAGGGTGCGTTGCCAGGCAGTCACTGGGGTGATTGTCCGGGGAGAGTGCAGTGTGCACATTCCCGTTTCGGAGCCGAGTAGAAAGGAGCGCCCGAATGAAGGTCCGCAAGTCCCTTCGGTCGCTGAAGAACAAGCCGGGCGCTCAGGTCGTGCGCCGTCGTGGCAAGGTCTACGTGATCAACAAGAAGGAGCCGCGCTTCAAGGCCCGCCAGGGCTAAGCCTTATTTAGGCTAGCGCGAAGCAAATAGCTTCCTCATTTATTGCCGAAACCGCAATCTGAAGTCGCAGTTTTACTGTGGCTGAAGGTTGCGGTTTTTGGTTTTTGGAGGGGGTAGGTTCAGGCGGTGACAGCGTTTATGGCGGGGGGGGGGGGTGGGGCGATGGAAGTTACTGACTACGCTTATGTCAAAAATGGCCCGAAAAATGGCTTGAAAGTGTCATAAACTCGCACAGTTTCACATTTGCAGCCCGTGTTCACATGTGCAGCCCGTGATTTTGAGATCGCTGCGGAATCCGAAGTTGGGTAGGGGAGGGGGCAGGGCAGGGCAGGGGTGCTGCGGTGCCTGGTATCGGTGTGATTGGCCTCGAGCCGTCTTGCAGTAATTGGTTTAACCAAAATGGACCGATAGTTGTTTTTCTACGATTTTCTAGAATTTTTAGCGTGAAATTACAAGGTTGTGGTGCGTCTGTGTACAACATCTTGTGCGCCAGAGATCTCCGAACAGGGAATACCATGGTTGTGAGTACTACATCTAGTATGACTAGAGTTTTCTAGGCACCAAGTGTAGTGTTTTCGATGTCGAGCCAAGGATAGCTAAAAGGGCCTGTCTGCCACCCGTACTCGGTTTCTCATGAACCCCGGGAGCTTTCGGTCATTCAACCAATCCGCTGATTCCTCGGCCGCTTCCGTTGTTTGTATGAAGTCGATCCGATTCATTGGTCTTACCCAAAGCCAGAAAGTTTGTGAGAGTCATGGTTACCGTTTACAGCAAGCCTGCATGTGTCCAGTGCCGCGCTACCACTCGTGCCCTCGATAAGGCTGGAATTGCCTACGATATCGTCGACATCACCATGGACGATGAGGCTCGGGATTACGTCATGGCTCTCGGTCACCTCCAGGCGCCGGTCGTTGACACTGGCACTGAGACCTGGTCGGGTTTCCGCCCGGATCGCATCAAGGCTCTCCAGGCAGCTTAAGAATCACACACCTCCCCGCAGATTTCGTTAACCGCACAGGAAACGGAGATTGCGGGGGTTTTGCGATGTAAAGGGTGAATCACTCATGCTGGTGGTGTATTTCTCCTCGGCGACGGGGAATACACACAAGTTTGTTGAAAAGCTAGGTATCAAAAATGCCCGCATTCCCATCCGTCGTAATGAGCCGGAGCTTATCGTCGATGAGCCCTATGTCCTCATTTGCCCGACTTATGGTGGCGGCGTTTCCATCAGCGGTGGTAACTCAAGGCCAGTTCCTCCGCAGGTCATCAAATTTCTTAATAACGAGCACAACCGCTTTTTCATTCGAGGTGTGATTGCTGCCGGCAATCTCAACTTCGGTGAGGACTTCTGTAAAGCAGGGGATGTCATCTCCTACAAGTGCAAGGTTCCATATCTATATCGCTTCGAGCTGATGGGAACCGACCACGATGTGCGGCGAGTCCGAGAAGGGCTAGAGGAGTTCTTCCACGGTAGAGCCAGCGCTTAAGTTGGCTAGCCTCAGTGTCGAGGGAAGGGGCACTGAGGACAACCGAATGGATACGCTCGCGGAAGCCGTCGTAAAGCGGTGTGCGAGGAAAATAGCTAGATTGGATTGCTCTGGGCAGTGTTTGAACAGACCCTGCGCAGGCAAATGAAGATTAAAGGAGTCAACGTGTCGGAAATGGGCAAGCAGGTCGCGGAGCCGGTGGGTGAGGACAAGCTGGATTACCACGCGCTCAATGCGCTGCTGAATCTGTACGGTGAAGACGGCAAGATTCAGTTCGATAAAGACCGCATGGCTGCGCGGCAGTTCTTCTTGCAGCATGTCAATCAGAACACTGTGTTCTTCCACAACTTGCGGGAGAAACTCGATTATCTGGTAGAGAACCATTACTACGAGGCCGAGGTTCTGGAGAAGTACGAATTTGAGGACGTCAAGGCACTGTTTAAGCAGGCCTACGCCCACAAGTTCCGTTTTCAGACTTTCCTGGGTGCTTACAAGTACTACACCTCGTACACACTGAAGACCTTCGACGGCAAGCGTTACTTGGAGCGCTACGAAGACCGTGTCTGCATGGTTGCTCTCACGCTTGCCGACGGCGACTTGGGGCTCGCGCAGCACCTGGTTGATGAGATCATCACCGGACGCTTCCAGCCTGCTACTCCTACATTCCTCAACTCCGGTAAGGCCCAGCGCGGCGAGCCGGTGAGCTGCTTCCTGCTGCGTATCGAGGACAACATGGAGTCCATTGGTCGCGCCATCAACTCCTCGCTGCAGCTGTCCAAGCGCGGCGGTGGTGTGGCGCTGCTGCTGAGCAACCTGCGTGAACAGGGTGCTCCGATTAAGCACATCGAGAATCAGTCTTCCGGTGTCATCCCGGTTATGAAGCTGCTGGAGGACTCCTTCTCCTACGCTAACCAGCTGGGTGCTCGTCAGGGCGCTGGCGCTGTCTACCTGCACGCGCACCACCCGGACATCATGCGCTTCTTGGATACCAAGCGTGAGAACGCGGACGAGAAGATTCGCATCAAGTCGCTGTCACTCGGCGTTGTCATTCCGGACATCACGTTTGAGCTGGCCAAGCGTAACGACGACATGTACCTCTTCAGCCCGTACGATGTCGAGCGCGTCTACGGTAAGCCGTTCGCGGACATTAATATCACTGAGAACTACGCGGATATGGTCGAGGACCCGCGTATTCGTAAGCAGAAGATCAACGCGCGTCAGTTCTTCCAGACCATCGCTGAGATTCAGTTTGAGTCCGGCTACCCGTACATCATGTTCGAGGACACGGTTAACCGCGCGAACCCGATTGAGGGCCGCATTAACATGTCGAACCTCTGCTCGGAAATTCTGCAGGTCAACACGCCGTCGACCTACAATGCGGACCTGTCCTACAAGCACGTTGGTGAGGACATTTCCTGCAACCTTGGCTCGCTGAACATTGCGATGACCATGGACTCGCCGGACTTCGGTCGCACCGTTGAGACTGCCATTCGTGGCCTGACTGCGGTCAGTGAACAGACTTCTATTGACTCGGTGCCATCGATTCGCAAGGGTAACGACGGATCTCACGCGATCGGCCTGGGGCAGATGAACCTGCACGGTTACCTTGGCCGCGAGAAGATTATGTATGGCTCGGAAGAGGGCCTGGACTTCACCAACGCCTACTTCGCAGCAGTGCTCTACGCTGTCCTGCGCGCATCCAACAAGATTGCTCGCGAGCGCGGTCAGAAGTTCGTCAACTTTGAGAACTCCGACTACGCCAGCGGCAAGTACTTCGACAACTTCGATCCGGCAGAGTTCCAGCCGAAGACTCAGCACGTCAAGGAGATCTTCGCGAACTCCACCGCACACATTCCGGACGCTGAGGACTGGGCGCAGCTGAAGGCCGACGTCATGGAGTACGGCCTGTTCAACCGCAACCTGCAGGCAGTGCCGCCGACCGGTTCGATTTCCTACATCAACAACTCGACTTCGTCGATTCATCCGATTGCGTCTCAGATTGAGATCCGCAAGGAGGGCAAGATTGGCCGCGTTTACTACCCGGCTCCGCACTTGGACAATGACAACCGCGAATACTTCCAGGATGCTTACGAGATCGGCTACGAGAAGATTATTGACACTTACGCGGTCGCTACCAAGTATGTTGACCAGGGACTGTCGCTGACCTTGTTCTTCAAGGACACGGTGAGCACTCGTGACCTCAACCGTGCGCAGATTTACGCATGGCGCAAGGGTATTAAGACTCTGTACTACATCCGCCTGCGTCAGGTTGCGCTGGAGGGTACTGAGGTCGAGGGCTGTGTATCCTGCATGCTTTAAGCAAGCGTGCTTGAGGGCTAGGCGTCTAATGCTTTAGCCGTAGCGCATTGAAGGCGCGAGAATTTCCCCGAGTTTTGTCGGGAGGTTCTCGCGCCTTTTTGTCACTCCACCCAATTGGGAACAAATGTAAATATTACTATTGACGGTTGTAATGTAGGTAATTAACCTGGGCAGTGGTACACCAATGTTCGCATAATTTTCACCCACGGCTAGTGGGAGAAGGGGCTGGAAGCCATGTCCGATACCACTGGTAAGAGCACTCCACACATCAACCCAAAGGGTGCGCCGATTGCAGAAACCATTTTGTTGCCAGGTGATCCGCTGCGTGCGAAGTTCATTGCGGAGACCTATTTGGACGATGTTGTCCAGTTCAACGAAGTTCGCAACATGCTGGGCTTTACCGGCACCTACCAGGGGCAGGAAGTGTCTGTCATGGGGTCCGGTATGGGTATTCCGTCTATCTCGCTGTACTCCTGGGAACTTATCCATGTTTTCGGCTGCAAGAAGCTGATTCGCGTCGGTTCGTGCGGCGCGTTGCAGCCGGAGCTGGACCTGTATGACGTGGTTATTGGCCAGACGGCGTCGACTGACTCCAATTTTCTATCGCAGTACAACTTGCCGGGAACATTCGCCCCGTCCGCGTCTTTCCGCCTGATTGAAGATGTTCGCGATCGTGCCCGCGAGCAGGGCATCACAACACACGTCGGCAACATCTTGTCCAGCGATATTTTCTACAACTTCCAGGATGATGTGAACGACCGTTGGGCACGCATGGGTGTGCTGGCGGTGGAGATGGAATCTGCTGGCCTTTATGCCACAGCCGCCGAGGCCGGTGCGGAGGCCATGGGAATCTTCACTGTGTCGGACAACATCGTTACCGGGGGAAAGACCACTCCGGAAGAACGTGAGAAGGCCTTCACGACGATGATGGAGCTGGCATTGCCGCTGGCTCGACTCTAGTGTCCTGGTCTGTAATCAATTGGCTTGAAGTGTGAAATAGGTACAGTGCGATGAGCAATCCCGCCAGCAATACCAGCTTGAATGTGAACCCCTCTCAAAGCGCAGCGTCCAACGCTGCCGCGCCAAACCCGAAGGCCGCAGTCCCGGTCTTGCTGTTTTCCTTTGTATTCTGTTTGGTCTTGGACAATGGCTTTAAGTTCATGACCAAGCCGATTGCGGAATCTCTGGATCTCAGTGTCTCCACGGCCAGTCTGCAGGCGACACTCGCCGGTATTTTGATTGGCATTGGAGCGGTGGTGTACGCCGCATTGGCGGACAGTATCAGTATCCGCAAATTGATGATTGTCGGTATTGGCTTTGTCGCCGTGGGCTCTCTACTGGGTTATTTCTTCCAGGGCGTATGGCCAATGGTGCTTACTGCCCGCATTATTCAAACTGCCGGTCTGGCGGCGGCTGAGACACTCTACGTCATCTATGTCACCAAGTACCTAAGCCCAGAAGATCAGAAAACCTACCTCGGCTTTTCCACCGCAGCTTTCCAAGCTGCGCTGCTGATTGGAACGTTGACCTCGGGAATCGTGGCTACCTACATTTCCTGGCCGGCTATGTTCCTGATTTCGCTCATTCTGATAGTTGCCATTCCGTTCCTGATCAAGACAGTTCCGGAGGAGCAACAGAAGAAGAGTCACCTGGATATCTTTGGCTTGTTCCTCATCGCGGTCATCGCCACTGCGGTGATGCTGTTCATGCAGCAGTTCCAATGGTGGTGGCTGGCAGCTGCTGCGCTGGGTGTCGTGCTCTTTGTCTCGCACATCCGGACACACGACAACGCCGTGGTCAGCCCGTCGTTCTTTACCAATGCCCGCTACGTTTGCGCACTGATTGTTGTGCTCGTGGTTTACATGGTCCAGTTGGGGTATTCGGCCATTCTGTTGCCGTATATGGTCGACGAACTCTATGGCATCAACCTCGACGGTGCTGCCTATATTCTCGCGCCGGGCTATCTCTGCGCGGTCATCGTTGGTGTAATGTCGGGCAAGGTTGCCAAGTTCCTGTCTTCGAGGCAGGCTATTGTCGCTGCCATCAGCATTATTATCGTCGCACTGCTCATTCCTGCGGTGCTGCCGGGAGCCGGTGTCTCCACGGTTATCGTGTCTATGATTCTGTTCCCATCAGGGTTCGCGCTCATGTATGCGCCGTTGGTCGCGACCGCACTGCAGAACATTCCTGCGGCCAAGTCCGGTGTCGCAATCGGTTTCTACAATCTGACTATCAACATCGCCGTCCCGGTTGGCATTGCGTTAACGGCTATGCTTGTTGATTCTCGACCGGCCTTCTTCAGCGCCCTTTCCATAGCGCAGTCTGAAGCAGAAGGGGTCTCCGCTACCATCGCTTGGTTGCTGGCGCTCATGGCTGTCGTAGGTTTGCTGGTGTACGTCATCTCCGACCGCATCATCAACGACACCGCAGAAAACCGCGAGAAGGTCGAAGCCTAGGTTTACGCAACATCTTGCGCTTGGTGCTTGACGACGGACATTGCGTCGTCAAGCACCTTTTTCTTTGTGTGACGTGGGCGCCTGAGGGGAGAGGGTACAAATAAAAGGCGTTCATTGGAGAGATGGCCAACGGCGGTGTGCTGAAAGAGGGCAGTGTGGGTAAGCTGCTAAGGGTAGTGGCTCCTTTCATCGGGAGCCTGACGTTTTGTAGTGGGACAAGGCTGGAATAGCCACCGCTGCAGCCGCTGTTTTGAACTCACTAAGCGTGAAGGACGTTCCTTATATATAAGGTGTGTTCGAAAAACGGCAATTTCAATGAAAAAGGGAGAGGTTTCCACGTGAGTTTCGATGATTGCCCACCCTCGACTCCGGCCCACCGTGAGAAGAATCCAGAGTCGCGTGCATGCCCAGTTGCGGCTATTGACTGGAACACGATTCCTGATGACAAGGATCTCGAGGTTTGGGATCGTCTGACCGGTAACTTCTGGTTGCCGGAAAAGGTGCCGCTGTCGAATGACATCAAGAGCTGGAATACGCTCAACGCGCTGGAGCAGCGCACCACGATGCGCGTGTTCACTGGTCTGACCATGTTGGACACCATCCAGGGCACAGTTGGCGCAGTATCGCTGATCCCGGATGCGCTGACTCCGCACGAGGAAGCTGTGTACACCAATATCGCCTTTATGGAATCGGTGCACGCAAAAAGCTACTCGTCGATTTTCCAGACGCTGGCGTCGACTCCTGAAATCCAGGATGCGTTCCGTTGGGGCGAGGAGAATGAGTACCTGCAGAAGAAGGCCAAGATCATCCTCGACTACTACGAGGGCGATAACCCGCAGAAGAAGAAGGTCGCTTCCACTTTGCTGGAGTCCTTCCTGTTCTACTCGGGCTTCTACCTGCCGATGTACTGGTCCAGCCACGCCAAGCTGACCAACACCGCGGACATTATTCGCCTGATTATTCGTGATGAGGCAGTTCACGGTTACTACATCGGTTACAAGTACCAGCGCAACCTGGAGCGTCTGACCCAGGCTGAACGTGACGAGCTGAAGGATTACACCTTCGATCTCATGTTTGATCTCTACGACAACGAGATTCAGTACACCGAAGAGATGTATGACGAGCTCGGTTGGACCGAGGATGTCAAGCGTTTCCTGCGTTACAACGGCAACAAGGCTCTGAACAACTTGGGCTATGAGGGTATGTTCCCGGCCGACGAGACTCGAGTTTCGCCGTCAATCCTGTCGGCTCTGTCGCCGAATGCTGACGAAAACCACGACTTCTTCTCAGGTTCCGGTTCTTCCTACGTCATGGGTAAGGCTGAAGTAACCGAGGATGAGGACTGGGACTTCTAAAAGCACAGGTGTAGGGAACATTCCGCACCGAGCCCTACTCTGGTGACAGCACACACGGGGGTAGTAGTCCTAGCCTCGACGGTTCCTGCTAAAAAGGCGTTAGCCCAGGTTAAGACAATTCTCAGGAAACTAATAGTGTGCTTAGCTGAGTGGGGAAGTGGGCCGGAAAATCCCTTGGCCTTAACTTTTTCCAAGGTTCAGACTAGAATCTGGCACATAGTGGTAGGTGGTTTCGCCGTCGCGTACTCACCTGCACTATTCTCACAAGGACAAAACTTCAAATCCCTGTAGTGAGTTACAGGAAATCTTCGCGTAGTAAGGAGGAAGAATGACTGCAGTAGCGCCTCGTCCAGATCATGGCGTTGTAGCGCCGGAACGGCCGCAGCCGTTCGGACATGAGCGTAAGGGCAGCTGGGCGTGGGAAATGCTGACCACGACCGACCACAAGAAACTGGGCATTATGTACATCATTATGTCCTTCTCGTTCTTCTTTGTCGGCGGTCTGATGGCTCTGCTTATCCGTGCTGAGCTCTTCGCCCCAGGACTTCAGTTCCTTTCTAACGAGCAGTTCAACCAGATGTTCACCATGCACGGCACGGTGATGCTGCTTCTGTTCGGTACCCCGATTGTTTGGGGTTTTGCTAACTACATTCTGCCGCTTCAGATTGGTGCTCCGGACGTGGCTTTCCCGCGTCTGAACAGTTTCGGCTTCTGGCTGACAACTATTGGCGGCATTCTGATGTTGTCGGGTTTTCTGACTCCGGGTGGTGCTGCTGACTTCGGTTGGACTATGTACTCTCCGCTGTCTGACCCGATTCACTCCCCGGGTGTCGGTTCTGACCTGTGGATTGTCGGTGTCGGTGTCGGTGGTGTCGGTACTATCGCTTCCGCTATTAACATGACCACCACTGTCCTGTGCCTCCGCGCACCGGGCATGACCATGTTCCGTATGCCAATCTTCACCTGGAACATCCTGGTTACCTCGATTCTGGCTCTGCTGATCTTCCCGATTCTGACTGCAGCTGCTCTTGGTGTTCTGTACGACCGTAAGCTGGGCGGTCACATTTACGACCCGGCAAACGGTGGCGCCATGCTGTGGCAGCACCTGTTCTGGTTCTTCGGTCACCCAGAGGTCTACGTTCTGCTGTTGCCGTTCGTGGGCATCATTACTGAGGTTGTTCCGGTCTTCTCCCGTAAGCCGCTGTTCGGCTACGCAGGTATGGTCTTCGCAACCCTGTCTATTGCAGGTCTGTCCATGGCTGTGTGGGCGCACCACATGTTCGTGACCGGTGGCGTTCTGCTTCCGTTCTTCTCGTTCATGACCTTCCTGATTTCGGTCCCGACCGGTGTTAAGTTCATCAACTGGATGGGTACAATGTGGCGTGGCCACATGACCTTCGAGGCCCCGATGACCTTCGCTCTCGGCTTCATCGTGACCTTCCTGTTCGGTGGTCTGACCGGTATTATGCTGGCAGCCCCGCCGCTGGACTTCCACGTCTCTGACACCTACTTCGTCGTGGCACACTTCCACTACACTCTGTTCGGTACCCTGGTCTTCGCTTCCTACTCGGGCGTTTACTTCTGGTTCCCGAAGATGACCGGACGTATGCTCGATGAGAAGCTGGCAAAGGTTCACTTCTGGCTGACCTTCATCGGCTTTAACCTGACCTTCCTGGTTCAGCACTGGCTGGGTAACGAGGGTATGCCGCGTCGTTACGCCGACTACCTCGAGACTGACGGTTTCACCACCCTGAACATGATTTCCACCGTTGGTGCGTTCATCCTGGGTCTGTCTGTTATCCCGTTTGTCTGGAACGTCTTCAAGTCCTGGCGCTACGGTGAGGTCGTCACTGTTGATGACCCGTGGGGTTACGGTAACTCTCTCGAGTGGGCTACCTCTTGCCCGCCGCCGCGCCACAACTTCACCTCGATGCCGCGCATCCGCTCGGAGCGCCCGGCGTTCGAGCTGCACTACCCGCACATGGTTGAGCGTCAGCGCGCAGAAGCCCACGTTGGTCGCCAGCTCTAAGAGCTAGTGGCTACATGGCTGATGCAACTCTGAGTTAATAACTACGCGAAGCTACGGCCCCATCACGGATCTCCGTGATGGGGCCGTAGTCTTGTCTTTGAGAGTCTTTCCTATGGAAGGCGCAGTAAGGGGGCAGGGAGCGCAGGGAGCGCACCAAGGGAGCTGAAGGGGAGCGCAGCGGAGAGTAGGGGGGGGCGACAGCTAATGGCTGCGACTGACCACCCTCCGAAGTGCGGTATCCCGCAATGCGATGAGCACTCTGCCGGGGCTTCATGCGATACTGGATTGGTGAATGAACAGGTAATTACCTCTCCCAGTCAGTCCGCAGATTCCGATGCCTTGTCGGTTTCGTTAGCACCGGGACTAGCTCCGGTGCTTATTACCGCTGTTGGCCGAGACCGCCCGGGTGTCTCGGCAGCCTTCTTCCGTGTGCTCGCGGCCCACGGAGTTCAGATTCTTGATGTGGAGCAGTCGGTGTTCCGCTCTAATTTGAGTCTCGGTGCGCTTGTTGGCGTCACAGAAGAGAAGGTCGGCGTCCTGCGTGAGGGGCTCATTGAAACACTGAAGCCTCACGGCATGACAGTCAGTTTCCAGCTTGATGCCCCGATTGAGCGCAGCGATGGATCTACCCACGCACTTGTCGTATTGGGCAATCCGGTCAATGCTGAGGATATTTCCCGTATCGGCCGTACTCTCGCAGATTACGGTGCAAACATCGATTCCATTCGCGGTATTGCTGACTACCCAGTTACTGGCCTGGAGCTGCTTGTCTCTATTCCGGACCCGAAGCCGGGTGCGGGCATTCCGCTGCGTAAGGCGCTGGCCGAGCTTGCACAGGACCAGGACATTGACATCGCAATTGAACGCGCAGGTTTGCAGCGCCGATCCAAGCGCTTGATTTGCTTCGATGTGGACTCCACTTTGATTACCGGTGAGGTCATTGAGATGCTGGCCGCCCACGCTGGTCGCGAAGCGGAGGTTGCAGCGGTTACAGAGCGCGCTATGCGCGGTGAACTGGACTTCGCTGAGTCATTGCACGAGCGAGTTAAGGCTCTGGCAGGCCTGCCGGTCAGCGTCCTTGAGGAAGTTACCAACTCCATCGAGCTGACCCCTGGCGCCCGCACTACGATCCGCACGCTGAAGCGCCTCGGTTACAAGTGTGGTGCTGTCTCCGGTGGCTTTATCCAGATTCTGGAGCCACTGGCAAAGGATCTCGGCCTGGACTTTTACAAGGCCAATACCCTCGAGATTGCGGACGGAAAGCTGACTGGCCGCGTGATCGGCGGTGTCGTCGATAGGCAGGAAAAGGCCCGCAGTCTTAAGGCGTTCGCCGCGGAGTCTGGGCTTCAGATGCACCAGACCGTCGCTGTCGGCGATGGCGCCAATGACATCGATATGCTGTCAGTTGCGGGCCTCGGTATTGCTTTCAACGCGAAGCCGGCGCTGAAGGAAATCGCTGACACGTCGGTCAACGTTCCATTCATGGACTCGATTTTGTTCATGTTGGGCATTTCCCGCGATGAAATCGACGATGCCGACCGCGAAGATGGCACCTTCCGCCGCGTGCCGTTGGAGCAGTAGTGCGACGCGAGGATCACAAGAATCCCGCTGTCACGGACGCATCATCGGTGCCGGAGTGGTTCCGCATTGCCCATAGCCTCCTGCCGCAACCCGATAGGGAAGACCATGGCGAGGATGTGCCGTGGGCAATGGCTATTGTGCTTGAGATTCCGAAGAAGGAACGCCCCTCGCGCACTGCGCTGCTCCGCGCCGCCGCGATGGCTGTTGTTGCTTGTTGCCTCGACGAGCGCGCAGGCGATGACACTTCGGCCTATCAACAAGGCCTGGTGTCTTGGTACGGTGAGCGCATCCGCAAGCTCACACGTCGCGCTCGCAATATCGGCTGGCAACGCGCTCAGCTTGCACCGGGTGTCACCGTGGACGTCGACGGCGCGCAAGCTCGCGCACTAGTGCCAACTCCTGTCGACGAAACCTACCCGGACATTGCCAAACTACAAATTTCCGGCACCGATTTGCCTTACGACGACCCGGAGACCACATCTCCCGACGACTCGGGCAACCGTGGGAGTGCTGACACCTTTGCTCCGCCAGTGATTTGGGTGGACAAAAACCTGAATATGTCCGTAGGAAAGGTAGCCGCACAAGTTGGACACGGCTCAATGCTCTATGCGGCCAGCCTGTCGGTCGAGGAAGCGTGGGCGTGGGCTCGGACTGGGTATGCGCTGAAGGTGAAAGAAATACCACGCGAGCAGTGGCCAGCGCCAGAGCTCCGCGCGGTAGAGGTTCAGGATGCCGGGTTTACTGAGATTGCACCCGGTTCAGTGACTGTGGCTGTGACTCCTGGGGCGGCAGCTTAAAGCTGAGCGCGTGCTGCCTCCATGGCCTTGAGGTCCTTCCGCAGGATCTTGCCCGTTGCCGACTTCGGGATTTCCTCCATGAATTCGACGACCCGCACCTTCTTGTACGGTGCGACGCGGTCGGCGACGTAGTCCATAATCTCGTCTTCAGTCACCTGCTTGCCTGCCTTGAGGACGACGTAAGCCTTTGGAATCTCCTCGCCGTCGGAGCGAATGACACCGCTGCAGGCGGCATCGGCAATATCCGGGTGGCTGAGCAGCACGGACTCGAGCTCAGCCGGCGGAACCTGGTAGCCCTTGTACTTAATCAGTTCCTTGAAGCGGTCGACGATGTACGCATTGCCGTGTTCGTCGAGTTCCGCAACGTCGCCGGTACGCAACCAACCGTCGACAAGTGTTTCTGCCGTAGCTTCTGGGTTGTTGAGGTAGCCCTTCATGACCTGCGGACCGTAAACCCACAGTTCGCCTGGCTTCGAGCGCCCCTCGGAGGGGACTGGAATCTCCTCGAAGCCGTCGGCTTCGAGGTCCACGATTTTGTATTGGGTATTGGGCACCGCGCGGCCGATGGAATCCAGCGGGCTGTCGTGGCCTATGCGGATATGTGCGGCGGGCGAGGACTCGGTCATGCCGTAGCCCTGGGCAACGACGCAGTCGAGGCGCTTTTCCACTTGTTCTGCGAGATCGAGTTGCAGGGATGCTGCGCCGGAGAAAACTATCTCCAGGCTGGACAAGTCGAAGGAATCGACAGCAGGATGCTTGGCCAGGCCAACCGCTACCGGTGGTGCGATGAAGGCGAACTTAGCCTTGTGCTCGGCGATGATAGAGAGGAAGTCCACGAAGTCGAACTTGCCCATGGTGTACTGCGTCGTGCGACGCCACAGGGACAGGTTCAGGAGTGCAGTCAGGCCGTAGATGTGGAAGAACGGCAGGATGGTCACTGCCGGAGTGTCCTCGGTCAATGCCTCGACAGTTGCTGCTCCTGCCTGAGCCACGTTGGCAACAAGATTGCGATGCGTGAGTTGGACGCCCTTTGGCACACCAGTGGTGCCAGAAGAAA
The DNA here is from genome assembly GCF_001837775.1 of Corynebacterium sp. HMSC073H12. Classification (NCBI taxonomy): domain Bacteria; kingdom Bacillati; phylum Actinomycetota; class Actinomycetes; order Mycobacteriales; family Corynebacteriaceae; genus Corynebacterium; species Corynebacterium sp. HMSC073H12. Next base: position 417,093 of record NZ_KV834038.1, on the reverse strand, counting down.
ACGGAATCACGGCAACATCATCGGGTGATACCTCGACATCCGGGGCTGCGTGTCCCTCTGCAAGCAGCTCGCCCATGCCGTGGAGACCCGTCAGGCCGATAATCATCTCTTCCGGGAGACCAGCGGCCTCAGCGCCGTTAGCACCGGCCCAACCAATCGACGAAGTCGTCAGCATCATCTTGGCGTCAGAGATACGCAGCTGCTTTTCAACGTCCTCGGCAGTTGCCAGCGATGCAACCGTCGTGCAGACAGCCCCCGCGCGCAGGACACCGTGAAGAGCGACCGCGAAGGTTGTCGAGTTGGGGCAGTGGAGAGCCACAACGTCGCCCTTCTTAATCCCACGTGCTGCCAGCGCACCCGCGAACTTCTCAATGCTGGCCTTCAGATCACCGAAGGTGACCTCGGAGCCTGAGTCAACGATTGCAAGCTTGTCCTGGTGACGCGGCTCAATTTCTCCGAATAGGAACTCAAAGAGCGAGGTCTCCGGGATGTCGATGTCGGGGAGGTTGCTGGAAAGGGGCATGCAGGAAATCGCCTTTCTAATCTCGCGCACGGCTGCCAAGTGCCCTGCATCATTAGCTAGGTCGCTGCAGCAGTGCTGTGTTTCACATCACAATAATGTATTGGATAGAAAAGCGTGGGATTTTTTAAGAAATTATGCCTGATCCAGCATCACCTCGTGAGGTCAGACAGCTCCCCCCTGAATCAGCTTTGGGTCAGCCGCTGCAACGCTCCAGCCGCAATATCCAGGCTGGTTGTCCGCCAGAAGTCCGGCATCGACGCGGCAATCCAGGATCCATAGCGCGCAGTCGCCAACCGTGAATCCAGCACCGCAACAACCCCGCGGTCATCGACTTGACGTAGCAGACGACCAGAGCCCTGCGCCATCAGCAGCGCCGCATGTGTCGCCGAGACCTCCATAAAGCCGTTTCGTCCCGCCGCATTGGCGGCATCGGATCTTGCGGACAGCAGCGGATCATCAGGGCGTGGGAACGGAATGCGGTCAATAATCACACACGACAGGTTGGGGCCAGGAACATCGACGCCTTGCCACAGCGTCAGCGTGCCAAACAAACATGTCTGTGGATTAGCTGCGAAGCGATCAACCAGAGCGCCGATAGAGTCATCGCCTTGGCACAGGACGTCGTAAGGCAGGCGCTTGCGCATTTCCTCCGCCGCTGCCTCGGCGCCTCGGCGAGAAGAAAACAACCCCAGCGTTCGCCCACCAGCGGCGCGGATGAGGCGTTCCATGATCGCGAACTGCTCTGGTGTGGCGCCGTCGCGTCCCGGGCGAGGCAGGTCGCGTGCGACGTAGAGGATGCCAGATTTCTGCGGGTCAAAGGGCGTGCCGACGTCCAAGCCATCCCACCCGCCGGAGGGAAGCCCCCAGGCAGCGGCCATAGCATCGAACTTGCCACCAAGAGCAAGTGTTGCTGAGGTCAAAACGACGGTGGATTCGCCGAAGAGGCGTTCGCGAAGCAGTGCTGCGATGGACAGGGGAGCGACATAAACTGTCTTGTTCTCGCCAAGCCATACGACATCGTCGCTGCTGAACTCTAGAATCCGGACGACAGTGTCGTGCATATTCTCCACGGCTGCGCGGACGGTCTGACGTTCAGTGTTGTCAGAGTCGGAACCCGAACCACCGGGGCCCGACCCGCCAGAGTTGCCTGAGCCAGAGGTGCCCAGCGTGGTTTGCAGTTGCCACAGGCTATCGCGGAGCGAAGCTAGTGCCGCTCCCAGCTCGCCGGGAATTTCTTCGAGTGCGCCGCTGTAGGCGTCGGCAAGCAATGCGACGGTCTCGCCGAGTAGATCCGTGGCATCGGTGACATCATCGACCTGCTCTGCGGCGCCGAATTTGCGGGCGCGCCGGGCCATCATGGTGATACCGGCAGGGGAGAGCTCGTCGGTGGCAACGGAGGTGATTCGACCGTCGAGCTCGTGAGCCTCGTCAATGACGACGCAGTCGTGCTGCGGCAAGATCATGGCGTCGGAGAGCGCATCGATGGCCAACAGTGCGTGGTTGGTGACAACGATGTCGACGTTGGAGGCCTCACGGCGGGCTTGTTCGGCGAAACACTCCTCGCCGAAAGGGCAGGAAATGGCACCGACGCATTCGCGGGCCGTGACGGAGACCTGCCGCCAGGCTTCGTTGGAGACGCCCTTGTCCAGGCTGTCGCGGTCGCCGGTGTCGGTGTCATTGGCCCACTCGCGTAGCCGCATGACCTCGGCAGCGGTTCGGCTGAGCTGCGCTTCGCTGAGTAGAGCAGTTGGGCCGCCCATACCGGTCGGCTCGGATTCATCACCGTCCATGACGGGATCTTTGATGACATTTCCGACCTTGGATTTGCACAGGTAGTTTGACCGGCCTTTGAGGATTGCGAAGGTGGGCGTGCGGGACAAGTGTGGCTCTAGCGAACTGACTAGCCGCGGCAAGTCGCGTTCGACCAGCTGGCGTTGCAGCGCAATGGTCGCTGTGGAAACGATTACTGACTCGTCGGACTCCATTGCTTGCACAATGGCGGGCACCAGGTAGGCCAGTGACTTACCAGTACCGGTACCGGCCTGTACCGCTAGGTGTCGCTCGCGCGCAAAGGCGGAGGCCACCGACCGGGACATTTTGACCTGATTCGGGCGAGTTGTTCCGCCGAGTCCCTTCACTGCTGCATCGAGAAGAGCTTCGATGCTATCCGAGTCATGGACGCTGGCTCTCGGTGAAGTTAGCTCGTCTGCACCATCAACGTCCTCAAAGTCGTCCGATAGCTCAGCAAAATCTGCGTGCTCGGGAGTATCCGACACAGTTCCCCCGCCGCCTAAACGCCGTGGAAGCGGACGGACAGTACCGGCTCGTCACGGGAAAGTGCGAGCCCCTCCCACGGGAGGCTGACCAGCGCCTTAACCAAGTGATCGCGGGACTCCTCCAAGGTCGGTAGACCATCGACGACCTCGCCATCGCGCATCATCGGAATGGTTAGATCGCGGTAGTGCAGGTTGCCCACATCCGGGATTTCCGAGCCGAGCGGGAAAGCGATTTCCTCCACGGCGGTACCGGAACGGCGGCAGGTACGAATCGCCGCCTTCACGCCACCGTGGCTTCGCTTGTCCAACGAGCGCTTGGCGACGGGCACCCCATCAACTTCGACCATTTTGTAGACCAGTCCTGCAGTCGGTGCGCCCGAGCCAGTGACTACAGAGGTGCCCACACCGTAGACATCGACCGGCTCGGCCCTCAGCGCCGCAATGGCGAACTCGTCGAGGTCAGAGGACACTACGATGTTGGTGTTGTGTGCGCCCAGCGAGTCCAGCTGCTGACGCACCTGGCGAGCGAGAACTCCAAGGTCACCGGAGTCAATACGTACACCGCCGAGTTCCGGACCCGCGACCTCAATGGCCGTATTGACGCCCTCGGTGATGTCGTAGGTATCCACCAACAAAGTGGTGTCGGTCCCCAGCGTGTCAATCTGAGCTTTGAAGGCTGCAGCCTCGTTTGTCGTGCCATCTGGGTTGGTGTGTAACAGAGTCCACGCGTGCGCAGCGGTACCGGAGGCTGGGATGTTGTACCGTGCCGCTGCCTCCAAGTTGGAGGTGGCGCTAAAACCTGCCAGGTAGGCGGCGCGGGCAGCGGTCACAGCTGCTTCTTCATGAGTACGACGCGAACCCATTTCAATAATCGGACGTCCGCCGGCGGCCGTGACCATTCGGGTCGCTGCCGAGGCAATGGCGGAGTCCGCATTGAGAATGGAGAGAATAACAGTCTCCAAAATGACGCACTCGGCGAAAGTGCCTCGCACCGTCAAAATGGGCGAGGCGGGGAAGTAGAGCTCTCCTTCGCGGTAGCCGTCGACTTGGCCGCTGAAGGAATAGTTACGCAGGTAATCCAGCGTCCGGTCATCGAGGAAGTCCAGCGAAGCCAGCTGTTCCTCGGTGAAGCGGAAGTTGCGGATAGCATCCAATACACGCGCTGTACCAGCCACAACGCCATAGCGGCGCTCATTCGGCAGACGACGGCCAAACACCTCGAAGGCGACCTGGCGCTCGCCGGATCCGTCGGCAAGCGATGCCTGCAGCATCGTCAGCTCGTACTTATCGGTGAGAAGGGCGGTGGAGGAATGCTTATCAATCACGGTCAATAGTCTAGTCGGCTGAAGCTATCCGGGGCAGTCGGTTCCGGCGAGCGCGCGCCACTACGTACTATCCTGGTGCCTATGAGCATGCCAGCAGCAACACCGATGCCCACTATGGATGCCGATGTCGTGACGGAATCGAACCGACCCTGGCAGTGCATTGTGTGGGATGACCAGGTTAATTCGATGAGTTATGTCACCTACGTGTTCCAGATGCTTTTCGGCATGGACCGAAAGAAGGCGCACGCGCTGATGATGACGGTTCACACGGAGGGTAAGGCAATCGTGTCTTCCGGTGAGCGTGACAAGGTGGAGGCCGATGTGAAGAAGCTCCACAAGGCGGGCTTGTGGGCAACAATGGAGCAGGCTGACTAAGCCGATATTCGACAGCGGGAGAGAATTTACATGCGTCCTTGGAAGCGCAAGCGATCCCTTCTCGGCGGTGGCGTCAAGTACGTCACGGCTTTTGAAGGCACGGAGCGGGATTTGCTGCTGAATCTGGCTGCTACTGTGGCGGACTCGCTGATGGAGCGAGCCCGGTCGGCACCGAAGGATGAGCTCGCGGAAATGACGGGAATGCCCGTCGGACACTCCGAGGCCCCAGCCGATCCTAAGCTTGCGCGACTGTTGCCGGACTTCACCAAGCCGGGTGAGGAGAGCGTGGAGGGGGAAAACGCCCTCATGCGCCAGCTGCATGAGTCGGAGATTGTAGAGAGCAAGCTCCATTCCCTGCGTGCGATTATCGACGCCCTGGAGCCCGCCGAGTCGGGGCAGGTTTCCATTTCGGAAAGCGATGCCCATGCCTGGGTTGCAGGTATCAATGACCTACGTATTTACCTGCACGTTTCCATGGAGAACCTCAATGGCTCCATCGAGCAGATTGAGCAGACCGACGCGATGTACCAGTGGCTGTCCTACAACCAAGAGTCACTGCTGGATCAGCTCATGGGTGAGTAGCGAATCGGAGCAAAACCCCGAAAAGTTGCAGTAATCAACTGAGGCTAACTGCCATGAACTGTGGTGAAAGGTGCCGTGGTCGACAATGAATTCTGAGATTTTCGCAATCAGCCCCACCGATATTCGACACCAAGCCAGCAGTGCTGCGCTGGGCACGAGCATCGACATTGGCGCAGGATGTCTCGACTCCATTGACGGCATCTCTATCGGCCATGCTGCTGAGGGGGATACCGGAGTCACCGTCATCGCCGCTCCAGGCGGTGCTGTCGGCGCTGTCGATGTCCGCGGTGGCGGTCCCGGCACTCGCGAGACCGACCTGCTCGCACCGGAGAATACCGTCGAACGCGCCCACGCTGTCGTGTTGGCTGGCGGCTCCGCGTACGGCCTCGCAGCTGCCGACGGAGTTATGCGCGAACTGCGCGATCGCGGCATTGGCTTTGAGGTCACTCCAACTCGTCCAGATATCCTCGTGCCCATCGTTCCCGGTGCTGTCATATTCGACTTGCTGTTGGGTGAGCCGACGCTGCCCACCGCTGAACTCGGGCGCGAGGCGTTGTCGCACGCGCTTGACGACGTTCCGGAGGACACTCCCTCCGGAACAGTAGGTGTCGGTGTCGGCGCTATGGCCGGGGCAATCAAGGGTGGTTTTGGACAAGCCCGTGTGACCTCCGCCGATGGTAAGTACTTTGTGGCTGCCGCAATGGTGGTTAACTCCTTTGGTGCGGTCATTGGCCCGGAGGGACGCCTCTACGGAATGCCAGCGGCTGCCGGTGCCAGCAAGGAGGCATTGGCCCAGTTGGACCAGGTTTTCGTCGGTAGAACCAAGATTCTCGCCGATGCGGCTGGCGACGGGGAGTCGTCGGCAAGCACGCGAAACACGACGATTGGCACGTTGATAACCAATGCGCCGGTGACAACTGCGCAGTTGAAGCGGTTGGCGATGTGCGGTCATGATGGGCTGGCACGAGCGATTCGGCCGGCTCATGCACCGATGGACGGTGACACGCTGTTTGCGCTCAGCTCGGCCGAGGCAGCGGATAGCGAAAACGCTGAACCCGTGGGCTCGGATGTGGTGGCCCTGTTGGCTGCGATGGCGGCCGATGCGGTGCAGATGGCTATTGTCGATGCCGTGATGAGTGCAACGGGACGCGCGGGTGTAGCCGCGCTGTCAGAGATGCTGGACAAGTAGTGAGGGAAGTTCGCCAATGAATCCGCAATGGAGCTCGGGACAACAGCAGAATTACCAGAACTATGCGCAGTACCCGATGGGCGGTCCCGTGCAGACGCGGCGGAATAATCAGATTGTTCCACAGGATCGCGACGGCGGGCTCGGGGCGGCCATCAGTACGGCTATTGGGTACCTGGTACTTATCTGGACGGTCTTTCTTGTCAACGAATTCATCTTTGGTGGGGCGCTGAACAACTTCGGTGTGCGCCCACGCGAAACCTCGACTCTGTGGGGAATCTTGACCGCACCGCTGCTGCACGCAGATTACGGGCATATTGTGGCGAACTCTCTGCCCGGGGCGTTGTTCGCCGGTTTGATTGCAATGTCGTCGAAGCGGTTATTTTGGCAGGTCACACTCTTGATTACGGTCGTTGGTGGCGGTCTGACATGGTTGGTCGGCGGTGTAAATACCGTCCACATCGGTGCGTCCGGCCTGATTTACGGCTGGCTGGCATTTTTGGTCGTGCGCGGTTTTGTGAACCGCCGGGTGATGCAGATTATTTTGGGCGTGATTCTGGCATCGATGTACTCGGGCCTTATCTGGGGAGTGCTGCCAACACAGATGGCTGTTAGTTGGCAGATGCACCTCTTCGGTGGGCTTGCGGGCATCTGGGCTGCGGTGATGTTTAAGCGCGGTCGCGCACGTGGCTAAGAGTGCACGTCGCTAAGAGCCCGAGGTAAGCGGCATCAACTCCTGGCGGAAACGGCCTAGAATAGGAGCTTCGGTGTTTGACCAACGATATGAGGAGTCCAGATAGCGGTGGGAGTAGAAGCAGGAACTCAGGCAGTCAATCAGCTGACGGCGCAGGATAGCGGCTTCCCCGACCGAACAGCGCCGATTGGCATCTTCGACTCCGGTGTCGGTGGGCTGACAGTGGCGCGTGCCATCATGGATCAGCTGCCGCACGAGTCGATTATGTACATCGGCGATACTGCCAACGGCCCTTACGGCCCACTGCGCATCGCCGAGGTTCGTCAGCACGCTGAAGCGATTGCCGATGAACTGGTTGCACGCGGCTGCAAGATGATAGTCATTGCCTGCAACACTGCTTCGGCCGCATTTTTGCGTGATGCCCGCGAGCGCTACCCAGTCCCAGTAGTCGAGGTCATTCTGCCCGCCGTGCGCCGTGCGGTCTCGACCACCAGGAACGGAAAAGTCGGCGTAATCGGTACCGCCGCCACGATTCGCTCCCGTGCCTACCAAGATCTCTTTGATGCAGTGCCCGGCGTGGATGTCTCCGCGGTCGATTGCCCGCGATTCGTGGACTTTGTCGAGCGAGGAATTACCTCTGGTCGCCAGATTCTGGGACTTGCAGAGGGCTACCTCGCGCCGTTGCAGGCCGATGGTGTGGACACCCTCGTGCTGGGCTGCACCCACTATCCGCTGCTGTCTGGTGTGATTCAGCTGGCCATGGGGGAGGACGTCGCCCTAGTGTCCTCGGCGGAGGAGACGTCGAAGGACGTTCTGCGCATCCTCACAAAGACCGACATGCTCGCTGACCCGGAGAGTAATCCGACCCCTGTGCGCACATTTGAATCCACTGGAGATCCGCAAGTTTTTGCATCACTGGCAAAGCGCTTCCTCGGACCCGGTATTAGCCAGGTCACTATGCATTCCCAAATGTGACCTTTCTTATTAAATCCAGACACTCCATTGGTTTTTTGCTCGTTTTTGATCAATTACATGGCAAGCTTGAAGTATGCGATTGAAGGTTCTGGGATGTACAGGCAGCATGGGTGGCCCATCGGCGCCAGCATCTGGCTACCTCATTGAGCTGGATAACGGTCGAACCTTTGTCATTGATTTGGGTCCCGGTGTCCTCGCCGAATTGCAGAAGATCTCTGATCCTGCAGCCTGTGATTTGTTACTAACTCATGTGCACCCAGACCACACTGCAGACATTCCAGGGCTGCTCGTCTGGCGTCGCTTCCACCCGACAGCCCCGGCGAGTTCCCGGAATCTCCTGGTTGGCCCCGGAGACATTCACGACCGGATAGGCACCATGTGCAAAGCACTGGGAAGTGAAGAAGATGCCAACTTGGAAGACACTTTTGACCAGGTTGTGAGTAACCCCGGTGAGCCTCTGTTTGTCGGTGGAGGCGAAGCGGGCGGAGGCGCCGTCGTCACGCCGTATAGCATGATCCACCCGGTGCCAGCTGTTGGATATCGCATTGAAGCAGATGGTCTGACCATTGCGTACACCGGAGATACTGCGTGGACCGATGAACTGGTGGAGCTGGCGCGGAATGCGGATATCTTCATCTGTGAAGCCACATGGTGCAGCAACGAAGAGGGCACACCGCCGGACATGCACCTGACGGGCTATGAGGCCGGAAAGGCAGCGACACTGGCGGGGGTCAAGAAGCTGGTGCTGACTCACATTCCGCCATACGCCGACGGTGAGGAAGCACTGCGTGCTGCGAAGAGTACCTTTGCCGGTGACGTTGAATTGGCCTACCTGGGCATGGAGCTAGGCGGCTAGTCTCAGCGATTATCGGGTTTCCGTACAGCTGTCGCACCGCATTCGCGCCGGGCGGTAGGGTAGTTGGCATGACTACAGCTAATTCCGATTTTCGCCGTGCCGATGGACGCGCGGTTGATGAAATGCGCAAGGTGACCATCACTCGTGGCTTCACCGACAATCCGGCAGGTTCTGTGCTGGTTACTTTCGGCAATACGCGTGTGATGTGCACCGCTTCCGTTGAGCAGTCGGTGCCGCGATTCAAGCGTGACTCCGGCGAGGGCTGGCTGACTGCTGAGTACTCCATGCTGCCGGCCTCTACCCACGAGCGCATGCCCCGCGAGTCGATGCGCGGCAAGGTCAAGGGTCGTACCCACGAGATTTCCCGTCTAATCGGTCGCTCTCTTCGGGCTGCTATCGACTTGAAGGAGCTCGGTGAGAACACCATCAACATCGACTGTGATGTTCTGCAGGCGGATGGTGGTACCCGCACCGCCTCCATCACCGGTGCGTACGTCGCGCTGGCTGATGCCTTGACATACCTGCATGCAGCGGGTGCAGTTCCGGGCACTCCGCTGAAGGCGCCAGTCGCAGCTGTTTCGGTCGGCATTATTGACGGCCGCGTCTGCCTGGACCTGCCTTACGAGGAGGACTCGCGCGCTGAGGTGGACCTCAACGTGGTGATGACCGCAGAGGGCAAGTTCGTCGAAATCCAGGGCACTGGCGAGGAAGGCACCTTCGACCGAGGTCAGCTGAATGACATGCTCGACTCTGCGGAAAAGGGTCTGCATGAACTCATCGCCCTGCAGCAGGAAGTGCTGCGCGCGCCGTACCCGGGTGAGCTGCCGTGAAGCTCCTCGTCGCTACCCGAAATTCTAAAAAACTAGTCGAGCTCGACCGCATTCTGCGTGCGGCGGGTATTGACTCTGTGGAGCTTCTTTCGCTTAGCGATGTCCCGGAGTACCCAGAGCGCCCTGAAACCGGTCGCACTTTTGCAGACAACGCCTATATCAAGGCTTTTGATGGCGCGACAAACACCGGCTACGCGTGCTTGGCAGACGATTCGGGGCTCAGCGTCGATGAGCTAAACGGCATGCCGGGTGTGCTCTCGGCGCGATGGTCCGGCACTCATGGCGACGACGTCGCTAACTACGAGCTGCTGCTCGCTCAAATGGGTGACTGTCCAGATGAGCGTCGCACTGCGTCCTTCCGTACCGCCTGCGCGTTGGTCGTCCCTGGTGTCAAGGAGGTGCCGTCCGCGCTTGCCGACGGCGGTTTCCCAGCCGTCCTCGATGAAGCCGGTAACCTGCTGCTGGTTGTAGAGGGCCGCTGGCCTGGCTCCATTCTGCGCGAGCCTGTTGGGGACAATGGGTTCGGCTATGATCCGGTGTTCGCGCCCGCAGTTGGTGAGGGCAATGATGCGGAGGGCACTTTGTCTGCGGCACAAATGAGCGCCGAAGACAAGGACGCTTTTAGCCACAGGGGGCGTGCACTGCGTGCCTTGACTCCGGCGCTGAAAATCCTGGCTGAGGCAGAGTCTGAGGGATAGCCCACGGGCGAGCCCTCGAGGGGGGGGAGCCCGCTACTTCAGCTGGAAAGCGGTCTCGACTTCCTCACGGCGCTTCTTCTCGACAAAGAAGGAGAGGAACGGGACGACACCGCCGAGCGCGGTAATAATCCACTTTGATGGTTCCCAGCGGGCCTTGGTGCCCAGGTTTACGGTGGCAATCAGGAATGCCATGTAGCCGAAGCCGTGAATCTGGGCGGTGTAGAAGAACCACCGTGGCGCGTCGGCGGAGTTGTCGAGGATGAGGTACTTGTAAATCATCTCGGCACACAGCAAGAGCAGCATCACACCCGTGAAGTAGGCAGTGACGGAGAAGTACGTCAGTGCCTTCCTTACGCGCTCTTGACGATCTGGATTGATATTGGTCACTAAAAGTCCTTTTCTCGAATAAGCAGTTATCGCCTAGGCGTTGGTGCCAGAGTCCGTCGATCGTGTCTCATCCACACGCTGCACCTTTCGCGAGCCATCTGGGTTGGTCGGCAGGAATTCGTCTGGAATTTCCGTCATGACATCGTCTTTAGTCTCAAAAGCGGCCTCGCTATTGCCGCTCAGGCGCTCGCGTTCGTACTCCATGTACTTGCGGTAGGCCCAAATAAAGAACAGACCGAAAGCAGGCCACTGCAGTGCGTATCCCAGGTTTTGGAATGAGCTGGTTGTGTTCCACCTGCTGAGCTGCCAGTAGGCGAGTGCAAGAGTGGCGCCGACTGCAAGAGCCAAGAAGATCAGTTGAACCACGCGTGTACGAGTGGGAATCTTTGCAGGCTTGTCAGTGGTATCGGAATGCTGTGAAGTGGACACATAACCACCATAGCTAGTCTGTGACCTGCCAAGCTAGCGCGCTTGCTGGATAAGGTAGGGGATGGGACATTAGGAATTCTGTGGCAAACCCGTTAAAGTGTGTACAGTCCAAATGAGCTGTGAAGGTTCGTTGCGCCTTTAGGCGGCTAATAAGTAGTCCATGCCTACGGGGGCTGTACGGAACTTTCACGGATTTGCGACGGGCGCCTGTGGCGGAATTGGCAGACGCGCTGGATTTAGGTTCCAGTGCCTTAGGGCGTGGGAGTTCAAGTCTCCCCAGGCGCACATATATATACCTCGTGACTATGCAGGTCACGGGGTATTTTTATTTTCTTCCCACCAGATTTTTCGCCCTCATTACGCCGCGTGTCCAGAATCTGACCCATTTCCCGCCCGAAGCTACTCCAAGGTCGCCAATCTCCCATGCAGGGTGTAGAAGCATAACTATGAAAATTGTCGTCTGTGTCATTTATCCCCGCTACCCGGATAACACTGAACCTCTCGGCGGCTTTGTCGAATCCGAAGAAACTGCCCTCGCGATTGACAACTGGTGGCGTGGACAGCCTGGCGACATGATTGGTACCTGGGAAGATTTCGAGGTCGAGGTCGAAAGCCGCGATCAACTCCTATATGGAGTCTTTACCGGCACTCCCACTCTCGAAATCACCGATAGCAGTTTCTGGGACCCCATCTGCTATGGGGTATACACCGACCGAGAAGAAGCTGAGGAGGCAACTAAACCGAAGTCGATGTGGGAAACAAACAACAGCCCCCAAAAATACGTCCTCCCCTTCCGCCTGGGCTGGAAGTTTGACCGGTATTTCCCCGATGGAAAGCCCTGGCCGCCAGACCAGTTGTAGATCTGCGACAGTCCCGCCTCTTTTGGCGGGAACACAAGACAGGGCAGTCGCACAGCGCGTGTGAGTACCATTCTGGGAAACCTCTGTTCGCTCATTCCACTGCGTAGGGCAATCGAACCTGTCGATACAATGACGCTGATCGAATCGTATCTTGAATCGTAAGGTGGAAGCAGGGAGGCAGCATGAGCATCTCGATGCATCTGGATGAGTACATGGCGCGTCGTGGCATAGTTCCCGACGACACTGTGGTCAACGATGATCCCTGCGCAATCTTCGACGGCAAAGTCGAGCGCGACGGTAGGTCGCAGCAGGACCTTGAAGAGTCAGAGCGGCGCTTAGAAGAAGCGGAGTCCGCAATTTTGGATGCGCTAGGCGATTAATTGGCGAAAAACTGAGCGTTCTAGTCGCGCATTGACGCTCATTCTGAGTGTGATGTTCATCACCGATTAGGTGTAAATCGACGCAGTTACCGTGGCTTCATTTTCCGTCGCCGATGCTGCCACGGGGATGAAGCGCAAGCAGTTTCCCAGCAGGGGAACACTGTTTCCTACCTGCGAAGTTCTTTCACTTTTGACGCGTTGTGCTCGCTGATCTTGCAGCCGTGTCAGGCCTCTCGTTTTGGGGCTGCAAATTATCTTCGCGTTGATGGCAGCGCAAAACTGCGCGAGAAAAACATGATGGATTCCTCATGATTTATGGCATAGTGTCCTGGCAAGGATTTGGAAACAAAAGATGTTTTCATTTCGTACTCCACAAGACAAGGACCTCAGCCACGTGAAATACGAAAAACTCGCCACTTTGCAGACCAATGTCGTAACTGCTCCAGACCTGGGTACCTTTGCAGTCACTTTTGCCGGTCAATCGCAACCATGGCTGGACACTCTCTCCAGCGTCATGGCCAGTGGCAACTCAAAGAAACTACGGGAAGTTTTCACTCGCGCTGAGGAACTGCTCGCACCGCTTGACGACGATCTCATCGGCCAGCTTCCCGCAGGTTTTGACCCCTTTGGCTGGGCAATCTCACTCGTGACAGACGAGCCTTTTACCGGAGATACAACCAACCCAGCGGTCAGCGTCCCAGGCATCGTCTTGGCACAGTTGGGCATCGTCGAGCTGCTGGCAAAGCAGGGAATTAATATCACCGAAGCGGTAGCGGTAACCGGTCATTCGCAAGGTGTTCTTGCCGCTGAGATTGTCGCTCGCCCAGAGAAGGCAGCAGAGCTTGTTGCACTTGCTCGCCTCATCGGTGTCGCGTGTGCACGCGGAAGCCGAGTAGCTGGATTTGGGCGCGCGCCGATGATGAGCATCTCTGGCCTGACGGTCGAGGAGTTGGAACCTCTGCTCCCACAGGGTTGCGTCATCGGTCTGAAGAATACGCAGACCACTAGCGTAGTTATCGGCAAGCAAGATGAACTAGACCAGCTGGCAGAGCAGCTCGCAGCGCACCAGCTGAAGGGGAGGGAAGTCGAATGTACAGTTTTGCCAGTTAGCGGCGCATTCCATCACCCAGCGCTGGTACCTGCTGTGGCATGGGTAGTGGAGCGAGCTGAGCGCATTGGGCTAGATGCGGAAACGGCGGACCGGCTTGCGCGTGCAATCTTGGTTGACTCCAGTGACTGGAGCGCCGAGGTACGGGGGCTCATCGACCAAGGGGCAACCACCATCTTGGATCTGGGGCCGAACACAGGCGTCGTCAAGCTGACAGAACGTAACTCTGAAGGCTATGGCGTAGCGGTGATTGCTGCGGCAACAGCTGCGGGGAGGAGTGTCCTGTCTGAGAGCGACATTGAGCATCCGACATCGTGGCTGGAGTTTGCACCGCGTCTGGTCACTGGGGATAAGCCCCGTGTCGAGACGAAGTTCACCAAGTTGACCGGGCGCTCGCCAATTCTGCTCGGCGGTATGACCCCGACAACCGTTGACCCTGAGATCGTGGCGGCTGCTGCGAATGCGGGGTTCTGGGCGGAGCTGGCCGGTGGCGGCCAAGTCACGCCGGAAATCTTCGAGGCTAATGTGGCGCGACTCTCCGAACTGCTCGAGGAGGGCCGCAGTGCACAGTTCAACACCATGTTTTTGGATCCGTACCTGTGGGGTTTGCATATTGGAAGCCGGCGTTTGCTCCCGCGTGCGGTGGCAGCCGGTCGACCGATTGATGGCGTAACCATCTCTGCGGGAATCCCCGAGGTGGACGAGGCAGTTGAGCTAGTAAAGCAGCTGCGTGAGGGCGGAATTCCGCATATTTCCTTCAAGCCGGGCACAATCGCACAAATCGATTCGGTGCTTGAAATTGCAGATACCTTGGCGCAGCAGGCCACGCCGTATCCAATCATCATGCAGGTTGAAGGTGGGCGTGCTGGTGGCCATCACTCTTGGGAAGACCTCGATGACCTGCTAATTAACACCTACGCAAAGATTCGCAGGCGAGATGTGGTGCTTGCTGTTGGCGGTGGCATCGGCAAGCCAGAACAGGCCCGTGATTATCTGATGGGTACGTGGTCGACACGTTACGGGTTGGCGCCGATGCCGGTAGATGCTGTCATCATTGGCACAGCTGCGATGGCGGCAAAGGAGTCGACCGCCTCTGAGTCCGTGAAACAAATGCTGGTCGACACCGTCGGCACTGACAACTGGATTCCCGCCGGTAGCGCCATGGATGGCATGGCGTCGGGGCGTAGCCAGTTGGGTGCTGATATCCACGAAATTGATAACGCCGCAGCGCGCGCTGGCAGATTGCTTGACGAAGTCGCAGGTGATCTCACTAAGGTGACCGAACGGCGCTCAGAAATTATCGAGGCAATTAACGCCACCGCGAAGCCGTACTTCGGAGACATCAGCACCATGACGTATGCCGAGGTGTTGAATCGCTATCTCGAATTGTGTGCGCCCGAAGGGACGTTCCTCGATCCGACGTGGTCGACGCGCTTTGTCGCACTCGTCGACCGCGTAGAGGCACGATTGAATGCCGTCGATGCGGGCACGTTTGCCGCGCTTGCCGACGGCGACAGCTTGCGCACCCAGCCGCAGACCGAGATCTCGCGACTATCCGGCCTGTTGGACCTGGATACCCAGCTCCACCCAGCCGATGTCACGTTCTTTATCTCTGAGCTCTGCCGCACACCCGGCAAACCTGTGCCCTTCGTTCCGGTCATCGATGCTGAGGTTCGTCGCTGGTGGCGATCGGACTCCCTATGGCAGGCGCATGACTCTCGCTACGATGCGGATCAAGTCTGCATCATCCCAGGGCCGCAGGCTGTTTCGGGCATTACCCGCGCGAATGAGCCAGTAGCGGAGATTCTGGGCCGGTTTGAAAAAGCTACCGCACAGGCATTGATGGATACCGGCTACCTGCCAGAGGTACCTGTTGACGCCCTCAGCCGGATGCTCGCAGCACCTGTGATTTGGTGGGCTGGCCGACAGCAGCCGAACCCGGCGCTGGCACTTGGCGCGGAACATGAGTGGGTATGTGTATCTGACACAAGTGATGTCTCTCGTTCGCAACGCCTGGAACACCCAGGTACTGGTGCCATGTTGGAGACCATTGGCGCTGATGGGAGCAATGATGAGGGCGGGGAGGACCTCGTCTGGGCACAGCTGACGGTTCCGCTGCCCGATGCTGCGGGGGAGAATACGAAACTGCGAATTCGCCTGTGCCAGAGTGCAGCGGTGGGCGCAGTGCCCGTCGTTAAGCATGCGGATGCGACAGCCGCGATGCGGGAGCTGACGCGAATCGCAGCTGGCGGTGAGCTTGCAAACATCGTCGATGGGGTCGCGGAGTGGGAATCCGTGTGGGATCCGATGGCGATGGCTGACTACGATGCGGTCACTATTGCAGCTGCCGGCGATGAGTCACAGGCGACGGTGCCGGACGCGTTGGTTGGACATGCTTGGCCGGCGATTTTTGCGGCAGTCGCGCAGGCACGTACTGAGACCGGCATTGATGTTGTTGAGGGCATGCTCGCGCTTGTTCACCTTGAGCATCACATTCGTATGATTGGGGCTCTGCCGCAGGAAACCACAACGTTGCGGATTAGTGCGCGTGTCGACGAGGTCGTTGATACGGACTTAGGGCGACTAGTCGTGGTGCGCGCGGAGGTTCGTGATGGCGATGCATTGCTCGCCACCTTGAGCGAGCGCTTTGCCATTCGTGGCCGAAACGGCGGCGAGACAGCGCAGACCAATACTGTGCCATTTCCAACGGTCACGGATACGCCACGGAGTTTCCGCGGTGCGTTGACCGTGGAAGCGCCTAAGGCGATGGAGCCATTTAGCTGTGTCACGGGCGATCGCAATCCTATCCACGTCGATTCCCGTGCAGCAGCGTTAGCTGGTCTACCGGGGGTTATTGTCCATGGAATGTGGCTGTCGGCGATGGCCGAGCATGCGGCTGTTGCCACGTCAGATGCCGGCATTGGCAATCGGGTGATTGAGTTCACTGCGACTATGCTGAGCCCGGTTCTGCCTGGACAAGAAGTGAAATTCTCTGTCGAACGCCGTGGTTTTGATGACCGCCCAGGCGCCGGTGAAGTCCGCGAAGTCACGGCCACAGTAGATGGCGAGCTGGTTTTGACCGCCACTGCTGTAATTGCCGCACCGACGACCGCATATGTCTTCCCTGGTCAGGGGATTCAATCACAGGGGATGGGGCTGTCTGCTCGGACTCGCAGCGTAGCGGCCCGCCGCGTGTGGGACCAGGCTGATGCGATGACCCGAGAGAAGCTTGGCTTTTCCGTACTGGCTATTGTCCGGGACAACCCGGTAGAGGTGGTCGTGGATGGTGTGCGCTATTTCCACCCAGAAGGTGTTCTGAATCTGACTCAGTTCACCCAGGTTGCGATGGCGACGTTGGGGCTGGCACAGGTTGCGGAGCTTCGTGAAGCAGGGCTGCTGGATGAAACAGCTCACTTTGCGGGGCACTCTGTCGGTGAGTACAACGCGCTGGCGGCTTTCGCTGGTGCGCTTGACGCAGACGCCGTGTTGGAGGTTGTCTACCGCCGCGGTTTGACCATGCATGAACTGGTCGAACGTGATGAGCAGGGGAGGTCCAACTATGGTTTGTGCGCCCTGCGTCCGGACAAGATTGGCGTAGGCGAGGACGAGGTCATCGAGTTTGTTAATCGGCTGTCGCAGGAAACCGGTGAGTTCCTCGAAGTCGTAAATCTCAACCTGGCAGGCAAGCAGTACGCCGTCGCTGGCACCGTCGCGGGGCTAGCGGCACTGGCTGAACAGTGCGAGCGCCGTAGCTCGGACGGCAAGGGATTCGTGCGTATCCCAGGTATTGATGTGCCATTCCACTCCAGTGTCCTACGCGACGGTGTGGATTCCTTCCGCAAACACCTGGAGCGGCTGCTACCAGCGGAAATTTCTCCAGAACGCCTGGTGGGACGCTATATCCCGAATCTCACCGCGACCTCTTTTGAGCTGACTGAGAAGTTCGTCCGCCAGATGGCTGCAGTCGTCGACTCAGACATTCTGGAAAACATCCTTGCCGATTTCGACTCTGCCGCTGAAAACCCGGCGCGCCTGGCCCGCATGTTGCTGGTCGAGCTGCTGGCCTGGCAATTCTGCTCACCGGTGAGGTGGATTGAAACGCAGGATCTGCTGCTTGAGGCTCTCGGTGTCAGCCGCATTATTGAAGTCGGTGTAGGTACAGCGCCCACACTGGCAAACCTGGCTGCCCGTACCTGCCAGTTGCCCCGTCACCGAAGCCGGGACATTCGAGTGTTCAATCTCGAACGTGATGCTGATGCAGTGTTTATGCGCGACCAAATTCAGCCGGAAAAGCCTGAGTCCGAGTCGGAGGTGACAACAGAGCAGGACTCGGCGCAGGCTCTATCTGGAGCAGCGGGAGCAGCGGGAGTAGCGGCCGCAGTGGGAGCAGCAGAGCAGGCAGTATCCACCGAACAATCCGCGGCGACCGAACAGGCCACCACGATCACGAGTGCTGCCACTCCGGCTGCCGAAGTTGCTGATATTTCCGTCAGCCCGGCAGAAGCGCTGGAAGTTCTTATTTGCCAATGGACGAAGGTGCGCCCCGACCAGCTCGGTGCCGCTGACTCCATCGAGACTCTGGTCGATGGAGTCTCATCTCGACGCAATCAACTGCTGCTCGATCTCGGAGTGGAATTTGAGCTCGGTTCAATCGAGGGGGCAGCAGATGCGGAACTGGCGGATCTAAAGGACAAGATTGATAGCTTGGCCAGTGGGTATTCGGCATTCGGTCCGATTCTCTCCGAAGCCATTGCCGACGGTATTCGCCGGATTACCGGTCCTGCTGGTGCAGGTGCGAATTACATCGATGATTATGTGCTGGGTGAATGGCAGCTTGGCAAGGGGTGGGCAACCGCAGTCAGTGCTGAGATTATGCTTGGTACTCGTGAGGGCGCATCCCTGCGCGGCGGCGATCTTGCGCATCTGGCACCGGCCGCCCCAACCAATACTGCTGAACTCAACCAGCTGATCGATGAAGCGATCCTTGAGGTCGCCACGCAGCGAGGTGTAGCTGTCGCTAAGCCGTCGGCAAGTGACAGTGGTGCTGGGGTGGTCGACTCGGCTGCACTCACTGAGTTTGCAGATAAACTGACAGGTCAGCGAGGCATTCTTGCTACCGCGGCACGCACGATTCTGGAGCAACTCGGCCACGAGATTACCGATGCCATTGACTTCGATGCCGAAGACGCCGACAGCAACCTGGTAAATCTTGTCACCGCTGAACTCGGCGCGGACTGGCCGAAGCTGGTCACCCCGACGTTTACGCCCACCAAGGCAGTGCTTCTCGACGACCGCTGGGCCACCTCCCGCGATGACCTCGCGCGACTATGGGCAGCCACTGATGAGGATGCGGCTGGCACCGCGCCGGGCAGTATCCATGAAACCGCAGTTGAGCAGGCACAGTGGTGGGCTGCCAAGGCAGACGAGGCAGGACGGACACAGTTGGCGAGTATCTACCGCCAGTTGGCGGATGAGGTCATCACGAATGTGGACGAACTGCCGATGAGCTCCGACATTGCAGTTGTTACCGGCGCATCGCCAAATTCGATTGGTTCCGCCGTAACTGCACAGCTGCTGTCTCAGGGGGCAACCGTTGTTGTTACCACTTCACGCCTTGGACGCGAACGCCTGAGCTTCTACAAGCAGCTCTATCGCGTGAATGCGCAGGGCGAGGCGAAGCTGTGGGTGGTACCGGCGAACTTGTCCAGCTTCCAGGACCTGGATTCCCTTATTGACTGGATTGGAACCGAACAGACTACAACA
This sequence comes from Corynebacterium sp. HMSC073H12, assembly GCF_001837775.1. Classification (NCBI taxonomy): domain Bacteria; kingdom Bacillati; phylum Actinomycetota; class Actinomycetes; order Mycobacteriales; family Corynebacteriaceae; genus Corynebacterium; species Corynebacterium sp. HMSC073H12. The sequence continues at coordinate 397,846 of NZ_KV834038.1, read as the reverse complement.
ATTGGTGCGGAAGTGGTCGTGACCAAGCCCGCACTGTCACCGACGCTACTATTCCCGTTCGCGGCGCCTACGGTTTCGGGCTCGCTTGCCGACGCCGGTCCTGCGTCCGAGACCCAAATGCGTCTGCTTCTGTGGTCGGTGGAACGACTCATCGCAGGGATGTCAGCACTTGGTGGGGACAATAATCTGCAGCATCGTTTGCATGTGGTGCTGCCGGGTTCACCGAACCGTGGTCGCTTCGGCGGCGATGGTGCCTATGGTGAAGCCAAGGCCGCTCTCGACGCAGTGGTGGCGCGCTGGAATGTGGAGGACGCTTGGCGTACCCGCACCACTCTGGCTCATGCACAGATTGGTTGGGTCCGAGGAACCAACCTGATGGGTGGAAACGATCCGTTGGTTGCTGCAGTGGAAGCAAAGGGAGTTCGCACCTTCTCCACCGAAGAAATGGCAGCTGAACTGATTGAGCTCGCGAGCTCGGAGACTCGGAAGAATGCTCAAACCCGCCCGATTCAGGCCGATCTCACCGGCGGATTGGGTGACGTTGACCTCAACATTGCGCAATTGGCGCAGGAGGCTGCACAGGCGGCTGGCCTATCAGCTCAAAACTCCGAGGTCGCTAGTGGGGCGCGCTCGCAGGAGCCGTCGTCAAGCCGTGTCTTAAGCGGCCTGCCAAGCCCGCGTCGACCGATTTCGCAGACAACACCGACCTTTGGTGACATCGCAGCGGCTCCGGAGGACATGGTGGTCATCGTGGGCGCCGGTGAGCTTGGACCGTACGGTTCTTCCCGGACGCGCTTTGAGGCCGAAGTCGATGATATTTCTGCAGCTGGAATTGTGGAATTAGCCTGGTCAATGGGGCTGATTTCCTATGAGGGTGGCTGGCGCGATGCCGATGGGCAACCGTTAGCAGAAAGCGACATTGCTTCGCGCTACCGCGATGAAGTGTTGGCGCGAGTTGGTGTGCGTCGTTACGCCGATGATGGCGATTTGGTTGATAATACGATGACTGAGCTGACCACGGTCTACCTGGATCGTGCGTTGAGCTTTGCGGTGCGCGATCGCGCGGCAGCGGAGACTTTTGTCAGTTCCAACCCTGACAACACCACTGCGAGCTTCGATGCTGAGACAGGGCAGTGGCTTGTGACACGAGCCGCTGGCACGCCGGTTCAGGTTCCGCGCCGAATGGCGATGAGCCGCTATGTTGGCGGTCAGATTCCGCAGGGCTTTGACCCGACACGCTACGGTATTCCGGCGGACATGATGGACAATCTGGACCGCGTGAGCTTGTGGAACATTGTCTGTACTGTTGATGCGTTCCTGTCATCGGGCTTCAGCCCAGCACAACTGCTGGAAGCGGTCAACCCGGCGCGAGTGTCGTCGACACAGGGCACAGGTATTGGTGCGATGGAGTCGCTGCGCAGTCTCTACATCGACGGCCTACTGGGGCAACCGCGAGCCAATGACGTCCTGCAGGAGGCATTGCCAAATGTTATTGCCGCCCACGTGATGCAGTCTTATGTCGGTGGCTACGGACAGATGATTCACCCTGTCGCAGCCTGTGCGACGGCAGCGGTGTCGGTGGAGGAGGGCGTCGACAAGATAGCCCTGGGTAAGGCAGATTTCGTTGTCGCAGGTGGCTTCGATGACCTATCCACAGAGGGGATTACAGGTTTCGGCGACATGGCCGCCACAGCTGACTCCGCCACCATGGAAGATAAGGGTATCGACCATGCGTACTTCTCCAGGCCGAACGATCGTCGACGCGGAGGCTTCGTGGAGTCGCAAGGTGGCGGAACGGTGCTGTTGGCTCGCGGAGACATCGCTCGTGACATGGGACTCCCCGTGCTCGGTGTCGTGGCATACGCCCAGTCCTTCGCCGACGGCGCGCACACATCCATCCCGGCGCCGGGTTTGGGTGCACTAGCGGCAGCTCAGGGCGGCGAGAAGTCTCGGTTGGCTCGCGCACTTGCATCACTCGATGTCACTGCGGATCAGGTCGCGGTGTTGTCCAAGCACGATACCTCGACCAATGCCAATGACCCCAATGAGTCTGAACTGCATGAACGCATTGCAGATGAACTCGGTCGCGAGCGCTCGAACCCGCTGCTGGTGGTCTCTCAGAAATCCCTGACCGGACACGCCAAGGGGGGAGCTGCAGCGTTCCAGATCATTGGTCTGACTCAAGTATTGCGCAGCGGCATTGTGCCAGGTAATCGATCGCTGGACTGCGTCGATCCCGCATTGGCTGAGCATTCGCGTCTGGTATGGCCGACGAAGGCAGTCAATTTCGGCAATACGTTGCCGCTGAAGGCTGGCTTTGTTACCTCGCTCGGGTTCGGACATGTCTCGGCACTGGTGGCAGTCGTCCATCCGGAAGCTTTCTATCAAGCGATAATGCAGCACGATGGCGCTGAGGCTGCGGAGCGTTGGCGTAGCGCGGCGCACAACCGCGAAGCGGCTGGTCTGCGTCGCATTGATGAGGCCATTTACGGTGGGGAAGCTCTCTACGAGCGTCCACGCGAGCGAAACCTGGCGGACGGTGGTCGGTTCGGTTCACCCGCTGTATTGGAAAAGGCCGTCCTGCTTTCCGATGGCGCCCGTCTGATCGATGGTGTCCTCCAGCCATGATTGGCGTAGACCTCGTCTATATTCCGAGCTTCGAAGAGCAGCTGAATATGCCAGGAAGTCAGTTCGCGCAGGCGGTTTTCACACCGGCTGAGCTACTGATAGCAAAGCGCCGCCGACTGCTCCGCGGCGCGCTGGCGCGTCACTTAGCGGGCCGCTGGGCTGCGAAGGAAGCCTTCATCAAGGCCTGGTCGCAGACTCTCTTCGGCAGCCAACCGCCGATTGCGCGAGATCAGCTGGACTGGCGGGAAATAGAGGTGCAACCGGATGCCTACGGTCGCGTGAGCATCAGTCTCCACGGAGCTGTGAGCCGCCATTTCCACGATCAGGAATGGCAGCTGGGGCCGTCGTTAAGCATCTCGCACGACGGCGACTACGCAATCGCCGTCGTACGCTTGGACTAGTCCGGCGCAGTGCTAATCGACGGACTTTTGACGGCGACCGACCAGGATGCCGGCACCGAAGATTAGCGCGCCCAGGATTGCGCCGGTTCCGGCGACTGCGGCTGTTTGGAGCGGGGAATTGGTCGCGGCCTGCTGAGTCTGCACATCAGCTTCGCCGAGCCCATTACCGGAAGCGTTGGACTTTGCGGAAGCCTTGCCAGATGCCTTGGATGCGCCGCTGGCCTTGGACTCTCCGGTCTTGGAGGCACCGGCCTTCACAGCTTCTTCGCGTTCCTTGGCGGAGCCACCGACGCTGAGATCCGTGGCCGTGTCCTGGCTGCGGTCGGAAGAACCGTGTGCAGCAAAGGTGTAGAGTGCGCAGTCATTTTCGACGCAGTTGGCGGCCGAGGTGACAGCCTCGACATTGAGCGTGGTAGAGAAGCTGCCGTCGGAGGACATCTGGGAGGTGCGGACAAACTCCGCGGCGGAGAAAGCATCAGCGTTGGTGGTGGAGAACTTGTTCTTCTCAGCCACTGCGACGTAGATGCCGTTGCCGCTGGTTTTGAATCCGGTGCCGGAGACGGTAATTGCGGTGCTGCCCGATGGGTTCAGTTCCGTGGTAGACAGGCTTACCGCCGGGGTTCCGGTCGAGGAGCTGCTGTCGTTGGAGCTGCTGGAGCTGCTGGAAGCGCTGGTGCTACTCGTCCCACTAGACCCCGTGCTGCCACTGGCGCTGGAGCTTGCGCTGCCTGCGGACTGTGAGGAGCCACCGCCGGACGGCAGGGTAGCGTCCTGCTTGGCAGCTCCGCCGGCAAACGATACTGCTGTCGCCGTGTCCTGGCTGCGATCGGAAGAACCGTGAGCAGCAATGGTGTAGACCGAGCAAGCGTTCTGCATGCAGTCTGCCGTGCCAAACTTCGCGCTGACCGGAAGATCCACGCTGAAGCTGCCGTCGGACTTCAAGTTGCCGCGAGAGGTAGATACAAACTTGGTATCCGGGCCGAAGGAATCGGCGTTGGTCACATCCATCTGGTCATTTTGTGCGATACCGACGTAGATGCCCGGTCCAGAGGTCTTGAATCCCTTGCCTTCGACTCGAATGGTGTCGCCGCTCGGGTTCAAGTCTGAGGTCTTGGACAGGCTCACCGATGCGCTACCTCGTGACTGCGACGGTGACTGCGATCCCGACTGTGACTGTGAGCCTGAACCAGTGCTCTGGCCATCACTCGGTGCCGCGCCGGTGGGCCCCTGCGATTGAGCAGCCTGGGAAGTAGCACCCGCCTTGAAAGTGATGGGGACCCACTGGTCATTGCTGCGGTCAGAAAGATTAGGGAACGCAGTAAAGGAGGCTACGTAGCACTGGGTGGAGGTGCAGTCGACATCGCCAAAGCTGGTAGCGACCTTCATCTCCTGGGTAAAACTTCCGTCAGCGCCGACCGTGACCTTGGCGGCTTCGCCATAGGTCGAGGGGTAGCCCGACTTTGGCTTCTCGATTGTCTGGGCCAGGTAAATATTTGCGTTAGCGGGGTAGCCGACTCCCTTGATGGTCACGGTGGCGCCGTCGGAAAGATCAGTGGCAGGGGTCACGGAGAGCTGGCGCTCAGACTGATTGGTGCTACCGCCGAGAAGGTCACCGATGCCGGGGAGCGAACCGCCGAGCTGTCCAATCGATGGCAGCGACTGTGCCGATGCGGGGACTGCGGGTAGGAATCCCGTACTCATTACGACTGCCGAAGCTAGAACAATAGAGCGGGGAAGCAGGCTCCGTCGGAAAGCGCCCTGCGTCGTGGACATGTGAACCTCTGATTCTGTTTGGGAGTTCCGGCGCAGGCGCGGCGAAAAACACAGGGAACCTCACCGCGCTGACCAGAGTAAAGCGTAAACTAAGGCAAGCCTACCCTCTGTGTGTTGATAAGGGCAATAAATGCCCCTGCCGAGGTGGGGAGGGAAGCTTTCTAGTCTGCTGCCTCTGCGACGCTCATGAGATAAGAGATAGTCATGCGTTTGATTTCCTGCACCGTCAGCTCGTAATGAGCTTCCCGCTCAGCATCGCTTCCCGGATGGTCCACCGCATAATTCAGCAGGGCGTACGTCGCGTTAATCATGAGGTCGGAGATGAAGTTCAGTTCCGCATCGCTTGCCGACGGCACCAGCGGGCGCAGCACCTTTGAAATCTCGTTGACCAAGCGTGACTTCGTATCTTCTGCAGTCGCGCGGGTGGCGGGCGTTGATTGAACAGCCAGCCATACGGCTCTTCTAGAAACGTCCTCGCGCCAGAGTTTTGCCAGGTGATCGATGAACTCCGAGAGAAACTCCGGCCATTTCAGGGTGGGGACTGTTTCGCCGAAGCGTGAGACTTCCTCGATGACGGCCTCGGTGTCCTGACGGTCGAGTTCGCAGATCATCACATACTTGTTTGCGAAGAATTGGTAGAGCGTCCCGATTGGAACATCTGCGATGCGAGCGACTTCGTCGAAAGTGAAAGACTCAAACCCGTGCTCGATGAGCACTGTGCGTGCTGAGCTGAGCATGCGTGCGTACCGCTCTCGGCTGCGTTGTTGAGCCGGAGTGCGACGGGGACGAAGAATGTTCGGTGCGTCCTGGGATTGAGTCACTACTGCGAAACCGTCTAGTCGGGATGATATGAGATGAGAGTTTGGGGCCGGGGCCAGAGCAGGCCTTGCGGCCAGCTAGCTGTCGGAAGTCTGTGATTCCACGCCCAAATCACGCAGCACGCGCTGGACGTGCCCCTTGGCACGAACGTTGTACCAGGCCTTTTCAATTTCTCCTTCGGCATTAACCAGGAAAGTCGAGCGGATGACGCCCTGGACAACCTTGCCGTAGTTCTTCTTCTCGCCGAAAGCGCCGAACGCGGTCATAGTTTCTTTGTCCGGATCGGACAGGAGGGTGAAGTTCAAGCCGTGGTCCTCACGGAACTTTGCGAGTTTTGCCGGCTTGTCCGGAGAAATACCTACGACAGGAATGCCGGCATCGTTCAGGGCTGCGGATTCATCGCGGAAGTCGCATGCCTCAGTGGTGCAGCCTGGGGTGTTGGCCCGCGGGTAGAAGTAAATCAGCACGGGCTTGCCCGCGTAGTCCGACAGAGAAACCTGCTCGTCGGCGTCGTTGAGAAGAGTAAACGCTGGGGCAGGATCGCCAGCTTCCAGTCGGATGTTGTTCTGGCCGTATTCTTTGTCGCTGGAGGAAGAAGTAGTCATGGCTTAATCGTATCGACTCTGGAGCGGTGCGTGGCGACTCTGAAGCAATGCGTTGAGTTTTTCCCCGTGCTCGCCCACGTTGCTGTAGTGGAAGTGTTAGTCTTTTAGGCGAACAATCACTTTAGATATTCAACTTTTTAGGGAGTTTACGTGGCTCGCAGCATTGAAGATATCCAGCGCGATATTGAGCGTAACCGTAACCAGCTCGCCCGTACTCTGGATGAGCTAACCGTGCGAACGAATCCGAAGAACGTTGCGGATGACGCAAAGACCCGTGTTTTCGATGCTCTGAATGAGCCTAAGGTGCAGGCAGCACTGGGTGTCGTTGCCGCACTCGTTGTTGGCGGCATCGCAATGGGCATTCGTCGTAACCGCAATCGCAGCAAGGAAATCGACCGCATTCGCGAGATGATTGAGACTGCTGCCAAGTAGTTTTCAGTATTTAGCGCACGGTCTTCGGGTGGTTACCTGGGGTCGTGCGCTTTTGCGTATCTAATCCCTATTGGAGTCAGGCGTGGGGCGTAAGTTGGGGGCTGCGCTTGTTACGCAACCAAAAAGGCCGGGAGGGTATTTCTACCTTCCCGGCCTGTATTGTGCGCCATCAGGGACTCGAACCCCGAACCCGCTGATTAAGAGTCAGCTGCTCTGCCAGTTGAGCTAATGGCGCTTATTGTTTCCTGCTTGGCGCTCTCTTTGTGAGCTCCTCGCCGGCAACGAGAAGATATATAACCAGGTTTCTGATTGTTTGTAAAATCGGCTGGTCAGGCGCTGTTTTTGAATTGATGTTTTTGCATGTTTTTTGAAGGGTTTTGCGCAAGCGTTTGAAAAAAGTTCAAAAAAAGTTTGAAAATCCTCAAAGTGGGGTGGGGCTGTATCAAGGTCATCAACGCCGGGAGCGTGCATTGATGCCGTAGTTACGTTCGGTGACGTTCGGCGGTGTTTAGTAACGTCCGGTAACGTGCCGGTGGCACTTTTGAATAGCGAACTGGTTACTTTTCGGTAACGCCTCCTAGGGGGTGCGCCGTTTTCCCAGGTCGGTGGAAGTGCCCCGGTTTTTTGGGGTTGCACAGCATTTTTCCAGAGGGTTAACTGTAGGAACCGTTGGGCTACTTTGCGTGCTGCGCCCTGTGAAGAGTTGAAAACTGCGATTGGGCAGTCATTACGGCTTTTTCAGTTAGGGCGGGCGTTTTATCGGCGGCTAGTGCCGTTGCAAGGTAGTCTGAACTTTTTCGAGGGCGCACCAGGGGCTGTAGCAGGACTCCGCTGTGTGTCACAGTGTGTCCCCGGACTTACTACTTAATAAAAGCACTGTTGGAGTGAAGCACGATCATGCGGCAATCTTTTAAGCGCCTGTCGACGGCGGTGGTGACATTTGCGGCCACCATTTCGCTAGCTGCTTGTACCGTCGGCGGAGATAATGCCGAGCAGCAAGAGGCGGAGAAGCCAGACGTTGGTCTTGTCGCCAGTGTGAAGGACGATGCCACCGATGTTTCGGTGGTTGACCCGATTTCGGTTCAGGTGGAAGAGGGACATCGCCTGGACAAGGTTGTAATGACCAACCCTGAGGGCAAAGAGGTAAAGGGCAAGCTCGACTCCAGTGGTACCAAGTGGACCACTGCAGAACCCCTGGGCTACTCAAAGACCTATGAGATTAACGCCACCTCAGGCACAGAAAAGCTGGCTACTTCTTTCACCACCATTGAGCCGACTTCTCAGGTAAATGGCTACCTGTCCCCACTGGATGGTTCCACCGTGGGTGTCGGTCAGACTATTGCTGTGAAGTTCAGCGCGAGTATTTCGGACCGCAAGGCCGCTGAGGAAGCAATTAAGGTGACCACCGAGCCTAAGGTGGAAGGCGCTTTCTACTGGCTGAATAACAGCGAGGTGCGCTGGCGTCCAAAGGAGTACTGGAAGCCGGGTACCAAGGTTACCGTGAAGTCCGATATTTACGGCACGGATCTCGGTGACGACATGTACGGTGCGGAGTCCGCCGAAACCAGCTTCACCATCGGTGATGAAGTCATCGCTATCGCTGATGATGCGACGAAGACCATGGTCATTAAGAAGAACGGTGAAGTCGTAAACTCCATGCCTATCTCTATGGGGTCGAATGTTCACCCGACTCCGAATGGCCAGTACATCATCGGTGAGCGCAACGAGACTATGGTGATGGACTCCCGTACTTACGGCCTGTCTCTGGAAAACGGTGGCTACGTCACGCCGGTTAACTACGCAACGCAGATGTCTTACTCCGGTATCTACGTCCACGGTGCACCGTGGTCAACATGGGCACAGGGCAGCGTCAACCAGTCTCACGGCTGCATCAACGTCACTGACGCCAACGCTAAGTGGTTCCTGGAGAACACCAAGCGCGGTGACATCGTGGTTGTGAAGAATACGATTGGCGAGACGCTCTCCGGTGTTGACGGACTAGGTGACTGGAACATCCCGTGGGAGACTTGGAAGAAGGGCAACGCCGACGAGACCAGCTCTTGGTAACCCCCTGTCCTCTAAGTGAGGCCATCACTTAAGTCACACGGGTTAGACCGCTTACTATTCACCCAACATTCCCAGCTCCTGTGCCCGAGCAACAGCCGCGGTGCGGGAGTTGACGTCTAGCTTGGTGAAAATATGCACCAGATGCGATTTCACAGTCGCTTCAGTGAGCACCAGCTGCTCTGCAATTTTTCTATTCGACATACCCCGCGCGACCAACTCGAGCACCTCGAGTTCGCGCGGGGTTAGTGCTGTGTTGGGGTTGCGCATCCGCCCCATCAAGCGCCCGGCCACCTGTGTGTTCAGCACGGTCTCGCCGCGAACGGCGCGACGGATGCCATCGATGAGTTCTTCCGGAGCGGCATCCTTCAGCAGATAACCAACTGCGCCAGCGGTGACAGCGCCGAGGACATCGGAGTCCGAAGAATAGTTGGTCACCACCAACACCTCCGGAGCCTTCACGCCGCGGCCGGCGAGTGCGCGGATGGCTGCCGTGGCATCAACTCCGCCTGCGCGGGAAGCGGTGCCAGGGGCCTCGCCAAAGCGAAGATCCATGAGTACCAGATCGATGTGGTCGCAAGAGTCGTCGTCAAGCGATGCGCGCACCTTCTCGACCGCGTCGTCACCGCTGGCAGCCTCGCCAACCACGACGATATCCGGCGCCGATTCAACGACGGCGCGAAGACCAGCGCGCACGATGGGATGATCGTCGGCGATGAGGACTCCGATGGGCTTGGTCACCTGGCTATCTCCTCGGGTGATGTGAATGGTCGTTTGCTACCTGCATACCAGGCGCGGGGCTTTAAGAGGCGAGCTCGTGCGGGATGCTGACGCTGACACCGCAGCCGCGCCCAGGTTCCGACTCGATTGTGAAGGTGCCGCCGAGCTTTTCCACGCGTCGGCGCGCGTTGGCGATACCTACGCTGTCGTCGTTGGTTGGTGCGGTGGGGTCGAAGCCGATGCCGTTGTCGACGCAGTCGAGCAGAACCTCATCGGGCTGATAGGTCAGAGTGACGCGGCAGCGCGTGGCGCGTGCATGCTTGACGACGTTCGCCAAGCTCGCCTGGGCCACCCTGATGATTGTGGCTTCGACGGTGGCCGGCAGTCGCGTGGGTGTGCCGTCGACGCAGAAGCTGACAGCATCGCCCAGCACCGTGGAGGAGCAGACTTTCTCCAACGCGCCGGATAGGTCAGCCCCTTCGAGGGGCGCCGGCTGAAGTGCTGCGATAATGCGCCGAGTCTCGGCGAGGTTGTCGGCCGCGACCTTGCGAGCGAGCTGCAGCGAATCCACCGAGGCCTGGTCATGCTGAGTGGGAGCACTTTTCATGCGAGACTCCACCGAATGCAGCAGCAGCTGAATGGAGGAAAGTCCCTGCGCCACGGTGTCATGAATGTCGGCTGCGAGGCGTGCGCGTTCGTCCAGCTCACCGGCACGACGGGACAGTGCTTCCGAGTGGGCGCGGGCAGCTGAGAGCTCCTCCAACGCCTTGGTCTTTTCGATAGTCTCCTTCTGCAGGAGCCGAAACCCCAGCCCCACCGTGAGTACAAACGTCCCGCCCAGGATGGGGCCGAGGACACCACCAAATGTCAGCGGAGTATGGATAGCGATGGCGCCAATTGCCGTCGCCGTTGTCGCCGCCACCATGATTACAGCCGTAAGGCCGCCAGTGACCTGCAGAATTACGAAAAACAGTGGGAAAACCAGGAACGAGGCGTCGAGCGTCGCAAACGCCAACGCCGCCCAGCACAGCAGCAGAATCACCAACCAGCCCAGCAGTAGGCCACGCGGTTTAGCCAGTGCGACCTCGTTGGCTACGTTGCCATGCCGAGCCTGACCAATCGGCCCGATGGAACCTGCGATGTACACCGCTAGAAAGCACGCGGCGTAGGTGATGATTCGCCACTGCGGGTCCGGAACCACGCATACTGCCAGCAGCACCAGCACCAAAACGTCCAGGGCAAACCGCAGTAATTGCCAGCTGCGGTTCAGGGTCTCAGGAGTATCCACGCCCTCGAGCTTAGGACAGTTCCACCTGCCAAAACACCGCTGACAAGCCGGAATTGTCAACATCAACCGAAAGTTGGAGACGAAGTTCAACCTCCCTGGCGATTAAATCCTCCTTTGAATCCACGACCATAATGAGTATGTACCAGTCAATGAAAGAACTTCGAGCCGCTCCAGGCCGTGCTGCACTGATCACCATCACCGTCAGCATGATTGCTGTGATGGTCACCTTCCTCTCGGCTTTGGCTGCCGGCCTGTCCGCCCAGTCCGTCTCCGCACTTGACGAGGTCTATGGCAAAAACGACGCCGTCGTCATCTCTGAGGGGGCTACGTCGTTGTCGTCGTCAAGCATGGGTGAGCCGGCGCGTAAGAGTGTCCAGACATGGGCGAGCGATAACGGCGCAGACGTCCGCGATATCTACGTCAGTCGTGCGCGCGTCAACGAAACGCCCGTCACCGTCATCTCCGACTTTTCGCTTAACGACGACCAGGTGGCCGTCACCGACGGTGTCAGTGAAACCGCCATTGCGGAAGGTGAATCGCTGACCCTGTCTGGCGCGATGGGCGACCACGAGACCACCGTTGCGCGCGTGGTGGGGGATAAGTGGCTGGATCACCAGGCAGTTATTTACGCCGGGCGCGGAGTGATGGAAGACCTGACGCCGGGGCAGATGGTTCCGGCGGCGATGGTTGTCGACGAGACTGCGGCACAGCTGCCGAATGTCCCGGAAGGAACCATTCTGCGCGACGGCGAGCGCAATAACCTGTCGGCTTCCTACCAGGGCGAGCAGACTTCTCTCAACGCAATGATCTCGATGCTGTATGTGATTTCTGCGCTGGTAGTAGGCGCATTTTTTACCGTGTGGACCGTCCAGCGACTGCGTGGTGTGGCCATTTCCTCGGCGCTCGGGGCCTCGCGCTCAGTGCTGGTGGCTGATTCTTTGGCACAGGTCCTGGCCGTGCTGGCAATCGGAGTCGGCGGCGGTGTTGCGGTGACCGCGGCAGCGGGCTGGGCTCTGCAGAGCGGCAACGTCATGCCGATTGTGGTCGATGCTTCCACGACCGTCGTGCCGGGGCTCATTCTCGCTGTGACCGGCATAGTTGGTGCGCTGCTGGCACTGGTGCCGGTATTCCGCGTCGATCCGACCACCGCACTGGCGAACGCATAGTGGCTCGTTAATACGGCGGTTTCCCACAAAACCCGTACATCGCGTTAATCATGCACAACCTGCACAACCAGCAACTGAGGAATTGAGGACAAAATGACTACCTACATCGACAACAACGCTCCCGTGGCACTGGCGCTGAAGAACATTTCGCTGACCGTCCAGGACGGTGAAAACAAGCGCACCATTTTGGATGACATCTCGCTGAAGATTCGAGCTGGCGAGGTAGTTGGATTGGTTGGTCCATCGGGTTCCGGTAAGTCGACTCTGTTGACCATCGCAGGTTGTTTGAAGAGCGCCGATACCGGACATGTCACTCTGTACTCCACCAAGCAGGACTCGAACGGTGCAGGCGCGGACGAGAGTGCGGAAAGGACGGCCATTGACCTGAGCGCTCGCGGCGCGGATGCTGCCAAGGTTCGTCGCGAACATATCGGTATCGTCTTCCAGCAGCCGAATCTTCTGCCAGCGCTGACGGTTAAGCAGCAGCTCATCGCAATGCGGCGGCTGGGCCGCGTCTTTGGTTGGCTCGCGGGTGGCCGTTGTGAAGCGGAGAAGCGAGCGGACGAGCTGCTTGAGGCAGTTGGCCTGGTGGGGCTGGGAAACCGTCGCGTGAGCCAGCTTTCCGGTGGTCAGCAGGCACGTGTCAATGTTGCGCGCGCACTGATGAATGAGCCGGAAGTGCTGCTAGTCGACGAGCCGACCGCGGCCTTGGATCAGAAGAGCGCAGGGGCCGTGACGCAACTGATTATGGATGTGACGCGGAAGATGGGTGTGGCCACCCTGTACATCACCCACGACCTGGGCCAGCTCCACGGTGCCGACCGGATCGTGGAGATGGTCGACGGCAAACTGCAGGCATCGGATGCAGGTTTGGTTGCTACTCGGTAGTGACTGTGTGTGGGGGTGGGGCTAAGTAGCAAAAGGGCCCACCCCGGCGACGCGCCGGGCGGACACACAAAAACCCTCGGCCAGGAATTTTCCTGGCCGAGGGTTCTACTTGGGGTGACTGACGGGACTCGAACCCGCGACACCCAGGATCACAACCTGGTGCTCTACCAACTGAACTACAGTCACCATTACCGCATTAAAGTAGCTGTTTCCTCAGCTCATCTCTGCAGCGAACTATATGGTAGCCCACAGTGGGCTGGAAACAAAAACAGCAGGTCAACCCTGATGAATTTGGGAAAGGGTGGGGTTTGGGGTCGTCGTAAAGCGGACTAGCCGCGAATCTCACCGTACTTTTCTGTGGATTCCTTGCTTGCGGCGGAAATAGCGTCGCCATCGGGACCGGGGTGGGGCAGAAGCATGGCGCGACGGTAGTAGTCCAGCTCGCGGATCGACTCCTTGATATCCGCGAGAGCTCGGTGAGCGAGACCCTTTTCTGGAGCGCCCTTGAGGACCTGGGGGTACCAACGGCGGGCCAGTTCCTTGAGGGAAGAGACATCAATCATGCGGTAGTGCAGGTGCTGATCGAGCTCTGGCATGTAGCGGTGGATGAACTTGCGGTCGGAAGCAATCGAGTTTCCTGCCAGCGGAGCGGTGCGGGGCTCGGGAACCCAATGGCGGATGTAGTCCAAAACAGCTTGTTCGGCGTCGGCGACATTGGTCTTGCTTGCGCGAATCTCCTGATCCAGACCGGACTTCGCATGCATCTTGGTGACGAAATCGTCCATCTGTGCCAATTCGGTCTCGGACGCATGCACGACGATGTCCACGCCTTCACCTAGGACGTTGAGGTTGGCATCGGTGACGAGAGCCGCGATTTCGACAATGACGTGGCGCTCGGGCTCGAGGCCTGTCATCTCACAGTCAATCCACACAATCCGGTCGAGCTCAGTGGAGAGCTGGAGATCGGGATTGGGCTGAGTCATGATTTCACCTTTCGCTGAGATTCGGCATGTTTCTGCAGTGCGCCTTATTTTGTGCCCGGACTGGGCTGTGGGGCGCGTGTTGACTACGCCCAGCTTAGCGATGTGGATTGTGATGCGGTTGGGAGTGTGGATTGGAGCGTGGTTTGTGGAGCGAATTGCGGGGAAACGAAATTAACTGGAAAGTGAGGTTTTAGAATTGGACAACGGGGCATGAACTAAATCGACCTATTTGCCTGATAAAATTACTTCTGAATTCGGATTCCAACGGGAGAAATAGTTACATGGATGAGACGAGTCGTGTTGGCGACGCTGCTCAAAGCAACACCGCGGCACAGAAACCATCCGTCGATAATGTCATCATTGCCGCTGCGCGTGAGAGCGTAATGACTGTTGGCTTGCGTAGGACTTCGATTGCAGAAATTGCTCGCAAGGCAGGAGTTTCGCGGCCGACTGTATATCGCCGTTACGCCGATATTGGCGAGCTTCTCGCGGAAGTGACCAACCGCGAAATCCTGCACATGCTTGAGGGGCTCCGTTATGTCCCTGGCGATTCACGCGCTCGTATGTTGCTGCGTATTCGAATCGTCGTTCAACGCATCATCGAAAGTGACTTTTTCCCTGGCCTAGTCAAGACAGATCCCGATCGCGTCTTAGAAGCGCTCACTGGAGAGATGAGCGACACTCAGCTGGAAATTGTGGAGAAGTTCATTCTCCCCGGTGTCCGTCACGGGCAGGAAGACGGCACTATTCGCGAGCACGATTCATATCTGCTGGCGCGAAACATTTACCGTCTGATTCAGACGATGGTGCTGGTGTGGCGTCCGGATGGCAAGGACGCGGCGCTAGACAAGAAATCTGTCGAAGAGGTCGTCGACATGGTTGACCGCTACTTGCGTCCGGATCCTGCGGATAACAAGAAGAACTAAGAGGTAAAAACCCGCCTGATGCTGGTATGAAACCAGGTCAGGCGGGTTATTTTTGCGCCCCCAGAAGGATTCGAACCCTCGACCAATCGGGTAGAAGCCGACTGCTCTGTCCACTGAGCTATGGAGGCTAGCTAAGAAAAGCATTGTAGCGTCTCTAATGTAGCCAATCACAACCGGTTCTCATCCCAGTGGTGTTACCGGTTCTGTTCTAGGGGCTTTGGTCGCTAAGCTTAGGGCTATGACTGCCACGACCAAGGCCGAGACCTCTCCGCCTGTTAGCAAGGATAAGAAAGTCCGTAAATCTGCTGGTTGGTACGTTGTTTTTGTGCTTATCGGCGGCGTTCTAGCTGGTTTGCTCTCGATGGCGTTCAACATGGATTCGCGCGCCACGTTGGGTATTCCGGATCCCGGCACAATCACCACCTTCGGGTTCCCGTTCGCCAAGGCGGTCGGTGAGCTGCTCGCCTGCCTCGGTGTCGGTTCGTTTATGCTCGCCGCTTTCGGTACGAAGCAGCGTGCCGACGGCACTTTGGGCCTCGACGGCTACACGGCATCCCGCACGGGTATGTGGGCCATGCTCGGCTGGGGTCTCATGGCGCTGATGGAGATTCCACTGGTTCTCTCCGATGTGTCGGGCCAGCCGCTGTCAACGACGATTCAGCTGAGCAACTGGGCTGTGTCCTTGGAGCAGACCAAGGAGGGCTTGGCGTGGCTGTGGGTAGCTATTTTTGCGGGCATTGTGGCGCTCGGCTCATCGCTGACTCGTAAGTGGATTTGGCAGCCGGTGTTCTTCGCCATCAGCTTGGTGTCGATGATGCCGTTGGCTGTTGTGAGCCACAACGCCTCCGGTGGTGCGCATGACTACGGCACCAACTCCTACATCTGGCACTTGACTTTCACTGTGTTTTGGGTCGGCGGTTTGATGGCGTTGGTTGGCCACGCGCGTCGTCGTGGTGAGTGGATGCCAGAAGTCGTGAAGCGCTACTCCTTCGTGGCGTTGGTTGCATTCATTGCAATGTCTGCCTCTGGCTTCATTAACGCAGCCATCAATATTGGCTGGTCTGATTTGGTCAGCAATAACTACGGCATCTTGGTGCTGGTCAAGGCGGTGCTCACCATCTTGCTGGGCCTGTGTGGCTATGTGCACCGCAAGATCACCATTCCGGAGATTGAGCGCGCTCAGTCGAATCGTCCATTCTGGCGTCTGGCCATTGTCGAGGTGATCATCATGGCGCTGACGATTGGCGTTGCCGTGGCCCTCGGCCGTACTCCGCCGCCACCGAATTTCTCTGAGCAGGCCGGTGGTGAGGGCCTGCCATCCATTACGCAGATGCAGGTCAAGCTCGGCTACAACCTGGAGATTCCATTCGGTTGGGAGGCCATGTTTACGCAGTGGCGCTTTGACATCTTCTTCGGCTCTGCCGCCATCATTGCCGCGTGGATTTACCTGTACTGGCTCTACCTACTGAAGAAGCGCGGCGGTACCTGGCCGCTTTCCAACACCCTGTGGTGGCTCGCCGGCTGTGCCACGTTGCTGTTTACTTCGTGCAGCGCGCTGGGCGTATACATGCCGGCTCTGTTCTCGGTTCACATGATTGCCCACATGCTTTACTCCATGGGTATTCCGGTCATGCTGGTGCTGGGCGGTCCTGTCACGCTCGCGCTGCGTGCGCTGAAGCCGGCCGGCCGTGATGGTCTGCCGGGTATTCGTGAGTGGCTGGTGGTCTTCATCAACAACCCGGTGTCGCGTTTCCTCACTCACCCGGTGGTAGCAACGGTGCAGTTCGTCGCAGGTTTCTACCTGCTCTATATGACACCGATCTACGACTTCCTGGCCGATGAGCACGCGGGTCACGTGTTCATGAACATCCACTTCTTGATCTCCGGTTACATCTTCTACTGGGTCATTATTGGTGTCGATGCTGCACCACAGCAGATTGAACCGTCGGTCAAGCTGGTCACGCTGATGGGCTCGTTGCCGTTCCACGCTTGGTTCGGTATTTCGCTGATGCAGTCGCAGAAGGTGCTTGCCGAGACCTACTACGCCAGCCTGGATCTCCCTTGGGCAGTCAATCTCCTGGAGGATCAGAATGTTGGTGGTGCCGTCGCGTGGGCTGCAGGTGAGGTTCCGCTCTATATCGTCACCGTTGCGCTGTTTGTGCAGTGGCGGCGTTCCGATGAAAAGGATGCAGCCCGCTACGACCGCGTCGCAGACCGTAACAACGATGAGGAGTTGGCCGCTTACAACGAAATGCTCGCACGTATGAGCCAGCAGGTCGGTGTTGGTGGCGAGGATGAGCGCGATTACTACACCTCGGAGGTTGACGCGCAGCATCCGGTGCACATGGACAATCCGATTGATGCCTCGAAGAGGCGTGGAAGGTAGCGTCGTTAAGCTGATTTCGTTCGCTTGACGACGAGGATTGCTGCGACTTCGCTCCTCAACTTCATACGTAGCCTGTGGATAGTTGTCTTTTTGACGAACTTATCCACAGGCTTTTTATGTACCTCTTTCATTTGTTTCTCGAAGCCGGAAAAGTAATTGGCACGGCACGAATGAGACATCTTCGGATTATTCGGCCGCAGTAGGTAAACGCTTTCTTTGGGGGAGGAGCCCGATGTCTGAGGCAGTTATTACCGTGGTGGGCAATGTGGTCCATCATGTGGAAAATCGAAATACCAATTCTGGGGCAAAGGTCTGCAAGTTTTCTGTGGCATCCAGCAAGTCATGGAAGGGGGAGAATGGTTGGGAGCAGTCGGAGACGTCATATTTTGATGTTGAATGCTGGGGCAAACTAGCCGAGAACGTGAATAACACGGTGTGGAAGGGCCAAGCCGTTATTGTCCACGGTCACGTTCGTACGGATCGTTGGGAGGGCGATGATGGTACGAAGCATCAGCGCCAGAAGATTATTGCTAAGGCGGTGGGGCCGAATCTGCGTCGTCACCTGGCAACGGTCAAGACTATGACTGAGAAGCCGCATGAGTCGCCGACGGGTCTTGGTGAGGCTGCTGCTGGGGAATCGGACGCCTCGGTTACTGAGACAGTGCGTACATTCAGCGCTGGTGCTGGCGACGCTAGTGAGGCTGGGAACACAAGTGCAGCTCGTGCTGAGCAGCAAGAAATGGCTGGTGCAGGAGCTAGTGCGCCGTTTTAGTGACGGAGTTAGTTGGCCTGTTCCAGGCAAGGAGTTAGTTGGTCGTTCTAGAGCGGATTAAGGGGGGGCGTTAAAAGAGGGGAGGGGTATTTGCTGCATGTGAGGTGACGCTGCTGAGAAAGGGGGAGGGGCCGCATACGATTCGGCAGCGTTATCTCGCAGCTAGTTTTGCTAGCAGCCTGGCAGAGATTTTGGTGGGAAAGGAATGCGGGTACGCCCTTGTAGATTGTGCCTTTTGGCTCCTATGCGTAACCTCTACAGGGATTGCTTATTTCCTTTTTACGAGGGGACGAAATTCCACCATGGGTGAGTTCATCTACCAGATGAAAAACGTGCGTAAGGCACACGGCGATAAGGTTATTCTCGACAACGTCACCATGGCGTTTTACCCGGGCGCAAAGATCGGCGTGGTCGGTCCGAACGGTGCAGGTAAGTCGTCGATTCTGAAGATTATGGCTGGCCTGGATCAGCCGAGTAACGGTGAAGCTTTCCTGGAGCCGGGCGCCACTGTCGGCATCCTGCTGCAGGAGCCTCCGCTGAATGAGGAGAAGACTGTTCGCGGCAACGTCGAGGAAGGCCTCGGCGACATCTTCGAGAAGAAGGCTCGTTTTGAAGCCATCGCCGAGGAGATGGCCACCAATTACACCGACGAGCTCATGGAAGAAATGGGCAAGCTCCAGGAGGAGCTCGACGCCGCTGATGCTTGGGAGCTGGACTCCAAGATTGAGCAGGCAATGGATGCGCTTCGCTGCCCGCCGGCAGACGAGCCGGTTACTCATCTCTCCGGTGGTGAGCGTCGTCGTGTAGCACTGGCTAAGCTGCTGCTCTCCGAGCCGGACCTGCTGCTTCTCGACGAGCCCACTAACCACCTGGACGCCGAGTCCGTGCTGTGGCTCGAGCAGCACCTGGCTAAGTACCCGGGTGCCGTCCTGGCCGTGACTCACGACCGTTACTTCCTGGATCACGTCGCTGGCTGGATTTGTGAGGTCGACCGCGGCAAGCTCTACCCGTACGAGGGCAATTACTCGACTTACCTGGAGAAGAAGGCTGAGCGCCTTGAGGTTGCAGGTAAGAAGGACGCCAAGCTGCAGAAGCGCCTGAAGGATGAGCTGGCGTGGGTCCGCTCGGGGCAGAAGGCTCGCCAGGCCAAGAACAAGGCCCGTCTGGAGCGCTACGAGCAGATGGTGGAGGAAGCCGAGCAGTACAAGAAGCTCGACTTCGAAGAAATCCAGATTCCGACCCCGCCGCGCCTGGGTAACCAGGTTGTTGAGGTCAAGGACCTGGAGAAGGGCTTTGATGGTCGCGTCCTGATTAAGGACCTGTCGTTCACCCTGCCGCGTAACGGCATCGTCGGTGTGATTGGCCCGAACGGTGTGGGTAAGTCCACCTTGTTCAAGACCATCGTGGGGCTGGAGCAGCCGGATTCCGGTGAGGTCAAGGTCGGTCAGACTGTTCAGCTCAGCTACGTAGACCAGGGTCGTGAAAACATCGATCCGGAAAAGACCGTCTGGGAGGTCGTCTCTGATGGTCTCGACTACATCGTGGTCGGCCAGAACGAGATGCCGTCTCGTGCGTACCTGTCTGCCTTTGGTTTCAAGGGCGCGGACCAGCAGAAGCCATCGAAGGTTCTCTCCGGTGGTGAGCGCAACCGTCTCAACCTCGCGCTGACCCTGAAGCAGGGCGGTAACCTGATCCTCCTGGATGAGCCGACTAACGACCTTGACGTCGAAACCCTGTCTTCGCTGGAAAACGCACTGCAGAACTTCCCGGGCTGTGCCGTGGTCATTTCCCACGACCGTTGGTTCCTGGACCGCACCTGTACCCACATCCTCGCATGGGAAGGCAACTTCGAAGAGGGCAAGTGGTTCTGGTACGAGGGCAACTTCGAGGGCTACGAGAAGAACAAGATTGAGCGTTACGGCGAGGAGGCTGCACGCCCGTCGCGCGTCACTCACCGTCGCCTGACCCGCTAATCTATTTCTCGCGCATCTGATTTTTGCCGACGGCAAAGCCCGGAACCGTGTGGACTGGCTCGCACCAGTGCACAGGTCCCGGGCTTTCGCGTATTCGCAGGATTGTAGCCCCAGAAAACGCCTATAGTTCTGGGTATGACTGAATCAGCACCATTTCGTACCAACGTCGCTATCCGCTGGTCTGATTTCGATCAGTACGGCCACGCTAACAACACCGCTTTCCTGGAATACGCCCAGCAGGCTCGTCTGGACTTTGTGATGCGCGGCCTCGGCGGCGGGGCAGGGAGGCCCGCGGCAGTGGTGCGTCGCCTGGAGATCGACTACGTCCGCGCAATTTTGCCGGACACCCAGGAAGTTGTGGTTGAGACTGAGATCATCAACTTCGGTCGCACCTCTTTCACACTCCGCCAGACTATCTCCGACCAGCATGGTCACATCGTGGCTGTGCTCGAAACCGTGATGGTGATGTTTGATCTCAAGACTGCGAAGGCAGTCGAGCTCTCCCCGTCTGCCCGCCGTGAACTGGAGCGTTTTGCAGCTCCCGCAATCGAAGACAACAAGGAAGACCAGGACAAGTAATTCGCCGTGACTACTTCTCACCCCGTTGCCGAGCTGACCTTCGGCACTCCCGATGCCCTGAAGAATCTGGGCGTCCTGGCCCATAAGGCCTATGCCCTCGACGAGAACACGTTGCTGCGTATCCGAGCCCGCAAGACCACCTCCAGTACCAGCTCCATCACCGCCGCCGGTATCAGTTCCTCGTCCCAGCCCACCGCTGCGCCAGCAATGTCGCAGGTATGGGTGAAGACCCCGATCGGCCCGCTCGCCATGCGCACAATTGCGCTACACGCGCTTCCCGACGACATCATCGTCACTGTCGCGGAGATTAAAGACATCGCAGTGCGTGCCTTTGCGCAGGCAAAATCATCCGACGATGCGGAGGACAAGGAAGCTTCGCTCACCGCGTTGCCGTACCGGGTGCATGCGCAGTCGGCGTCCGCCTGGCCGGGATTCCTGCCGGTGCCGGAAGGATGGCAGGTTGTCGATTATGTTCCGGCCACTGCTTTCCGGACTCTCGAGAAGCAGGGGCGCGCGGTCGCTGTGGAATCTTCCGGCCCCATGGGAATGCCGCCATCTCTGCTGGATCAGAAGGTTCTTACTGTCAGCGGAGATACCAGCGACGCAGCCACCGGCACAGCCACTGCCTCCGGTGAAGCCACTGTTGACTCAGGGGAGGGGCAGTCGCAGGAGACGTCGAAAAGCGTTGTCGACGTGACCATGCGGGATGTGTTTGCGCTGTGTGCGATGGGCTTCATTCCGGAGCAACCGGATGAAAAAGAGCCGGTGCGCGTGTCCACGAAGGGACGGTGGCATCGGCTGGATGGGCGATTTGGCTCAATCTTTACGCTTGAGTCCTTCGGCGTGCTGCCGCTGCTGAACTAGCGGGGCAGGGGCCTAATTCCTACTGCGCGTCGAAGCGGTTGATGAGCATGTCAGCGACCTGCACCATGTGGTTCCACATGGCTTCGCGCTGAGGGCGGGGGAGCTCTTCATCGGAAATGTCTGCGAGTGAGGCGCTCATGATCTCCAGCCAACGGTCGCGTTCGGCTTCGCCGATGGAAAACGGCATGTGGCGCATGCGCAGGCGCGGATGACCACGCTGTTCGCTGTACGTACGCGGCCCGCCCCAGTACTGGACGAGGAACATGCGGAGTCGATCCTCGGCGCCCTCCCAGTCATCGCTGGGGTACATCGGTCCGATGAGGTCATCGGAACGCATACGCGTGTAAAAGCCATGGACGATGCGATTGAAGACATCCTCGCCGCCGACGGAGTCAAAGAGCGTCTGAGAAGTTGTCATGGCACCAAGTCTATCGACTTGATGCCACGAAAACGATAACGGCCAAAGTGCCGGCCGAAATCACTTGCTACTTCGCGTCGAACTCGCGGGCGCGAAGAGCGAGCTTCACCAGGAACTGCTGCTCAGAGATGATGCGCTTGACCGGCGCTGCGGTCTCGTCGCTGTCGAGCAGACGTTGAGCAGCCGCAATTGCCTCATCGCTGATCTCCCAGGTGGGGTAGAAGCCCTCGAGCAGAGTCTGGGCCGTCTCGGAGGAGAACTGCTTCCACCAGCTGTTGGCAACAGCGAAGAAGTGCTCCGAAAGCGAGGTCGCCGACTGCTCCGCGTTGATGGTGGCGCGGGAGCCGTCGTCAAGCGCCTGTGCGAGCACCGCACCCGAGCCCGGCGCGTTGAAGCCGGCCAGCAAGTGGCGAATGACAAGGTTCGACGGGGCATCGTTGCCGGAGACCGTCGCCTCTGCCCAGACGCGGGACTTGTTGGCGAGCGTCGGCACGGAGGCGCGGCAGGCGATGGCGGCCTGCGCACCGAGTGCCGAGTTGTCGGTCTTCTCAAGCTTTGCGATGGCTTCCTCGCCTTCGAGACCTGCGGAAACCAGCGCCTTCAGGGCGCGCCACTGCATGTCGGTGTCTACCGTGACAGCTGGGAAACCAGCCTTGTCTGCGTCGCCAGCGTAGATGGCGTGCAGTGCGTCAACGACGTCGCTATTCGACGAGCCCACGGTGGTCAAAGCGTTAACGAAGATCAGGGCGCGGTCGGCGTCGGTTTCCTTCTTCGCGTAGTCCAACAGACCCTGAGCCAGCAGGTCGCGGCCAGTGGAATCAGCCCACTGTGGATCGGCGTAGACGTTGACGGCGCTGACCGCCTGAGCGATGACGCGCTCCAAGACGGAGAGCTTGTCCTCGCCCGGGATGCCGCGGAGTACCAGGTTGACGAAGTCGCGAGCGCGCATCTGGCCTGCGCGAACCATCTGCCAGGTGGCGGACCAGCACAGTGTGCGCGCCATCGAATCGGTGAAAGCGCCGATGTTGTCGATCACGGTGGCAAGTGAGCCTTCGTCCAGGCGAATCATGCTGTAGGTGAGGTCGTCGTCATTAACCAGCACGACATCGCCGACTGGGGTGTCGACCAGTTCTGGGACTTCGGTGCGGGCACCGCGGACGTCGATTTCGACGCGCTTGGTGCGCTCGAGTACGGCATCCGCGTCGGTGCCGCGCAGGTTGTAGATACCCACGGCGATTCGGTGATCGCGGAGTTCTCCGGCGCCCGGCTCGGCACCTTCCTGCGTGACTGCGAAGGAGGTGTATTTGCCGGCCGACTGGCGGAAGTCTGGTGCCAGGGTGGTGATGCCAGTAGTGGTCAGCCACTGATCGGCCCAGCCAGACAGATCGCGACCGGAAGCCTCGGAGAGCGCGTCCAGCAGGTCCGCGAAGGTGGCGTTGCCAAAGCGGTGACGGGAAAAGTGAAGACGAGCACCGGCGAGGAAGGCGTCCTGACCAACGTAGGCGGCCAGCTGCTTGAGGGTAGAAGCGCCCTTGGCGTAGGTGATGCCGTCGAAGTTCTGCTCGACGGTGTCAATGTCGCTGGCATCGGCGGCAATCGGGTGCGTCGACGGCAGCTGATCCTGCTTGTAGGCCCAGGCCTTCTCTACGTTGGCGAAAGTGGTCCAAGCGTGGCTGTAATCGGAAACCTCGACCTGAGCGGCCGCGGCCGACCAGGTGGCGAAGGACTCATTGAGCCAGAGGTCATCCCACCACTGCATGGTGACCAAATCACCGAACCACATGTGAGCCATCTCGTGCAGGATGGTGTCGTTGCGGCGCTCGTAGAGGTAATGGGTGGGCTTGGAGCGGAAGACGTACTCGTCGCGGATGGTCACGCAGCCGGCGTTTTCCATCGCGCCCATGTTGTATTCCGGGCAGAAGATCTGGTCGTACTTACCGAACGGGTACGGCTCGCCGAAATGCTTGGCGTAGAAGTCGAAGCCTTCCTTGGTCTCCTTGAACAAGGTGTCGGCATCGAGGTACTCGGCGATGGACTGGCGGCAGTAGAGTCCCAGTGGAATGGTCAGCTCGCCATCCGGCTGGTGCTCAGCAGGGGTTTCCGGGTGCGGTGCGACAGTGCCGGTCCACGAGTCAGTGACCTCGTGCCATGGGCCCGCACAGACTGCGATGAGATACGTCGACAGCGGAACGTCCACCGAGAAGTCGAAGGTGTCGGCCTCATTGCCGTGGACATCGGTGGTGGCGCCGGTCTTGGCCACCGAGTTGGAAATAACCTTCCAGCCCTTCGGTGCCACGACGTGGATTGAATACGTCGCCTTCAAATCCGGCTGGTCAAAGCAGGCGAACACGCGCTTGGCGTCGGCAGTTTCAAACTGCGAGTACAGGTATGTTTCGCCGTCGGCAGGATCCTGGAAGCGGTGAATTCCCTGGCCGTTGTTGGTGTAACGGCAGTCCGCGTCGATAACGATGGTGTGGTCACCTTCGGTCAGATCCACGTTAATGCCGGTTTCGCTGGCATAGCGAGCGGCCTCCGTAGCATCGATGCCGTCGATGGTCACACTCTTGACGACTGCATCACGCAGGTCAATAAAGGTGGAACCAGCGCGCTTCGCCGTCAGAGAAATTGCGGTCGTGGAAGCGAATGTTGGTGCACTGTGCGGCCCACCGACAGGTGCGGTAGTGAGGTCAAGAGAGATGTCGTAGTGGGACACCTCGAGCATGGCCGCACGGTCGGCGGCCTCGGTCCTGGTTAGGTTCGTGGAAGTCATGCGACAAGTGTAACCACGACCCCGGATTGGGAATCGGGCAGTAGCGGGGTGGGCGGCGTGACCTCGACTTCCTCGCTCATTCCACGTCGATTGAGGCGGTCGCATTGGCGGTCGATTGGCGGTCGAAGGGACGAGATTTTGGCTTCTTCGGCATGCGAGCAAAGCCGATTGTGAATACACTTCGTTTCATGTACGAACTCAGTGATGATACAAGCAAGGTTGAACGGGTCAACGCGGCGTGGGATCGCATTGAAGCAAAGCTTGGCGACGATGCCCTGGAGGCCCCGGCGACAGAAGCGGAACTGGATCAGCTTGAGGCTGACCTCGGAGTAAAGCTGCCAGACTACGTGCGAGCTTCGTGGCTGCGGCACGCGTCTGTGGACGGTGAGCCGTGGGACGGTGGCTGGATTGCGCCGCCGAAGTCGATTCTGAACGACTACAAGCTGTGGACTCAGCTGCAGGCAGACGGCGACTTCGATGATTTTGAAGCCGAAGGCATGGACAGCGCCGACTCGGATGGCAAGTGGTATCACGAGGCATGGATTCCGCTGGTCATGGACTTCGGCGGAAACAACTACTGTTTGGACATGCGCTCGGGGAAGATGGTCTCTATGGATCACGAGGTGGGCCCGGAGTTCCTGGACTACGCAGATTGGCCTGCCTACCTGGAGGCCACCGCTGATTGTTTGGAGGACACGGGCTTGCCCTCGCGTGGTTAGGATCCTCACATGGCCACTGGGAAGTCCCGGAGGGAACGAACCGCAAATAGGCGGAAAACATGAATGCGAGCCGAAAAATTCCCCCCTATAGTCGTTGATAAGTCAATCAATGCTTTAGGAGGACTTTCACATGAGCAATCGAGACAAGGTCACTTTCTACTTCGACGTTTCCTGCCCGTTTTGCTGGGTGACGTCGCGCTGGATTAAGGAAGTCGAAAAGGTCCGCGACATCGCGGTCGAGTGGAAGCCGATGAGCCTGTCGGTACTCAATGAAGGCCGCGACGAGCTGCCGGAAGAGTACAAGTTCATGATGCAGTGCAACTGGACCCCGGCACGCCTGTTTAATGCAGTGTTCTCCCAGGATGGTCAGGAGGCCGTCGACAAGCTCTACACCGCGCTGGGCACGAAGATTCACAACGAAAACCGCATCGATCGTCATGCGCATGTCGACGAGCCGGAGCATGCATTCGACGAACTGATTAAGGAAGCCCTCGCAGAGGTTGGACTGCCGGAAGAGCGCCTGGCACAGGCCCTGACTACCGAGTTCGATGAGCTCATGCGTGAAAACCACGCAGAGGCCATGAAGGAGGTCGGCAACGACGTCGGCACTCCGGTGGTCAAGCTCAACGACGTTGCCTTCTTCGGTCCGGTGCTTACCCGTATCCCACGCGGCGAAGAAGCCGGCAAGATTTTCGACGGCTCGGTTGCCGTCGCCAGCTACCCGTACTTCTTCGAAATTAAGCGCTCTCGCACTGAGGATCCGCGCTTCGACTAAGAAACCTGTAGCAGCTGGGGCATGCGGCTAAGGAACCTGAGCGGCCCTATCTTCGGCATTCTGCCCGGTAGAGGCCTGCTGTTCTTCTTCGCTCATGGCAGCCCACCGTGGTGGAATGTAGATGCAGGTCGGGTCGGATGCGGTGTAATCGCCGGTCAGTGCATACGCAGTGGATCGGGATCCACCGCATACGCTGTGGTATTCACAGACGCTGCACTTGCCGTGCCAATTATCAGGATCACGAAGGGCTTTGAACGCCGGCGAGTTCGAATAGATTTCCTGGAATGGTGTTGCCTTTACATTGCCGCAGTGAAGCGGCAGGAAACCATTGGGATAGACATCGCCGATATGGTCGATGAAGGCAAAACCTGACCCGGAATTGACGGCCATCGGGGAGCGCGGTCGGCGTGGCTTTTCCGGTTCAGCGCCGAGCAGCTTTGTCGTTTCCTCGGTCAAGTAGCGGTAGAGCTCGCCGCCCTCATAGGGTGGCAGCCCTTTTTCTTTCGCTTCCTCCTGCTGCATGACGACGCGCCGATACTGCGGCGCCTCCGTCGTCTTAATGGCAATTCGGTTGGACACATCCGATAGCCAGTGAAGAACATCCTCGCGTTCCTCCGGCGACAAAGCGCCCAAATCCGCGCCGCGACCAGTGGGAACGAGGAAAAAGACGTACCACATCTTGGCCTGCATCTCCATGACCGTCTTCAGCAGCGCTGGCGCCTCATGAATATTTCCCTTGGTCAGGGTCGAATTAATCTGCAGCCGGTAACCGGCCTCGTTGATGTGCGGAGCCATTTCAAGCGTCTTTTCAAAAGTCCCCGAAAACCCGCGGAACTTGTCATGGGTCTGGGCGGTCGCGCCATCGAGCGACATCGACATCGCCTTACCTCCGGCCTCACGCAGCGACTGAATTCGCTCCGGCGTCAACCGCGGCGTCACCGATGGCGACAGCGACATGTTCAGACCGTGCTCCGTGCCGAATCGCACCAATTCTTCCAGGTCATCACGCTCAAACGGATCGCCGCCGGTGAGCACTACAAGCGGCTTCGGCTTGCTATACGCCGCCAAGGTCTCTAGCAGCGTCTTGCCCTCGGTGGTCGAAAGCTGAAGTGGATGCGGCTCATGTTGCGCATCAGCGCGGCAGTGCTTGCAGACTAGGCCACAAGCCCGCGTGACCTCCCAAATGACAATAAATGGCTTCTTGTTGATGTCATGCCGAACCGTTCGCACCACCGGTGCGTGATGATGCCCATGGGAGCCATGAGCTTCCGGATCGACTTGGAAGTGAGCTTGCGGCGCAGGAGACACGGTAAAAGCACCCAATTTCCGGTTTCGAAGACGTGCTGAAACGCAAAAACAGTTTCATTTTCACCCTATTCGGCTGCGCAGGGGGACGTCGTCAAGCAATACCTAAAACGGGTGCAGACACCGTCAAATCCGTGGGAACCGCTAGACTTGCTGCCATGCGTATTTACCTTGGTGCAGACCACGCCGGTTTTGAAATGAAGAACCTGATTAAGACCCACCTGGAGAAGGCGGGCCACGACGTCGTTGACTGCGGCGCTCACACCTACGACCCTGCAGATGACTACCCAGCATTCTGCATCGAGGCGGCTTCCCGTACCGTCGCCGATCCGGGCAGCCTGGGCATCGTGCTCGGCGGTTCCGGCAACGGCGAGCAGATCGCTGCTAACAAGGTCAAGGGCGCTCGTTGTGCGCTGGCTTGGTCGGTGGAGACCGCAAAGCTCGCCCGCGAGCACAACAACGCTCAGCTGATCGGCCTCGGTGGTCGTATGCACTCTGAGGAAGAGGCTCTGGCCATCGTCGATGCTTTCGTCTCCCAGCCGTGGAGCGAGGAGGAGCGTCACCAGCGCCGCATCGACATTCTGGCAGAGTACGAAAAGACTGGCGTCGCCCCGGAGCTGCCTGAGGCTTAAAGGGTTGTTGTTCGCTATCTGTTGATAGGAATAAAAGGGTCTGGTTCCAGAAAACTCTGGAACCAGACCCTTTTTATGTATAGACGGAGTAGGAATTGTCGTATGACAATTCCAGAAGTGCATCGCCGAGTAACTATTGTGCTATTCCCCGGGTTCGAGCTCTTGGACGTATTTGGGCCGGTTGGCCTTTTTGGTCATGTCCCAGAGATTGAGGTCGAATATGTCGCCCACATTTCTGGTCCGATAACCAGCGCTCAGGGGGCGCAGGTTATTACCACACGTTGTGCCGCTGACCTCGAAACGGTCGATATTCTTCTAGTTCCTGGCGGAGCCGGGAGTAGAACACTAGTTGAGGATGCAGATTTTTTGGACTGGCTTAACAACCTCGGATCCCGGGCGCGGTTAGTGGCATCGGTTTGCACAGGTTCTGCACTGCTTGCTGCGGCTGGGCTTCTTGAAGGAAAACGGGCAACTAGTAATAAGTTGGCTTTTGATTGGGCTACCTCGTTCGGAAACGAAGTGACGTGGGTGAAAGAGGCTCGATGGGTTGAAGACAGAGATCGGTGGAGCTCATCAGGAGTCGCAGCAGGTATGGATATGGCTGTTGCTTTAATTAGCAGCATCCTTGGCAAGGAAGCTGGTCGATTCGCCGCCAGAAAAATTGAGTATCGGCCCCAGACAGACGGCACTGTCGATCCTTTTGCGGATTTAGCGAAATAGCGGCGCCGGGCTTTTTCTAAATATCGAAACCGTCGAATCCGCCGTCGAAGAATCCGCCACCGTCACTGCCACCGTCGCCGCCGCCGAAGAGTCCGTCGAAGAAACCTCCGCCGTCGTCTGCGTCACCGGCATCTGCACCGCCGCCACCGAAGTCGCCGCCAAGGTCATCTCCACCGAAATCGTCTCCACCGAAGTCTTCGGCTCCAAAGTCCTCGGTGCCACCGAAGTCGTCAGCGCCGGTGCCCATGCCGCTGGCGAACTCATCAGCGCCGTAGGCAACACCGGCCATACCGTGGAAGAGGGTAGAGAACAGCAGCATCGAGCCTGCGGTCCAGACACCGGTGCGGAGCGCGGACTTCCACCATGGCTCGGAGTACCAACCGGCTGGAACCGGACGGCCAGCGACACGGCCGCCGGGGTAGTAGTTCGGAGTCTCAGGGGTGGCGTATGGAGAGGCGGTAACCGAGTGGCCTTCGTGCTCAATGGTGCGAGTTTCGGTCACAGAACCAGCAGCCTTCTGGCCTTCCAGTGGTGGCAGTGTCGGCCCCGCCGGCAGGCCCATGATCTCGCGAGCTGCATTGATGTAGTGCAGGCCCTCCAGCGCCGATTCGCGCGCCATTCGTGCCTGTGCTGGGGTGCGTGCAGTAGAAATCTGCGAGGAAGCAGCGTTGTAGCGCTCGGATGCGTCAGCAAGAGCCTGTGTGGAAGCCGAATCGGTGCCAGCGAGATTCAGCACCTGTGAGCCCAGTCGCTCAATCCATCGGCGGGCGTCTGCGACGGCGTCTTCCAATTGATTGTTCTGGCGGGCATCAAAGGCCCTGTTAGAACGGTTTTGAGCCATCGACGCGATGATAATTGCGCCGCCGACGGTGATAGCGATCAGGATTAAAGCCCCCATGGGCTAGGCCTCCAAAAAGGAAATTTCGAGTATTGCTAGTAATTACTTCAAACAACGCATGTAGAGCGCGAAAAGTTCCCGAGCTGACATCTCTGTGCGACAGAGGCAGCTCGGGAACCAGGAAATGATTGGGTATGGGTAGGTATCTATGACTCGGCGGAGTCGGTGCGCTTGGTGCGGCTCTTTCGATTGGCGTGCCATTCGCGAACTTCTTCGGAATCCCACAGGGTCAACCCATGAAGCTTCGCGACGGGCTCAGGAGCCTTTTTGCGGCCAGCGTAGCTGGTGAAAGTGCCACGTGCGGTGCCGGAAAAAGCAGCGCATTCGACCGCGGTCCATAGTTCGTGTCCAGTATCGGCATCGATAATGGTGGGCTTCATGGTGCCCAGAGTACCCGTGGCACTGGATCCTGAACAGAGGGCAGAAGAATTTCTGGCCCCGGGCATCAGCTTGGAAAAAACAAAAACCGGGAGCAAAGCTCCCGGTTACGTGGAGGGGATGACGGGAATCGAACCCGCGTCTTCAGCTTGGAAGGCTGAGGTATTAGCCACTATACGACATCCCCATAGACAGAAATCCGGCTTAGCTACTCAATCGTTTCCACCAGACTGTGTCTTGGTACAAGGCATACTAACCCGTTAAAGCGCACATACAAAAATCGATGCCAGGTTTTTCTCGAAGGCTTTAAAGAAAAGTGGCTGTGGCCGGGAAAAACAGAAAATGAAACTAAAGCAACGTGGGGTATGTGAAACAGGCATATAGCCGTTGATTACACTGTCACACGACTCAACAAAGGGGCGGTCGTTTTAGGCGGTTTCTTTGATGAGTCGGCCGACGAATGGAGTGTTTGCAGTAAACGAGGCCGCCAAAAGCAGTGCTGAGGTGATGCAAACGCCCGGTGATATGCATGGATTTCATGAAACCAGTAGTAGTTGGCAGGTTGGCTCTCGATGGCGTCGTAAAGCGTTTTCAGATAGAGCATTAGCCTGGTTGAACGCGTGGTTTTGTGATTTCATTAATCGTCAGGTAAATCTATACGGGTCCGTTGTGGAAACGCGATTTCGCGACTATGAGGGCCCCGGTGCAGATGCTCCAAAGGGGTTTCTGCTAGGTTTCGAATGACGCATACGGGGTATGGCGCAGCTTGGTAGCGCGTCCGCTTTGGGAGCGGAAGGCCGTGGGTTCAAATCCCGCTACCCCGACCAGTATCACGGGCACTCCCGTGGTCTATGAATTAATCATCGAGTTGCAGGAGAGTGCACCAGTGAAGTCTTCCGTTGAGAAGCTCAATGAGACCCGAGTGAAGATTACCGTCGAGGTCCCGTTTGATGAGCTGAAGCCAGAGTTCGACAACGCCTACAAGGCACTGGCTCAGCAGGTCCAGATTCCGGGCTTCCGTAAGGGCAAGGCACCGGCAAAGCTGATTGAGGCCCGCTTCGGCCGCGGCCCAATCCTGGAGCAGGTGCTCAACGACATGGTTCCGTCCCGCTACGACGAGGTCGTTCGCGAGGAGGACCTGAAGGTTATCGGTCAGCCTGAGGTTGACATCACCAAGCTGGAAGATGGCGAGCTCGTTGAGTTCACCGCTGAGGTTGACGTCCGCCCGGAGATTGAGCTGCCGAAGTTCGAGGACATCGCAGTTGAGGTTGACCCGCTGGTCGCCGACGAGGAAGCTGTTGAGGCTGAGCTGCAGAACCTGCTCGCTCGCTTCGGCACCCTGACCGGCGTCGAGCGCGCAGTCGAGAAGGACGACTTCGTCTCCATCGACCTGTCCGCCACCATCGACGGCGAAGAGCTGGAAGAGGCTTCGACCGAGGGGCTGTCCTACCAGGTTGGCTCCGACGACCTGATTGACGGCCTGGATGACGCTGTTGTTGGCCTGTCCCAGGGCGAGTCCAAGGAGTTCACCACCAAGCTGGTTGCTGGCGAGCACGAGGGCGAGGACGCTCAGGTCACCGTTACCGTTCAGTCCGTCAAGGTCCGTGAGCTGCCGGAAGCTGACGACGACTTCGCTCAGATGGCTTCCGAGTTCGACACCATCGACGAGCTGAAGGAAGATCTGGCTCGCCAGGTCGAGAACACCAAGAAGGGTGAGCAGGCTCAGCAGGTTCGCGACAAGGTCCTGGCTGCCGCTATGGAGCAGACCACCATCGCTCTGCCGGAGGGTGTTGTCAAGGAGCAGGTCGAGGGCCAGCTGCAGCAGCTGCTGGGTCAGTTCGGCGGCGACGAGAAGGTTCTGAACTCCATGTTGGAGGCTCAGGGCACCACCCGCGAGCAGTTCGACGAGGACTCCAAGAAGTCCGCTGAGGAAGCTGTCCGCACCCAGCTGTTCCTGGACGCACTGGCTGAAGAGATCCAGCCGGATGTTTCCCAGCAGGAGCTCACCGACCACATCCTGTTCACTGCTCAGTCCTACGGCATGGATCCGAACCAGTTCATCCAGCAGATTCAGCAATCCGGCCAGCTCGGCAACCTGTTTGCAGACGTTCGCCGCGGCAAGGCTCTGGCCACCTCGATCCTGAAGGCTTCCGCCAAGGACACTGAGGGCAACGAAATCGATCTGAACGAGTACTTCGGTGAGGTCGAAGCTGAGGCTGAGAAGGCTGAGTCCGACAAGGCTGAGGACAACTCGGCTGAGTAAGCCCCGCCGTTAGCGCGACGCATTCCTTATGCTGCAACGCTTATAGCGAACAAGGGCCGTTCCTGAAACAAAGGGACGGCCCTTTTCGTTACCCTCTAGTGAACGACAAACTCGCACACGTACGAAGAAGGAGTACACAGATGAGCGATAACGCCCAGATGTCGACGAACACAGTTTTCGACAAGCTGCTCAAGGAGCGCATTATTTGGCTGGGTGAGCAGGTCGACGACGAGATTGCCAACAAGCTCTGCGGTCAGATGCTGCTCCTGGCAGCTGAGGACCCGGAGGCGGATATCTCGCTGTACATTAACTCCCCGGGTGGCTCCGTCACCGCCGGCATGGCCATTTACGACACCATGCAGTTTGTTCCGTGCGACGTGGCTACCTACGGCATGGGCTTGGCAGCTTCCATGGGCCAGTTCCTGCTCGCCGCAGGTGCTAAGGGCAAGCGTTACGCACTGCCGCACGCCCGCATTATGATGCACCAGCCATCGGCAGGTATTGGCGGTACCGCATCCGACATCACCATTCAGGCTGAGCAGTTCGCTGCCACCAAGAAGGAGATGGCTCGTCTGATTGCGCAGCACACCGGTCAGCCGGTCGAGCGCATTGAGGAAGACTCGGACCGCGACCGCTGGTTTACCGCAGCTGAGGCTAAGGAATACGGCCTGGTTGACCACGTCGTGACCGCCCTCAAGGACACCGCACGCTAAAAGCGGACAGTAGCGAATAATTAGAGGCGATTTAATCAACATGGAGATGAACAATATGCAGATGCCGCAGTCGCGCTACGTGCTTCCTTCTTTCGTGGAGCACTCCAGCTTTGGTGCTAAGGAATCCAACCCATACAACAAGCTCTTCGAAGAGCGCATTATCTTCCTCGGCTCCCAGGTCGATGACACCGCCGCTAACGACATCATGGCGCAGCTGCTGGTGCTTGAGGGCCTGGACCCGGATCGTGACATCACGATGTACATCAATTCCCCAGGCGGCTCCTTCACCTCGCTGATGGCCATCTACGACACGATGCAGTATGTGCGTCCCGACGTGCAGACCGTGTGCCTGGGCCAGGCTGCCTCCGCGGCAGCCGTGCTGCTCGCTGCGGGTGCACCGGGTAAGCGTGCAGCTCTGCCGAATGCGCGCGTGCTCATTCACCAGCCGGCTACCCAGGGAATCCAGGGCCAGGTTTCCGACCTGGAGATTCAGGCGAACGAGATCGAGCGCATGCGCAAGCTGATGGAGGAGACGTTGGCTCGCCACTCCGGTCGCACTGCAGAGCAGATCCGCAAGGACACCGACCGTGACAAGATCCTGACCGCTGAAGAGGCCGTCGAGTACGGCATCATCGACCAGGTCTTCGAGTACCGCAAGCACAACGCCTAAAGTGTTTGGTTGCATGGCCTTAATCGGAAAACTTTCAATCCGGTTAAGGCCTTGTTCATTTTTGGGTATGTATTAATACTTAATATCGATTCATGCCTTTTCGACCTGATATCGATGCCCAACAGTTCAGCCGTGATGATTCGGAAGTCCAAGTTAGCCGACGTCAAGTTTTGCGTGGCCTCTTTCTGTCTGTAGCAGGTGCAGCAACTACTTATTCGGTCTCTTCGTTTTCGAACCTAACGGCCGCTCAAGCTGTAGCTGCGAAACCGGTAACACCGGGGTCTTTTGAAATACCTATCTTGCCTCTTGGTAAGCGAACCGGTGCACCTGAAGATGCCGGTGAGGACAATATCTCGCTGCCAGGACAAGGAGCTAGCGAGAATAATCGTGGCGTCGGTATCGTGCCGGTGGATGACTTCCCAACGGCTTATGATTTCCCATTTGCTCACGGCGTTGCCTCGGGAGACCCATTGCAAGATCGCGTAATTATTTGGACTCGCGTTACGCTCGCAGAGCGAGACCCTGATGGCGCTCCTGGCGCTAATCCAAAAGGTATGAGGATTCCGGTCGATTGGTCAGTGGCCACGGACCGAGAAATGTCCAATGTTGTGGTTTCGGGTACTCAGGAAGCTATTGCTGAGCATGATTGGACTATCAAGGTTGATGTCACTGGATTAGCGACAGGTGAAACGTACTATTACCAGTTTGTTTCGCAAGGGCAGAAGTCGGTGATTGGACGGACCCGCACTGCATTTGGTGCAGGTATCGATGAGATGCGCATGGCCGTGATGTCTTGTAGCTCCTACTGGTCATCATGGTGGTCTGGACTTAGTCACTTGGCAAATCGAAACGATCTTGACTTGGTGGTTCACCTAGGGGACTACTTGTACGATTTCATCGATAAGGATGAAATGGTGCGCTCACGCCCTGGTTTTGACAAGCTTGATCATCCGGATAATCGGGACTGGCTCAATCTGGACGAAGTCCGACGTCGTTATGCCCTGTGGCGCTCGGACGAGAATTTTGCCCGTGCCCATCAACAGCACCCTTGGACCATTATTTGGGACAATCACGATATTGATCCGTTTTACGGAAACCAAGTTGATGTGCCGGAAATTAGTATCGCCGAAACCGTGACTATTTCAGATACTTTCCGCGCATTCTGGGAATGGACCCCCACGCGGCCACCGCGTGGTGATGGATCCGGCGAGTTCATGCTGGTAGAGGACTTCTCATACCCAGTGCCGGAGAATCCAGCGCTGGTGTACCGAAAGCTACAATTCGGTGATCTCGTTGATATTCATGCCATGGATGCGCAGTCGCTATTGCCAAAGTACGAGCTGCCGGTCGATAACTCGCACCTCGACGGCGCGCCTAGTTTGCTTGGCCGCCCTCAGTTCGAGTGGTTGGAAAAGGGACTGGCCGATTCGCAAGCACGCGGAGTGCGCTGGAAAGTCTTAGCCCAGCAGGCTTGGTTCTCGCCAACTGAATTGCCTGATGTCATTCCTGGTCAAGAAGGGCCAAAGTTTGGCCTCAGTCGTTGGTCGGACTATCTGGCGGAAAAGGAAAAACTCATCGCACTGTTGCGGGATGGAATCAACAATGCGGTTATGGTCTCCGGAGATGCACATGGAAATCTCGGGTCAGATTTGCTGTCGCAATCAGTAGTAGGCGACGGCTACATTTCTGGGTTGCCGGGTGCCAATCCACGGCCAGGTGCAGAGTCAGGGAATGTGCGGGCAGGAGCGCTCAGGACAACCACGGGCAACAGCGGCGCCTTTAATGCCCGAAGGTACAGCGCCGGTGTTGAGTTTTGCCCAACCTCGATGGGGCGTGGGGGTGCAGATGACGCGGTTAGGGGTGTGACAAGTGCTGTCAGTGGAAATACTCCTGAGGCGCGGATGGCTGCTTTTGCAGCTTCTCGCGTAGCGGAGATGGCGCTGTTGAATCTCAATTCGAATGTCCAGTTCATGGAGTGGTCCGATCATGGATATGGAATAGTCCATTTTGATAGGCAAAAGGCTATATTCGAATTTTGGTGGCAGGACAAATACGAACGCAATGCACCCGACATCTTGGGTCATCAAATGGTCAGTTGGGCGGATGAAGATTTCGAACATCCAGTGCCGCGGTATCCGAATCAAATTGATTCCGTAACGCTCCACGGCCTTCCTGTGGAAGCGACGCAGGGCAGTCGCGTATCTGAGTCAGCGTAGTTTCGACTGTCTGTTGTCGAGACATGGTCCTTTGGTATCAGCATTGGATTTGGGTCAGTAGCTACGCTGGATAACGCGAGTGCAATTCATGTAGCAAACGCCTCGTTTGAAAAGCTTCAACAGCATCAGGCGTGGGGGCTTCGTTCTTATCCTGAATCTTGGTAGGCTCGTGCGAAGTCATACCGAAATTAATCAGCGGAAAGGCGGCGGCGGGAGCCTCATGGCGCGTATGCAAGAAAGTGCGGATTTGCTGAAGTGCTCTTTCTGTGGAAAGAGTCAGAAGCAGGTCAAAAAGCTGATTGCCGGACCTGGTGTGTACATCTGTAATGAGTGCATCGAGCTCTGCAACGAGATTATTGAAGAGGAGCTCAACACCGGCGGCGAGGCAACTGGCAACGACGACCGCCTGCCCCGGCCGATGGAAATTCGCGACTTCCTCGATGAGTACGTCATCGGCCAGGACACGGCAAAGCGCACGCTGGCCGTCGCAGTCTACAACCACTACAAGCGCCTTCGTGCTGCAGAGACCAAGTCGGACAACGACGTCGAGCTGCAGAAGTCGAACATCCTCCTGCTGGGGCCGACCGGCTGTGGCAAGACCTACCTGGCACAGACGCTGGCTCGCAAGCTGGATGTGCCGTTTGCAATCGCCGATGCCACCAGCCTGACCGAGGCCGGCTATGTCGGTGAGGATGTGGAGAACATCCTGCTGAAGCTGCTGCAGGCTACTGATTTCGACGTCGAGAAGGCGCAGCGTGGCATCATTTACGTCGATGAAATTGACAAGATCTCGCGTAAGTCTGAAAACACCTCCATCACTCGCGATGTCTCCGGTGAAGGTGTGCAGCAGGCGCTGCTGAAGATTCTCGAGGGAACCGTAGCCGCCGTGCCCCCGCAGGGTGGGCGCAAGCTGCCGAACCAGGAGTTCATTCAGTTCGACACTTCCAATGTCCTGTTCATCGTCGCCGGTGCGTTTGCCGGTCTGGAGAAGGTCGTGCAGGAGCGTGTCGGCAAGAAGAGGCTGGGCTTCGGCGCAGATGTCACCTCGGCTAACGACGCGGACATGAAGGATCCATTCCGCGACGTGCTGCCGGAGGACCTCGTTCGCTTCGGCCTGATCCCTGAGTTCATTGGTCGCCTGCCCGTCATCGCATCGGTCACCAACCTCGATGAGGACGCGCTGGTTCGCGTACTCACCGAACCCAAGAACTCCCTGGTCCGCCAGTACCAGCACCTGTTCGACATGGACGGTGTGCGCCTCACCATCGACGATGAGGCACTGCGCGCCATTGCTGCCAAGGCGATTAGCCGCAATACCGGCGCCCGTGGTCTGCGCGGCATCATGGAAGAAATCTTGGTTCCCGTGATGTTCGAAGTACCAGAGCGTGACGACGTCGCGGAGGTCATCGTCCACAAGGAATGCATCACGGACGGTGCAGCGCCAGAACTCGTTGAACGCAGCGAGAACAAGAAGACTGCGTAAAGGTAGCTGAAAACCCGGTTAGAGTAGCTGCTCTAACCGGGTTTTGGTGTCTGTATGGAGCCCTAGTCGTCCATGCCGTAGATGTCGCGGTAATCCGGGGCATCATCAGCAGCCAAGTCCTGAGTCTCTGGGTTGGGCTGATCGCCATAGACCTCTGCGCCAAGCGCGGACGAGTTCGCGCCATGGGAGGCCAGCAGGGAAGTGTACGAGCTGCCCGGTTCGTTGCGAGGCGAGGATGTCAACAGGCTGGTCACGGTGTCCTGTGCGAACTCACGCAGCTTGTCCGACAGCACCGTCGACTGCATTTCAATGCCGTAGAGGTTTTCAAAAGTTCGTTGGTGCAGGGTGGGGAAGGTGGCCAGCGACAGCACGAGAATATAAAGATCAAGTGCGGAAATGTCAGTGCGGAATGCGCCGTAATCGCGGCCGAGCAACAAGATGCGGTCAAACTCCAAAACAATAGGGCTCTGACCACCAAGCCCAGTCACGCCTTCAAGCGGCAGGACTGGGTGTAGGTTTTCCTGGATGATGAACCGTACGGCGAGTGGGTTCGCCGAGAAATAGTCGTAGATAACGCCGACTACATGCTGCAGGGCTTCCACCGGCACATTGGAGTGCGGACGCAGGTCGTCGTCGTCAGGCCTTACGGTCTCCAGCACATGTGCCCACGTCGCCCTGTAGAGTCCCAACTTGTCACCACAGTGGTAGTGAAGCATACGCTTGGAGACACCAGAGGCGGCAGCAATGGCATCCAAACGGGCATCTGCATACCCCTTTGCGGTGAATTCTTGAAGTGCTGCCACCAAGACTGCATGGGGGATTGCATCAGAGGAGCCTGGAGACTTCATGAAAATCCTTTGCTTGGACTAGAGAGCGGCTACGGGGTTTTGGCTATCTAACGGGGGTGAAATTGGTCAGTCGCGGACTTCTTTCTAGTGAAATGAGTACACGACCGTAAGTCATGCCTAATGCTATCCGTTTTTCAGAAATGGTCTGAGCGCATCGCCCCCGTCTGCGCTAAACCCGCAGTCGCATTAGAGTGGGCAGCGAATTGATTCTCTCTCGAGAAAGGCCTGTAGTGAACAAGACTCCCGTAAAGGTTGCAGTTACCGGCGCCGCCGGACAAATCGCTTACTCCCTGCTCTTCCGCATTGCCAGCGGTTCGGTTTTCGGCCCTGAGACCCCGGTTGAGTTGAATCTGCTGGAGATTACTCCTGCGCTGCACGCCACCGAAGGCGTTGCCATGGAGCTGTTCGACTCCGCCTTCCCGCTTCTGACTGGCATCAACATCACCGATGATCCGGCAAAGGCATTCGACGGTGCCAACGCCGCATTCCTGGTCGGTGCAAAGCCGCGCGGCAAGGGCGAGGAGCGCTCCGCACTGCTGGGCGCTAACGGCAAGATTTTTGGCCCGCAGGGCGCGGCACTGAACGATCACGCAGCAGACGACATCAAGGTTCTGGTTGTCGGCAACCCGGCCAACACCAACACCATGATTGCCGCTTCCCACGCTAAGGACATCCCGGCAGAGCGCTTCACCGCCATGATGCGCCTGGACCACAACCGTTCCCTGTCCCAGCTGTCGCAAAAGATTGGTGTTCCGACCACTGAGATCAAGAACATGATCGTCTGGGGTAACCACTCCGCAGACCAGTTCCCGGACATCACCTACGCCACCATTGCAGGCGAGAAGGTCTCCGACAAGGTTGATGCAGCATGGGTTGAGCAGGACTTCATCCCGCGTGTCGCCAAGCGTGGCGCAGAAATCATCGAGGTCCGCGGTTCCTCCTCCGCAGCTTCCGCTGCAGCTGCCGCAGTTGACCACATGCGTGACTGGGTCACGGGTACCCCAGAGGGCGATTGGGTCTCCGTCGCACTTCCGTCCGACGGCTCCTACGGCATCGACGAGGGCCTGGTCGCTGGTGTTCCGTGCTACGCCAAGGACGGCGAGTGGGTTCGCGTTGAGGGCCTGGATCTCTCCGAGGTGCAGCGCGCTGGCATCGAGCGCAACGTCAAGGCACTGCGCGAAGAGCGCGACGCAGTTAAGGACCTGCTGGCCTAAGGGCTGGTCAACGGCCGTTTAGAGGCGCTCTCTTGTGATGATTTCACAAGAGAGCGCTTTTATTTTGTGCGGTAATCGCCGATTGGCTCGGGACGTGAGTAAAGCTTGAATTCGGCGTTGCGTAAGTCGCCGATAGCAGATATGGGTTGGGGCGCAAGGGTCGTCGTAAAGCCCCTGGAAAAACAAATCCGGGCAAGGCGCTAAGATGTGACGCGTGACTGAGAACAACGTGGACCTAAACAGAGCAGATAAGTTGCCCAAGTCGTGGAACCCGGCTGACGTGGAGTCGGACCTGTACCAGGGC
This sequence comes from Corynebacterium sp. HMSC073H12, assembly GCF_001837775.1. Classification (NCBI taxonomy): domain Bacteria; kingdom Bacillati; phylum Actinomycetota; class Actinomycetes; order Mycobacteriales; family Corynebacteriaceae; genus Corynebacterium; species Corynebacterium sp. HMSC073H12. Next base: position 358,253 of record NZ_KV834038.1, on the reverse strand, counting down.
TGGGTAGACGCTGGCTATTTCGAGGCTGATCCGTCTAGCTCCAAGCCGGCTTACTCTATTGTGCTGCCCCCGCCGAATGTGACGGGTCAGCTGCACATGGGCCACGCACTGGACCACACTTTGATGGATGCGCTGGTGCGCCGTAAGCGCATGCAGGGCTACGAGGTGCTGTGGCTGCCGGGTATGGACCACGCGGGTATCGCAACGCAGACCAAGGTCGAGGCGATGCTGAAGGATTCCGAAGGCAAGGACCGCTTCGATTATGGCCGCGAGGAGTTCGTGGAGAAGGTCTGGGAGTGGAAGCACGATTACGGCGGACGTATCGGCAACCAGATGCGCCAGATTGGTGACTCCCTGGATTGGTCCCGTGAGCGCTTCACTCTGGACGAGGGCCTGTCCCGTGCGGTTCAGACGATTTTTAAGGAACTGTTTGACCGCGGCCTAATCTACCGCGCCAAGCGCATGGTCAACTGGTCGCCGGTGCTGCAGACTGCGATCTCGGATATTGAGGTCAAGTACGAGGACGCTGAAGGCGAGCTCGTCTCCTTCCGCTACGGCGATGGGGAAGACTCCATTGTTGTGGCGACGACTCGTGTGGAGACGATGCTGGGCGACGTGGCAATTGCCGTGCACCCGGAGGATGAGCGCTACACGCACCTGGTGGGCAAGGTTTTGGACCACCCGTTCCGCGAGGACCTGAAGATTCAGGTCATCGCCGATGACTATGTGGATCGCGAGTTCGGTACCGGTGCGGTGAAGATCACGCCGGCACACGATCCGAATGACTTCGCCATGGGCCAGCGCCACGACCTGGATATGCCGGAGGTCATCGACACCACTGGCCGTATCTTCAACACTGGCACGCGTTTCGACGGCATGGATCGTGCGGAAGCCCGTACTGCGCTGACGGAGGCGCTGCGTGAGCAGGGGCGCATTGTCAAGGAGGTCCGCCCGTACGTTCACTCGGTTGGCCACTCGGAGCGCTCGGGTGAGCCGATTGAGCCGCTGCTGAGCCTGCAGTGGTTCGTTAAGGTCGATGAGCTGGCCAAGATGTCCGGCGATGCTGTTCGCGAGGGCGACACGGTTATTCACCCGGCTTCACAGGAGCCGCGCTGGTTCGATTGGGTCGATGACATGCACGACTGGTGTATTTCCCGCCAGCTGTGGTGGGGCCATCGCATCCCGATTTGGTACGGCCCGAATGGCGAGGTCGTCTGTGTCGGCCCGGATGATGAGGCTCCGACGGGTGAGGGCTGGACACAGGATCCGGACGTGCTGGATACCTGGTTCTCCTCTGCGCTGTGGCCGTTTTCCACGATGGGTTGGCCGGAAGCCACCCCAGAGCTGGAGAAGTTCTACCCGACATCCGTGTTGGTCACCGGCTATGACATTCTGTTCTTCTGGGTCGCGCGCATGATGATGTTCTCGACCTTTGCTGCCACCCTGTCTGATTCACCGCTGGGTAAGGGGCGCGACGGTCGTCCGCAGGTGCCGTTTAAGGATGTCTTCCTGCACGGTCTGGTCCGCGATGAGCAGGGTCGCAAGATGTCGAAGTCCCTCGGCAATGGCATTGACCCGCTGGACTGGGTCCGCGACTACGGTGCGGACGCACTTCGCTTCACGCTGGCGCGTGGCGCTAACCCAGGCTCTGACCTGCCGGTCGGTAATGACGCCGCTCAGAGCTCCCGTAACTTCGCTACCAAGCTGTTCAACGCCACCCGCTTTGCGCTGATGAACGGGGCCCACGTGGGCGAGCTGCCGGACCGTGACCAGCTCACCGACACCGACCGCTGGATCCTGGACCGCCTGGAACAGGTCCGCGCCGAGGTCGACGCTGCGCTGGATAAGTACGAGTTCTCCAAGGCCAACGAGGCCCTCTACCACTTCGCATGGGACGAGGTCTGTGACTGGTACCTGGAGATGACCAAGGTTGACTTCCCGCGCCTGAACGATGGCGAGACCATGACCGAGGAGCAGGCCGCGCGCGCAGCCTCCACGCGTCTGGTTCTCGGCCGCGTGCTGGATACGCTGCTGCGTCTGCTGCACCCGTCCATGCCGTTCGTCACGGAGACGCTGTGGAAGGCGCTTACCGACGGCGCGGAGGGCTTCGAGGACTCTCTGGTTATTTCCGCCTGGCCGGATGCCACCATGACCACCGACGGCGCTGCTGTCGACGAGGTTGCCGCACGTCGTATTGCCGATGCCCAGAAGTTGGTCACCGAGCTGCGTCGTTTCCGCAATGACCAGGGTGTGAAGCCGTCGCAGCGCGTGCCGGCACGCATGAACCTGGCGGATGCTGATCTGACTGCTCAGGAAGAGATGATTCGTTCGCTGGCTCGTGCTGAGGCACCGGAGGATGGATTCACCGCTACCGCATCCATTGAGGTGCGCCTGTCTCAGGCCACGGTCCTGATCGAGCTGGATACCTCCGGCACTGTCGACGTGGCCGCTGAACGCAAGCGCCTGGAAAAAGACCTGGCCAAGGCCGAGAAGGAACTGGCCGGCACCGAGAAGAAGCTCGGCAACGAGGCCTTCCTGTCCAAGGCTCCGGAGCAGGTCGTGGAGAAGATTAAGACTCGCCACCAGTTCGCACTGGAGGAGATTGACCGCATTAAGGCTCGTTTGGAGGGACTTCCGCAGGCATGACCGAACCACGGGATATCGAACCTCGGGATGCTGAATCGCACGATGAGATTGCAGGGGAGATTCGTTTGAATCTTGGCGGCGAGGACGATTCGGTGGTGCAGGAAGAGTCTGCGGTGCGAGAAGAGTCCACCGCAGCGCCTGAGTTCGAATTCGATCCGGCTGACTCTCAGATTGTCGAGGACCTTGAGCCTCGCGAAATCGCCGGTGTGATGGCCGATGACCGCATGCCCGATGACATGCGCCTCGGTGAGGTCTCCGTGTCCGAGGAAGGCCTGAGCCTGCCGGTCGATGTGGACCGCCCAGTCAACGAGCCGGCTCCGCTGGAGGCCACCGCCGAGGAGCTGCGCGAGCTCGCAGAGGTGGAAGCCGAGCTGGATCAGCGCTGGCCGGAGACCAAGATTGACCCATCGCTCGAGCGGATCGAGATGCTGATGGACATCCTTGGCCATCCCGAGCGTGCCACTCCGGTGATTCACGTTGCCGGCACTAATGGCAAGACTTCCACTGTGCGCATGATTGAGTCGCTGGTGCGAGCTCTCGGTCGTCGCACTGGCCGCACCACCAGTCCGCATCTGCAGCTGGTTACCGAGCGCATCGCCATAGATGGCCAGCCCATCCATCCACGCGACTACGTGCGCATCTGGCGCGAGATTCAGCCCTACGTGGAAATGGTTGACGCCAAGTCCGCCGAAAAGGGCGGCCCGCAGATGAGCAAGTTCGAGGTTCTCACGGCCATGGCCTACGCTGCCTTCGCCGACGCTCCTGTCGATGTCGCCGTGGTGGAAGTCGGCATGGGCGGCACATGGGATGCGACCAATGTGGTGGAGGCCGACGTGGCCGTCATCTGCCCGATCGGTCTTGATCACACGGAGTACCTCGGCGATACCCTGGCTGAAATCGCTGCTGAGAAGGCCGGTATCATCAAGTCGCGGTGGAACAAGGACGACCTGCTCACACCACCGGACAATGTCGCCATTGTTGGCGAGCAGGAACCGGAAGCAATGGACGTCGTTTTGCGCCGTGCTGTGGAAATGGATGCCTCGGTCGCCCGTGCTGGGGTTGAGTATGGCGTCGTCAGCCATCAGCTGGCGGTCGGTGGGCAGAACCTAACGCTCAAGGGCCTGGCCGGCGAGTATGACGACATCCATCTGCCACTGCACGGTCCGCATCAGGCGCGCAACGCCGCCACAGCACTGGCCGCGGTGGAGGCGTTCTTCGGCGCAGGTCCGGGACGTCCGCTCAACATTGATGCGGTTCGCGAAGGCTTTGCGACGGTCGCATCGCCCGGCCGCCTGGAGCGCGTGCGTTCGACCCCGACGGTGTTCATCGATGCCGCTCACAATCCTCACGGTGCCCGTGCGCTACGCACGGCGCTCTCCGCTGAGTTCGACTTCCGCCGTGTCATCGGTGTGTTGTCGGTGTTGGGGGAGAAGGATGCTCGTGGGCTGCTGGTGGAGCTGGAGCCGTACTTCGAAGAAGTGGTTATTACCCAGAACACCTCGCCGCGTGCGTTGCACTACGACGACCTGGCTGACCTTGCGGAGGAGATTTTCGGCGAGGAGCGCGTGCATCGCGTGCCAACTCTGCCGTCCGCCGTTGAGCTAGCTGTCGCGCTAGCTGAGGAAACCGACACCGGAGACGGTATCGTCTCTGGTTCCGGTGTGATCGTCACTGGATCTGTTGTTACCGCGGGCGAGGCCCGGACACTATTTGGAAAGGACCCGCAATGAGTGAATCTCAGGCGAGCCAGCCACAGGGCAATGGCGCGGAGGATTACACCGCAGCCGACCGCGAGGCCCTGCGCGCCTACCGCGAGGGCCGTGACCTGAGTGAGGGCGGCAAGTATGGCCCGCTCGGTGCGGGACACGATCCGGCTAAGGACCCGCTGAAGGGCCTGCGCGGTGTTATGTCCGGCACGCTGATTATGCAGGCTATCTCGGTGCTGCTTGGTCTGACTGTGGTCACGCGCATTCCCGACGGGCAGATCAACCAGACCTTCTCGGTTACGTACATCACCATCCTGGGCCTGGCTCTGATTGCGATGGCTTTCCTGCAGAAGCAGCCCTGGGCGCTGAAGGCCAACATTGTGCTGCAGGTCTTTGGTGTGCTGGCTATCTTCACACACGTGTCGATGGGCGTGGTGGGTATCTTCTTCGCACTAGTGTGGGCCTACATTCTGCACCTGCGGAAGAACCTCATCCAGCGTATGGAGCGCGGTCTGTTGACCACTCAGCACTCGTAAATCTCCAGCGCTCGTAGTCGCGCTGGGTTACGCTGCATATTTCACCCCGCTGCACCACCACTCCGGTGCAGCGGGGTTTGTCATAGTATGATGCTCACCATGACTGAACGTACTCTTATTCTGATCAAGCCGGACGGCGTTTCCCGCGGTCTGGTCGGCGAAGTTATCTCCCGCATCGAGCGCAAGGGCCTGAAGCTGGTCGCGCTTGACCTCCGTGTTGCTGACGAGGCAACTGCGAAGGAGCACTACGCAGAGCACGTCGATAAGCCGTTCTTTGGTGAGCTGGTTGATTTCATCACCGCTGCACCGCTGGTCGCTGGTGTTATCGAGGGCCCGAACGCAATCGCTGCTTGGCGTCAGCTCGCTGGCGGCACCAACCCGGTCGAGGCTGCAACTCCGGGCTCCATCCGCGGTGACTTCGCACTTGAGGTTGCTAACAACGTTGTTCACGGTTCCGATTCTCCGGAGTCCGCTGAGCGCGAGATTGGTATTTGGTTCCCGAACCTCTAAGCGTTGACGGTTCAGCATTGACCTGTGAGCGTTGAACTGGCGCCGAACTGGGCAAGCAATTGTTTGCCGGTTCGGCGCTTTTTGCTTGTCGACGACCGTGGGGCGGCCCTTCAGCGGGCTGCACGTGTGAATGCGGGCGCGGGCTGCAAATGTGAAACTGTGCGAGT